>JBBQGH010000019.1:0-51413 GCA_038322845.1 Gammaproteobacteria bacterium
TGACCGACGTTTCGCCAAAGCGTGACCGCCGTTTCATGGCGAGCGTGACCGATTGCGGTAAAATTTAGCCATATCCATGCAGCATTCCGCCATCGGTCACGATGACGCGAAATCAGCGGTCACGTTCCGCGAAATGCGCAATCCGGAGACTGCCCAGTTCAAAATGCCAGGCAACTCCGCTTTCAGTTTTTCCAGTAGTGCGGGATCTTGCTCCGCCTTCGGGATCGACACTGGAAAGTCGACCAGTATCGTCCGCCGCCAGATGCCGTTATCGGTGCTTTTGATGATTGGCTTGTGATTACCGGCGATGATGAGCTTGAACTCAGGGCGATACTCGAAAAACTCCTTGTGCAAAAACCGGGCAGTCACGTTGTCTCCACCCGTAATCTGCTTCACCACCGCCTCAGCGAGCAGACTTCCGTCTTCCACCTCGTTGGCAATGACGACACGCACTCCTTGTAAACGCGCGAGGTCGTTCGACTGCTTATTGGGCTGGGCCTTGGCCATCAGCGTTTCGGCGGGTGTTTGTTTGACCAGATCGCTGCCAAGCAACATTTCGATAACGCGCAGCAGCGTCGTTTTGCCGTTAGCGCCAAAACCATAAAAGAAAAAGTACACCTGTTCGTCGGTGCGGCCAGTGAGGCAGTACCCCACGACGCGGCGAATGAAGGCAATCTTTGCCTTGTCGCCTTCGAAAATCTTGTTCAGGAACTTGAGAAAGCTGGGGCACTTCGCCTTCTTGTCGTAGGTCACGTCGGAGTAGCGGGTAATGCGCAGCTCGGGGCTGTTTTGCTCAAGCCCCCCAGTGGTGAGGTTCAGGACGCCGTTGGCCAAACCCAGCCGCATGACGTCCGCGTCCAGGACCGACGCTGGAACACACACCTGAGGGTCACGAGTCGCCAAGTCCAGCATGGCCTTGATACGGGGTGAGTTGTGGCTGTTTGCGGCGTGTCTGCTGATGGCTCTCAGTAAATCGACGTCGTCTAGCCCGATTCCTTCCAGAAATATGGCGTCGACCGTCACCTTCACCATCGCCATCGAGTAAACACCGTGATAATCGGTGATCCAGCGGTCGTCTTGCCAAACAATCCAATTGCCCCGCTCCAGGACGTAGTTAAGCACTGCCTTGTGCATTTTGACGAAGCGGTTGGCGTTGCCAAGGTCGTTAAATGTTTCCCTGATGGCATGCCGGTCTTCTGGCGCCGTCGGATAACGCATCACGCTGTCAACTATCTGTATCACTTCAGTAACAGGTAGAGGTTCGTCGAGTTGAGTCTCGTTGGTAGCCATGAGTGCCGCTTGGATAGCCTTGCGGCTCATATTGCGGTGGTGCATGGTTCCACCCAGGCTCATCAGCGTGTTGTTACGACTGCCGGTGTATATCGTATCGGCGGCGGAATCGACGGCGATTGGCCGCCTGGTCGGGCGAGCCTCACGACGGCTTGGCGCGAGAGAAATGCCTATTCCGAACTTTTCAAAAAGCTCATTGGTGCCGTACGGCATGGCGCGTTCTGCCAGTATTATTTGCATGGTGGTTTTCCTAACTGCGTCTATCCGCATGTGGGCCGGCAAACCGTTACGAGCGGAATGCCGGCCTTGTATTTTTACAGAACGAGATCTTCCACAAGGCGGGTCATAAACAGCGCACCCTTCTGGTGATAGAACCCTGGCAGCCGCATGACTCGGGGAAGATCGTTGACGGCTGGATCCGTGCCAAGCAGCTGGGCGATCGCCTTCTGCCGGGCCGTGAATTCATCCAGCGGCGTGTCCGTGGTCAGCCAATATAGGTGCCACTTATCCGGGCTACTCTCCACGAGGATGTGCGGTGGTGGAGACTTTTCTAGTATGGGCGAGAGCGGCACGCCATCGGCATCTGCGAATAGCGACCGGATTGTGACGACGTTGTCCTTGGTGCGGCATGTCTTCCTACCCGGCTGGATTATTCCGTCGCCGCGATTCACCATGACAAAAACGCCCGCGCCGGCCCGGTTCAGATAGCCGAGTGTTTGGGCATGCTGCGCGAAAGTGCCGTGGCAGACACTTTGTAACGCCTGCGGCTTGCATCCCTGAAGCGCGCTGCGGTCGGGATCAACCTTCCTGTCGGCGAAGGTCTGAAAAGTGAAATCTTCGTCTGGGCCTAGGAGATCCAGGAAGCGCTGCGCCATATCGAGATCGGGACAGTTGTCACTCATGAAGTTCTCCCCATTGCCTGCTGGTTAGAGAATTGAAGCGCCGCTTTCGCATGTCGACCATTGCGATAGGCACGAAGAAGCTGTAGGGACCGCTGTTTCCGAAATTCTTTCGAGAACGACAAGATTACTAATACCCCGTCCGGCCAAAGTGCCAAGCAATGGTTCATGTCGGGGATAGACTCGCGGAGATTTATATATCTACATGTATAACCTGCGCCCATGCGCGCAACTTCGGGAGCGTCTGGCTGAACGTAGCGCACCTTTGTCATAATGTCCGCGTCAGTCAGCCCTGGTGTGGCGTCCCTGAAAGTGAGTAGTACTGTGGGGTCGAACGCGGGATCACTGATCGTGACGTAGGTGCCGTCGGCTGGGTGCTTGCTCATTTCGCACCTCCCTGGCTACTCACCCATTCGAAGAATGCCGCTTCGTCGATCAGCACGCGGCGGCCGACACGCCTGAGGACGTTGTTGAAGCCGTTTGTCCTTGCGTGGAAGATGAGATGACGTAGGCCACCGATAGGTGGCCAGGAGTGTTGCTTAGGCCATTCAGGAACAGGGATCAACCTAGTACGGATAGCTGTTTCCATTTTTCTCTCCTTTAGTAAGATCCCGCGTCGTGTCGTGTGGTGGTTGACGACGAGGAATGGCGAGACTCTCCCACCTATCTCAAGGAGTAGAAATTGGGGAAGTGGGGGTATTTTCAGATTTAAAAATACCCCCACTTAAAACACCTTATTTTTCGGTGTTTGCCCCCACCGAATATTTGACGAGGGAAATGAAGATACCCCCAATCAATCATTCTTTTCTTGCGGTTTAACTTGTCGTAAACCGAATAGCTGTCGTAACTCGGTATCTATTGTTGCTCCACCTCCACCGGATTGGCGCCACCGATAACCACAATGCGACAGATAGTCACTAATACTTTCGTCACCAAGTTCGGCTAGTCGAATGGAGTGTTTGCGCAGATATTCGTTGTAGGGCCTTTTGGTGCCAGGCATGCCTTCCTTGCCGTCTGGTGCCCGACCTACGGCGCGGAGCAGGGCCACAATGGCGTTCATGCAGCGATCGACCTCGATGATCGCGAAAGCTGCGGAATTCTTCCGCGAACTTGCTTTTTCGAGGTCACGGCTGGCAGCGGATTCAGGCCTTCGACTCTCTAGTGCTATCTGAACAACCTCTGGAAGTTCACTTGACCAGGGCAACAGCCGCTCAACGAGTTCCTCAATCCGGATCGGGTATGCAACTGTCCCCACCTTCTCGTCCGACAAGAATCTTTGCGCAACCGGTTCCTCGCCAAGGTCAGGATCGAGGTACGCATACTGGGCACCGTTGAAACTAGGGTCCGGAGCTACACCTTGAAGGAGAGCCATTACCTCGTGCTTAAGTAAACAACTCTTGGACAAAAACATACGCGCACAATCCTCGGTCAAGCGCATATCGCGAGGTGATTGCTGTGCAATCCGCTCATTTTTTTCCCGCTCTATCTGCTCCAGAAGCCCACTCCGGACGCTATCTGTATCTTCAGGAATCGCCACATTAACCATGGTTGAATATCCTTCTGTTCATGCCCTCGACAACCCGCTGTGTATGTGCGTCGCTCAGGTGTGAATACCGCTTCACCATTTGAAGCGTCTTGTGGCCGAGCACAGCGGCGATCTCGATCATCGTGGCGCCGTTCATTGCTAGGTAGGAAGCGGTGCTGTGGCGCAGATCATGGAAGCGGAAATTCGCAACTCCTGCCACCGCTAGGGCGGCGTTCCAGGGACGCTTCAGTTCGACAGGCTTCCCAGCCGTCTTACCAGGAAACAGCATGTCGTTGTCTATGCGACGCACTCTGGACAACTGCTGGAGAAGTTCCTGCGCCAGCCCGACCAGTGGTACCGAGCGCCTCTCGCCGTTCTTGGTCTTGTGCAACGTGATGCGCTGATTCGTGAAGTCGATCTGACACCAACGCAGCGACATCATCTCGCCACGGCGCATGCCCGTAGACAGTGCGAGAACGACCACGGTGTAGAGGGGTGTGTCATCGCCGTTCTTGCAGGCACCCAGAAGTCGTTCGCGCTCGTCATCATCCAAAAAACGCTCGCGACCAAGCGGCTCACGCGGCTTTTTCACTTTGCGCACTGGATTGTCGTCCATCCATCCCCACTCCCGTACCGCCACCGTGAATAGATGCGATAGCGCAGCAAGGTAACGAACCAACGTGGCAGGACTTCTATGCCGCGCAGGCGGACAGGGATTCGGTTTCCTGCTGCGAGGCGCCATCGGCTCGTTGGCCAATTTCGTGCGCCACTCACCAACCAGCGCCGGGGTAACGTCGCTCAGCAGATATTTGCCGAGGTTCTGCCGCCACCACTCGAATTGCGTGGCCTGTGCGGCACCGGCATTAGCCTTCTGAGGGAGTACCTCACGGACGTAACGGTCGATGGCGTCAGCCAAAGTGTGGCGTTTAGCCTCGCTGTTTTTGAAATAGCGGCCCTCCCGCATGGCTGCCTCAGTCGCCTGCACCCAGCGACGCGCGTCAGTGAGCCTCGGAAACGACGCGGTTTGAGCAGGACTGCCCTTCAGTCGGATTTTTGCGCGGTAAGTAGTGACACCGTCCACGGTGCGGCGTTGCTCGATTGTCGCCATAGCGATTCTCCAATAGTCGTGCACGGCAAAAGCCGCATAGCCCGAGCTGTACTGCAAATGCAGCACAGCCGGAATGAACTGACTGGGAACGTGTACCGCGAGACCTAGTAACCCGCACTGAAGGACAGTGATTTTGCTACTGTCCCACCAGTGTCCCCTATAAGGAGGGATGACGACGAAATGGTTGCGAAGCACCTCGTCGAATTTCTCCATGAATCCAGAAATCAAGGAGATAGTGTGGTGCTGTTGAGAGGAGTCGAACCTCCGACCTACTGATTACGAATCAGTTGCTCTACCAACTGAGCTACAACAGCATGGGAGCCGAATTATAGGTTTTCTCGCGCCCCGGAGCAATTCGCAAAGGCGTCGCTTTCTCTCCTCAGCGAAATTGCCTCAATCGCCCCAATTGGGTATCAGCAGCGGCGCTTGCTCGAGCTTAACCTCAATACGTATGCGGCTCTTAACAGGAACCCCATCGATTTCTCCGGCTGTGAAGCGGGCGGCGGCAAAGGTCTGTAGCGTCAAACGCTCAAACTCCGCCGGTAATGCCGATTCCTCCACTTCGATCTTGTCAACCATTCCCGTTTCATTGATTAGCAAAAGCAGAACGGCTTTTTTGGGTTCTCGCGTCTGCCACTCCCGTTGGAGTATCGGTGGGACGTCACGCAAAACCTGTGGTCGCTGAGTCAGTTCTTCGGGGGCGTAGTAACGGGGCAAAGAAAATCCGATGACAGGGTCAGCATCGTCAGCGCCGCCGGCGACAGGTTCGGAAGGCTCGACTGCCGGTGTAATTACCGGCGGGGCCACCTCAGTGGGTAGCTGCGCATGAGCGATGGTTGCGGGTAGGCTAATCGCCGGCCTGCGATCGACCGCCGGGGGCGACAAACGTGCCAGCGTAACGGACAAAAGTAAACGATGTGCCGGCTGTGCAAGAATCCTACCGGCCGAGCCGCCGGGCAAGCCGGCTGCCGGCCCCATGAAACTACCTATGGCGACATGCAAGGCCGCAGAAACGAAAAGTGCTCCTGCGAATCGGGACTCAGAAGACACCAATGAACGATTCGGCTGGTGACGAACATGGCCTACGAGTGGCGCCAAGAAACGTTTCATCGTCACGATCGATCAAGCCAGCATACCCACAAACCCGCTTGCCGCATCGCAAGCCAGGGCTCGATGCGATGAAAACAGGCGGCTCTACCAGCAGTCGGCGACCGCCACTCCTCCCTTGATTGACGTTTTCGCCCCCGTATTGTCTAGCGTCAGCGTCCCGCAGAGATCGTTCAACTGACCGCCAACGGGAACGGCTTGTAGCGTGAAAGCGCTGGCCGTCGGAGCAGCAGTGAAGGACAAATTGTAATTCGTTGCAGTGCCGGTCTTGGGTGACGTAACGTACGGCAGAGAAGCCGTGACGATGGTGGTGCCCCCAGAGTCTTTGTTGTAGGCCCCGCTGGTTGTGTAATTGCGCTCCATCCATTGAGACAACTCGGTCAGCGCCGCCTTGGCATCGCCGCGCCGCGCCTTTAACACATATGACGTGTACGAAGGGTAGGCAATCGCCGACAGTATGCCGACAACGGCGACCACGATCATCAGCTCTATGAGGGTGAAACCGCGTTGTGCTCGTTTCATGATCGGCTCCTCATTCAGGTGTCAATTCGCGCCAGCTTATCCGGCTCCCACCGGACCCAGGGAGGCTCATCACTACGCCCGATGGCTTGGTGTCGACAGTGCCCGTGCCGCCGGTCCCGCCAGTGCCACCACCACTGGTCCCACCGCTCCCCTCCGGTTTGGTGGGGTTGGAAAATCCCACCGCAATTCCCAACGGAATGCCCGGCCGAATGATCGTGGTACCGCCTAGCACCGCACCGACTTTGGTACCCGCAATGATGCCATCGCTGGCGTCGACCTTGCCGTCTCCAGTGGTATCCCAGATAGGCTTGGTGCTCTGCGAACCGTCGGCGAAATTCAGCCCCATTAAATATCCACTACCGCCGAAATCGCAAGCCGAGCTGGATGGGATAAGCGTATTGAAGTATACGAAGCCGTTGATCAAAGTCGGCCTGCCAGTGACGCGTTCTCCTGCAGCGGCCTTCGCCGGGTCTTTGAGATCAATCAGCCAGCCTTTCTTGCCCGTGCTACTCCAGTCGATGCCCGAACCAGCGACAGTGCGTGTCAAGGTGTCCGCAGAATCGGTGAAAGAACGAACCAGCAGGTCGCTACGCGCGTAACGCACGCCCTTGTCCCAAACACCATAAAAGGTCTGGACCGTTGTATCCAACTCATCAGAGCTGACCAGATAACGTCCGGTACCGACATAGACCATTGCGGTGTCGGAAAACGTGGGATGGAAGGCCACTTCTAAACGCGTGATGATCGGCTGCCGTTTTGCGGCCGGACAGGGGCTGGTCGTATCGACACAAGCGACAAATAGGGGTTGCTTGATACCAGAAACGTCGGTTTCCAGCGTTTTAATGCTGGCGATATCCCAATTGGTTGAATCGACATCGCTGACATCAAACTTCCACACATTACCTTGTAGGTCACCCGCATAAAGAAAATCTACGGTGCCATTGCCATCCATGTCCATGGCATTGACGCCGGACAGGCCGTTAATGCTAGCGGCATCACCGACGCCGGTATCGAGCTTCACGTAGTCAGTCGCCGTCCAAGCTGAGTACGGGCTGGTTTTCTTGAGATAAACGATAAACAGCTTGGCGCGTGCGGAATCTGAGTTGTAGCCATTACCGAACACCGCGGCCCATTTGCCGTTGTTCATCTTGACAATCAACGGGTCGCCGTAGGTATACCCCAGGTCGCTGTCATCCAGGTTGGTGAACTCCCACAACACCACGTTGGCCGGATTCGGAGCAGTTTCCGAGAAGGCGGTGATGTCAGTCACGTCCAGCGCGTAGATGCCGCGTCCGCCGGCATTGAGGCCGCCGACTAGAAGCGTTTTCCACACGTCGGTTGTCCATTCCACATCGGCTGCCTGAGGGGAGCCATCGACGAAGAATTTGTGCGTATAGCTTTGTGAGCTGAGGCTCGGCAAATTCGCATAAATGGCACGCGGCACGAAGCCCAGCTTCTCCTCGCCCGTGGAAGCGTCGAAACCATGCAACATGCCGTCATTGGCGCCCACATACAGCATGGCAGGACGCGTGGTGGTCTTGTGCGCATTGCGGAAGGTCAGGAAGCTAGGTTTGTTGTAGGCATCAAAGAACGAGAACTCGCTGCCATACTGCCCCTCCGGCGTACCGACATATTGCGGGTTGGAAGCGGATATATCTCCCAACTTGGTAACCGGACGCTCGCGGAACTTGCCGGCGGTCAGGCCTTCGTTGCCGTCGTCGCCGCGTAGATAATCAACACGGGCTTGCGCAACCGTCACTGTATCGGCAGCCTGAATCGCCGCCTGTTGCGAGGCATCCATATCGGCCCAGCGGAACGTCGCGCCAGTCCAACTTGAGCGCTTGTAGGTCATGATGACGCGCGCGTTGGCATCAGGCTTCTTCAAGCTGTTGGTTGGGACGGGGCCGACACCCGCATCCCACTGTGGAGGCGTGATCAATGCACCTGTGGTTGGATTGACACCGTAGGCGACCAGTTGGCCCGTCCAGTTAAGCGGGTTGAAGATCGCCTGATAGATTGTGGCGCCGGTGCGCAGTTGCGAGGAGTTGGTCGCCACGGCGGAGGCCGCCGACGAACTAACAATGGCCAGAAAAGCGTTGTTGAGGGCATTTTCCAACGCACCCGGATTATTCACATAGAAGTAGGTATCGGGCTGGCCATCGACCCCCAGGGTGCCGTCCACTTTCTTGGCATCCCATTCTGACGTCGCGCTCGGCTTATTGTCAGCGTCACCATCGACGAAGCCCCCCCACTTTGCGGCGTAATAGAGCGGATCGTTTAGTGCAATGTCGGTAGCGCTACCCACCGTGTAAGTGGCTGTGCGGGCAACGCTTGCGGAATCGTCGTTGCAAGAACTACAGCCACCCGACAAATTGACATTGGTCGTGGGGGAAACGGAGATGGTCTTACCATCCGTATAGTTGAAGCCATAGATACCCGAATGGAAGTGGGGGCCGTCTTGGGTCGTGCCACTGACGATATAACCGAAACCCTGCGGGTAACCGCTCGAGGCAGCCGTGACCTGCGTCGTGATCGTGATAGTGCTGGCACCGACGACGTCATAACGAATGATCCCAATCACATCCTGGTCATAGTCGCCACCCTGATTGCTGTCTTCCCAGTTGACATAGAACAGCCCTGATGTCGCCGTTTTCGAGATGACACGAAAATCGACGATGGTTCCCGTACCATAGCGTAAGGGGGCCTTGTCAGTTCGATCAAGGCGGTAGGCCGGCTGTATGATAATCTGCTTGCCGCCGACGTCCACTGCTATGCGCGGCACATTGGTCGCCAACTGCACACCGTAGGTCGTTACCTTGTAGGAGCGCTTATCCGCAGCCGGCAGGGTGGGCTTGTTGCGTATCTGGTTGAGGTGGGCGTAATAGGCCAGGCCCGAAATCAGATAGCCCCCTTCGAGCGAGGCTGCTTCAGGACAGATACCCCGGACCGCACTCAAATCGTTCACTGCTTTGCCACTGCACAGCCCGTCGGCAGCAACGACGTCTGTCCCACCGGCCAGTACTGTTTTTGGGGTCCCGCCGCCCGTAATCCCCTCGCCATCACCCACCAGCTTGGTACACGTAAAGGCGTCGGTGCATGCCGTGGGAACGAGGGTTGCACCACTCGGCGTGAGGTCCGCGAAGCCACCCATCTGGTCGGCATCAAATGACGAGGCACTAGCATTGAACACCACGACATTGAGCGGCGAGCAGTAGTTGTCGCTGGTCAGCGGGTTGTTCCAGGCCGCCTGTTTCAGGCCTAGCGCGTTGTCCTTGCTGCCGGCATCGGTATACGAAAAGTTGGGTGTCTGGGCGCTGGTGCCATTGGGCTTACCAGCCAGATAGCGCAGCGATTCGAGATAAATTTCCGATAAGGGGTCGCCCCAACTGGAGCAGTTGCCTTCAATTGCCGGATCGCCTTGGCTCGTTGAACCGCCGATAGACTTAATGCCGATCTGCTGATAGTTACATCCGTCCTTACTGATATACGTACCGGAACTATATTCATAACCATACATCCGCAGCTTGTCCATGGTCTTGACAATCCCGTACGTCGGATTCTTAAACGTGCCGTCGGTTGTGAAGTTGATTTCGTCTTCCATACTTCCCTTGTAGGTATCGGTGGGCAAGCCTATGGCTTTGCGCAGCACACCCCCCGAGATGTTCTTGGCATAGCTACCCGTCATCAGTCCAAAACGTATCTTGGGTACGGCGCCCGCAGTGGCCGGCTCGCCATAGCGCTGCAGCAAGCCAACCGGTTTCCAGTTGCCACCGGGGTATTGTTTGCAATTTTCCTTGCCAAGTAACGTTGAGTTACAGACTTCCACCCGCGCGTTATAGTCCGCTTTGCCGGTCATAAGGGGTACCACCAGACCGTGAGCGGCCGGATCCGGGTTTTCCGCACTGGCAGCGAGCCCAGACCGCAGATAGCGATTGCCATTGGAACGAAAGCCGCCCGAGAAGCCATTTTGTGTATTGTTGTGTCCCTCATTACCCCAATAGCACTGCAAACCCTCGTTGGCGGCCCACAAGGCAAAGTTGCCTCTGGCGGCGCGAATCAAGGGCGGATACAAAGCGGTATTAAGTGTGGTAGAGACTTGGCTACTAGCGGCCCAGGTGGTATTGCAAAACGAGATGCCAGTGGAGTTGAGTATGCTCAAGGTCCAGGTCGAATAGGTACCACTACCGACAACTACTGGCGAAATCTTTTTGCTCGCGTCGCCAAGCACTACATAGGCGGTTCCGCTAGTGATGACGTCGACGGCAGCCGATGACGGCGAGGTATATAACTGCACCACGACACCGGTGGCGTAGTTCGAGCTATCCGCACTCAAGCTGACTTGGTCTCCCACTGCAAGCGGGTAACCCGAACCGCTCACCGTGGTCTGTGCCACAAGTGCTATGGTCGCCGACGCCCCACCACCGCCTCCAGGATCAGAAGTCATGGTGTAGGTGAATTTGTTCGCCGCAGTGACCGTAATTGTGAATATCCCATTGTATTGAGAGGCGGTGGCTCCGGAAATTAGCACTTGCTGCCCCGTCGTGAAGCCGTGTGCCGTGCGGGTTGCCGTTGCAGTTGTGCCAGAATTCGTTAGCGCAGCAGTCACAGTGCGCGGCACGAATAAGCTGGAATTTAAGGTCAGCGAGGACGCGCTGGAGTAGGTCTGGGCCGCCGTCAGGGCGGTGAATGGCGTCAATTGCGCAACGTCAGCACCGTCGTAGTACTTGGCCCAGGAATGCGCATCCGTAGGCAGATAGGTTCGCTCCAGCACCGTCACAGAACTCAAGTCCGTCGACCGCAACCCACCATAGAGCACCTTGCGCACGATATCGATGCGCGACATCGCCACCCAGTTCAAGAAGTTGCCGCTCCACGCACCGCTACAGTACTTGTCGGTGTTAGTGGCAATGGGTACGAAGCGCGTGCTCGCCGTATCGTAGTTATAGCATTTGTAGGAATCGAAATAACCCGCATAGTCGAAGCTGTGCTTGTAAGTGGTTTCGATCACGCCGTCGCCGTCGAGATCGGAAAAGTCGTTGTAGGCCTTGTAATAAAGCTGGTGATCCCGCGTCACATCCAGCATGGCCATAGGCGGCACCGGCGCCGAAACGAAGAGTGGCTTGTCAGGCAGGCTCAAGGCCGCCTGGCTAAGGGGCGACATCAGTGGCCCCAGTGCGATGATTGCTATAAGACCGACAATCGCCCGAATCGCTTTGAAGTTTCCGATTTTCATATCGTCACCTGTTTGTCAGACCGAACTCGCGCGGAAAATAGCCGCGCAATTCCGGCTACTGCTGAATGTAATAAGTTTCCTGGAGAAAGACCCGTGTGTTGGCGTTCTGCCCCGTGGCTCTGCTGGTAATGCGGTAGGTCGGCACGAACTTGCCGGAGACTTTGATCTTGCCGACGTTCTCGACAAAGTAGCGAGTGTCTTCGGCCAGGCTGGAACTTAAACCGTTGGCGTCGACAGTTTTACTGAGTGCGGCGTGCTGAGTTCCGGCAGCCCAATCGTAGGACCGGTAGTCAGGCGCGGCGCCTTTTGAACACAATCCACCGACGCAAGTCGATGAGTAGTCCCATATCGAAGCCACATAAACGGCCGTTTCCGTATCTCGCAGCGTAGTTTCTCCGGCCTGCAAAGCGACGCTGCGGTCTCGCGCATTGCCTGCCATGCGCTCTTCCAGCGCCGACGTTTGCATGCTGGTCACCCCGAGCAGTGTAAGCAACACCAGAAAAACCAGGGTGAGGAGCAGCGCGAAGCCACCTTGGTGGCGACGGCCTCCGCTCAAAACGGTGCGCCGCATGGCGACGACACCTGAGCATTCCTTGTTTTTCATAGATTGCATCACAATAATCCTTGCCGCTTGTCCATCAGAGTCGATTGCGCAAAGCCACTAGCGTAATCATTGTCTGCCGCATACGCCGGTCTGGTGCTGTCACCGTAGCGCCTCGGCAGTTGGTGTATTGCTGGGATACGGAGAGTAAACCGTTATCGGCGCTGACGAATAGCAGACACAACTGCACACTGCGCACTGTGTTCCAGTCCGGCACACTGCTCGCTGTAACGTAGCGCCCAACCTGGCCGCTGCCCGTGCTGTCCAAACCATAAAGGACTTGCATATCTTCGATGCCTTCGGCGATCTGTTCGGTTACCAAGCCGCCCCCTTGCAAGGTCTTGCGCAGCAGCATGTTGGTTCCGCCGACGGGGCCGACGTAATACACGCGATTGATAAAGCGCATCAGTTCGGCATCCGTACCATAGCTTTTGGCGAAGTTGCCGCTGTTGGAATTTTTCGCACCGCCGTGACTTATCGTCACCGTGCTACCACCCGTTGCGACAGTGCTGGCCGAGAAAATCTCACCCGCTGAGCAATCGGCGACCATGAGCACATCATTCACGGCAAAGTCGGAAGTGCTGCCATTCACGCTCAGGGTTCCATTTGTGGAAGCCATGGCCCCAGTCAAGGCGCGCGAATTCGATGCAGCGAACTGCAGCCTGAAAACATCGCTACCGGCAACCACCTCTCCCGCCACCAATTCGGCGGGAATGGCGGCATCAAAACCGATAACCGCCTGCTGAAAACTCGTATCAACGCTTGCTGGCAGGACACGCGCGTGAAGGGCCGCCGTTCCTCCGGTGGGCGCTGTATAAAGTCCGTTGTTGCAACCCAGATTACCGGCCAGGCGCAAATCGTATTCGACCGTGGAGGAGGCGTAACGCATGTTTTCTTGGAAGCGCGACAAAGCATCGTTTAATTGGTAGGTCTGCTTTCCCGAGAGATAAACCATGATTGCCGCGCCATTGATCAACATGGCCAGCGCAATAGCCACCATCAGTTCGACCATCGTCACGCCACGTTGTCCTTTACGATTTCTTAGGTTCATGGCAGAAACACCGTGGAAAACATCTGGTTGGCGTCGCCGCCAGCGCGCTGATCGTCCCACCAGATCTTGATAACCACGCGACTGCCTGCTGCGTCGCAGTCGGTGGAGGCAGGCGTACCGGTGGTGGTGTGCGCATCCGTGGCGCGACAAACGATGCCGCTGCCAGAAGGCAAGGTACCGGCGTTCATGACACGCCAAATATAGGCGTCATCCTTGGCGAGATTATCGGCAGAGCAATCCGAGGAAACGGTATGCGTGTGGGCAACAAGGCCGCTGATGCCTGGATGTTCCACCGCACAACCTGGATCATCGCCAGCCACTGGCAAAGCAGTGGAACTAAGATAGGTGAAATAATTGCCCGCGATATAGCCCGCCGGGTTCGCGCGCATGCGGTCGGCGATTTCGTTGGCGCGCAGGGCCGCGACCGAACGATAAACAGACCCCTGGTTTACCTTGACTGATCTGATCTGCAAGCCCGCAATTCCAAGCAAGCCGAAGGACAATATCAGGATCGCGATCATGACTTCGAGCAGTGTGAAGCCAGCTTGCTGGCTACGATAGGGTCGCAAAAACATAATCAATCCTAGGGGCATGTCGTGGCCATTCTAGTGGTGGATACACGCCCGGAGCGCTGAAACACACTTGTGCGACCGTAGTAGCCAGTGCGGCAGGTCGTCATCGTGTCTTGCTGGTTGCTGTTACCGGTCGCAGTGATTTGTATGCTCGACAATGTGCCCGATGCGGAGGCAAGGGTGACACCGTTGCCGGCTTCTCGCACGCGCAACACTACGTCTGAACCGTCGAACGTGCCAATGACACCGGTATCAACATAAATGAACCGACCGATGCTCCAGTCGGTACTACCGGAACACGCATAAGGGGGCGTACTATTGGGCGCAATCGGAGATGGGCAGATGGTCACTGTAGCGCCGCGGTTGATCGCCTCACTTCGCGCAAAAGCAATGTCGGCGACGAAATTGTTGGCCTCGGCAGAAATCCGGTTGTTAGTGATGAAATTTTGCAAGCTAGGCATACCAATAGCCGCCATGACACCGATCACGGCAACGACCGCCATTAGCTCTATCAATGTAAAACCGGTGTTTTTCATAGCCCATTCCTTCTTTCCAGTTGGAATTAAAGCCCAGGCCAGATGCGAGAGAAAGGCACCACCGACCAACGGCCCAGGCCGCCCGATCAATGGCTTGGACAGGATATAAGCTCGAACTGGGGGGTGGGGATGGGGGCGATCAAGTCAGCTAAACGATTAGCTGTAACTCTTTCGGTAACGCAAACACGACGTTCTCCAAACTACCGTCCAATTGGCGCACGGCGCCCCCGCCGAGGCTCTTCAGTTTTTCAATGACTTCACCTACCAGTACTTCCGGTGCCGAGGCACCGGCGGTAACGCCGACGTGCTTTTTGCCAGTTAGCCACTCAGCTTGAATTTGGCCGGCATTGTCGACCAGGTAAGACTCGACGCCGCGATTCAACGCGACTTCGCGGAGGCGATTGGAGTTGGAGCTGTTGGGTGAGCCGACGACGATGACGAGGTCGCACTGCGGCGCCATGAACTTGACGGCGTCCTGGCGGTTTTGCGTGGCGTAGCAGATGTCGTCTTTCTTCGGACCGACGACGGCTGGGAAACGCGCTCTGAGCGCCGCGACTATCGTGGCCGCGTCGTCAACCGAGAGTGTCGTCTGGGTGACGTAGGCGAGTTGATTCTCGTCTGTCACCTGCAACTGCGCGATATCTGAAACCGTTTCTACCAGATACATGCCTCCATTGGCTTGCCCCATGGTGCCTTCGACTTCAGGATGACCACGGTGGCCAATCATGATGATCTCGCGGCCTGCATCGCGCATGCGAGCGACCGCTGTATGAACTTTGGTTACCAGTGGGCAGGTAGCGTCGAACACACGTAGCCCGCGGCCTTCGGCTTCATGCCGAACCGCCTGCGACACGCCGTGTGCGCTGAATATCACCGTAGCGCCATTGGGTACTTCGTCGAGTTCCTCGACGAAGATCGCGCCTTTGTTGCGTAAATCGTCGACGACAAATTTGTTATGCACCACTTCATGGCGCACGTAGATCGGCGCGCCGTAAAGGGTCAGCGCGCGCTCGACGATTTCAATGGCGCGTTCGACGCCGGCGCAAAATCCGCGAGGGTTGGCGAGCAGTATGTCCATTACAGTATCCCGATCAGTTCGACTTCAAAATGGATGGCTTTACCGGCGAGGGGATGGTTGAAGTCAACCAGTGCACTCTCCGCCGTCAACTCGCGCACGAGTCCGGTATAAGTGCTGCCATTGGGCGCCTTGAATTCGATCAGCGTCATTTCCTGGAGTTCCGTTTGCGCGGGCAGGTCGCGCAACTCGCTGCGCGGAAAGCGTTGCATCAATTGCGGATTGTGCGCGCCAAAGCCTTGCTCTGGGTCCAGCATAAAAATACGGCGCTCGCCGCCCTCCTCCAAACCGACCAAACACTGCTCCAACGTAGGTGCAAGTTCGCCCGCGCCGAGTTGCAGTGTCGCCGGCGTAGTGTTGAAAGTGCTGACTAGTTCAGTACCGTCTGTCAGCGCAACACGGTAATGCAGAGTGACCAGGCTGTCGGCAACTACGGTTTGGCTCATAGAGGTTTTCTCAGTCAGGCGTGTGGCTCGCGGCCGCTAGACCCGAAGAATTGCTGCCAGATCAAAAACACCACGCCCAGCGTGATGGCCGAGTCAGCAAGATTGAACGCCGGCCAGTGGTAGCCCATCGCGTGCACATCGAGGAAGTCGATAACCGCACCGTAGAGCAGTCGATCTACGACATTACCGAGCGCGCCGCCCAATATCAGCGACGCGGCCAGCGGCAGCAGGCGCTCCGCCACGTGCCGGTGTATCAGTACGATCAACCAGCCGGAAATTACCAGCGCTAACGCCACGAAAAACCAGCGCTGCCAGCCAGCGGCATCAGCCAGAAAACTGAAAGCGGCGCCGGCGTTATAAACCAGCACCAGATTGAAGAACGACGTGACCTCCACGCGCTGGCCAAATTCGAGCGACAACACAACCCAGAACTTGGTCAATTGGTCGAGCGCGATCACCATCACGCTCAAAGCCATCCACCAGAACATTCTAAGCATAGCTGCGGCGCTCTCCATCACCGAACAGGTTGGATGTACAGCGGCCGCAAAGCTCGGGATGCGCCGCGTTTATTCCTACGTCGGCGCGCCAGTGCCAGCAGCGCGCGCACTTGGGATGCGGGCTCGGTACCGCAACGATGCCTTCGGCGCCCGCATCGGCCGCTTTCACCAACGTGGCCTTGGAACAAATCAACACCAAACGCAGATCGTCCTCTAATGAGGCAAGATGTTCGTACTTCGCACCGCTCGCCCGAACTTCAACCTCCGCCTGCAATGACGAACCAATCTGGCCGGTAGTCCGCAATTCTTCGAGCACTTTTTGCACTTCAGCGCGCACCTCGCGTATCTGCCGCCAACGCTCGAGCAGAGCGCCTTCCTCGTCGGGCGCAGCGACATTCGCCGGCAATGCGTACCAGGTCGACAACATCACGCTGTCGTCCGGATCGTTGCGTAGCACCTGCCAGATTTCTTCGGCGGTGAAGCACAGTATAGGTGCCATCAGCCGCGTCAGCGTTTGCAGAATATGCCAAAGCGCACTTTGGGCGGCACGACGGGGTTTTGAATCCGTCACAGCGGTGTAGAGTCGGTCCTTCAGAATATCGAGATAGAAGGCGCCCAACTCCTCCGAACAGAAAGCCTGCAAAGCCTGCGTCACGCGGATGAATTCGTAGCGCTCGTAGTCTTGCGTCACGTCGCCTTGCAATTGCCGTGTCAGGGCCAGCGCATAGCGGTCGATCTCCAGCCATTGCTCGACCGGCAGCAGATCGCGCACTGGATCAAAGTCCGCAGTATTGGCGAGCAAGAAGCGCAGGGTGTTGCGGATGCGCCGGTAGGATTCCACCACTCGCTTGAGGATTTCGTCTGAGATCGACAACTCGCTCGAATAATCCGTTGCGGCCACCCACAAGCGCAAAATTTCCGCACCGAGGGTGTCCGACACCTTTTGCGGTGCAATGACGTTGCCCTTGGACTTCGACATCTTGTGGCCTTTGCCATCCACGACGAAACCGTGAGTGAGCAAGGCCGCGTAGGGCGCACGGCCGTCGAGCGCACAGCCCGTTAGCAGCGAGGAATGGAACCAGCCGCGATGTTGGTCGGAGCCTTCGAGGTAGAGATCCGCGGGCCACTTCAGGTCGCTAGCGTGGCTGCCACGCAGCACGCTCCAGTGCGTGGTGCCAGAATCGAACCAGACGTCCAGCGTGTCGCGCATCTTCTCGTATTCGGGCGCTTCATCGCCCAGTAGTTCGCGCGCATCGAGTTTGAACCAGGCTTCGATCCCCTCCTGTTCGACTCGCTGGGCAACTTCTTCGAGTAACTCACTGGTGCGGGGATGCGGCTCGCCGGTTTCTTTATCGAGGAAGAAAGGTATCGGCACACCCCAGTTGCGCTGGCGCGAAATGCACCAGTCGGGACGGTTGGCGATCATGGCTTGCAGCCGCGCCTGGCCCCAGGCAGGAAAGAATGTTGTCTCAGCAATGGCTTTCAAGGCCGACTCGCGCAACGTGGGTTGCACGGTTTCACCATCCATACGGACGAACCATTGCGTGGTGGCGCGGAAGATGATGGGCGTCTTGTGGCGCCAGCAATGCGGATAACTGTGCTGGATTTTTTCGTGCGCCAGCAGCAAGCCGCGCTCGCCCAGTGTTTCGATTACTTTCGGATTGGCCTGCCAGACGTTCAATCCGGCAAAAAGCGGCGTAGACGCGAGGAACTTCCCATCGTCGCCCACCGGATTCTGGATAGGCAAACCGTATTTGCCACCGACGACATAGTCGTCCACACCATGCGCCGGCGCAGTGTGCACAAGGCCGGTGCCGGCCTCCAGCGTGACATGTGTGCCAAGTATCATTGGCACTTCACGCTCGAGAAAGGGATGCCTTAGTTTGAGGTGCTCCAATGCCGAGCCATTGACTGTCGCCAGTGTGCGCGTCGCAGTAAGTCCAAAACGCGTAAGGCACACCTCAGCAAGATCGTGGGCCAATATCAACAAGCCCTTGTCGGTATCGATCAAATCGTACACCAGCTCCGGATGCACAGACACCGCTTCATTGGCCGGCAGCGTCCAGGGCGTCGTTGTCCAGATCACCGCATACGCCGGCTGGTCGAGGGCGACACCGAAAGCCCTGCTCAGCGCCGCGTTATCTGCGACTAGAAACGCCACGTCTATGGCATCGGATTTCTTGTCCTCATATTCGACTTCCGCTTCTGCCAACGCCGAGTGGCAATCCAGGCACCAATTCACCGGCTTCAGCCCGCGGTAGAGGTGACCGCGTTCGCGCATCTTGTCCAGCGCGCGCATCTCATCGGCCTCGGCCTTGAAGTTCATGGTGAGATAGGGATGATCCCAATCGCCCAGCACGCCCAGGCGTATGAAATCGCGCTTCTGGCGCTCTACCTGCTCTGCGGCATAGGCGCGCGACAGTTCGCGCACCTTGTCGCCGGGTATACCTTTGCCATACTGCTTCTCGATCTGGTGCTCGATGGGCAGGCCGTGGCAATCCCAGCCCGGCACATAGGGCGCGTCGAATCCCGCCAGGGTCTTAGCGCGTACTATCACGTCCTTGAGGATTTTGTTCACTGCATGGCCGATGTGGATGTCGCCGTTGGCGTAAGGCGGGCCGTCGTGCAACACGAAGCGCGGCCGGCCGACACTGGCGCGGCGTATCTTTTCGTAGAGCTTGCGCTGTTGCCAATCCGCCACCCACAGCGGCTCGCGACGCGCAAGATCGCCTTTCATAGGAAAGGGCGTGTCGGGAAGATTCAGCGTTTTTTTATAGTCAGCCATGCAAACCCAAACCCTATACGAGCGCTACGTTCATGCCTATTCACGCGCGGTGCTGGCGAAATAGTTTTTCGTGTCTTGCACATCGCGGGCGATTTGCGCCGTGAGTGCTTGCCGCGTGTCGAACTTCACTTCGTCGCGCAGCTTGTGCAAAAAATTGACTCTCAGGTGCGCGCGGTACAAATCGCCCGAGAAATCGAAAATATAAACCTCCAGCGTATGGCGCCCCGCCGAGCTCACCGTGGGACGCACACCCAAGCTGGCGACGCCATCAAAGCTGCGCTCGCCCACCCCTTCCACCGTGACGACGAATATCCCGCTCAACGGCGCCTTTGAGCGCTTGAGCTGTATGTTCGCCGTCGCAAACCCGAGCTGGCGGCCTATTTTGTCACCGTGTATCACACGGCCGGAAATGCAGTAGGGTCGCCCCAGTAAACGCGTCGCATGTTCGAGATCGCCTTCTTCCAACGCCTCGCGCACCGCCGAGCTGGATACCCGCTCGCCCTCATGCACTAACGTTTCCATCGCCTCCACGCCGAAGCCGTGCTGGGCGCCGGCCCGTTGCAGCATGGCGAAATCGCCAGCGCGGCCTTTGCCGAAGCGGAAGTCATCGCCGATGATGAGATGGCGCACGCCCAAGCCGCTGACGATGCGTTCGATAAACGCCTCGGCCGACAAGGCCGCAAAACGCGCATTGAAGCGGCAAACATAAACCTGATCAACCCCGCATTCGGCCAGCAATTGCAGCTTTTCGCGCAGGCTGGTGAGCCGCGCCGGCGCCGACTGCGGCGCAAAAAACTCGCGCGGATTCGGTTCGAAAGTCATCACTACGGCGGGCAAGCCCAGTTGGCGCGCTTGCCCAGTCAGCTTGGCAAGCAAGGCGCGATGGCCGCGATGCACGCCGTCGAAATTGCCTATCGTCAGCACAACCGAATGCTGCGCGCGCCGAGGAATGCCGCGATACACCTGCATGAGTGGGAATACGCCGGGCAAAGGCGCAAATTATAGCAGCAGTAGGCAGCCGCCCTCAGGTGGCGAAATGGGTGACGAAGCGGGTGTACCGCTCGCGCTCAGTCCAGTCGCGCCAACTTGGATTTGGCCAGCGGGGGATTCTTCGCCAGATAGCGTTTGATGCCGCGGAGTATGGCGTCCGCCATTTTGTCCTGGTAGTCCTCGTCGATCAAACGCTTTTCCTCTTCAGGATTGCTGATGAATGCGGTCTCGACGAGGATAGAAGGAATATCCGGCGCCTTCAGCACGGCGAAGCCGGCTTGCTCAACTTGGCCCTTATGCAAAGTGTTAATGCCGCCGAGCTCTCCCAGCACAGCACGCGCCAGCTTGAGACTGTCGTTAAGGGTTGCCGTCTGGGAAAGATCGAGCAGGGTGCGCGCCAGATGTGGGTCTTTCACATCGAGATTCACGCCGCCGATTAGGTCGGCTGCATTCTCGTGCTGCGCCAACCACTTCGCCGCCGAACTGCTGGCGCCGTTCTCCGACAGCACAAAGACTGACGAGCCGCGTGCGGTGGTCTTGATGAAAGCATCAGCATGCACAGACACGAACAGGTCGGCCTGCACGCGGCGCGCCTTCTGTACGCGCTGATTCAGCGGAATGAAGTAATCGCCATCGCGCGTCATCAGGGAGCGCATATTCGGCTCGGCGTCTATCTTGCTTTTCAGCCGCTGCGCCACCTGCAAGGTCACGTGTTTCTCATAGCTGCCACCACGCCCGATGGCGCCCGGATCTTCACCGCCGTGGCCTGGGTCGAGCACGATGGTAACAAGCCGTACCACGTCTTGCTTGGGCGCCGCCTTGTCGCGTAACGGGCCCTCGCGCTTTTCTGATTTTTCTAATGGCTTGGTATCGACCTGCTCGCCCTTTTGCAGCAAGGCCAGCAACGGATCGACGGGCTCGGTCGGATAAATATCCAGCACCAGCCTATGACCATATTCGCCGACGGGTTGTAGCGTAAAAATCTGCGGCTTAATTTCCGTCTTCAACTCGATAACGAGGCGCACCACGCCTGGCTTGTGTCGACCGGCGCGGATCAGCTTGATATACGGGTCACTATCAGAAATCTTGCTTGGCAGATTCTGCAAGACACTGTTGAACTCAACGCCTTCCAGATCGATCACCAGCCGCTCCGGGTTCTTCAGCACCATCTGGCGGTAGGTGAGTGGCTGCTGATATTCCAGGGTGACGCGGGTGTAGTCGGCAGCCGGCCAGATACGCACAGCGAGGATACTGGTGGTGGCCGCCAAGCCGGGCCGGCTCACTAGCAAAGTCAGCGTCGCACCAGCGTATTTGAGGAAGTGGCGCCGGCTCAGGCCGGGGTTGACGGGTGCAGTTTCTTCAGACATTGCAATCCCGCTGCGGAGAGCGAGACGATTTCGATATCGCGACCGTTAGCGGCCACAGATAAGGCCACACACAAATCGGCAGGAGCGAGATAACCCTGTGCCTTTTCTGGCCACTCGACGAGGCTAACCGCCGCGCCGCCGAAGTATTCGTCCAGACCCGCATCGAGATATTCCTCCGGCTGGCTGAATCTATAAAAATCAAAGTGATGCAAGTTTAATCCAGAAATCACATAAAGTTCAACCAAAGGATAGGTTGGGCTCTTCACCTTGCCCTTGTAACCCAAGGCGCGCAGGAGGCCGCGCACTAGGGTGGTCTTGCCGCTGCCCAGGTCGCCACAGAGATAAATCACCAGCCCCGGCGCAAGCGCCGCCGCCAGGTGCGCGCCTAAAGCCAAGGTGGCCGCCTCGTCGGGCAGTTCGAGTTTCACCTCAGTACGGATATCATCGCCAGCATGAACCAAGGGCATCACTCCATCGATAGTCAGGCGCTCGCCGCGCGCATTAAGCGCTGGGGCGGCGAGCTGGGCTTTGATGCCGTGGGCATTACGGATACGGATTTGTCGAGCGCCGAAGCCGGGCTGACCGACTGGCTCGCGGCCGGGTACCACGGCGAATTAGATTATATGGCAAGCCACGGGACGAAGCGCTCGCGGCCAGCCGAACTGGTGAGCGGCACGCAACGAGTGATCACGGCGCGCATGAATTATTTGCCGCCAGCTGCTGCGATGGAGGACGCGCTCGCGGACGGTAGCCGCGCCGCCATTTCCCGCTACGCCCTCGGTCGCGATTACCACAAGCTGTTGCGCACGCGCTTGCAAAAGCTGGCCGATCATATCGAGGCCGAAATCGGCGCCTACGGCTATCGCGTCTTTACCGACTCCGCGCCAGTGATGGAGGTGGAGCTTGCCGTAAAGGCCGGCCTAGGCTGGCGCGGCAAACACACACTGCTGCTCAACCGCGAAGCCGGCTCGTGGTTTTTTCTGGGCGAAATCTACACAGACTTGCCGCTACCGGTGGACGCACCGACCAGCGCACATTGCGGCTCCTGCCATGCATGCCTTGATGTATGCCCAACACAGGCCATCGTCGCACCCTACAAGCTTGACGCGCGGCGCTGCATCTCTTATCTCACCATCGAACTCAAGGGCAGCATTCCCGAAGCGCTGAGGCCGCTGATCGGTAACCGTGTCTATGGTTGCGATGACTGTCAACTCGCTTGCCCCTGGAACCGCTACGCAAAAATTAGCGACGAGCCAGATTTCGCCGTACGCAACGGCCTGGATGCCGCGCGACTCGTAGACCTCTTCGCCTGGAGCGAAGAAGAGTTCCACACACGCATGGCCGGCAGCGCCATCTATCGCATCGGCTACGAGCGCTGGCTGCGCAATCTGGCGGTGGGGCTAGGCAACGCGCCCGGGTCGGTCGAACTCATCGCGGCGCTGGAAATACGCCGCGATCATTCTTCAGCCCTGGTGCGCGAGCATGTGGCGTGGGCGCTTACGCGCCATGGCGCGTAAGGTTTCGGGTTTCGGGTTTCGGGTCGCGGGATGCTGGTTGCGAGGTCAGGCGGCTTTTTAAAACTCGAAACTCCACTCACTCGCCCTCAGCCCGGTCCAACCAAGCGCGCGCCTCTTCTTCGTTGTTGAACACGCGCAAATCGGCTTCGACAAACACTTGCGACAGCCACGCGCTCCAAGCCACCCACTGCGAGTCTGTCAGCACGGCGATGCGCCCGAAATCATGCGCGTGTGCGCGAGCGAACTTGATCTCTTCCCAGGCGACGTCGACGGTAAAGTCAGCCATCTGCCGCAAATCGAACAGCAAGCTAACGCTACCTATGAACTTGACGCTGTAATTAACCAGCTCTTCGAATTCCTTGTAGTCCGCAAGCGTGAATTCGCCGAAGACCGTAACTGTGGCGAGATTGTCTTGTTGGTTGGTGGCAATCATTATTCTCTCCTAGGAATTACGCCCACTATATAGCCGCGCGCTCATTCTTGCTCAACCGGCGCGCGCGATTGTCTGGACGCAAGCACGCCACTGGCGATGATCAGAAGTATCGCCAGCCCGGATGTCCACAGCGGAATTTCATTCCAGATCAGCGCACCGAAAAAGCTGGCGAAGATGGGCGTACTGTAGGCCAAGGTTGCCGATACCAAGGTTTTGCCACGGTTGTAAGCCCGCGTCATAGCCAGTTGCGCCAGCGCCCCGAACACGCCTACACCCAGCAGCAAGAGGCCACCATAGCCATCAATCGCATGGCTAGGCGTGGCCATCGCCCAAGGTAAGCCTCCCACCGCACATATCAGCGAAAAGTAGAAGACGGTGCGCCATTCAGGCTCGCCCAATCGGCCGAGCTGACGCACGTTGTAATAGGCCAGAGAGGCGGCCACGCCGGAAGCGAGCCCGACCGATCCGCCCAACCATTGCGCGGCGACAAAGCTGGGCCGCAGAAGCAGCACGACGCCCGCCAGGCCTAGTGCTAGCGCGACAAACAAGGACCAACGCACGCGCTCGCCCGCCCACATCACCAGTATGACGGCCAGAAACAACGGCGATGTGTAGTTGAGTGTTACGGCTGTTGCGAGCGGCAACACGCTGATGGCATAGAAGTAGAGCACCAGCGATATGAAGCCGGCGAGCCCACGTTGCAAATGCGCGCGCCAATGCGGAGTGCCGAGCCGCAGCTTCCGTCCATACACATAGCCGCCCATCAGCAGCAAGGCCACAAAACCGCGATAAAAAACCAACTCCGCGGGCGAAAACATGCCTGCGGCGAGCTTGACGCAAACGCCCATAGAGGCGAAGAGCAAGCTCGCGACCAACATCCAAAGTGACTGCATGATTTTAGGTGCTGAGTTTTTTTAACGAATCACGGACTATGTGTGGCGCCAGCATGACCGCAAGCTGACCAATGTTGGCACGGTCAAGATATGAACGGAAAACGCTCAGGGCGACGTGACCCCGGTAGGACCTATACGCTATTATTGCGGTTTACCGTCGCGTCAGCCACTCATTGCAGCCCATTGCAACCCATTGCAACCCACAGTGCCATTCGAAATGAAGCCAGCCAGCACGACACCCGTTTCAGAAAATTCCGTCACTAGCGCACCCGCGAGCTTTGAAGCGGCGCTCGCGGAACTGGAAAACATCGTGCAAAGCATGGAAGGGGGCAAACTGTCGCTGGAAGATTCGCTCGCCGCCTACCAGCGTGGCGCGGTTCTTTTGAAATTTTGCCAGACCGCTCTGGCCGTTGCCGAACAAAAAATACAAGTGCTCGAAGCCGGAGAGCTGCGCGATTTTCCGACTGCCGAAGCCTGACCCTAGTTAGCCATGGATTTTCAAAGTTGGATGACTGCTGTGCAGCAACGCACCGAGCGCGCGCTTGAGCGCTTGCTGCCTGCTGCCGACATCGTCCCCGCCCGCCTGCACAGTGCCATGCGCTACGCTGCGCTAGGCGGCGGCAAGCGTGTGCGACCCTTGTTGTGCCATGCCGCCGGCGAGTTGGCGGGCGCCGACCAGGCGCGCCTGGATATTGCCAGTTGCGCGGTTGAGATGATCCATGTCTATTCATTGGTGCATGACGACCTGCCTTGCATGGACGACGATGTCTTGCGTCGCGGCAAGCCCACTTGTCACGTCGAATACGATGAAGCAATCGCGCTTCTGGTGGGCGACGCCTTGCAGTCGCAGGCTTTTGTGTTACTCACCGAGCACCGGCTTGCCGATGACGCCGCGCAGCAGCTCGAGATGATCCGTATGCTGGCACAAGCCGCCGGCTCGCGCGGCATGGCGGGCGGCCAAGCGATAGATCTCGCCGCTGTCGGCCAGCAGCTCACACTGCAAGAACTAGAGCACATGCACATACACAAAACCGGCGCGCTCATCCGCGCCTCAGTGCTGCTCGGCGCCCATTGCGGCTCACCATTGCCGGCCGACCACCTCGGAAGATTGGATCACTACGCCAAGCTGGCCGGCCTGCTGTTTCAAGTGGTGGATGACATACTCGATGTCGATGCGAACACCGCCACCTTGGGCAAAACCGCCGGCAAGGATGCGGCGCAGGGCAAACCGACTTATGTGAGCCTGCTGGGGCTTTCAGACGCGCGACGGCTCGCTGAGGAGTTACGCGGCAATGCGCTCGACACGCTGGCGATTTTCGGCGAACGGGCGTGCCGACTTCGCGAGTTGACCGATTTCATCGTCAACCGAAAATTTTGAACGGCCGCTGCGGCCCCTCATTACTAACGACTCATGGATTCCTACCCGCTACTCGACACCATCACTGATCCGTCCCAGCTGCGCAAGCTGGACCGCAAACAGCTGCCGCAACTGGTGGACGAGCTACGTAGCTTTCTCATCGAATCGGTGTCGAAAACGGGCGGCCATTTGTCCTCCAACCTGGGCACGGTTGAACTCACCATCGCCTTGCATTACGTTTTCAATACCCCGGAAGATCGGCTGGTGTGGGACGTCGGCCACCAGACTTACGCGCACAAGATACTCACGGGCCGGCGTAAAGATATGGCGCACCTGCGCATGCTTGACGGCATTGCCGGCTTTCCTCGCCGCAGCGAAAGCCCCTACGATACGTTCGGCACCGGCCACTCGTCGACATCCATCTCAGCCGCACTGGGTATGGCCATCGCGGCCCGCGACCAAGGTGTGCAACGCCATGTCGTCGCTACCATCGGTGATGGCGCCATGACCGCCGGCATGGCTTTCGAGGCACTCAACAACGCCGGCGTAGCCGACGCCAACCTGCTGGTAATACTCAACGACAACGACATGTCCATCTCGCCGCCGGTCGGTGGCCTAAATAGGTACCTGGCTCGGCTCTTCTCCAGCCGCACCTTTAACGCCGCACGCAAGGCCGGCGAAAAGGTGCTGGGTGTCTCGCCGTCCTTGCTGGAATTCGCTAGGCGCGCCGAGGAGCATGTAAAGGGCATGGTGACACCGGGCACACTGTTCGAGGAATTCGGCTTCAACTACATCGGCCCTATCAACGGGCATGATCTCGACTCACTCATCCCCACACTCAAGAACATCGCCGAGCTGAAAGGCCCGCAGTTTCTTCACGTCATCACGCGCAAAGGCCAAGGCTACAAGCTCGCTGAGGCCGATCCTGTGCTCTATCACGGCGTTTCCAAGTTCAAGCCGGACGACGGCATTGTCGTCAGCAAAGGCGGCGGCAAGCTCACCTATACGCAGGTGTTTGGTGACTGGCTGTGCGACATGGCTGCCGAGGATGAACGACTGGTTGGCATCACACCGGCGATGCGTGAAGGCTCGGGCATGCTGCGCTTCTCCGAAGAATTTCCGCGTCGCTATTACGACGTGGGTATCGCCGAGCAACATGCGCTGACCTTCGCCGCAGGTCTGGCCTGCGAAGGCGCCAAGCCGGTGGTGGCAATTTACTCAACCTTTCTGCAACGTGCCTATGACCAACTGATACACGATGTCGCCCTACAGAACTTGCCGGTGATGTTGGCGATAGACCGTGGCGGCTTAGTCGGCGCCGATGGCTCCACCCACAATGGCGCTTTCGATCTTGCCTATCTCACCTGCCTGCCCAACATGGTGGTGATGACGCCGTCCGACGAGGACGAATGCCGGCAGATGCTGTACACGGCTTACCGGACAGACAGCCCCACCGCCGTGCGTTATCCGCGCGGCCACGGGCCCGGCGTGGTGCCGCAAAAGGCCATGCGCGCCCTGCCCTTGGGCAAGGGCGAGTTGCGCCGCTCTGGTGCCAAGGTGGCTTTGCTGGCCTTCGGCAGCATGCTCGCGCCTGCACTGGAAGCCGCCGAGGCGCTAGACGCCAGCGTCGCCAACATGCGCTACGTCAAGCCGCTAGATCATGAATTGGTGCGCCAGTTAGCTGAAAGTCACCAACTGCTGGTGACGCTCGAAGAAAATACCCTGATCGGTGGTGCCGGTGCGGAAGTAGCGCGTTCTCTGGAAGAACAGGGACTGAATGTGCACCTGCTACGCATCGGCTTGCCTGACCAGTTCATCGATCATGGCGATACGGCGCTGGTGCTAGCGCGCTTGGGCCTGGACGCTGCCGGCATACAGCAACGCATCACCGCCCACCTCGACCATCTCCGGGATTTGCAACAACGCCCCGTCCCGGGCCTCGCGGCAAATAGTTGAGTAAATAAGTCGGGTATGTTAAACTGCGTGCCAGTTTGACGGAGAACGATATGAATCTCAGCGTAGCAGCGGCGATCCCCGATGTGCAAGGCAGTGCCGACACCCGCCAATTGGCCATCAACAAGGTTGGCATCAAGTCCATACGCCATCCGGTGCGGGTGATGGATAAGAACAGCGGCGTGCAGCACACCGTCGCCATGTTCAACATGTACGTGGGCCTGCCGCATAACTTCAAAGGCACGCACATGTCGCGTTTCGTGGAGATACTCAATAGCCGCCAGGGCGAGATCTCGGTCGAGAACTTCGAACCCATGCTGCGCGAAACGGTCGCGCGCCTGGAAGCCGAAACCGGCCATCTGGAAATGACCTTCCCGTACTTCATCAATAAGCAGGCCCCGGTTTCCGGCGTGCGCAGCTTGATGGACTATGAGGTCACCTTCATCGGTGAAATCCGCGAGGGCGGTGAGCACTGTTTCAGCATGAAGGTAGTGGTGCCCGTCACCAGCCTGTGCCCATGCTCCAAAAAAATCTCCGAGCGCGGCGCACACAACCAGCGCTCCCACGTCACAGTAACCGCCACCACCAACGATCTCGTCTGGATTGAAGAGCTGGTGCAGCTGGTGGAAAGCCAGGCCTCCTGCGAGCTATACGGCCTGCTCAAGCGGCCGGACGAGAAGTATGTGACTGAACGCGCTTATGACAATCCCAAGTTTGTGGAGGACATGGTGCGCGACGTGGCAGCGCTGTTGAATGCCGAAAAACGTATCGACGCTTACGTGGTGGAGTCAGAGAATTTCGAGTCCATCCACAACCATTCGGCCTATGCGCTAATCGAGCTAAATAAGAAGCGCGCCTGACAGCGTAACCAGCAAAGCAAACGGGGCACCGCTGAGCGGTGCCCCGTTTTTTGTCGACCTCGTAGTTGGGCTTTATGGGCCTTATGGGCTCTTTTGCATTAGTGGCTCTGTTGCGTTAGTAGCTTTATTCCTTGGTCTTCAGTGCCAGCTTCTCGCGGATACGCGCCGACTTACCGGAACGTTCGCGCAGGTAGTACAACTTGGCGCGACGCACGTCGCCTTTGCGTTTGACCTCTATGCTGGCGATTAGCGGCGAGTAAGTCTGGAAAGTCCGCTCCACACCTTCGCCGGAGGACATTTTGCGCACGGTGAACGCGGAGTTGAGGCTGCGATTGCGCTTGGCAATCACCACGCCTTCGTAAGCCTGCACGCGCTTGCGCTCGCCTTCGACGACGTTTACGTTGACGATCACCGTGTCACCGGGTGAGAAATCCGGGATGGTCTTGCCGAGACGGGCGATTTCTTCCTGTTCGAGTTGCTGTATGAGATTCATGCTTACGCTCCTGATCAATTGGCTCTTGGCCTTGTGCGCAGAGCAGGCCGCAGCCTGATACGCTACCTTTGTTATGTTGCTATACCTACTCCACCACCAACAGCTCACTACCACTACTCACTACCACTACTCACCACTCACCACTACTTACCGCTACGCTTGCTCCCGTTTGAATTCTTCAAGCAGTTTCAATTCTTCCTGGCTCATCGTTCGCCGCACCAGCAGGTCCGGCCGCCGCAACCAGGTACGTCCCAGCGCCTGCTTCAAACGCCAGCGCCGAATCTCGGCGTGGTGTCCGGATAGCAAAACCTGCGGTACCGGCCTATCTTCATATAGCTCGGGCCGCGTGTAATGCGGGCAATCTAGCAAGCCGTCGGCGAAGGATTCTTCCGCTGCCGAATTCGCATCGTTCAAGGCGCCGGGCAATTGCCGCACTACCGCGTCGATCAATGCCATCGCCGCGATCTCGCCACCGGACATCACAAAATCGCCCAGCGAAATCTCTTCATCAACGCAGCGCTCAATCAAGCGCTCGTCCACACCTTCATAGCGCCCGCAGAGTAGTATCGCGCCGGGTTCTTGTGCCAAGGCCAGCACACGCTCATGCGTCAGCGGCTGACCCTGCGGCGAGAGGTAGATCACTCTAGCCTTGGGCTGGCGTCGCTGGGCTGCGTCTATCGCCTGCTCCAGCGGCAGCGCCATCATCACCATTCCCGGGCCACCGCCGTAAGGCCGGTCATCAACTGTGCGGTGATTATCCGTCGCAAAATCGCGCGGATTACACAGTTGCAGTTGCCACAAGCCCAGTTCGTGCGCCCGGCGCGTAATGCCTGACTCGGTCAGCGCAGCGAACATCTCGGGGAATAGCGTAATGACTTCGAAACTCACCGCCATGCTATTCCCTGCCTCTATTCCCTGCCTACCAGTCCCGCGCCCAATCAACCCGTATGCACCGCTTGGGGAGATCAACGTCTTTCACGACCGCCGCCACGAAAGGCAACAGGCGCTCGGTTTCGCCATCGCGCAAGCACAACACTTCATGCGCGCCGGTGGATAGCAGTTTTTCAACTTGACCCAAGGGCTCGTCCGCCAGATTTATAACATCCAAGCCGATCAGATCCGCCCAGTAATATTCGTCGCCAGCCACTTTGGGTAGGGCTTCGCGCGGTGCGGCGACATACAAGCCCAGCATTTTTTCCGCTGCGGTGCGGCTATCTATGCCTTCGAAAAGCGCTATCAGCCCGTCTCCATGCGCCTTGCAGCCCTTGAGCTTGCTGGTCTGCCAGACCGCAATTTCGGGGTCACTACCCAGCCACCACTGTGGCATGTTGATCCACGCCTCGGGATCATCCCCGAAGGGATGTACCTTCAACCAACCCTGCACGCCAAATGGGGCGGTGATGCGCCCCAATACAATCATACGATCATGCGTGCGCTAGCGGCGCTACTCAGGCGGCGAGTGCGGTCGGCTGCGCGGCGAATTGTTTGACCAGACGTGCAACCGTGGGCGACAACTGCGCACCCTGGCTCTTCCAGTGCTCGATGCGCAGGACATCCACGCGTAAAGCCTGTTCTTTGGCACCGGCAACGGGGTTGTAGTAGCCCACGCGCTCGATGCAAGCACCGTCGCGGCGCTTGCGCGAATCCATGACGACCATGTTGTAGAACGGCCGCTTCTTGGCGCCGCCACGGGCAAGTCTAATGACGACCATGTGAGTGTCCTCGGTAGGGATCTAAAAACGAAGTCTCGACGCCAGCCGAAAAAAGAGCTGCCAACGCCAAAAAGGGCGTAATTTTAATCGTTAAACAGCGGAAAAACAAGCTTAATTGGCAAAGTCATCGACCCTTGCTCAGCCACCAAACACTTCCCGTATGGTGGTTTGCACCGCCTCGGCTGCCGCGCGCGGATCGGCCGCCTGGCGGATGGGTCTACCCACGACGATGTAATCCGCGCCGTTGTTAAAAGCCTGGGCGACATCGACGGTGCGTTTTTGGTCGTCTGCCGGTTTGTTGTCCACGGGGCGTATGCCGGGCGTCACCACCATTAAGCGCTGACCCAGCTCGCGGCGTATCAGGGGTGCTTCCAAGCCTGACGAGACTATGCCGTCGCAACCGGCTTCGAGCGCGCGCCGCGCCCGCGACAACACCAGCTTTTCCACATCGCACTGGAAACCAAGGTCGTCCAGATCGCCACGATCCAGACTCGTCAGTACGGTAACGGCAAGTATCTTGAGATCGCCCTTGTCCTTGCCCGCCGCTTCCATGATGGCTTGATTGCCGTGCACCGTGGCGAAGGTGGCGCCCCTACCGGCCAAGGCGCGCACGGCAGCACGTACGGTTTCTGGCACGTCGAAGAACTTCAGGTCCACGAAGACTTTCTTCTTCTGCGCCACCAGCCAGGCTAGCAACTCAAAATAGCCGCCCGCCATGCACAGCTCCAGACCGATTTTGTAGAAATGCACGGCATCGCCGAGCCGCTCCACCAAGGCGCGCGCAGCCTCGACGTCGGCGACATCCAGCGCCACGATAAGGCGCTCTTGGGGCGGAATAGGTTTATCTGAAAGCAGGGAAGCGGCGTTCATAGCGTTGGGGGTTCAAAAAAAGCGTAATTATCCGCGCTAAGCACGTCACACACAACGCGAGCAGCCCTAGCTGCGCCTGAGATTCCTCTACAATAGCGTTTGTCATGATAGCTGCGCCACCACGGCGCATTGCGCGCTTGCTTCGTTCGAACCAAGTTACTCTACGCCAGCCGAAGGGCCTCGCCGAGATTCTGGCCTGGCTCGCGACTGAGGCGTCACCTGATGCGGCGCTTGATCTGGCGCCCTTTCAGCGCCATTGCGTGGCACTCAGCGAGGCAACGTTGGACGCGCCGCATTATCACCGCATCCTCGATTTGTTCTATGACCGCGCCCACGATTATTCTGAGGCGTTGCGGCCGCGCTTGAGCGAGGCCAAGCTGCCGTTGGAACGCGAGTTGCGCGCTATCGCCACGGCACTCATCGCCATCCACGGTCAGGTCGCCAGCGGCTACGAACGCGTGTTGCGCGATGCGGGCGGACGGCTGGCGGGCAACAAGTGGCGCAATCCTTCCGTCGTCGCGGCGCGCGCCCTACGCTGCTTGAGCGAACAGTTCGAAATCAGTTGTATGGTATCGGCAGCGACGCCGCCCGATTTATGGCATCGCGCCCACACTTTGGCGCGTGCCTCGCGCGACTACTACGAACCAGAAATCACCGTGGTGCCAGGTGTCAGCATTGATGCCGAAAAAATTTACAAAGCCATGCTGGCGCTGGCAGCCACGCAGCCCGAAGGATTTTCGCCGCAAGAAGTCGCACTGACCTGCGCCTATTTGACGCAATTCTCGGCAGCCGTGGAGATTCTGCGCGAAGCACCTGTCGAAGGCACAGGTTGGTATTGGATAGACCTGACACGTGACAATGGCCCTACCCCACAAGGCCGCCATATTCCGCCCGTACATGGTGAAATTTTGTATTGCAGCTTTCGCCGTCTCGCACGCCTCATCGGTGAGCAACTCTCTGCGCTCAATACCGGCATGCCGGCGGGTAATCTCAGGCTCCCCCAGCACGCTGACGGCCATTCCGGGCGCTGTGCGCTCAAACGCATGGAGGCGCACTGGACAGAGCCGCCGCAGCGCAAGCTATCACGGCGACACAACAATGATCGCGTGCAGATATGCATCGGCCTGACCGAGTTGTGGAAAATGCTCGACCAGGGCGAGGCGCCCGCGGCGCTGAAAGGCGCCCAGCCCTACGAGACACAAACCACCGAATGGATGATCGTCAATGAAAGCCCGACGGGCTACGGCGTCATGCACGTGGCGGGCGAAATTGATGGTCTGGCGCCTGGAAGCGCCGTCGCGCTACGTACCGGCGCCCATCAACCGTGGAGCATCTGTGTGGTGCGCTGGATGAAAAGCGACAATCCAGAACACGTGGAGCTAGGCTTGGAAATACTCGCGCCGGCGGCACTGTCGGTGCGCTTGGTCTTCCGTAACGGCGATCCAAGTCAGTTGCCGACGGCAGGCCTGCTCCTGCCACCCATCCCTGCGCTGCGCGAACATGCCGCGCTATTGGCACCGAGCGGCAGCTATAGCGCCAAGCGCTTCTTCATCGTTTCCGGCGACGACACCACACAGGTCACGCAAGGTCGCCTGCTCAGTCTGGATATGCAAACTGGCTCGCTTGAGCTCTTCCAGTTCGAGCCGGACCCCTATCCGCTCTAAGCTGGCTCTACCGATCGATCTCGTCTAGCACCGCCGCCGTCAGCGCACCGGCCAGCACCACCAGCCACGACAGGTATAGCCAGATCAGAAAGATCGGCGCCGAGGCGAAGGCACCGTAGATGAACGTGTAGGTGGCGGCCTTGGCGAGATAAAAGCCGAACACGCGTTGTGTTAGCGCAAAACCCAGCGCCGCGATAATGCCACCCGTGGCGGCATGCCAGGGCACGACGGGGCGATTGGGGACGGCATAGTACAGAAATCCAAACAACGCCGCCGTGAGCGCCAGTGGCAACAAGCGCAGCACCAGTTCGGTCACCCAGCGCGGCTCGGCCACCCACCCCAGCGAAGCGGTGACAAGATAAGTCGTCGCAGCGATACTGGCGCCCAGCGCAATAGGACCCAACACCAGGGCCCCCAGGTAATTTGCCACGCGCCGCCACAGGAGCCTGGGTCGCTTAACGCGCCAGATGCGATTGAAAGCGCGTTCGATACTGTGCATCAGCAAGATGGCCGTGACCAAGACTATGCTCATGCCGATGGCCGTTAGCTTTTCTGCCTTGTACGAAAACTGCAAGGCATAGACAGCGATGACCTTACCCACTCGCTCCGGCAACAGGTTCGCAAGCAGAAAATTACGCAGCGCCAAGCTCAGGTCGGAGAACACTTCAACCCTGGAAATGAGTACCAGCGCCACAGTCAGTAAAGGCACCAGCCCGAGCAGTGTGGTAAACGCCAGACCCGCCGCTGTTTGAGTGCAACGCTCTTCGCTAAATCGCTTTTTGAAGCGCGCAATAAAATCGGGCAACGGGCCTACCCACTGCATCGCACGACTCCGCTCCGATAGAATGGCGCGATTCTACCGGATCGAACTCAAATGAATCGCCATAGCCCTCTCCTGCATCGCCTTTCCGTCCTCTCGCTCGGCGCACTTATATTGCTTTGCGTGATTTGGGAGTGGTGGTGGGCGCCACTACGACCGGGCGGCTCTCTGTTAGTGTTGAAGGCGCTGCCGTTGCTCGCAGCCTTGCCGGGCGTGCTGCGCGGGCGGCGTTACACGCATCAGTGGGCCTCCATGTTGGTGCTGGCCTACTTAAGCGAAGGCGTGGTACGAGCATGGTCGGATCAAGGAGCAAGCCGATGGATCGCCTTGGCGGAATCCGCGCTAGCGATCAGCTTCTTTGCGGCGGCAGTTTTTTACGTGCGCTCCACGCGCCCCATCCAGGCACAGGCACAGCCACGGGCAGGAGCGACATAAGACGATTTACGTCAGTGCCGCCCCTGGTGAAAACTCAGACCTGCGGGTTCACCCGCTCCAGCTTGGAATGCAGCTTGTTCAGCGCGTTGATATAGGCTTTAGCTGACGCCACCACAATATCGGTATCCGCGCCTTGGCCGTTCACGATGCGGCCTGCCTTGGAAAGACGCACCGTCACTTCACCTTGCGCATCCGTGCCGCCAGTGATGCTATTCACCGAAAAGAGCAGCAGCTCAGCCTGGCTCTTGACAATGTTTTCTATGGCACCGAAGGAGGCATCTACCGGGCCGCTACCCTCTGCTTCCGCCGGCTGCTCGACGCCGCCTACTGACAAGGTCAAGCGGGCATGCGGCGTCTCGCCGGTTTCGGAACAAACACGCAGCGCAACGAGCCTGTAGTGCTCATTCTCGGGCGTGACAGCTTCGTCGCTCATCACCGCGTGCAAGTCTTCGTCGAAGATATCGTGCTTCTTGTCCGCCAATTCCTTGAAGCGAGCAAAGCCCGCGTTCAGCACCTGCTCTGATTCCACTTCGATACCTAGCTCCTTGAGGCGTGCCTTGAAAGCGGTGCGGCCTGAGTGCTTGCCGAGAACCAGCTTGTTGGCGTTCCAGCCCACATCTTCGGCGCGCATGATTTCGTAGGTCTCGCGATGCTTCAGCACGCCGTCCTGGTGGATGCCGGACTCATGTGCGAAAGCGTTGGCCCCGACGATGGCTTTGTTGGGCTGCACCGGGAAGCCAGTAATACCAGACACCATCTTGGAGGCGGCGACAATCTGCGTGGTGTCGATGCGTGTATCGCAGCCGAAAACGTCCTGACGCGTGCGCACCGCCATGACGATTTCTTCGAGCGCGGCATTGCCGGCGCGTTCACCGAGACCATTGATGGTGCATTCCACCTGGCGCGCACCGGCCATGACGGCGGCCAGTGAGTTGGCGACGGCAAGCCCGAGATCGTTGTGACAATGCACCGACCACATCACCTTGTCGGAATTCGGGATGCGCTCGCGCAATAGGCGGATGCGCTCGGCAAACTGATCGGGCACGTTGTAGCCCACAGTATCCGGAATGTTGATGACGCTGGCGCCTTCTTTGATCACGGACTCGATGATGCGGCAGAGAAAATCCAGGTCTGAGCGCCCCGCGTCTTCACAGGAAAACTCGACATCGTCTATGCCATTACGCGCGAAGCGCACGGCGTTTACCGCCGCGACGAGGACATCATCCGGCGCCATGCGCAGCTTTTTCTCCATGTGGATGGGGCTGGTGGCGATGAAGGTGTGGATGCGGCCCGACTTGGCCGGCTTGATCGCCTCCAGCGCCCGTGCGATGTCCTTGTCGAAGGCGCGGCACAAGCCCGCCACGGCGCAGTCCTTGATCGCTTCGGCGACGGCGCGCACCGCCTCGAAATCGCCGTTGGAGGCCGCCGGGAAGCCAGCCTCGATGACGTCTACCCGCATGCGTTCGAGCTGGCGGGCGATGCGCACCTTCTCTTCGCGGGTCATGGAAGCGCCGGGGCTTTGCTCGCCGTCGCGCAAGGTCGTGTCAAAAATTCTCAAATGGTCAGTCATGTTCTGCTCCGCACTAACAACGGTTTATCGTCGGCCGGCGGCTAGGCCGCGGGCCGGTTCAACAACACAAATGGGGGGTTTTAGTGTGCGCGCGAGCGCAGCAGCGGCCGTGCCAGCAGCAAGCCGGTCAGGCGGGGAGACAGCGAGAGGATATGCGTCAGCAATTGCGTGTGCGGCTTCATGGTTCGAAATATAGCCAAGTTTCGGAAGACGCGCAAGAGCGACTCATGTGAAGCTCAAGTGAAGCCCAAGTGATACTCAAATACAACTCAGACCGGCGACTGCCGGCGCTTTTTGAACCAATTCCAGATAGCCAAGGCGTAGCCCGAGATGGCATAGAACAGAAACAGCACGAACAGCACGCCTTGGGGATAGCTGGACACCACGAGATAGAACAGCACCATCGCTAGGACAGCGATGAAGGGTACGCTGCGGCGCAAATTGATGTCTTTGAAGCTGTAATAATTAATATTGCTCACCATAGTGACACCGGCGAAGATAGTCAGCACGCAAGCGTACCAACGCACGTCGAGGCCACTGTAATTGTTGTCTATCATCACCCACACTAGGCCTGCCACCAGGGCCGCCGCGGCGGGGCTGGGGAGACCTTGAAAGTAGCGCTTGTCCTGTACTTCCAGCATGGTGTTGAAACGTGCGAGACGCAAAGCCGCCCCCGCGCAGTAGATGAAGGCGGCGATCCAGCCTAGTCGGCCCATGTCTTTCAAAGCCCATTCGTACACCACCAGCGAAGGCGCCGCGCCGAAGGAGACCATGTCGGATAGCGAATCGTACTCAGCGCCGAAAGCGCTTTGTGTACGCGTCATACGCGCCACACGACCATCAAGCCCGTCCAACACCATGGCAATGAAGATCGCCACCGCCGAATGCTCAAAACGGCCGTTCATGGCCTGCACGATGGCATAGAAACCAGCGAACAAGGCACCCGTGGTCAACAGGTTGGGCAGAATATAAATCCCGCGCCGACGCAGTTCGGGATTGACTAAAGCTTTACGGGGGCGGATTGCCGGCATGGGGCATCAGGTAGATGGGACTACCGCATTGTAGTCCATCATGGTATCGGCTACGGCAGCTCAGCCAGCACGGTAGATGTGGCGTAAACCTTGTCGCCGATGGTGACTTTGGCGCGCGAATCGGGCGGCAGATAGACATCCACGCGCGAACCAAAGCGGATGAAACCATAGCGCTGGCCTCGCGTAAGCTGGGTGCCGGCGTCGACATAACAGAGTATGCGCCGCGCGATCAGGCCGGCCACCTGCACGCAGGTCACGTCCTGTCCGTCAGCCGTTTTCAGCCACAAAGCATTACGCTCGTTCTCCAGCGAAGCCTTATCCAGCGCTGCGTTCAGAAAGCTGCCGGGGTTGTACCAGCGCTGCTTCACACTCGCATCCAAGGGACTGCGGTTGGAGTGCACGTTGAAGACATTCATGAAGACGCTGATCTTCAACGCTTCGCGATTGAGGTAAGGGTCTTGCACCTTTTCTACCACCACGATGCGTCCGTCCGCCGGCGATAAAACATTCTTCTCACCCGCCGGCACGATACGCGGTGGATCGCGAAAGAATTGCAGGACGAACAGCGCGATAATCCAAACTGGCACGGACCACAGCCAGCCGCAGGCATAGGTCACCAACAAGCTCACCGCAAGAGCGATGCCCAGAAACGGCCAACCCTCGCGGGCGATGATGGGATGGGGGTAGGAATTCAAGATAGCTGTACCGTCCGGCGCCAATGCCTAGGGGCGACCATGCTTTTCGCTCTTAGTCGTCGTGGCCATTGTTAAGTTAGTTCTTCGCCTGATCGACCAGCTTGTTCTTCTTGATCCAAGGCATCATGTCGCGCAGCTTCGCGCCCACCTGTTCGATCGGATGCGCAGCGAGATTGCGACGTTGAGCCAACAGCGTGGGTGCGCCAGCCCTGTTCTCAAGTATGAACTCCGTGGCGTACTGGCCGGTCTGAATTTCCTTGAGGATTTTCTTCATCTCGAGCTTGGTTTCGTCGGTGACGATGCGCGGGCCACGCGTGATGTCGCCATACTCGGCGTTGTTGGAAATTGAGTAATGCATGTTGGCGAGGCCGCCTTCGTAGATGAGGTCCACGATTAGCTTCAGCTCGTGCAGACACTCGAAGTAGGCCATCTCTGGCGCATAGCCGGCTTCTACCAAGGTTTCAAAGCCGGCCTTGATGAGTTCCACCGTGCCGCCACACAAGACCACTTGTTCGCCAAAGAGATCCGTTTCCGTTTCTTCGCGGAAGGAAGTCTCGATCACGCCGCCGCGCGTGCCACCATTGGCCGCCGCGTAAGACAAAGCAACATCTCGCGCCTTCTTCGACACGTTCTGATGCACAGCGATTAGCGAAGGCACGCCGCCGCCTTGTACATACGTCGAGCGCACCAAGTGCCCGGGGCCTTTCGGGGCAATCATGATGACGTCGAGATCGGCGCGGGGCTTGACCTGGCCGTAATGGATGTTGAAGCCGTGGGCGAACGCCAGCGTAGCGCCCTTCTTGATATTCGGCTCGATTTCTGCGGCATAGACCTGGGCGATAGTCTCGTCCGGCAGCAAGACCATAACGAGATCGGCACCCTTGACTGCATCACCCACATCCTTCACCGTCAGACCGGCTTTCTTGGCCTTGTCCCATGAGGCACCGCCTTTGCGCAGACCCACCGTTACCTTGACGCCAGAGTCGTGCAGATTGAGCGAATGGGCATGGCCTTGCGAACCATAGCCAACGATGGTGACCTTCTTGCCTTTGATGAGCGAAAGATCGGCGTCCTTGTCGTAATAAACTTTCATTTGATTTCCTTTATTGGTGTGGATTGAGGCGTAAGGAGTAAGGAGTTGAAGAGCGCGGGCAATGCCCTGCGCTTTCCATTCCTCACCCCTCACTAAACTTTCAGTATTCTGTCGCCGCGACCGATGCCGCACACGCCGGTGCGCACGGTTTCAAGTATGAGCGAGCGATCGATGGCTTCGATGAAGGCGTCGAGCTTGCTGGTATTTCCGGTCAGTTCGATGACGTAGGTCGATTCGGTGACGTCAATGATGCGGCCGCGGAATATCTCCGACATGCGCTTCATTTCCTCACGTTCCTTGCCCGTCGCCCGCACTTTCACCAGCATCAACTCGCGCTCGAGATGTGCCGCCTCGGAGAGATCCACAACCTTGACGACTTCGATAAGCTTGTTGAGTTGCTTGGTGATCTGCTCAATGACGTCATCGGAGCCGATGCTGACGACGGTCATGCGCGACAAAGACGGGTCTTCCGTCGGTGCCACGGTGAGCGATTCGATGTTGAAGGCGCGCGCCGAAAATAGACCGGAAACGCGGGAGAGCGCACCAGCTTCGTTTTCCAACAGGATAGAGATGATATGTCGCATGAGTATTGCTCTTATAGATCTTCGGCCAATATCATCTGGGACAAACCGTGGCCCCCGGGAATCATGGGATACACGTTGGCCGTCTGATCGGTAATGAAATCCAGGAAAACGAGTTCGTTTTTGTGCTTGACGAAAGCTTCACGCAGCGCCGGCTCGACATCGGCCGGCTTCTCGATTTTCAGGCCGACATGGCCGTAGGCTTCGGCCAGCTTGACGAAATCGGGCAAGGCATCGACATAAGATTCGGCGTAGCGGTTGCCGTGGAACTTCTCTTGCCACTGACGCACCATGCCCAGGTAGCGGTTGTTGAGGTTGACGATCTTAATGGGCAGATGGAACTGTTTGCAGGTCGACAACTCCTGAATGCACATCTGGATCGAGGCTTCGCCCGTGACGCATGCGACGGTCGCTTTCGGGTTGGCAAAGCGCACGCCCATCGCGGCCGGCAGGCCAAAGCCCATGGTGCCGAGGCCACCGGAATTGATCCAGCGACGCGGCATGTCGAATTTGTAATACTGCGCCGCCCACATCTGGTGTTGGCCCACGTCCGACGTGACGAATGCGTCGCCACCCGTGACCTCATAGAGCTTCTCTACCACGTACTGCGGCATGATGACGTCTTTGCCCTGCTTGTACTTGAGCGAGTTCTTGCCACGCCATTCTTCGACTTGCTTCCACCACGCCGCCAGCGCCTTGGCATCGGGTTTGCTCTCGGATGCTTTCAACTGGCTCTGCAATTCATCCAGCACATCAGCCACATTGCCGACGATAGGCACATCCACCTTGACGCGCTTGGAAATCGAGGAAGGATCAATGTCGATGTGGATAATCTTGCGTGCCACCTCGCCGAAATGCGTGGGATTGCCGATAACACGATCATCGAAGCGCGCGCCGATGGCAAGCAACACATCGCAGTTCTGCATGGCCATGTTGGCTTCGTAGGTGCCATGCATACCCAGCATGCCGACGAACTGCGGATCAGTGGCGGGATAACCGCCCAGACCCATTAGCGTGTTGGTGATCGGAAAGCCGAGCGTCTTGACGAGCTTGGTCAGCTTGTCGGCTGCATCCGAAAGGATCACGCCACCGCCCGTGTAAATCATTGGGCGCTTGGCTTCGTGCAACAGCTGCAAGGCCTTCTTGATCTGGCCTGCGTGGCCCTTCATCACTGGGTTGTAAGAACGCATTGTCACCGATTTAGGGTAGACGAACTCGCACGTGTGCTGAGTGATGTCCTTGGGAATGTCCACCAGGACCGGACCCGGCCGCCCTGTTTTGGCCAGGTAAAAAGCCTTTTTGATGGTTTCGGCCAGGTCTCTTACGTCCTTGACGAGAAAGTTATGCTTCACGCAAGGACGCGTGATACCCACCGTATCGCATTCCTGAAACGCGTCCTGACCGATATAGTGGGTAGGCACTTGGCCAGTTAGGACGACCAGCGGAATGGAATCCATGTAGGCAGTGGCAATCCCCGTCACCGCGTTGGTTACGCCCGGGCCGGAGGTCACCAGCGCGACCCCAATCTTTTGTGAAGAACGCGAGTATGCGTCCGCAGCATGAACGGCCGCCTGTTCGTGACGCACCAGGATATGCTTTACCTTGTCCTGCTTAAACAGCTCGTCATAGATAAATAGCACCGAGCCGCCCGGATAGCCGAAAACGTGATCGACCTTTTCTTCCTGCAAGCACCTGATTACAATTTCAGCACCGGTTAACTCCATATTTGCACCAAGACCCTTTGCACCAAGACCAATTCCGCACTAAGACTCGAAAAAACTGCCAAAAAACCTGTAACCTTAAACCTTACTGACTCACCCCGAATTGGTCAAGGCATTTCACCGCAATGTCACATATCATGCCGACCCACGCACACCCCCACGCACACCCGCGCGAACTTTCAGGATATCGCCCTGGCCACTCGCTCTGAACTTTCCGATTTCCTCGCCGGCGCCGAGCGACGCGCCTACAAGCAAGCCTTGTTCGCGGTTCGGGACGAAGATGCGGCGCTGGACATCGTGCAGGATTCCATGCTGAAGCTCGCCGAAAAATACGGCGACAAACCCAGCAACGAGTTGCCCATGTTGTTTCAGCGCATCCTGCAGAACACCATACGCGACTACTATCGTCGGCAGAAAGTCCGTTCGACGTGGACCACGCTACTATCTGCTTTCACACCCGCCGGTGATGAGGACAGTGATCCCCTAGAAACTTTAGAAGGTGAAGAGGGGTCAAAAAGTCCGCAAACCCCACACACACTGCTTGAGCAATCGCAACTCCTTGCAATCATTGAAGAAGAAATAAAAAGGCTACCACCGCGTCAACGCGAGGCTTTTCTCATGCGTTATTGGGAAGAGATGGATATCGCCGAAACAGCCGTCGCCATGGGCTGTTCGGAAGGCAGTGTAAAGACTCATTGTTCGCGCGCCACGCATACGTTGGCGAGCGCATTGAAAGCCAAAGGCGTAGCGCTATGAAAGAACGTGAATTCGCCAACAAGGTCCGGCACCTCCTCAACCAGGGGGCGCACGATATTGACCGCCCAACGGCCGACAAGCTCAAGAATGCCCGTCAGGTCGCTTTGGCTCGCCAAAAGCTTGCGCCCGCGCAGTTGAGCCTAGCCGGTATCGGCCACATGGCGACCAATGTCTTGCTACCCCAAGCGCGCACCCTAGTGGCTCTGCTCGGCTTGGCCCTGGCGGTTATCGGGGTGACTTACTGGAACAACTACCAACAGGCGGCGGAAAACGAAGAGATCGACAGCGCGCTCTTGTCCGACGAGTTGCCCATCAACGCGTATCTTGACCGGGGCTTCCACGTATGGCTCGAGCAGCCCTCATCGCCGCAGCAATAGTAGCCTGCCTCGCGCTCCACAACCCCGTCCAAGCCGCTGTTCCCGAGATTCAGCAGCCGGCTTGGGCGGAACTCAATCCTCAACAGAAACAAATCCTCGCGCCGCTCGCCCCGGAATGGGACCAGCTTGAAGGCTATCGCCGCAAAAAATGGCTGGGCATCGCCGCACGCTATCCGACCATGCAGCGCGAAGAACAGACGCGCATCGAGCACAACATGAAGTATTGGGTGAACCTGACCTCTGACGAGCGCAGGAAGGTTCGCGAGCGCTACAAGAGTTTGCAAAAAGCACCACCTGAGCAGCGCCAGGTCATCAAACAAAAATGGGAGCAATACAAGGAGCTGCCTGACGACGAGAAAAAACGCCTCGCCGAGAAGGCCGCTCAACGTCCCACACCCAAGTCCGCTGCGGGCAAAGCCCTCCACCAGCCTGCCATGCCGGCGGCCATTCTGAAGCCAGCCGTGCCGGCGCCCGGCGCGGCTGCACCCTCCACCGCTGCCCCGACCGCACCTGCCAGCGCTGCAACAGGCACAGCTACCAACACACCAGCCAATTCAGCAACCGTCCCACCGGCTGTCGCACCCGGCGTCGCGCCGGCAAAATAATGTCGGATACGGGCGCCGCCCTCTCGGCCGCCCCAGCCACGTCTCCTGACGAAAAAATTCCGAGCATCGGCCGACGCCTCGCCGTCTTGCTCTACGAAGCGCTACTGCAAATCGGCGTACTGGGCGTGGCCTTCGTGTTGCCGCACGTCGTGCTGGGTACCGGCTGGAATATCGAAGCCCCCGGTGCCCTAAAGTGGTTGCACCTGTTCCTCGTGCTGCTGCTCTACTTCGTCTGGTTCTGGCGACATAGCGGGCAGACTCTGGCGATGAAAACCTGGAAGATCAAAGTCGTCTCCGCGCGTAGCGGCGAGACTATCTCGCTCAGGCAAGCGGTGCTGCGGTACATGCTGGCCTGGCCTGCGGTTGCGCTTTTCGGCCTGGGTTTTCTATGGGCGCTCGTCGATCGCGACCACCAATTCCTGCATGACCGTCTCGCAGGTACGCGGCTGGTTTTCGCCCACTACTAACTACTAACGCCGCTCCACCCACCACAGCATCGCACTGGCCGCCATCAGGAACAGCGCGCTAGGCGTGATAGCCGAGAAAAATGGTGGCCAACTGTTGATAATGCCGAGGTTGGAGAACAGTCCGTTCAGCATGTGAAAGGTAATGCCTAGCATGATGCCGGCGAAAACCTTCACGCTCACCGCGCCCATGCGGTCTTGCAAATAGGCGAAGGGCAAGGCCAGCGCCATCATCACCAGCGCCGCCAGCGGATAAATCAGTTTCTTCCACAGCGCGATTTCGTAGCGCTGTGTCTTCAACTGGTTTTCCTTGAGGTGCGCAATGTAGTGGTAGAGATTCACCACAGACATGCGCTCGGGCACCACCATCAGCACACTCAAGATGTCCGGGTTCAGTGCGGAGTGCCAGTCCGACTCGGCCAAGTGATCGACGCGAGTACGGTCTTTTTCGAACACGGTCTGCACCACATCCTTCAGTCGCCAGGTGTCAGGCGCCATGAACTCCCCTTCGGTCGCTTCCGAAATCATGCGCAGCGTATGGTCCTGGTCGAATTCGAAAATACGCACGCCTTGCAGCCGGGTATCCGGCAACACCACGCGTACATTGATGAAACTGGTTTCGTCCTTGACCCACAAGCCTGAGCGGAACTCCTGTCCGACCACAGACGACATGGCCTTGAGACGCAGTTGTTGCGCGAAATGCTCGGCCGGCGGCGCAACAAATTCGCCGAAGACGAAAGTCAGCAGCACAAAAGCCAGGCCGAGCTTCATCAAGCCGCGCAATATCTTGGCGGTCGACAAGCCTGATGCACGCAACACGGTGATTTCCGAATGGCGTGCCAGCAGCGTCAGCGCGTAGAGCGTGCCGATCAATACGGCGATGGGTGCCAGTTCATAAACGCGACCGGGCAAGGTTAGTAGCACGTAGAGCAAGGCGTGGTGCAATTCGTAACCGCCTTGCCCAACACTCTCCAACTCGTGGATTAAGTCGAAGAAAGCAAACAGCAACAAGAAGGCGATCAACACCAGGGTGACGGCCGCGTAAATCTCCTTGCCCAAGTAGCGTTCATAGACTTTCAACTGCGCCACCTCATCCACGAAAACACTGCCAGACGCCGGTAGAACAGCAAGATCAGGAGGGCAAACATAACCACGTGCACCAGCCACCAGCCGATGTCGAAGCGCAAGCGACCCTGTGCGACCCAGGCCTGGCATACCGAAATCAGGTTGCTGTAAATCATGTAGGTGAGCAGGGCCAGCACCAGATTGTTGGTGCGCCCAGCGCGTGGATTGACAAAGGAAAGCGGTATCGCCAGCAGCGCGAGATTCAGCGCCGCCAACGGAATGCCAACACGCCAAAGGATTTCACCGAGACTCTGGTTGGTGGGGTTGATGGCGAGCTCCCACAGCGGCGAATTCTTGGGAGTGAGCTCGACGCCGCGTGACTCGTTCGTTTCGATGCGCACCGCGTAACGTTCGAATTCCATGACGCGATATTCCGGCGTGCCTGGCACGCCCTCGTAGCGGCGGCCATTTAGCAGCACCACGAAACGGTCGCCGTTCTCCGCCATTTCGGTATAGCCGTTGCTGGACATCATCACGCCCAGCCGACCATTCTGGCGCGAGCTGACAAAGACATTTTTTACGCGCCGCTCATCGCCGGCGACGGCTTCGACGAAAAATACCCGGTCGCCGTTAGCCGATTCCTTGAATGAACCGGGAGAAACGCGCGCCACGTCATCACGACTATCCATGCGTTGGCGATACTCGGCGCTCTTCGAGAGGGCCCAAGGCGAAAGAAACAAGGAAAGTACGGCGATGGTGAGGAGTAGCGGCGCCGCGAACTTCATTACCGGCCGCACCCAGGCCGTAAGCGGCAAGCCGGACGCGAACCAGACGATCATTTCGGAATCGCGATAGCTGCGCGACAGCGTCATTAATATGGCGATGAACAGCGTCAGTGAGAGCAGTACCGGCAGGTAATTAAGCGCGTTGAAGCCCAGAAGCGCTATCACCGCTTCGGATGCGAGTTTGCCGACAGCAGCATCGCCTAGCAAGCGTATGAGCTGGGTCGTTAACAAGATCGCGAACAGCGCGACGAAAACTGCACCCGCCGTGCTAGCGAATTCGCGCAAAACAGCGCGTTCGAATATGAGAGCCCGCGCCATTTTGACTTTATAGGAGGGGAGCAGGGATAATTGGGGGGATAATCGGAGCCTGAAAATCCCGCAGCAAACATCAAGGAGCGGCACGTGGAATTTAGCATAAAAAGTCTGGCCCCGGAGAAAGCCCACACCGCCCCATCCGGTTGTATCGTAGTCGGCGTATTTGAATCACGAAAGCTATCCGCTGCAGCGCAATTACTCGACAAGGCATCCAAAGGCCACTTGTCGGCCATCCTCAAGCGCGGCGACATGGAAGGCAAGTGCGGCGCCAGCCTCTTGTTGCATGGCGTCCCGGGCTTAGCAGCCGAACGCCTGCTCTTGATAGGCCTCGGCAAACAAGACGCTCTCAGCGAAAAAAACGCGAAGGCATTCCGTGATGCGATATCCACGGCGATACGCGCGCTCCAAGGCACCGGCACTAAGGACGCGCTGATTGCTCTCACCGAACTCCCTACCGAAGGGCGCGACATCGCCTGGCGCGTGCGCCAGTCGGCGCTGATAGCCGAAGATGCGCTGTACCGTTTCGATCGACTCAAATCCAAGAAAGAAGACGCCAAGCCTGCGTTGACCGAAATCGCCTTCCTTGCCCCCGCCGGCAAGGAAGCCAAGCTCGCCGCCCAGGGACTCGCACAAGGGCTCGCCATCGCCCACGGCATGAACCTCACGCGTGAGCTGGGTAATCTGCCCGCCAATATCTGCACGCCGACCTATCTCGCCGAACAAGCGCAGAAGCTCGCCAAGACTTACAAAATGAAGTGTGAAGTGCTGGATCGCGCCCGCATGCAAAAGCTCGGCATGGGCTCGCTGCTGTCGGTGGCCCAGGGTTCGCACCAGCCGCCGCGCTTCATCGTGCTCCAACACCTTCATGGCAAAGCGAAAGAAAAGCCCATCGTGCTGGTCGGCAAGGGCGTCACCTTCGACACCGGCGGCATCTCCCTCAAGCCCGGGGGGGAAATGGACGAAATGAAGTTCGACATGTGCGGTGCCGCCAGCGTGCTCGGCACCTTCAAAGCCATCGCGGAAATGAAGCTGCCGCTGAACGTGGTCGGCCTCATTCCCACCACCGAGAACATGCCGGGTGGTGCAGCGACACGCCCGGGCGACGTGGTGACTTCCATGTCTGGCCAGACGATCGAGATCCTCAATACCGACGCCGAAGGCCGCCTTATTTTGTGCGACGCCCTCACCTACGCCGAGCGCTTCGAGCCGGCCTGCGTCGTCGATATCGCCACGCTCACCGGCGCCTGTGTCATCGCACTGGGAAATGTCGCCACTGGCCTGCTCGGCAATGACGACGCACTAGCGCAAGAACTTCTCGATGCCGGCCAGACCGCCGCCGACCGCGCCTGGCAGCTCCCTTTGTGGGATGACTATCAAGACCAACTGAAGAGCAATTTTGCCGACATGGCCAACATAGGCGGCCGCGCCGGCGGCACTATCACCGCTGCCTGCTTCCTCTCGCGCTACACCAAGAAATACCGCTGGGCGCATCTGGATATCGCCGGCACTGCCTGGAAATCCGGCAAGGAGAAAGGCGCCACCGGCCGACCCGTGCCCCTGATCACCCACTTCCTGATGAAGCGCGCAGGCACGCTTTGACCCGCATCGATTTTTACCATGGCGCCGCCGACAAAGTCGCCGCGGCCTGCCGCCTGCTTAATGAGCTTTATCTGGGCGGCCGGCGTGTAATGGTGTATGCGCCGGACGACGCGCTACTTGCGCGCCTCGACACACTACTGTGGAGCCAGCCTGCCCTAGGTTTCGTGCCGCACTGCCGCCTGGGTTCGCCGCTTGCAACGGAAACACCCATCGTCATCGGCACGCAATTGGAGCAAACGCCGCATTATGAAGTCTTGATCAATCTCGATGGCGAATTGCCGCCGAGCTTTTCGCGCTTTGAGCAACTCATCGAGATAGTCGGCAACGACAACGCCGACCGCACACCGGCGCGCGCACGCTTTAAGTTTTACCGAGACCGTGGCTACGCCTTGCAAGCCCACGATTTCAGTCACAGCGAAAAATGAGCAAATGAGCGATAGCGACCTCGTCGGCAAAGCGGACGCGCTGATGAAGCGCCACCGGGCGTTCATTGCAGCCGGTGCGCAAGCCACGCCCCCGCCGTCGGATGAAGATCTGCCGATACTCACCGACGTCGTGAATGTGGTAAATACGCCCGCCTTCCTCGCACCCGCGCTGGATGCAGTCCTGTCCGGCGGCCCCGGCGCTGAAGCCCTGACCGAACGCATGCGAGAACTGCTGGCTCCCCTGCCGCCCGATATTGCGCATGCCCTGGAACGCTGGCTCGCCGCCACCCTGCCGCGCCTGGTCGCCCGTCAACTCGACGGCGTCGCCGAACAGATCGCCGTAGAAGTCGGCGCCGCCCTGCGCGACAGTCTGCCGCTACTCATCGCCGATCTCGTTCACGCCGCTGCCGCACGCGCCAAGCCACAACGCTAACGCAGCGGTTTTAATTACACGGTTGCGCGACCGGATGAGAGATTGTCCTCCGGTATAATTCGCCTCTTTTCTTTTGCGCCCGCTATCCGTGGAACTCGCCAAATCTTACGAACCAGCCGATATTGAGCAGCGCTGGTACCCCCTCTGGGAATCGCGCGGCTATTTCAAGGCGGGTGACGATCCCACCAAGTCGAATAATTTCTGCATCCTGCTACCGCCGCCCAACGTCACGGGCACGCTGCACATGGGTCACGGCTTCAACCAAACCATCATGGACGCGCTAACGCGCTACCACCGCATGCGCGGCGACAATACGCTGTGGCAACCGGGCACCGACCACGCGGGTATTGCCACACAAATCGTCGTCGAGCGCCAGCTCGATACGCAAGGCGTTTCGCGCCACGACCTCGGCCGAGAAAAATTCCTAGAGAAGGTCTGGGAGTGGAAGGAATACTCCGGCAACACCATCACCAAACAAATGCGCCGCCTGGGCACCTCGCCCGACTGGGAGCGCGAGCGCTTCACTATGGACGCCGGGCTCTCGAAGATCGTCACTGAAACTTTCGTACGCCTCTACAACGAGGGCCTCATCTATCGGGGCAAGCGGCTGGTGAATTGGGATCCGGTGCTAGGCACCGCCGTCTCCGATCTCGAAGTGGTGAGCGAGGAAGAAGACGGCCACATGTGGGAGATACGCTACCCCTTGGCTGATGGCTCCGGTTCGCTGACAGTCGCCACCACGCGACCAGAAACCATGCTCGGCGACACCGCCGTCATGGTGCACCCTGAAGACGCGCGCTACATGGACCTCATCGGCAAGATGGTCAAGCTGCCGCTGACCGAGCGCGAGATTCCCATCATCGCGGATAGCTATGTGGACCGCGAGTTCGGCACCGGCTGCGTGAAGGTCACGCCAGCGCATGACTTCAACGACTATGCCGTATGGGAAAGACACCAAGATGCCTTAAGCAATCAGCCTAGCGGCGGATTGCTAACAGTCATCGGGCTCGATGGTCGCCTATTGGATGGGAGCAATAGCCCAGCACTTTACGATAGGGTTCGCATCGCCCCCGATTCGTCGTATATCCGAGGAAGTCAAAACTCACCATCTTCTAATCTAGCGCCTCATTTGTGGGTGCCTCAACAATATCGCGGCCTCGATCGTTTTGAAGCGCGCAAGAAAATCGTCGCCGACCTCGAAGCGCTGGGCCTGCTGGTCAACGTCAAACCACACAAGCTTCAAGTGCCGCGTGGTGATCGCACCAATACCGTTATCGAGCCCATGCTCACCGATCAATGGTTCGTCGCCATGACCAAATCGGGTGCGAACGGAAAATCCATCACCGAGCAGGCGCTGCAATGCGTGGCCTCGGGCGAGATCAAGTTTGTGCCGGAAAACTGGGTGAACACCTACAACCAGTGGCTCAACAACATCCAGGACTGGTGCATCTCGCGCCAGCTCTGGTGGGGACACCAGATTCCGGCGTGGTACGACGAGGCCGGCAATTACTACGTCGCGCATGATGAAGCCGAAGCGCAGGCGCAAGCAAAAGCGAAGGGTTACACCGGCGCGCTCAAGCGCGACCCGGACGTACTCGACACCTGGTACTCCTCAGCGCTGTGGCCCTTCTCCACGCTGGACTGGACGCCTGAGTATCCGGCCAAGTCCAACCCCATGCTGGATTTGTATCTGCCATCGTCGGTACTGGTCACCGGCTTCGACATCATTTTCTTCTGGGTGGCGCGCATGGTCATGATGACCAAGCACCTCACCGGTAGGATTCCCTTCAAGCACGTCTATGTGCACGGCCTCATCCGCGACGCCGAAGGCCAGAAGATGTCGAAGTCCAAGGGCAATGTGCTCGACCCCATCGACCTCATCGACGGCATCGCGCTCGACGATCTGGTGAAGAAGCGCACCACCGGCCTGATGAATCCCAAGCAAGCTGAAAAAATTGAGAAGCGCACGCGCCGCGAATTCCCCGGCGGCATTCCGGGCTTCGGCACCGACGCGCTGCGCTTCACCTTCGCCTCGCTCGCCTCACCCGGCCGCGACATTAAATTCGACCTCGCGCGCTGCGAGGGTTATCGCAATTTCTGCAACAAGCTGTGGAACGCCACGCGCTTCGTGCTGATGAATTGCGAGGGCAAAGATTGCGGTCTCGCCGATCACGACGCCAGCGCCTGTGACGGCGCCTATCTCGAATTCTCGCTAGCCGACCGCTGGATCGTCAGCCGCCTGCAACGCGCCGACGCCGAGATCGCGCAGCACTACGCCGACTACCGCTTCGATCTGCTGGCGCGCGCCATTTACGAGTTGATCTGGGACGAGTACTGCGACTGGTATGTCGAACTCGCCAAGGTCCAATTGCAGAACGGCAGTGAAGCGCAGCAACGCGCCACCCGCCGCACCCTGGTGCGCGTGCTGGAGACCATCCTGCGCCTGGCGCATCCGCTCATTCCCTTCATCACCGAAGAGTTGTGGCAGACCGTCGGCCCCATCGCTGCACGCAACGGTGAGAGCATCATGCTGCAAGCCTATCCGCAGGCTGAACCCTCACGCATCGACGAGAAGTCCGAGGCCTGGGTCGCGGGCCTGAAGGACATGATCAACGCCTGCCGCAGTCTGCGCGGTGAAATGAATATCTCGCCCGCCGTGAAAGTGCCGCTGCTCGCCGCTGGTGACGTAGCCGCCATCAACGCCGCCGCGCCCTATCTCGCGGCGCTCGCCAAGCTCTCCGAAGTCACGCCCACCGGTGCTGATCTGCCGGAAAGCGATGCACCCGTCGCCATGGTCGGCGAGTTCAAGCTGATGCTGAAAATCGAAATCGATGTGGCAGCCGAGCGTGAGCGGGTCAAAAAGGAAATTGCGCGTGTCGACGGCGAGATTATCAAAGCGCAAAGCAAGCTAGGCAACGCCAGCTTCGTCGACCGCGCGCCCGCCGCCGTGGTAGCACAGGAGCAGGAACGTTTGGCAAATTTCGTGTCGTTGGTGGAAAAGCTGCGGGCGCAGTTGGGGCGCTTGAGTTAATAGTGTTTGCTGGAGCTTGCTCCCCCAAGCAAATTAAATGGGTGCCTAATCCCTTTTCGCGGCGCTATACATTGCGCCTTATGGTCTTTGGGCAGTCCAGCGATGATTACCACCTTTAAGGAAACGCTGAACAAGTAGTCGCGAAGCGCGCCATCAAATTCAGATCAATTTGATCAAGGCGAAATTGTGAACGAAATCGAAATTCCATCGGAGATATGCCCGCTTCTGGTGCTTGATACGAGGCATTTTCCCGCCT
>JBBQGH010000020.1:0-50472 GCA_038322845.1 Gammaproteobacteria bacterium
GCCAGCCAGCGTATGTCGTTGGCGATTTTCATGAGTGCGGTGGCGAGGGTCTTGAGGGCGCCGTGCGCCGACACTAGTTCGTCGTGAGCGGCCAGCGCGGCGAATTTGTTTTCCGCGGTGGCGAATGGCAGTTGCAGCTCACCCGCCAGCGCGGCGGCCACGCGGGCGCCGAATTCCGGATGGGTGTTGAGGCCGGTGCCGACCGCCGTGCCACCCACCGCGAGGCGACACAGCGCCGGCAGGGTAGCAGCGATGGCGGCTTCGGCATGGTCGAGTTGCGCCACATAACCGGAAAACTCCTGGCCCAGCGTCAGTGGTGTGGCGTCTTGCAAATGCGTGCGGCCAATCTTGACGATGTCGGCAAATTCTTCCGACTTCCCGGCCAGTGTTGCGCGCAGCTTATGCAGCGCCGGCAGTACCCGCGTTGCCACGCCGAGCGCCGCCGCCACGTGCATGGCGGTGGGAAAGACATCATTTGAGGATTGCCCGAGATTCACGTCGTCGTTGGGGTGCACGAGTCGGCCCTCGCCGCGTCCACCGCCGAGTAGCTCGGAGGCGCGGTTCGCCAACACCTCATTCACGTTCATGTTGGTCTGTGTGCCGGAGCCAGTCTGCCAGACCGAGAGCGGAAATTCGTCGGGATGTCGGTGGGCCAACACTTCATCAGCGGCGCCGGAGATGGCACGCGCTTTGCCCCTTTCGAGCAGACCCAGTTCGGCATTGACGCCGGCCGCGGCGCGCTTGACGCGCACCAATGCCTCGATCAATTCCATAGGCATACGTTCGCTTGATATCGCGAAGTGGGCGAGTGAGCGCTGAGTTTGCGCGCCCCACAACCGCTCGGCGGCTACGTCGATAGGGCCAAAGGAATCGCGTTCGGTTCTGTGCTTGCTCATCGTCAGCTCCTGGTGCATGCTGGGGCGGATAAAGGGGTAGCGTAGCAGGAACAAAGCGCATAGGCCGCGATCTCCATTTTTGGTCGAATGGGTTGAGTTGCGGACAACGCCGATAGATCGCATCGCAGGGCATCGAAACGCGAAAAAATAATGACAGACGGGAGAAATATGTTCAGCACCATCACGCATACTGCGCTGCAAGCGCGACAAATGTTCTGGCGGTCGGCAATAGCTTGGGTGTTAGCGGCCGCCCTCGTTGGTTGCGCCGAGCTGCCGGATGTCCAGGCGCTGGTGGATCGCCATCACATGCGCGCCGTGCACCTGGAAAATGCGCACGGTCAGCTATCCCACCAACAGAGCGCCGCTATCATCGCCCGACTGGGGCGCCAGGCTGACGGCGACATGTTACCCAAGCAAATCGCGTTGGAAGAGGCGATCGTGGGTAGCCCGCTCATGACTGGCAACAAGGTTACCCTGCTGCAAGATGGTCCCGCGACCTATAAAGCCATGCTCGCCGCGATCGCTAAAGCACGCGACCATATCAATATGGAGTCCTACATCATTGAGGACGACGAGGTCGGCGAGCGTTTCGCCGAAGCGCTGCTGGAGCGCCAAGCGCGTGGGGTGCAGGTGAATATTATTTACGACAGTATTGGCACCATCAACACCACGCGCGCCTACTTCGACAAGCTCGCCGCTGCGGGTGTGAAGGTGCTTGAGTTCAACCCCGTCAATCCGCTAGCCGCGCGCAAAGCTTGGTCGCCCAACCACCGCGACCATCGCAAGTTATTGATTGTGGACGGCGCCACGGTGGTTCTTGGCGGCATCAACGTCAGCAGTGTCTATTCAAGCGGCTCCGCTGTGATGAGCCGTAAACCCCCTGAAGAGGCACTGAAGAAGGGCTGGCGCGACACTGACGTCATTATTGATGGCCCGGTGGTCAGCGAATTTCAAAAGCTGTTTCTCGACACCTGGCAACGTCAGAAAGGCCCAACTCTTCCAGCGAAGAACTACTACCCGAAGCTGGGCAATCAGGGCGACCAAATCGTTCACGCCATAGGCAGCACGCCGGACGACGCTTCCAGTCTTTACTACGTGACGCTCGTTTCCGCAATCACTAACGCGGAGAAGAATATCTCTATCGCCTGCGCCTACTTTGTACCGGATCCGCAGTTAGTACAGGCACTGACCGATGCCGCGCGGCGCGGTGTTGACGTTAAGCTGCTACTGCCTAGCTTTTTGGATAGCGGCCTGGTTTTCCACGCCGGGCGCGCTAGTTATGACGATCTCCTCGTAGCGGGTGTGCGCATTTACGAGCGAGACAAGGCCTTACTGCACGCCAAGACTATTACGATCGACGGCGTGTGGTCGACTGTAGGTTCCAGCAACCTTGATTGGCGCAGCTTCCTCGACAATGATGAAGTTAACGCGGTGATACTCGGTCACGATTTCGCTCGCCAGATGGACGCTGCCTATGCGCGAGACTTGACTCAGTCGAGCGAAGTCAAGCTCGCTGCCTGGCGCGACCGACCGCTCAGTAACAAGCTGAAGGAATGGATGGCGCACTGGTGGGAAAATTGGCTTTGATCAACTGGCTTTGATCAGTGACTCACGAGTTTCGTAAACATCATCGCTACTAGGGAGCATCGCCATGGAGCAGAATGAATTCGGCGCTTTGCGGGAGTTTGTTACAGCGTCCGGCCACAAAGGGCGTTTATATTCTCTGCCCGCCCTGGAAGAGGCCGGCATAGCGCCGGTCTCGCGCCTCCCCGTCTCGATACGCCTCGTGCTCGAATCGGTCTTGCGCAATTGCGATGGCAAGAAAGTCAGCCAGGCGCATGTGCGCGAGTTGGCGAATTGGGCGCCCAACGCCTCGCGCACCGCGGAGATTCCCTTCGTCGTCGCCCGTATCGTCTTGCAAGACTTCACCGGCGTGCCGCTGTTGTGCGATCTCGCCGCCATGCGCAGCGTAGCGCATCGCTTCGGCAAAAATCCGGAAATCATCGAGCCGCTGGTGCCGGTCGATCTGGTGGTCGACCATTCGGTGCAGGTCGATTATTTCCGCTCCGCGGACGCACTCGATCTCAACATGAAGATCGAGTTCAGCCGCAATCTCGAACGCTACAAATTCATCAAGTGGGGCATGCAGGCTTTCAACACCTTTAAGGTGGTGCCGCCGGGCATCGGCATCGTCCATCAGGTGAATCTTGAGTATCTCGCCCGTGGCGTGCTGCAGAAAAACGGCGTGTATTACCCGGATACGCTGGTCGGCACGGATTCGCACACCACCATGATCAACGGCCTGGGCGTGGTGGGTTGGGGCGTGGGTGGCATCGAGGCGGAGGCGGGCATGCTCGGGCAGCCAATCTATTTCCTCACGCCGGATGTAGTGGGCGTACATCTAATCGGTAAGCTGCCTGCCGGCGCAACGGCGACGGATCTGGTGCTCGCGGTCACTGAGCGACTGCGGCGCGCGCGCGTGGTCGGCAAGTTCGTGGAGTTTTTCGGCGAAGGCGCCGCCTCGCTGGAGTTGCCCGATCGCGCAACCCTGGCCAACATGGCACCGGAATATGGCGCCACCATGGGCTTTTTCCCGGTGGATGAAAAGACGGTCGCCTATCTTGTCGCCACCGGACGCAGCGCGGAAGAAGTCGAATTCTTCCGTGCCTATTTCAAGGCTCAGCAACTCTTCGGCATGCCCAAACTGGGCGACATCAACTACAGCGAAATGCTGGAAATCGATCTCTCCACCGTGGTGCCCAGCGTTGCGGGTCCAAAACGCCCGCAGGACCGCATTGCGCTGACCGATCTCAAGAGCAAGTTCGATGCGCTACTGACCGCGCCGGTCGCGGATAACGGCTATGCCAAGCTTGCGACGGAAATCGCCACGCGCCATACAACTTCGTTCGCCTTAGGGCATGGCACGGCCAACCTGGGGCATGGCGACGTGTTGATCGCCGCTATTACTTCCTGCACCAATACGTCTAATCCGGGCGTCATGCTGGCGGCCGGTCTGTTGGCGCAGAAGGCGGTGGCCTGCGGTCTCAAGGTGAGTCCGCGTGTGAAAACTTCATTGGCGCCGGGCTCCCGCGTCGTCACGGAGTATCTGCGTGCCGCCGGGCTGCTCGACAGTCTGGAACAACTCGGTTTTCAAGTGGTGGCCTATGGCTGCACCACCTGCATAGGCAACGCCGGCCCGCTCGATCCGCAGTTGGAAAGCGTGGTTGCGGGAGATGACCTTATCTGTGCGGCGGTGCTCTCTGGCAACCGTAATTTCGAGGCGCGCATCCACCCCGCGATCAAGGCCAATTTCCTCATGAGTCCGCCGCTGGTAATCGCTTTCGCATTGGCCGGCCGCGTGAATATCGATTTAGACCGCGAGCCTTTGGGTGATGGTCGCGACGGCACGCCCATTTATCTGAAGGACATTTGGCCGAGCGATGCGGAAATTGCCCGCGTGCTGCCTTATGCGACCAATCCCAAAACCTATCAGTCGTTATATCGCGATTTCAATGCCACCAACCCGCTCTGGAACGTCATACCTGCACCCACCGGCGAGGTCTACGCCTGGGAGAAATCAACTTACATTGCCGAGCCCCCTTTCTTCGCTGATTTCTCACGCCGCCCCCCGGGAATTCACAATATTCGCCGCGCCCGTGCCCTGGCCATATTCGGCGATTCGGTAACAACGGACCACATCAGCCCCGCAGGATCGATACAACTTAACTCGCCTGCTGCCGATTATTTACAGGAGCAGGGCGTGCAGCCGATTGACTTCAACAGCTATGGTTCGCGGCGCGGCAATCACGAGGTGATGATGCGAGGCACCTTTGCCAACGTACGCATCAAGAACCTGCTCCTACCCTTGCGTAAGGACGGCTCGCGCATTGAAGGCGGCCTGACGCTCTTGCTGCCAGACTGCGTGGAACTGCCGATTTTTGATGCGGCCATGAGGTACATGGCGCGTGATGTGCCAACGGTAATTTTTGCCGGCGAAGAATATGGCACCGGCTCCAGCCGGGATTGGGCCGCCAAGGGCACGCGCTTGCTCGGCGTGCGGGCGGTGATCGCACGCAGCTTCGAGCGCATCCACCGCTCCAACCTAGTCGGTATGGGCGTGCTGCCGCTGCAATTTCTAGGCACGGACACTGCCGCATCACTAGGCATACTGGGTGACGAAGAGTTCGATATTCTCGGCTTGGAAGCGGCTCTTGTGCCTCAGCAGGAAGTCACTCTGGGCATTACGCGCAAAGACGGTAAGCGCCAGGAAGTCCGCTTATTGTTACGTATCGACACGCCTATCGAAATGGACTACTACGAGCATGGCGGCATACTGCCTTACGTCTTACGCGAACTGCTGCCGGCATGATGGAATGCTGGCTGCCATCCACCTCGAGTAACGAACCTGTACGAATCCCGCAAACATAAACCCTTACCCAACGCGCTGTTCCTGCGGCGCCTGGCGCTGCATTTTCTCGCCGTTGTGGGATTGCTGATATTTTCGGTGCTGCTCGGCATGGCCGGCTATATGCATTACGAAAACCTGCCCTGGCGCGACGCCTTCCTCAATACTGCCATGCTCCTCGGCGGCATGGGCCCGGTTGACGCCCCCAAGACCGACGGCGGCAAACTCTTCGCCGGTTTCTACGCCCTCTACGCCGGCCTGGTCTTCATCATCGGCGCCAGCGTAATACTGGCGCCCGTGCTACATCGCATCCTGCACAAGTTTCATTGGGAAGCAAGCAAGAGCGGATAAACGCCCGCCGTGTGACCTCGCGCGGTGGCAGAGCTTGGACGAGCAGGCCCTAACTTTCTTCTGTAGCGGGAAGTGACTCTGGCCAGCGTCGCGAGGTATGCACTACCGCCAACACTTCGACGGTGGCGTCTTTAACGCGATAGACCACGATGTAGGGATAACGCGCCATGACCAACTCGCATGTGGCGTCTATTCGGCCAGTTCGACCAATAAGAGGTTGTGGGACGAGCTTGCCCACTTGGTCGCGAATGAAGGACATCACCCGTCTTGCTGCAACGGGATTGTCCGCCGCGATGTATGCCACGATTTCGCTAAGCTGAATCAGCGCGGGACGAGTCCAACGCAGGCGCATTATTCGCCGTCAGTGTACTTGGCGAAAAAGCTTTCTACCTCTTCTTCAGTCGCAAACTCGCCTAGATCCGCGGCGGCGATGCCTTCGCGAATTTTGCGCAACTGGTCCGCTTCAAACTTGAGATAACTCCGCAAAGCCGATGCGGCAAGCTCCGCTTCACTACGGTGCTGAGCGTGGGCGACTTGATCGAGTAGCGCCTTCTCTTCGGTGCTGATGGTAACAGTAACGGTTGCCATGGAATTGGCCCTGGATGCGAGATTGACGAATGATAGTCCGAGGTTGATGGTGTGTCGAATTGGGGGACTGGCAGACGTTCAATTTGCCAGGATTCCCAGTAGCGCAGGCCCATAGGTATCGAGCTTGTGTGCGCCTATGCCCGGTATTCGACTCAGCGCGGCAGTATTCTGCGGACGTTCGCGGACCAGCGCTAGCAGCGTCGCATCGTGGAGGATGACGTAGGTGGGTACGCCGTGGGCCTTGGCGGTTTCGGCGCGCCAGGCGCGCAGTTGTTCCCATAGGCTTTGTTCGCCGGCGTTGAGATCGGCATCGATCTTGCGCCCTCCGGATTTACCTATCGGTTTGGCGATTTTCTGTTTTGTTGCCATGCGCCGCAGGGCGACGGCTTGCTCACCTTTGAGCACCGGGCGCGCGGCTTCGGTGAGTTGCAGCGCGCCGTGGCTGTGATCGACGGCGAGCAGGCCCAGCGCCACCATCTGGCGGAAGATGCCGCGCCATTCTTGCTCGGGAATGTCCGCGCCGATACCGAAGGTGGAAAGCTGATCGTGCTGCCATTGCCGCATGCGCTCACCCTGCTTGCCCAGCAGCACGTCGATGACATGGCCCGCGCCGAAGCGCTGGCCGGTGCGGTACACGCAGGACAGCGCCTTGCGCACGGCTACCGAGCCGTCCCAGGTTTGCGGTGGTTCCAGGCAGGTGTCGCAGTTGCCGCAGGGCGTGCTGGCCTCGCCGAAGTAGGCGAGCAGGCACACGCGGCGGCAGGCGGTGGTTTCGCATAGCCCTAGCAGCGCGTCGAGCTTGGCGCTGGAGACGCGCTTGTGGGTTTCATCCGCTTCCGACTCATCGATCATGCGGCGCTGCTGCACCACATCGCCCAGGCCGTAGGCCATCCAGGCGTCGGCCGGCAGACCGTCGCGCCCGGAACGGCCGGTCTCCTGGTAATAGCCCTCTATGCTCTTGGGCAGATCGAGGTGGGCGACGAAGCGCACATCCGGTTTGTCTATGCCCATGCCGAAGGCGATGGTCGCTACCATGACAATGCCATCCTCGCGCAGAAAGGCATCCTGGTTGCGCGAGCGCACTTCGGGGGCCATGCCGGCGTGGTAGGCCAGCGCACGGATGCCCTCGCCGCAGAGAAAGGCTGCGGTCTCTTCCACCTTGCGGCGTGACAGGCAATAGACGATGCCGGCATCGCCCTCATGCTCGGCGCGCAAAAAGGCCAGGAACTGGGCGCGGGCGTTGGCCTTCTCGACGATGCGATAGCGGATGTTGGGCCGATCAAAACTGGAAATGAAAACGCGCGCCGCTTCCAGTTGCAGATTGGCGACGATTTCATTGCGCGTAACTTCGTCCGCCGTGGCGGTGAGGGCGATGCGAGGCACTTGCGGGAAGCGCTCATGCAGTAGCGTGAGCTGCATGTACTCAGGGCGGAAGTCGTGGCCCCACTGCGAGACGCAATGCGCTTCGTCGATGGCGAAGAGGGCGATGCCGTTTGCGGCAGTCGCGCGCTCCATCAGTTCGATGAAGCGCGGCGTCAGCAGCCGCTCGGGGGCGACATAGAGCAAATCGTAATCACCGCGCAGGAAGGCGCGTTCGGTCTCGCTGGCTGCTTGGGCCGAGAGCATGGAGTTGAGGACGGCGGCGCGCACGCCGGCCTCGTGCAGCGCGGCGACTTGATCCTGCATCAGCGCGATCAAGGGCGAGACGACGATGGCCGTGCCCGGCCGCAGCAGCGCGGGAATCTGGTAGCACAGCGATTTGCCGCCGCCGGTGGGCATCAGCACCAGCGCGTCGCCGCCCTGAACAACTTGTTCGATGATCTCGGCCTGCGCGCCACGAAAGCCCGGGTAACCGAACGTGGTTTTAAGGATATCCAGCGCGAGTGCCATGGAACTTATTCTGTTCGGGTGGCTTGAACGAGAGCAGTGTCCTGAGGGCCCAAGCTAACGGTAATCAGCCGTAGAGCGGCTTCCGCTGGCTGGACTATGGTGAAGCCCGCGAGCCGGAATTTTCGCCGCGTCAGTTCCAGCAGAGCCTTGTCTTTGGTCACCAGCAAATCCGCCTGTACGGCGCGCGCCAACTCCAGAAACTTCTGATCGTCCGGATCGCGACAATGAGGCAGCGGCGGCAGCGCTCCCTTGTTCCAGTCCGCTTCCGTTTCACGCAACTGCGCTAGTGCCATGTATTCGATGTAGAGATGCTCAGCCTGCGCTTCATCGAGATGGAAGTGCGGGTAGCGCAAGACCCGCGCTAGCTCTGCGCTGCAGCGAGCGTCCGTAAAACACAGTGCACGATTTTCGCGCAGCGCCTGCATGATGGGCGCCGCGGTCGCATCGCGAAAGTGGAGCAAATCCAATACGGTGTTGGTGTCGAGGACGAGGCGCAGCATCGTTACTAGGCGCCCGGCAGCGCCAGAAGCTCGGCAATGCGTGCGGTATTGAGCGGTTGCTGGCTAGGCAGAAACCCAAGGAGCGGTGCCGTGAGGCGTAGCCGCAGCGTCGCTATGTTTTCTGTTACCGCCGACATGCCTGGATCTATCTGGTTAGCGACCCAGCCTGCAAGTCGCAAACCGCGTGCGGTAATGGCTTCTTGCGTCAGCAGTGCGTGGTTCAAGCAACCCAGCCGCAGTCCGACCACCATGATGACCGGCAACGCCAAGCCTTGCGCTAAGTCGCCGCCGTCTTGTGTATCGTTGAGGGGCACGCGAAATCCGCCCGCACCTTCAACGATTACGACGTCTGCCTGGGCGCGCAACTGCGCTAGGCAATGCGCGACGTGCACTATGTTTATTTGTACGCCGTCATGTCGCGCGGCGAGATGCGGCGAGATAGGCTGCCGCAGCAAGTAGGGATTCGTCAATTCCGGCGCGGCCACGACATTACTGGCGGCGCGCAGCAGAACCACGTCGTCGTTGTGTCCGCCGGCATCCACGCCGGCCGCGACGGGCTTCATCCCCACGACACGCTGGCCGGCCAGCGCAAATTTGTGCAGCAGCGCGCAGGCAACCAGCGTCTTACCAACGCCGGTGTCAGTGCCTGTGATGAAATAGGCGGCGCTCATCGCGCTTCCAATTCCATCAAGGAATTCGTTAGATGGTCGACTTGCGCCTCGCTGTGCGCGGCCGACAGTGTGATGCGCAGCCGCGTTGTACCTTGCGGTACCGTGGGCGGCCGTATGGCAACGACCCACAAGCCGCGTTCCATTAGCGCTTTTGCGACGGCGAGGGCTTCTTGGTTGTCGCCGATGATCAGTGGCTGGATGGGCGTGGATGACGCAGCTAGGCGCCAGCGGCGCAGTTTGAGCTGGCTGCGGAATTGCGCGATGCGGGCGGCGAGTTGCGCGCGTCGTGCGTCGCCGCTTTCGATGAGATCGATGCTGGTGAGCAGCGCATACGCCAGGAGCGGCGGTGAGGCGGTGGTGTAGATGTAGGTGCGCGCTTTTTGCATCAACCACTCGATCAAGCCGGCGCTGCCGCTGACGAAAGCGCCAGACACGCCCGCCGCCTTGCCCAACGTGCCCATGTGAATCAGGCGCGGCGAGGGCGTGTCGAAATAAGTGTCGCAATGAGCTAAAAAATGTGCCGGTGTGCCGCGCCCTTGTGGCCCCAGCACGCCGAAACCATGCGCGTCGTCGGCCAGCAGCAGGGCGTCATGACGTTCGCACAGCGCCATGAGCTGGTCCAGGGGCGCGATATCGCCATCCATGCTGAATACCGCGTCGCTCACCACCAGCTTGCGTCGTGCCTTTGATTCCGCCAGCAGCGTATCCAGTGCGACGATATCCAGATGATCGTAGCGATGAATGGTGGCGCGCGATAAGCGGGCGGCGTCGATGAGCGAGGCGTGATTCAGCGCATCGGAAAAAATCGCGTCGTCGCGGCCCAGCAGCGCCGTGACGACACCGAGATTCGCCATGTAGCCGGCAGAAAAAAACAGAGCACGTTCCGCGCCGACGAATTCCGCCAGGCGATGTTCCAGAGCTTCATGCGGCTCGCTGTGGCCGCAGACCAGATGCGATGCCCCAGCGCCCACGCCGTAGAGTTGGGCGCCGTCCTGTGCGGCGGCGATCAGCGCCGCATCGTTAGCCAGGCCCAGGTAATCGTTGCTACAGAAGTTGATAAGCCGCTTACCATCGATCATGATTTCCGCGCCGCAAGGTGAGCTCACCACTCGCCGTGTACGCAGCAGAGTTTGCGCATCCAGTTCAGCCAACTCGCTTGAGAAATCGTGCGGATTCATCGCGCCACCGTGGTTACGGCTCGCAGCGCCGCGAGCGTGCCTGAGATGAGCAAGTCGATCTCCGCTTCCTCGATCACATAAGGCGGCATGAAATACACCGTGTTTCCTATGGGCCGGAGCAGTAGGCGGTATTCCAAAGCGGCGGCGAAAAAGCGGCGCGCAAAATCCGGCTCGGCGTGAGCGACATCAAAAGCCAAGATCATGCCGGTGTTGCGGAAATGACGGACGTTGGGCTCGGCGGCAAGTTCGCCAGCACGCTCATTGAGCAGCGCGGCGCGGCGGCGATTCTCGGCGAGCACATGGTCCGACTCGAAGATGGCGAGCGTCGCCAACGCGGCGCGACAGGCGAGCGCGTTGCCGCTGTAAGAGTGCGAATGAAGAAAGCCGCGTGCGCTATCGTCATCGTAGAAGGCGGCGTAGACCTCGTTAGTCGTTAGCACCACGGAGAGTGGCAGGTAGCCGCCACTGATACCTTTGGAGAGGCAAAGGAAATCCGGCGCCGAATTTCCCTCGCCCCCGGCCTGCTCGTAGGCGAAGAAGCTGCCCGTGCGCCCAAAGCCGACGGCAATTTCGTCGGCGATAAGATGCACCTCGTAGCGCGTGCACAGCTCACGTGCCAGGCGCAGGTATTCGGCGTCGTACATGGCCATGCCGGCGGCGCATTGCACCAGCGGCTCGACGATGAGTGCGGCAGTTTCCTCGTGATATGCCTGGAGAGTGGCTTCCAGAGCGGCTGCGCAGCGTATTGCATAGTCGCGCGGCGACTCGTCAGACGCGGCCAGCCGCCAGTCCGGGCTAGGCACGATGCGGCCGGCGCGCAGCAGCGGCGCGTAAGCATCGCGGAAGAGTGCGACATCGGTGACAGCCAGCGCGCCCACTGTTTCACCGTGATAACTGTTGGCGAGCGCGAGGAAGCGGTTCTTGTGCGGCCGGCCGCTGTTGCGCCAGTAATGACTGCTCATCTTGAGCGCGATCTCGACGGCGGATGCGCCATCGGACGCATAGAAGCAATGGCCCAGCGTGCCGCCTGTTAGCGCACTGAGTTTTTCCGAGAGTTGCACCACCGGTTCGTGCGTGAAGCCGGCCAGCATGATGTGTTCAAGCGTGTCGAGTTGTTCGTGCAACGCGGCGTTGATGCGCGGATTGCAATGGCCGAAAAGATTAACCCACCACGAGCTGATCGCATCGAGATAGCGATTGCCATCGGTGCCAATCAGCCAGGGACCTTCACCGCGCTGTATCGCCAGCAGTGGCAATGTCTCGTGGACCTTCATCTGGGTGCAGGGATGCCAGACGGCGGCGAGGCTGCGGTTGAGGAGGGATTCTGCTTTCATCGGAGGCGTATTGTAACGGCACGATCATCCCGTCGTAGTTCGTCCTAGCGCTATCGTAGTGGCGTTGGCAGCCAACATCAGGGAAAATTGCGGGTGGGCCCGCGATGGAAAGTCGCGCGGCGGATACTTGATCGAAAGGATAGCAATGGAATTCAGGAAAATCGGCGTCGTGGGCGCGGGCACCATGGGCAATGGCATCGCTCAAGCCTTCGCCGTGGCGGGTTTCGATGTGACCCTGACGGATGTGGCAGAAGCGGCAGTGCAAAAAGGCATGGACACCATCACCGGCAGCTTCGATCGCCTCATCAAAAAAGAGAAGATGACGGCCGAGCAAAAGGCCGCCGCCCTGGGCCACCTCCGCACCGCTACGGATGTCGGCGTGCTGAAGGATCGCGACCTCATCATCGAGGCCGCCACCGAGAATCTCGAACTCAAGCTGAAAATCTTCAAGCAACTCGATGAAGTCGCGCTGGCCGGAGCGGTGCTCGCCACTAACACCTCGTCAATTTCCATTACCAAAATCGCCGCCGCCACCAAGCGTCCGGCGCAAGTGATCGGCATGCACTTCTTCAACCCCGTGCCGCTGATGGCGCTGGTGGAATTGATCCGTGGCTTGCAGACGTCTGATGAAACCTACGCCTCGGTGGAAGCTGTCGCCCAGAAGATCGGCAAGACCTCGGTGCAGGTGACGAACAGCCCCGGCTTCGTGGTGAATCGCCTGCTCTGCCCGATGATTAACGAAGCCATTTTCGTGTACAGCGAAGGCCTCGCCACCGCCGCCCAGATCGACGACGCCATGAAACTCGGCACCAACCAACCCATCGGCCCGCTCGCCCTGTGCGACCTCATCGGCCTCGATGTCGAACTGGCTGTGATGAACGTGCTGTATGACGGCTTCAAAGACCCCAAGTATCGCCCCGCACCGCTGCTGGTGGAAATGGTCGAAGCGGGCTATCTGGGGCGGAAGACGGGTAAGGGTTTTTTTACTTACTGACAAAAGCCTTAGACGCGGATTGACGCAGATGAACCTGGATTAAATCCCGGTCATTCCCGCGAACGCGGGAATCCAGCGACCTTGGGTTAACAGTCACTGGGTCCCCGCCTTCGCGGGGACGACACTGCGCTACTTATCAAAAATCCTCTCGTTCCGCGCCAAAAATATTCCCATGCGCTTGATACTCGCCCCGATGGAGGGCTTAGCCGACGACGTGTTGCGCGACGTGCTCACGCAGGCGGCGAGCTATGACTGGTGCGTGACGGAATTCGTGCGCGTGTCTGGCACGCTGTTGCCCTATCGCGCTTTCCGTCGTGTCGCGCCGGAGCTTTTGCATGGCGCACGCACTGGCGCGGGTACGCCGGTGCGCGTGCAGCTCATGGGCTCCGATCCGGCTTGTCTCGCCGAGAACGCCGCGCGGTTGGCGGAGTTGCAGCCCGCCGGCATCGATCTCAACTTTGGTTGTCCTGCGCCGCTGGTGAATCGCCATCGCGGTGGTGCCGCCTTGCTGGGCGAGCCCGAATTATTGAACCGCATCGTCACCGCCGTGCGTGCCGCTGTGCCGCCCGCCATGCCCGTCACGGCCAAGATGCGCTTGGGTATTGCCGACACGGCGCTGGCCATAGCGTGCGCGCTTGCCCTCGAAGCAGGCGGCGCGCAAGAAATTGTCGTGCATGGCCGTACCAAGGCTGACGGCTATCGCCCACCGGCCCGCTGGGAATGGATCGCGCGCATCCGCGAGTCGGTCACGGTGCCGGTCATTGCCAATGGTGAAGTGTGGAACGTTACCGACTACCGCGACATGTGCGCTGTCTCCGGCTGCACGGACGCGATGCTTGCGCGGGGTGCCGTAGCCGATCCCTTCCTCGTTGCGCGCATCCGCGGTCTAAGAGAAGCTCAGCCCACGCCTGCAGATTGGCAAGTCCTGCGCCCCTTGATAGCGGCCTTCTGGTCGCAGGTGCTGGTGAAAGTCGAAGCCCGCCATGCGCCAGGGCGACTCAAGCAATGGCTCAATCTCCTGCGGCGCAATTTCGCTGAAGCCGAAGTTCTCTACGGTCGCGTGCGCGAACTGCGTAGCGCCTTTGATGTGAGCGCAGCGCTGGCCACTGAGGGCCTTTACGTGCAAGCGCCGCTTGCGGCGTGATTGCACGGCGGGCGCCATGGTATTACCATGTCGACATTGGTAATACCTAAGGATGCCGACATGAGCACGCAGCTATGAGTACGAAATTATGAGTACTACAGTCACCACCAAGGGCCAGGTCACCATCCCCAAGCAATTACGCGACTATCTCGGCCTCACGCCCGGCAGTCAGGTCGATTTCGATTACACGCCCGACGGCCAGGTAGTCATCCGGCCAGTGAAGCAAGCCAAGTCGCCGAAGAAAAAGCCCAGCCGCTTCGCTGCGCTGCGAGGTACGGTGAAGCTGGGCATGAGCACGGACGAGTATATGACCCTCATCCGGGGTTATGACGAGGACAAAGACGATCCGGGCTTCCAGAACGTCAAATGATCCTCGTCGATAGCTGTGTATTGATGGATGTCCTTGGCGGGGACCCAGTCTGGGCTAGTTGGTCGCAAGCGCAGCTCGATATCTGGAGCGAACGTGGCCCCCTGCTTATCAACCCCATCATCTATGCGGAACTAGCGCCGGGATACACCGATCCGCAATCCCTGGAAGTCGCCATTACGATTGCCGCGCTGGATTATCGCGATGTGCCGAAGGCGGCGCTGTTTCTCGCCGGCAAAGCCCACCAAACTTACCGGCGCCGAGGAGGCGGACGGGCGCGAGTTCTGGCGGACTTTGTCATTGGTGCGCACGCCAATATCCTCGGGGTGCCGCTGCTCACTCGCGATGCGCAACGTTTTCGCGGCTACTTCCCCGGTGTGCGTCTCATCACTCCTACTTAAATGGCCATCATAGTTCCGGCGCCGCATCTCAAGCACCTCAAGATGACATCAGGCGAGCGACGTTTTACCGCGCGCCTGCTTGCAAAACTCGAAGACGATTACTTGATCAGGGAGTTCCATGCAAATCGATTTTGTAATTCGCGGTGAATATATTCAACTCGATCAACTTCTCAAGGTAACGGGACTCGTATCATCCGGCGGGTTGGCGCATGCCGAGATTGAAGCCGGGAAAGTGAAAGTAGATGGCCGGGTAGAAACGCGCAAGCGCAACAAGCTGCGGCGGGGACAACAAGTGGAGTACGCCGGGCAAACGGTGGTGCTGCTCGCGGCAGGGGCTGAGAGTGAAACGCCAGGCTCCATTTAGCTTGTTCTTTGCGCTGACAGTGCACGCCACACTAGCGAGCCGCAGGTAGTGAGATGAATTTGTCGACACGCCCGCTATGGCTGGTCGGATTCCGTCCGTTCTTCGCGCTGGCTTGCGTGGCCGGAGCTGGCTTGCCGTTGCTCTGGGCCTTGTTGTTATCCGGCCTGATGCCGGCGCCGAACACCTCGTTTTCGTTGGTTCAATGGCATGCGCACGAAATGTTTTTCGGCTTCGGCTGGGCCGTGCTGGGCGGCTTTCTGCTGACATCGACCAAGAACTGGGTGCAGGTGCGCGGCTACCACGGTGGTGCGCTGCTGTTTCTGGTGGCGGCCTGGGTGTTGGAGCGGGTGGGCATGTGGTGCCAAGACGCGTTGCCTTGGCAGCTGTTCCGCATCTCGAACAACCTTTTCCTCATTTCCATCGTCGCCATGCTGTTATGGACGCTGCTGCGCAATCGCAGCCGCGACACCTACGCGGATAACTATTATTTTCTGCTGATCCTGCCGGCATTTCTCGTCGCAAAAAGTTTGTTGCTGAGCGGCCAGTATTATCAAGTCGGCTGGAGCATGGCACTGGGGCTGTTCCGCATGGCGTTTCTGGTAATGCTCGAACGAACGCTGACGCAGTTTATGAAGGGCGTGTTTCAAGTCGACATCCTGCGTAATGCCACCCTCGATAAGAGCATCAAACTGCTGGGTCTGGCGATGGTGTTTGAAAGCCTGATGCCGCCGCTATTCTCGGGCAGCCTAGCCTTGTTGCTGGCGACGCTGCTCACTGTTCGCTGGCTTTTCTGGCAGCCGCAACTGGCCTTGCGGCGGCTGGAGATCGGCGTCATGTATCTGGGCTACCTGGCGATAGTCGCCCAGTTGGTGGTGCATTTTTTCGCCAGGGTCACGCACGTCGAGTGGGTGGGGACGGTGTCCGTACATCTCTTCACTTTCGGCACCATGGGCCTCATCATTCCGGCCATGCTCGTGCGCATTTCCAAGGGCCACACCGGCCGCAAGGTGGTTTTTGACCGTGGCGACAAGCTGGTGTTGTGGATCATGATGCTGGGCTTCATCGCGCGCATCCTCGCGCCGCAACTTTATCCGGTCTGGTATGCGAACTGGATATACCTCGCGGCGGCTTGCTGGTTCTTGTGCTTCACCATCCTGGCCTGGCGCTACCTACCTTTTTTGCTTCAGGCCAGGGTGGATGGCAAGGAGCATTGAGTCGCGATTTCGGCTTACTGACTTGGGGCGGCAAATCTGTTGCAGCGAATTTTAGTTTTCACCACGCTGCGGCAAGCGGCGTGCAGAAAGCAAGTCTGTTCGCCCATATCAACCAACGTGCGGGCGAAGTCGTCGCCTTCGGACGTATCGAGATAGACATGGGTGACGACAGCTTCCGCTTGGCCGGCTTTGCCGGTGCCGCCTGATGCGCCCGACGCGCCGGGCAGGCTGAAGCGCGTGTCTTGCACGATGCGGTAACCGTCCAGCTGCTTTTTCACGATATGCGTGTAGCGGCCGAGCTGTGTGAGGTAGCAAAAGGCGATGCCTGCGGAGAGATAGGCCAGCCCTGCCGGCGCGCGCGCCTGGCCGCCGACCAGGGCACTGTCGTCGGAAAGAAAGCGAAACACGCTGCCTATGGGCTTGAGCAGTTGCACGCTGATTTCCTTCAGCCCATCCGGGCGCAGGCGACACACGCCGCGCACCTGCAGTTCGCGCTTTTGTTCCGCTGCGAGGCTGGTGCCGGCGCCGCCTTCTACGCCGATCAGTGTCTTGGCCGATTCGAGTTTTTGAATAATGTCGCTGACGTAGTCCTGTTGTAGCGGAGAGGCCGTATCGAAAACGGCGGCGGGGTCGGCGGGCGCATCGCCGGCATAAGCCACCACACGCCCAGTGGGAACGCGCTGGCCGTTGACCGTCAGGCTGAACTCGCTGGTGAGCAACTCGCGCAGCAAGCCGCTGGCGGGCGAGGCCGCCACGGCGGCGACGATGAGATCGTTCAGCGCGGCAGCATCAACATCCGCATCGATGCGCACAGCGAGATCCACCGGCCGCGCGCTGCCGGTCATGGTGCCGGCCAGCGCCGAGCCCTCCATGCCATAGCGGTTCTCCTGCGTGAACTCGATGTCACGCAGGACGATGCCGCGCTGTTTCGCCAGCGCGAGAATTTCCGACATGGTGCTGAAGGCCAACCCGGCGGTGAAGAAGGCCAGCGGAAAAGGCGCTAAATCCGTGCCATTCAGATAGGGGCCTTCATCGCAGACCATGCGCCAGGCCGCGCCGTCTTGACCATAGCTGACAAGGGCTTCCTTCTGCATGCCGTCCAGCGCGCGCGCGATGGTGCGAATGGCGATGGGTGCCGGGTCGGGGCTGGCGATGCCCAGTGCGGCAGCGTGTTGCGTTTTGAATACAAGGGGGTGCAGCGATGTTTGTATGGAAGGCATGGTATGCGCCGGCGGATGAGGTGCTTGCGATTCAATAGAAATCCGCCACCCATGTCAATGCGTTGCGAAATCGTTGCGTGGCGAAATCGTGTTGCGAAATGGTGTTTCGAACGCGCTGTTGCCAAGTCATGCAGGGAGCCGCGTAAAAAAAGCCCCGCCGTGGCTGGCGGGGCTTTTGCTCACCGCGATGCGGCGGGTGACTTAGACCTCAGACCTTAGACCTTAACCGCGTCCGCCACGTCGCTGAACTCTTTGATCTTGTCGAAGTTCATGTAGCGGTAAATCTTGTCGCCGTCCTTGTTGATGACGTCGATGTGGGCCATGTACTCCTCCATGGTCGGAATCCTGCCCAGCAGCGCACAAATCGAGGCCAGCTCAGCGGAACCGAGATAGACGCGAGCGTCTATGCCGAGACGGTTGGGGAAGTTGCGCGTCGAGGTGGACATCGCCGTGCTGCCTTTTTTGATCTGCGCCTGGTTGCCCATACACAGCGAGCAGCCGGGCATTTCCATGCGTGCGCCGGTGCGGCCGAGCACGCCGTAGTGGCCTTCTTCGGTGAGCACCTGCTGGTCCATCTTGGTCGGCGGCGCGACCCATAGGCGCACGGGGATATCGGTCTTGCCTTCGAGCAGCTTGGAGGCGGCGCGGAAGTGGCCGATGTTGGTCATGCAGGAGCCGACGAAGACTTCGTCGATCTTGTCGCCGGCGACTTCGTGCAGTTCCTTCACGTCGTCCGGATCGTTGGGGCAGGCGACGATGGGTTCTTTGATGTCGGCCAGATCAATGTCGATCACCGCAGCGTATTCGGCGTCGGCGTCGCCAGCCAGCAGCTCGGGCTTGGCGAGCCAGGCTTCCATGGCCTTGATGCGGCGCTCCAGTGTGCGCTTGTCTTGGTAGCCGGTGCCGATCATGTATTTCATGAGTGTGATATTCGACGTCATGTATTCGATGATGGGCTCTTTATCCAGATGCACGGTGCAGCCGGCGGCCGAGCGTTCCGCCGAAGCGTCGGACAACTCAAACGCTTGCTCAATCTTGAGCTTGGGCAAGCCTTCGATTTCGAGGATGCGGCCGGAGAAGATGTTCTTCTTGCCTTTCTTCTCGACGGTGAGCATGCCTTGACGGATAGCGTAGAGGGGAATGGCATTAACCAGATCACGCAGCGTGATACCGGGCTGCATCTGGCCTTTAAAGCGCACCAGCACGGATTCCGGCATGTCCAGCGGCATCACCCCGGTGGCGGCGGCGAAGGCGACGAGGCCCGAGCCGGCGGGGAAAGAGATGCCAATGGGAAAGCGCGTGTGCGAGTCGCCACCGGTGCCGATGGTATCGGGCATGAGCAGGCGATTCAGCCAGGAGTGAATGATGCCATCGCCGGGACGCAGGCTGACGCCACCGCGTGTGGAAATGAAGGTCGGCAGTTCGTGATGCATCTTCACATCAATCGGCTTGGGGTAAGCGGCGGTGTGGCAGAAAGATTGCATCACCAGATCGGCGGAGAAACCCAGGCAGGCGAGGTCTTTCAGTTCATCACGCGTCATTGGCCCGGTGGTGTCTTGGGAACCTACGGTGGTCATCTTGGGTTCGCAGTAGGTACCCGGACGAATACCGATATTGTCAGCCAGGCCACAAGCCCGTCCGACCATCTTCTGCGCCAGGGTGTAGCCCTTGCTGGAGGTGGCCGGGTTATGCGGCAGACGGAACAAGGTGGAGCGAGGCAAGCCCAGTGCTTCACGCGCGCGCGTGGTGAGACCGCGGCCGATGATGAGTGGAATGCGGCCGCCGGCGCGCACTTCGTCGAAGATGACATCAGACTTGACGGTGAATTCGGAAACCACTTCGCCGTTCTTCAGTGCGCGGCCTTCATAGGGGCGCAGTTCAACCACGTCACCCATGTCCATTTTCGAGATATCGAGTTCGATGGGTAGGGCGCCGGCATCTTCCATGGTGTTGTAGAAAATCGGCGCAATCTTGCTGCCCAGACAGACGCCGCCGAAGCGTTTGTTCGGCACAAATGGAATATCTTCGCCGGTAAACCACAGCACGGAATTGGTGGCGGATTTGCGTGACGAACCGGTGCCCACCACATCGCCAACATAGGCGACGAGATGGCCCTTAGCCTTTAAAGCCGCAAGCTGCTTGAGCGGGCCAATCTTGGTCGAGTCGTCGGGCTGGATACCGGGGCGCGGGTTTTTCAGCATCGCTAAGGCGTGCAGCGGAATATCCGGGCGCGACCAGGCGTCCGGCGCTGGCGAGAGGTCGTCGGTATTGGTTTCACCGGTCACCTTGAAGATGGTGACGGTGAGCGACTTCGGCACTTCCGGTCGTGAGGTGAACCACTCGGCATCGGCCCAGGATTGCAGCACGCTCTTGGCGTTGGCCGCACCGGGGTTGACGCCCTTGTCGGCGAGTTCCTTGACGTCATGGAAGTAGTCGAACATGAGCAGGGTTTTTTTCAACCCCGCAGCGGCGACCGCGCCGACTTGTGCATCGGCCAGGAGATCGACCATGGGCTTGATGTTGAAACCACCCAGCATGGTGCCCAGAAGTTCAGTGGCCTTCTCACGCGTAAGCAGCGTGGTCGCCACCGTCCCTTTCGCGACGGTGGACAGAAAGGCGGCTTTGACTTTGGCCGCATCATCTACACCGGCCGGCACACGATAGGTCAGCAGGTCTACCAGAAAGGCTTCTTCGCCCGTGGGTGGGTTCTTCAGCAGGGCCACCAGCTCTTCAGTTTGCTGGGTGGACAAGGGCAGGGGCGGAATGCCGAGTGCGGCGCGCTCGGCGACATGCAGGCGGTAGGTTTCTAGCATGATGCAGTTCCTATCATGTGTGGGTTATATCTGTGGGGTGCTCAGGCGAAGAATCTTTGCCGAGCGCTAGGCGGAAGTTGCATGCCGGTGGCTTGCGCGCGTTGCAGCAGCTCCCAGTAATAGCGAAAAGAGGCGCGGTCGTGCAGACGCGCACCATGGCGTATCGGCCCCCAGTCCGCTTCCTGCGCGGCGATGAGGATGTCGCTGGCCTCGTCCACTTCGGCGAAGTCCGGTCGCATCGCTTCGACGATGGGTTGCACCTGGTTAGGATGGATGCTCCACATGCGTAGGAAGCCAAATTCTTGGCGGGCGCGGCGGGCGTCGTCGCGCACCGTTTCTGTGTCGTGCAACTCCGTAGTGACGTTGTGCGAGGGCACCACGCCGTTGGCCAGTGCGGCGGCAGCGATTTCGCATTTGGCGCGCGCCACCAGCGGATGCTCAAACTGACCGGGCGACTTCATGGCGGTGGAGGGAATCGCGCCGTGGTGGCTGCTGATGAAATCCATTAAACCGAAATCCAAAGTTTCCACGCCGGGCAGCGCAGCGATGTCATGCACTTCACGCAGGGCGCCGTGTGTTTCGATCAGCACATGCACGGGGATGCTCCGCGTGATGCCGCAGCGTTTGGCAATGGCGGTGAGCGCCATGATTTGCGTTTGCGCGTCCTGACGATTGCCGACTTTGGGGAAGGTCACATAAGCGACACGCTGGCCGGCGGTACCGATGATGATTTCCAGATCATCGCGCCAGTGGGGATGAGTAATGTCGTGGATGCGCGTACCGACACGATCATGACGGTTGTCCGCACTGTTAAGCATCGCAGCGACCAGTTCGGCGTGGCTGCGTTCGGCGCCCGCCGGAGCGCCGTCTTCGCAGTCAGCGGTGATATCGAACATCGGCCCCAACGCCTGCTGCAGTGCCAAGGCCTTGGTGATCAGTTTTTCGCTACCGGCGTAATGCTCGCAGGTCGGCAGGTTAGGAAAAGCTTTGGTGGCCTGGTAGAGGACAGCAGAAGGATGCAGGCGCGTGTCCATGAGAGGATCCATGGAAATTATCTCTCGCGCCTCACCCGCTTTCATGTCAGCCCAGCATGCTCGCGACGCCGGCCTGCTCTTCCTGCAACTCGGCCAGAGTCTTGTCCATCATGCTGCGCGAATAGGCGTCGATTTCCAGGCCTTGCACGCGCTGGTATTCGCCGTTAGCGCAGGTGACAGGTACGCCGTAGAGGATGTCCTGCGGAATACCGTAGGAGCCGTCGGACGGTACCCCCATGGTGACCCACTTGCCGCTGGTGCCTAGCACCCAGTCATGTATGTGGTCGATGGCGGCGTTGGCGGCGGAAGCAGCGGAGGAAGCGCCGCGCGCTTCGATGATGGCGGCGCCGCGCTTGCCAACTTTGGGTATGTATTCGTTCTTGTACCAGGCATCGTCATTCACCAACTTGGGCGCGGGCTGACCGGCGACAGTCGCGAAGCGGAGGTCTGGATACATGGTGGGAGAATGGTTGCCCCAAACTATCATCTTCTCGATGTCGGCGACGGCCTTGCCGGTACGCGTCGCCAACTGCGAAATGGAGCGGTTGTGGTCCAGACGCAGCATGGCGGTGAAATTCTTCTTGGGCAGATCGGGCGCCGACTTCATGGCGATGTAGGCATTGGTGTTGGCGGGGTTGCCGACCACCAGCACTTTCACGTCGCGTGCGGCGACGGCGTTGAGGGCCTTGCCCTGTGCAACGAATATCTTGGCGTTTTCCAGCAGTAGATCCTTGCGCTCCATGCCGGGACCGCGCGGACGGGCACCGACCAGCATGGCGATGTTGGCGTCCTTGAAGGCGATATTGGCATCGTCCGTACCCACCATGCCGGCGAGTAGTGGGAAGGCGCAATCTTCGAGTTCCATCATGACGCCCTTTAGCGCCTGCTGGGCTTTGTCCACGGGGAGTTCTAGCATTTGCAGGATGACGGGCTGGTCTTTGCCGAGCATCTCGCCGCTGGCGATGCGGAACAGCAGGGCATAACCGATTTGCCCGGCAGCGCCGGTGACGGTGACACGAACGGGGGCTTTGGCCATGAAAAACTCCTCAAATCTGGTTGCGGAAATTGCTTAGCAGCCTGGGCTATAAAGGGCACCCATAGAGCGATACCAAATAGGGCCATACAGGGCGTACACACCCTAATAACAATAGCGAAGCGTACGCGAGATGGTAGATTTCTTTTTGCAGTGTGTCAATATCTATCTTATGTGTTATATAAGACATAAGATACTAGGTAGACGATAGTGGGAATTTGTGCTGAAATGCCCGCTATGGTGCAACATTCTTCCCCCACATTTAGCCCGCTTTACCGCCAAATCAAAAGCTTGATACTTCAGGGTCTAGCCTCGGGAGAATGGCGTCCCGGTGAGGCTATTCCCAGTGAAACTGAGCTGGCGACGCGCTTCAATGTCAGCCAGGGCACCGTACGCAAGGCCATAGACGAAATGTCGGCCGAAAATCTGCTGGTGCGCAAGCAGGGTAAGGGCACTTATGTTGCTTCGCACAACGATCCGCGCGCCTTCTTCCGCTTTCTGCGCCTGGTACCGACTGCGGGTGGCGTCAGTGTGCCGCAGAGCTTGCCTATCGAATGCTGGCGCGCCAAGGCGGGCCAAGAAGCGGCGCGCACCCTGCAGGTTCCACTAGGCGCTCCTATCATTATCGTCCGGCGTTTGCTGAAGTTTAGCGGCAAGCCTGTGGTAGTCGATGAAATCTATTTGCCAGGAGAAACCTTTCAAGGGCTTAGCTTGGACGTCTTACAGGAATATCAGGGTTCACTCTATAGCCTGTTCGAAACCAATTTCGGTGTGCGTATGATCCGCGCCGAAGAGCGTCTGCGTGCCGTGGCCGCCGATCGCTCGAGCGCCGAATTGCTGGAAGTGGCTGAAGGTAGCCCGCTGCTCCAGGTAGAGCGCGTCACCTACACCTACGGCGACAAGCCCGTGGAGTGGCGGAGCGGGTTGTACTTGACGGCGGAGTACTACTACCACAACGAATTGAACTGAGGCGTGCAGCTAAGCACCGGAGCTAAGAGTGACGCAAAGCAAAGGAGCTAAGGGCGACGCAAAGCAAAGGAGCCGAGATTGGAGCCAAGCAAAGGAGCCGCGATCGGAGCGAAGGAATTACGCTTTGCACCGGCCGCCAGCTCTGCAGCGATATAATCGACGCTTTTCGCATTTGTTGCGACGAATTATTTAGGGGATCTACATGCCAGAACCAGCGTTGAAGAAGACGCGCCCAAAACACCTGAATCTGTTGGCGATCAGGTTGCCGCTGCCGGGCATCATGTCGATACTGCACCGCGTCAGTGGAGCCGGGCTGTTCCTCATGCTGCCCTTCCTGATTTATCTGTTAGCGCTTAGCCTCGAATCGCCGCAGAGCTTTCTAAGCTTTAAAGAGATCGTCGGTAATCCCTTTGCCAAGCTGATTCTGCTGGGTTTGATGTGGGCTTACCTGCATCACTTCTGCATGGGCATCCGCATACTGCTTATAGATATGGGTATCGGCGTTGAGCTAAAACCTGCTCGTGGCAGCGCCTGGGTGGTGTTGCTGGTGAGTCTCTCACTCACGGTAATCCTGGGAGCGCGGCTATGGTGAAAGACATCATCGTTGGCGCGGGCTACGGCTTCAAAGACTGGCTGGCGCAGCGTGTCACCGCCGCCATCATGGCGCTGTATACGCTCGTGCTGGGCGCAATTATTCTTTGCAGCGCACCTTTCACCTTTGATTCGTGGCGCGCGATCTTTGCCCATAGCGCTATCCGCTTCGCCACCTTCCTGTTCATCCTCAGTCTCACCTATCACGCTTGGGTCGGTGTGCGCGACATCTGGATGGATTACGTCAAGCCGACGGGCGTGCGCCTCGTCCTGCATGTACTCACGCTACTCGTTCTGCTCGGCTGCGCCGGCTGGGCGATACAGATACTCTGGAGAATCTAAGTGAAAGTCAGTCAACGCACATTCGATGCGGTCATTGTCGGTGCAGGTGGCGCCGGTTTGCGCGCGGCGCTCCAGCTTTCCGAATCGGGCCTTAAAACCGCCGTACTGACCAAGGTGTTTCCGACGCGTTCGCACACCGTGGCGGCGCAGGGCGGCGTCGCTGCTTCGCTGGGTAACTCCGAAGAAGATCATTGGCACTGGCACATGTATGACACCGTCAAGGGCTCGGACTGGCTGGGCGATCAGGACTCCATCGAATTCATGTGCCGTAAGGCCAACGAGGCGGTTATCGAGCTGGAACACTATGGCATGCCCTTCGACCGGACTGACAGCGGCAAGATTTATCAGCGCCCTTTCGGCGGCCACATGTCGAATTTCGGTGAGAAGCCGGTGCGCCGTTCCTGCGCTGCCGCCGACCGAACCGGCCACGCCATGCTGCATGCGCTGTATCAGCGCAACATACGCGCCAATACGCAATTCTTCGTCGAGTGGATGGCGCTCGACTTGATCCGTGACGCAGACGGTGATGTGCTCGGCGTCACCGCGATGGAAATGGAAACCGGCGAGATCGTCGCTTTCCGTGCCAAGGCCACCATCTTCGCGACCGGCGGCGCGGGCCGCATCTACTATTCTTCGACCAACGCCTTCATCAACACCGGCGACGGACTGGGCATGGCGGCGCGCGCCGGTGTGCCGTTGGAGGATATGGAGTTCTGGCAATTCCACCCGACCGGCGTTGCCGGCGCTGGCGTGCTCATCACCGAGGGCGTGCGCGGCGAGGGCGGCATCCTGAGAAACAGCAGCGGCGAGCGTTTCATGGAACGTTATGCGCCGAATGCCAAGGATTTGGCTTCGCGTGACGTGGTTTCGCGCGCCATGGTGACCGAGATCAACGAAGGTCGCGGCTGCGGCCCGAACAAGGATTACGTGCTGCTGGATATCACGCACCTCGATCCCAAGGTCATCATGCAGCGCTTGCCCGGTATCCGCGAAATCTCCATCCAGTTCGCCGGCACCGATCCGATCAAGGAACCGATTCCCGTCGTTCCGACCTGCCATTACCAGATGGGCGGCATTCCGACCAACTATAGCGGCCGCGTGGTGGCCCCCAAGAATGGCGACATGAATGCCGCGGTGCCGGGCTTTTATGCCGCCGGCGAGTGCGCTTGCGCCTCGGTGCACGGCGCCAACCGGCTAGGTACCAACTCTTTGCTCGATCTCTTGGTGTTCGGCAAATCGGCGGGCGAAACCGCCGTCGAAGACGTCAAGAAAATGCCCAAGGAGCACAAAAATCTGCCGCAGGAAGCCATCGACCGCTCGGTGGCACGTGTCGCCCGTCTCGACAGCCAGAAGAACGGCGCCGATGTGCATGAAACGCGTCTGGCCATGCAACGCACCATGCAGACGTATTGCGGTGTCTTCCGTTTTTCCGACATGTTGAAGGAAGGCGTTAGCAAAATTCTCGACGTGCAAAAGAATGTCGCGCGCACCGAGATCAAAGACAAGTCGCAGGTCTTCAATACTGCGCGTATCGAAGCGCTGGAACTGGACAACCTCATTGAAGTTGCCGTGTCGACCATGATCTCCGCCGAGGCGCGCAAAGAGTCGCGCGGCGCTCATGTGCGCGACGACGCGCCGGGTACGGCGGAGCACCCCAACGGTCGCGATGACCAGAACTGGCTCAAACACACGCTGTGGCATCGCGAAGGCAATCGTCTTGAATACAAGCCCGTCAATCTCAAGCCGCTCAGCGTCGATACAATTGAGCTGAAGACGCGCGCGTACTAAGACCAAGAACAAGGAGCTTCCTGTATGAGTACTCGCACCCTGCAATTCAAGATTTACCGTTACGACCCAGATCGCGACGACAAGCCTTACATGCAAGATATTTCGGTTGAGGTTGATGGCACTGACCGCAAACTTCTCGACGCCCTGGTGAAACTGAAGGCCAAGGACGATTCACTCTCCTTCCGTCGCTCTTGCCGCGAAGGAGTGTGCGGTTCCGATGCGATGAACATCAACGGCAAGAATGGCCTCGCCTGTCTTACTGATCTGAAGGACATTAAAGAGCCGGTGGTGCTGCGTCCGCTGCCCGGCCTGCCGGTGATTCGTGACCTGATCGTCGATATGACGCAGTTCTTCAAACAGTATTACTCCATCAAACCTTACCTCATCAACAATGATCCGCCGCCGGAAGCCGAGCGCTTGCAAACGCCAGAAGAGCGGGAAGAGCTGAATGGCCTCTACGAGTGCATACTCTGCGCATGCTGCTCGACGGCGTGCCCTTCGTTCTGGTGGAACCCGGACAAATTCGTGGGCCCGGCCGGCTTGTTACAAGCTTATCGCTTCATCGCCGATACGCGCGATCAGGCTACTACCGAACGTCTCGATGATCTTGATGATCCGTACCGGCTGTTCCGCTGCCATACCATCATGAATTGCGTGGACGTCTGTCCTAAGGGTCTCAATCCGACCAAGGCCATCGGCAAGATTAAGGACGCTATGGTGCGTCGCGCAGTTTGAGTGCGGTGGCATTGGCGGTGATCGACGCAGAAAAAGAACGACGCCTGCGCTGGCACTGTCGGCGTGGCTTACTTGAACTGGATTTAACGCTGGGACGCTTCATGGATGAGAAGCTGGCTGGCTTGACGCCCGAGCAGGTCACGCAGTTCGAAATGCTGCTGGAGGAAGAGGACAATGACCTCTGGGCGCTGCTGACGCGGCGTCAGGAGTGTAGGGATCCGCGTTTGATGGCGATAGTTGAGTTGCTACGCGTGGATTGAGGAGCAGGCGCATCAACGAGGAAGCAACCCGTTTAACCCGTTTGCAATTTTTGATCTAGGACAGAATCATGACAACTGAACGCGTGGCAAAACTCATCCTCGGTGACAAAACGACCGAGTTTCCGATTTCATCGGGGAGTATCGGTCCTGATGTCATAGACATACGTCAGTTATATAGCAAGACGGGAATGTTCACCTTCGACCCCGGCTTCATGTCGACGGCCGCCTGTAAATCAGACATCACCTACATCCATGGCGACGCGGGTGTTCTGCTCTATCGCGGCTACCCGATTGAACAGCTCGCCCACCAGTGCGACTTCCTCGAAGTAGCCCAACTCATCCTCAAGGGTGAGCTGCCAAACGCCCAGCAGAACGACGAATTCGACAAGATCATCCAGAATCACACCATGGTGCACGAGCAGCTGGCGCGCTTCTATCAGGGCTTCCGCCGCGACGCGCACCCGATGGCGATCCTGGTTGGCGTGGTGGGTGCGCTGTCGGCCTTTTATCACGATGCCATGGACATCTCGGACCAGTACCACCGTGACGTCTCGGCGCATCGGCTGATTGCCAAGCTACCAACTGTTGTCGCTATGGCCTACAAATACAATACCGGCCAGCCTTTCATGTATCCGCGCAACGACTTGTCCTACACCGCCAACTTCATGCACATGATGTTCGGCACGCCCTGCGAAAAATACGAACCCAATCCGGTGCTGGTGCGCGCGCTTGACCGCATCCTGATTCTTCATGCCGATCACGAACAGAACGCCTCCACGTCGACGGTACGCCTGGCTGGCTCCTCAGGCGCCAACCCATTTGCTTGTATCTCCGCCGGCATTGCTTGTCTGTGGGGCCCGGCGCACGGTGGCGCCAACGAGGCTTGTCTCAATATGCTGGAAGAGATCGGCGACGTCTCGCGCGTCGGCGAATACATCAAGCGCGCCAAGGACAAGAACGACAGCTTCAAGCTGATGGGTTTTGGCCATCGCGTGTACAAGAATTTCGATCCGCGCGCGAAACTCATGCGTGAAACCTGCCACGAAGTGCTGACGGAGCTCGGCTTGCAGAATGACCGCCTATTCAAGCTCGCCATTGAGTTGGAGAAGATCGCTCTGGAAGACGATTACTTCGTGCAGAAAAAACTTTACCCCAACGTTGATTTCTACTCCGGCATAGTGCAGCGGGCGCTGGGTATCCCGGTCAACCTGTTTACCGGCATCTTTGCACTGGCCCGCACGGTTGGCTGGATCGCCCAGTGGAATGAAATGATCTCGGATCCCGAACAGAAAATCGGTCGTCCGCGCCAGTTGTATACGGGCGCGCCGCAACGCGATGTGCCCCCCATGGACAAAAGATGATGCGGTGATGTGTGGCAAAGGCGCTATGGGTGGCAACGTGCCGCCCGATAAGCTGCGCGCCCATTTGCCCCACTCGCCGTCCCACCGTCCGGAGAACGTGCCATGACGCTCATGACGCAGATGCTCGGCAACTCCTACCTCTTCGGCGCCAACGCGCCTTTCATCGAAGAGTTGTACGAATCCTATCTCGACAATCCCGCCTCCGTCTCTGATGTCTGGCGGGATTATTTTGATCGCTTGCAGAACCTGCCTGACGCAGGTAACAGCTCAGCCCGCGATGTAGCGCATGCGCCCGTCGTCGCTTCCTTTGCCCAACGCGCCAAGCTGGGTACGCTGCGCCCCGCCTCGGTCAGCGCAGTGGCCGACAAGAAACAGGTGGCGGTGCTGCAACTCATCAACGCTTATCGCTTTCTCGGCAACCGCTGGGCGCAGCTCGATCCACTGAAGCGCACTGAGCGCCCAGCCATCGTCGAGTTGGAGCCCTCCTTCTACGGGTTCACCGAAGCGGATCTCGGCCAAACCTTCGCTACCGGCAACTTCGCCGGCACACCCGATCAGGCGACGCTGCGAGAGGTGCTGGAGTCGCTACGCAAGAACTATTGTGGCGCCATCGGCGCGGAATACATGTACATGGCGGACATCGCGCAGAAGCGCTGGATACAGACGCGGCTGGAGTCGACACGTCCGGCGCCGACATTTACGCCCGACAAAAAAAAGCGCCTGCTGGAACGTCTCACCGCCGCCGAAACGCTGGAAAAATATCTGCACACCAAGTACGTCGGACAGAAGCGCTTTTCCTTGGAAGGTGGTGAGAGCCTCATCGTCAGCATGGACGAGGCCATACGCGTGGCCGGCAGCCTCGGCGTCGATGAAACGGTTATCGGCATGGCCCATCGCGGCCGCCTCAACGTGCTGGTGAATATTCTGGGCAAGCAACCGAGCATGCTATTCGAGGAGTTTGAAGGCAAGAAGGCCTCCGATCTTTCCGCCGGTGATGTTAAGTACCACATGGGCTACTCGTCCGACGTGCCCACGCCTGGCGGCCCCATGCATCTCACGCTGGCCTTCAATCCCTCGCATCTGGAAATCGTGAACCCGGTGGTCGAAGGCTCGGTCTATGCGCGCCAGTTACGCCGCGGCGAGAGCGGCAAGTCGCAGGTGCTGCCGCTGCTCATCCACGGCGACGCGGCTGTGGCGGGGCAGGGTGTTAATCAGGAAATGCTTAATTTTTCGCAGACGCGCGGCTATGGCACTGGCGGCACACTGCACATTGTGGTGAATAACCAGATCGGCTTCACCACCTCCGATCCGCGCGATTCCCGCTCCTCGCTATATTGCACCGACATATTCAAAATGGTCGAGGCGCCCATCTTTCACGTCAATGGCGACGACCCTGAAGCGGTGGCCTTCGTCACTCAACTCGCCGTCGAGTTCCGCCACGAGTTCAAGATGGACGTAGTGGTCGATATCATCTGTTTCCGCAGGCTCGGCCACAACGAGCAGGACGAGCCGATGGTGACCCAGCCGCTGATGTACAAGAAGATCGCCCAGCATGAGGGCACGCGCAAGCTGTATGCCGCCAAGCTGGTGGCACAGGGCGTGTTGAAGGCAGATGAACCCGAGCAGTTCATCAAGGATTATCGTCAAGCGCTCGACGAAGGCCGTTTGCAGGGTGACCCGGTGCTCACCAACTACAAGAGCAAGTTTGCCATCGACTGGACGCCTTACGTCGGCGTGCCCTACACCGAATTGTGCAACACTAAAGTACCGCTCAATGAGTTGCAGCGCCTTTCGCAGCAACTGACCGCAGTGCCCGCCAACTTCACGCTGCAATCGCGCGTGCAGAAAATCAATGAAGACCGTCGCGCTATGGGCGAAGGTCGCCTCCCCGTCGATTGGGGCATGGGCGAAACCTTGGCCTATGCCACGTTGCTGGTGTCGGGTTACAGCATCCGTCTCTCCGGTGAAGACGTTGCGCGTGGCACCTTCTTCCATCGACACGCCGTGCTGCATGACCAGAATCGCGAGAAGTGGGACGAAGGCATCTACACCCCGCTTTCCCATCTGCAAGACAGTCAGGGCAACTTTCAATGCTGGGACTCGGTACTCTCCGAAGAAGCGGTGCTGGGTTTCGAGGTCGGCTACGCGTCTGCCTCGCCTAATGAGTTAGTGGTCTGGGAAGCGCAGTTCGGCGATTTCGTGAATGGCGCGCAGGTCGTGATAGACCAATTCCTCGCCGCCGGCGAAGCCAAGTGGGGACGCGCTTGCAGCCTGGTGTTGCTGCTGCCGCATGGTTACGAAGGTCAGGGCCCCGAGCATTCCTCGGCGCGCCTCGAACGCTATATGCAGCTCTCTGCCGAATTCAACTGGGAAATCTGCGTGCCTTCCAACGCGGCGCAGATCTACCACTTGCTGCGGCGGCAGATGCTGCGCAAATTGCGTAAACCACTCGTCGTCCTGACGCCGAAATCGCTGTTGCGCCACAAAGATGCGACGTCCTCGCTCGCCGACCTGGCTAACGGCACTTTCGAAACTATCATCGGCGAGACAGACAAACTCGATGCCAAGAAAGTGACGCGCGTCGTTGCCTGCGCCGGCAAGCTGTATTACGACCTGGTCGCGACGCGACGCGAGCGCAAACTCGAACATGTAGCCATTTTGCGTGTCGAACAACTCTATCCCTTCGATGACCGTCGTTTCGGCGATGAACTGAATAAATATCCCAATGCCAAAGAGCTGGTTTGGTGCCAGGAAGAGCCGCTGAATCAGGGCGCCTGGTATGCCAAGCAACATCGACTGGTGGCGGCGCTACGCAAGGGACAGACGCTGGATGTAGTGTCGCGTCCGGCCGCCGCTTCGCCGGCGGTGGGCTATCACGCCAAGCATGTTCAGCAGCAAAAAGAAGTCGTCGACGCCGCATTGGGTAAACCCAAGCTGGCGGTTAAGCATTAGCCGAATGGAGTTGCCATGATTATCGAAGTGAAAGTGCCCCAGCTTTCGGAATCGGTCTCCGAAGCTGCCCTCGTGAGCTGGCACAAGAAGGCAGGCGACGCGGTCACGCGCGATGAAAATCTGATCGACATCGAGACCGATAAGGTCGTGCTGGAAACGCCAGCGCCCGACAGCGGTGTGCTGGTGGAAATCGTCAAGGGCAATGGTGTGGCGGTAACGAGTGGCGAGGTCATCGCGCGCATAGACACCGCTGCGCAGGCCGCTGCCGGTGCGGCGCCCGCTATTGAGGCAGCTGATCCTACGCCCGCCTCATCTGCCTCAACACCTGCCGCCATGCCTGCCGCGCGCAAGCTGATGGAGGAAAAGAATCTCTCCAGCGACGCCGTCGAAGGCACGGGTCGCGGTGGCCGCATTACCAAGGGCGATGTGTTGGCGCACGGTAGCAAGCCGGCTGCGTCGGCAATCGCCACACCAACAGCGCCCACACCCAGCGCTGCCGCCTCTGCCGCGCCGCGTGCTGCATTGGCCCAGCCTGCGCCGCCTGTCAGCGTGGAAGCCATCGTTGCTGATAGGCCCGAGCAGCGCGTGCCCATGTCGCGGCTGCGCGCGCGTATCGCCGAGCGTCTGGTGCAATCGCAGTCCACCGCGGCGATACTCACGACCTTCAACGAAGTGAACATGGCGCCGGTAATGGAGTTGCGCGCCAAGTACAAAGAAATATTCGAGAAGGAGCACGGCGCCAAGTTGGGCTTCATGTCCTTCTTCGTCAAGGCGGCGGTGGCCGCGCTGAAAAAATATCCCTTGATCAACGCCTCTATCGACGGCAACGACATTGTCTATCACGGCTACTTTGATATCGGCATCGCCGTGGGCAGCCCGCGGGGCCTGGTGGTACCCATCTTGCGCGATGCTGATCAGCTCTCGCTGGCGGAAATCGAAAAGAAGATCGCCGAATTCGGCGCCAAAGCTCGGGACGGCAAACTTTCCATCGAAGAACTCACTGGCGGTACGTTTTCGATTTCCAATGGCGGCGTGTATGGCTCGATGTTGTCCACCCCCATCATCAATCCGCCGCAGTCAGCCATCCTGGGCATTCACGCCACCAAGGACAGAGCTGTGGTCGAGAACGGCCAGATCGTCATCCGACCGATCAACTATTTCGCGCTTTCCTACGACCATCGCATTATTGATGGCCGAGAAGCCGTACTGGGCCTGGTGACGATGAAAGAAGCACTGGAAGATCCCGCCCGATTGTTGTTGGATATTTGACTCCGCTGAGTTGAGGTCGCAGAGGTAAGAGACCATGGCGAAAACATTTGATGTGCTGGTGATCGGCGGCGGCCCCGGTGGTTATGTCGCGGCCATACGCGCGGCGCAACTGGGTTACTCCGTCGCCTGCGTAGAGTCTGAGTCCTTTGCCGATCCCAAGGGTGAAGTGCGTCTGGGTGGCACCTGTCTTAACGTCGGCTGCATCCCTTCCAAGGCGCTGCTGCAATCGTCGGAACTCTTTGAACAGGCTAATAGCGCGTTTGTCATGCATGGCATTACGGCCGAAGACGTGAAGATCAACATCAAGACCATGGTGACGCGCAAAGAGAACATCGTTACCCAGCTCACCAGCGGCATCAAAAGTCTGTTCAAGAAAAACAAGGTGACGCTTTTGCCCGGTCATGGGCAGTTCCTTGACGGCAATGAAGACGGTTGGGAGATCGAAGTGGTGAAGGACGGCGCCAGTGTAGTGGTGCAAGCCAAGCACGTCATCGTCGCAACCGGCTCGCGTCCGCGTCAGATTGATGGCATCCGGGTCGATAACGAGGACATTTGCGATAACGTCGGTGCGCTGTGTTTCGACGCTGTGCCCAAGCGCCTGGGTGTGATCGGCGCCGGTGTCATCGGCCTCGAACTGGGGAGTGTGTGGAAGCGCGTTGGTTCCCAGGTCACCATACTCGAAGCGCTGCCGGATTTTCTCGGTGCCGCGGATGCCGCCGTGGCGAAAGAGGCGTGGAAGGTGTTCACCAAGAAACAGGGCCTGGATATTAAATTGGGTGCGAAAATTAACAAAGTCACGCGTGGCGCTAAGGGAAAAACGGGCAAAACGTCCATCGCGGTCGAGTACGATGTCGGCGACGAAAGCGCGCTGCTCGAGTGCGACAAGCTTATCGTCTCCGTCGGCCGCGTACCCAACACCGAAGGCTTGGGCTGCGAGCGCGTCGGACTCAAACTCGATGAGCGGGGCCACGTCGCGGTGGACGAGCAGTGCCGCACCAATCTTCCCAACGTTTGGGCGGTGGGCGATGTGGTGCGCGGCCCCATGCTGGCGCACAAGGGCATGGAAGAAGGCGTCATGGTGGCCGAACTGATCGCCGGTCAAGCGGGCCACTGCAACTACGAGACCATCCCCTGGGTGATTTACACCCATCCGGAAATCGCCTGGGTCGGCCAGACCGAACAGCAGTTGAAGAGCGCCGGCATTGAGTATCGCACTGGCCAGATTCCTTTTGCCGCGAACGGACGCGCATTGGGCCAGGGTGACACCACCGGCTTCGTGAAAATGCTGGCCGACGCCAAAACCGACCGTTTGCTGGGTGTGCATATCATCGGCACCAACGCTTCCGAACTTATTTCCGAAGCGGTGGTAGCGATGGAGTTCCAGGCCAGCAGCGAAGACCTCGCCCGCATCGTGCATGCGCATCCGACCTTATCCGAAGTCATGCACGAAGCCGCGCTGGCGGTGGATAAGCGGTCGTTGCATTTTTAGGATCGGTAGGGTGGGCAGCTTTGCTGCCCACGCGTATTTGGCCAGCATCGGATTTCGCCACGTGGGCCGCAAAGCTGCCCACCCTACAAAGACTGCAGAAACTCTCGTACGCATGACGCAATGACTGATTTGTCCGATGGCGGCGTTTCGCTGTTGCACCACCTCCAAGCACGCGGCATCACGCCCGACGCCGCTCAACGCGCGGCGGTGTCGCGCCTGCAAACACTGCACGATGAGTTGATGGACTTCAAGCATGCGCGGCGCAATGCCTTGCGCAAGCTGGTGGTGCGGCCGGACGTGCCGCGCGGTGTGTATCTGTGGGGTGGGGTCGGTCGTGGCAAGAGTTTGCTAATGGATTGCTTCTATGCGTCGCTGCCCTATAAGCGCAAGCGACGCGTGCACTTCCACGCATTTATACGCGAAGTGCATGAGCGCCTGCGGGAACTCAAGGAGGAAGCCGATCCGCTCGCCAAGCTTGCGGAGCGCATTGCTCGCGATGTGCGACTCTTGTGCTTCGACGAATTTCATGTCTCCGACATCGCCGATGCGATGATACTTGGTCGCCTGCTCGAAGCGCTGTTCGAGCGCGGCGTGGTGTTCTGCCTCACCTCCAACTACGCGCCGGATGGGCTCTATCCGCATGGCTTGCAACGACAGAACTTTCTGCCGACCATTACACTCATCAACCAAAGTCTTGATGTACTGGAAGTCGACAGCGGGGTCGACTACCGGCTGCGCATGCTGGAGAAGGTCGAGGTTTACCATGTGCCGGCGGACGCCGAAGGCGAAGCACGGTTGGCGGCAACCTTCACGGAACTCGCCGGTGGCGAAGGGCAGGGCGGAAGTATTGTCGTGCTGGATCGCAAGCTGCCGGTGAAGCGGCGCGGCGGCGGCGTGGTGTGGTTCGATTTTGCCACGCTGTGCGGCGGGCCGCGCTCGCAAAACGATTACCTCGACATTGCTCGTGGTTATCACACCGTGCTGCTCTCCGGCATCCCACGCATGACGCGCGACATGGCTAACGAGGCGCGGCGCTTCACCTGGCTGGTCGATATCTTCTACGACCACAAGGTAAAACTCATCATGACAGCGGCCTGCGAAGCGGATGAGCTTTACCGTGAAGGCGTGCAAGCCAGCGAATTTTTCCGTACAGTGAGCCGCTTGGTCGAAATGCGCTCGCGTGATTATCTGGCGGCAGCGCATCGTAGCGACTGAATGAATCATCGGGACTCCACATGAAACGCCTGCTCGCCACACTGCTACTGCTTGCTTGCGTCGGGCTGACCCACGCCCAGCAGTCGCTCGAAGTCATCAAACTTTATTACCGCAGCGCCGATCAGGTGTTGCCCCAACTGCGGCCATTTCTTGAGCCGGGCAGCACAATGTCCGGCATGAACAATCAAATCTTCCTGCGCGCTTCGTCCGCCAATCGGCAGCAGATCAAGGAATTGCTCGCCACGCTGGACGTGAGGCCACGGCGCTTAATGATTACCGTGCGGCAAGAAGGCGAGCGCAGCACCACCCTGCAAGGCGCGGAGGTTTCTGGCAACGTGGGCACGAATCAGGCGCGCCTTGGTCTACCTTCCCAGCCTGGTAGTCGCGAATTGCACAATGACGGTCGCATTGGTGCGACGGTGGAGATCCGTCGCGGTGACGACGTGGCACGTGGCCGGATTAGGGATAGTCGAGGCAGCGTTAGCGAGGGCAGCATGCAACAAGTGCAAGTGGTCGAGGGCGGCAAAGCCTACATCCACGTCGGCACATCGGTGCCGGTGCCGCTGCACCAAGTGGTACTCACGCCGACCGGCGCCATGGTTTCCGACACGGTGGTGTATCGCGATATCGGCAGCGGCTTCTACGCCGAGCCGAGCTTGTCCGGCGGCAACGTCACGCTGGAAATCAGTACCGCCAACGACACGCCGGCCGATCAGGGCGCTGGCAGCGCCAATGTGCAACGCATCAGCACGACGCTCTCTGCGCGCCTCGGCGAGTGGATGGAGATCGGCGGCGCAACCCAGGAGCAAAACGCGGAGCAAGCCGGCACCCTGCGCTATTCCACTCGTGCCTCCACCGACGCGCGGCGCGTGCTGTTGAAGGTCGACGAGTTGCGCTGATCGTTGTAGGGCGCGTGCTAACATTGCACGTACCGCCTTGACCCCCGAAATGCCCGATATTTCTCCCATCTTTGCCGCTGATGGTGCACTCTCCCGCGCCATTCCCGGCTACCGCGTCCGTCCGCAGCAGATCGAGATGGCTGAGCGCATCGCCGCCGCGATCGAGCGGCATGGTGTGCTGGTGGCCGAAGCGGGCACCGGCACCGGCAAGACCTTCGCCTATCTGGTGCCGGCCTTGGCTTCCGGCGGCAAGGTCATCATTTCCACCGGCACCAAGACCTTGCAGGATCAACTTTTTCAGCGCGATCTGCCCATGGTGCGCGACGCGCTCAAAGCACCGGCCACCATCGCGCTGCTGAAGGGTCGCGCCAACTACGTTTGCCACTATCACCTAGAGCGGGCGCGGCAGGATGGTCGCTTTAGCAGCCGCGAGGATGCAGCGCATATCCATCGCATCGCGCGCTTCGCCAAAGTCAGCCGCAGCGGGGATAAGGCCGAATGTACCGACGTGCCAGAGGATTCCGCAGTGTGGATCGCCGCCACCTCCACGCGCGACAACTGTCTCGGTCAGGACTGCCCGAACGCCAAGGAATGTTTTGTCATGAACGCACGGCGCGAGGCGCAGGCGGCCGATGTGGTGGTGGTGAATCATCATTTGTTCTTTGCTGATGTCATGCTGCGCCAGGAGGGGCTCGCCGAGTTGTTGCCGGCGTGTAACACGGTGATCTTCGATGAAGCCCATCAGTTGCCGGAAACCGCCAGCCTGTTCTTTGGCGAGAGCGTGTCAACGGCGCAGCTCATAGAACTGGCGCGCGATGTCAGAACGGAAGGCCTGGCCGCCGCACCCGATTTCGCCGCGCTGCCAGACGGCGCACGCCAGCTTGAAAAAGTCGCGCGCGACTTGCGCCTGGCCGTTACCGGCGAAAACATGCGCTTTTCAATCGCCCAACTCGAAAGCGGCTTCGATGCGACACTACAAGAAGTTAGCGACGAATTGACGCGCTTCGGCAGCTTGCTCGAAGCCCAAGCCGAGCGCTCGGAAGGCCTGGAACATTGCTGGCAGCGCGCACGCGAGTTGCAAGCGCTGTTGGCGCGCTGGCGCGCCGGTGAAGACGCCGCCATGGTGCGCTGGGTGGAAGTCTTCAATCAGGCGCTCTCACTCAACGCCACGCCGCTGTTCATCGCGGATATTTTCCGGCGCCAGATGGAAGGCCATCCGCGCGCCTGGATATTCACCTCCGCCACGCTGGCGGTTGAACGCGACTTTCGCCACTATTGCGATGAACTCGGGCTCGGAGAAACCGGCCGGAAAGCCAATAAGGACGCCACTTCCCAGGCATTTGTCAAGACCGAAACCGAGACCGAGACCGAGACCGAGACCGGCTGCTGGGGCAGCCCCTTCAACTACAACGAGCAGGCTGTGCTCTACGTGCCGCAGGGCATGCCAGACCCAAACAGCCGTGAGTACAACGACGCTGTGGTCGAGGCGATCTGGCCCGTCATCGCCGCATCAAAAGGGCGCGCCTTCGTACTGTGCACTTCGTTGCGCGCCATGCGGCGCATCCATGAGTCGCTGGCCGCGCGCTTCGCGGCGGAGAAATTCGATCACCCATTGCTGCTGCAGGGCGAAGGTTCCAAGAGCGAATTGCTATCGCGCTTCCGACACCTCGGCAATGCGGTGCTGGTGGCGAGCCAGAGTTTCTGGGAAGGCGTGGACGTGCGCGGCGAAGCGTTGTCGCTGGTCATCATCGACAAGCTGCCTTTCGCGCCGCCGGACGATCCGGTCCTGGCGGCACGTATAGAGCACATGAAGCGCGAAGGCCGCAATGCCTTCATGGAATACCAATTGCCGCGCGCCGTCATCAGCGTCAAACAGGGCGCGGGGCGACTCATTCGCGATGAGGAGGATCGTGGCGTGTTGATGATCTGCGACCCGCGACTTATCACCAAGCCCTATGGCAAGCGCGTTTGGCGCTCGCTGCCGCCCATGCGTCGCACGCGCGAGTTGCAGGACGTGGTGGATTTCTTCGCCTGCGAGCAGGCCGTTGAAGAGGTGCAGTCTTGAACGCTCAGGAATTGCTCAGTCATCGCCTTGCCGATGATTTGAATCGCGATTGCCACTGCGTCACGCTGAATCGTGCCGCGCTTGAGGCCGCACTGCGCCAAGGCGAAACCGGTGCTGATCTTTATCGCATGATCGAAGAAGGTCGTCCGCATTTGTTCTCCGAGTCGGCGGTGTTTCTCGATGCGGATTGCATCGCCCACATGGCACAGACCATCGCCGCTATCGAGCGTGTCGTCGCGCTCCCTGCCTGGGCTGAGCGCGTTCTTGCCTGGGCCCCGGCTACCGCGCGACATAGCACGCCGGCGAGTGGCGTTTTTCTCGGCTACGATTTTCATCAGGGGCCAGCCGGGCCGCAGCTTATCGAGATCAACACCAACGCCGGCGGCGGGCTGCTCAACGCGGCGCTGGCGCAAGCGCAACAGGCTTGTTGCATTGAGGTGGCGGCGGCCTTGCCAGGTAGCAGTGGCGAGCCGAATCTGGAGCAGGCTTTCGTCGATATGTTTAGCGCCGAGTGGTCCGCCGAGCGGGGCGCGGCGCGCTTGCAGCGGATCGCCATCGTTGATACTCGGCCCGAAGAACAATATCTCTATCCGGAGTTTCTGTTATTTGCCGCGCTGTTCGAACGACATGGCATTGCCGCTGTTATCGCTGACCCTGGCAGTTTGCGACTTGCGGAAGGCGCACTGTGGCATGAGGCCGGTCGGGTGGATCTGATCTATAACCGCCTCACCGATTTCGGTCTGGAAGCCCCGGAACATGCCGTTTTGCGCGCAGCCTGGCTGAGTGGTGCCGTCGTGCTGACACCGCATCCGCGCGCCCATGCGCTTTACGCCGATAAGCGCAATCTCGCCTTACTCACTGACGAGGGCGTGCTACGCGATCTGGGCGTGGATGACGACACGCGCGCTCAACTACTGAGCGGCATTCCACACACCGAGATCGTGCGGGCGGCCGACGCCGAATCGCTATGGCAACGCCGGAAGCTGCTATTCTTCAAGCCCGCTGCGGGCTACGGCAGCAAGGCCGCCTATCGGGGCGACAAGCTGACGCGGCGTGTCTTTGATGAAATTCTGCAAGGCGATTATGTCGCGCAGGCTTTGGTGCCGCCATCGGTGCGGCGCGTTGGCGTGGGCGAGGAGACCGTGGGCCTCAAGCTGGATGTACGCAACTATGTTTATCGCGGTCGCGTGCAATTAGTGACAGCACGCTTGTATCAGGGACAGACCACCAATTTCCGCACGCCGGGTGGCGGCTTCGCGCCTGTGCTGACGCTACCGTAAAAAATTGTATGAAGAGTGCTATGAAAGTTTTTGGATTCGCCGGTTACTCCGGCTCTGGCAAGACCACGCTCATCGAGCAGTTGATACCGCGCTTCGTCATGGAGGGTCTGAAGGTCTCGCTCATCAAGCACGCGCATCACGGCTTCGATATCGATCGACCTGGCAAGGATTCCTATCGTCATCGTGAAGCCGGTTGCAGCGAAGTGCTGCTCAGTTCCGACCGGCGATGGATATTGATGCACGAACTGCGCGGCGGGCCCGAACTGACGTTGGAAGCTTTGCTGGCACAGCTCGCGCCCTGCGACATCGCGCTGGTAGAAGGCTACAAATCCAACGAAAGCATACCCAAGCTGGAAGTGCATAGGCCGGCCCATGACAAGCCGCTGCTGAGCCCCGAACATCCCAACATCGTCGCCGTGGCGACCGACGCGCCGGTGGAAAGCAAATTGCCGCAACTCGATATCAACGATCCCGACGCCATCGCCGAATTCATCATGCGCTATCTGGGATTGAAGAAATGAGCAGCCATGAATAAAGGCATGCTAAGTTTCGAGGAGGCGCTGGCGCAACTCCTGGCCGGCGCTAAGCCGCTCAACGAAACGGAGAATATCGACACACTCGTCGCCTGTGGCCGCGTGTTGGCCGTCGCGCAAGACAGCACCATCAACGTGCCGCCGCTGGACAATACTTCCATGGACGGGTATGCCGTGCGCAGTGTAAATGTGACCGCCGTCGCGACGCGTTTGCCCATCTCGCAACGCATCCCCGCTGGGTCGGTGGGCGTGCCCCTCAAGCCCGGCACCGCCGCACGCATCTTCACGGGTGCGCCGGTGCCCGCTGGCGCCGACGCGGTCATCATGCAGGAGTTGTGCACCCACCTGCCCGGCGAAGAAATGCTGGCGGGGGAGGTGCTCATCAACCACGTCCCCCAGCCGGGCGATTGGGTGCGGCGCGTCGGCGAGGACATACGCGCCGGCGCTGAAATTCTCGCTGCTGGCACGCGCCTGCGGCCGCAAGAAGTGGGGCTGGCCGCCTCAGTAGGCTTGGCGCAACTGCCGGTGTTTCGCCGCCTACGCGTGGCGGTGTTGTTTACCGGCGACGAACTGGTGATGCCCGGCGAGCCCTTGCCTCGGGGCGCCATCTATAACTCCAATCGTTACACCCTGCGCGGCTTGCTTGAACAGCTGGGCTGCGAAGTGCACGATTTCGGCATCGTGCCGGACCAACTTGATACCACGCGCACCGTGCTGCGCCGTGCCGCCGAGGTGGCCGATCTCATTATCACCAGCGGCGGCGTTTCGGTGGGCGAGGAAGATCATGTCAAGCCAGCGGTGCAGGCCGAGGGCGAACTGAACCTGTGGAAGATCGCCATCAAGCCGGGCAAACCGCTGGCCTTTGGTCGTGTCGGCCAAAGCGCCTTCGTTGGTCTGCCGGGCAACCCGGTGTCCGGCTTTGTCACCTTCCTCATGCTGGTGCGACCCTTCATCCTGCGTGCCCAGGGTACCCAGCAATCCACCCCATGCGGCATGATGCTGCGTGCCGATTTCGATTGGCCACTAGCCGATCCGCGTCGTGAGTTTCTGCGCGCCCGCATCAACAAAGCCGGTGGCCTGGAACTCTTCCCTAACCAAAGCTCGGCGGTGCTGACGTCGACGGCGTGGGCCGACGGCCTGATCGACAACCCGCCGCACCACGCCATCGTGCGTGGGGAGATGGTGCGCTTCGTGCCGTTTGCGGAGTTGTTGTACTGATTGTTTGACGCGGATTAGTAAGGATGAATGCGGCTGAACGCGGATGAATGTGGGGTAGGGTGGGCAGCTTCGCTGCCCACGCGGAAGCTGATCGAATCGAAGAACACGTGGGCAGCGAAGCTGCCCACCCTACGACTACCGGTCAACTCACATCTGGCGTTTAAGATCCGCGTCCATCCGCGAAATCGACGGTAAACTATCAGAGCTCCGCAAGCGCGCTACGCAAGCCCAGGTGTTCAACGAAGGGATCGAAATCCTTATCGCTGTAAAGCAAAGGCAAGCCGCTTTCAATACAACGCGTGGCGATGACAGTATCTATGGTCTTGCGTACCGTCACACCGCGCGCTCGCAGCGCCCGAAAATTTTTAGCCGCCTGTATAGCAAGCGCCTGCCCGCCCAGACTAACCAATACCATTGAAGTCAGTAGTTTCCTGGCTTGCTTGAAATCGCGGTCGCTGGTGAAGCCTTGCAGCACCTCGGTCAAAATCAGGTCGCCAGTGGCAACGGGTTCCGTGCCCAGCAAACTGTCCAGCCTGTCGGTTTGCGGCGTCGGAACGCCACGAAAATAATCGATCCAGACGCTGGAATCGACCAGGATCACTTGTCGGCCCTCATCGCATTGAGATCTCCTTGCCACTCGAATTTGCCGCGAAAGCGCCGTATTTCTGCTTGCTGCCCCAGGCGGAGCAGCGTGCGTAGCCCAAGCTCAACCGCTTCCCGCTTGGTCGTCAAGCCGGTCGCGCGCAGCGTGTCCTTCATCAGCTTGTCGTCAATCACGATATTCGTTCGCATAGTGTGTATCCTTTCGTTACTTGTTACACATTGTAGCATTCGCAGGATGGATGTGGTCGCACAGTAAATGGAGGTCTTCGCCACAAACGTCTTGCTTTCTACGCTCCCAGAAAAATCCACGTTCAGTCACGTCTATCCGCAGCTAAAATAGCGCTTACCATGACAGTCAGAATTCTCTATTTCGCCGGCCTGCGTGAGACGCTGGGTGCGGCTTCCGAAGACTTAGCCTTGCCGGTGGGCGTGGTTACTTCAGGTGCGCTGCTCGCGCACCTGGCCGCACGCGGTGGCGCGTGGGCGACGCTGTCGCAGGCCAAGAATCTGCGCATGGCGGTCAATCAGGACATGGCGGCGGAAGACACAGCGGTCCAGGATGGTGATGAAGTGGCCTTCTTTCCGCCCGTGACGGGCGGCTGATTCAGCGACCCTATGAGCGTCAGCGTACAAACCGAAGATTTTGATATCGCTGCCGAGACGGCGACGCTCACGCGCGGTAATCCCAAGATCGGCGCGGTGGCGAGCTTTGTCGGGCTGGTGCGGGATATCAACGATGGCGCCGGTGTGGCTGAGATGACACTGGAGCACTATCCCGGCATGACGGAGAAGGCACTGGAGGCCATCGTCGAAGACGCACGCCGGCGCTGGGACATCATGGCGGTGCGCGTCATACACCGCTACGGGCGGCTCGCGCCCGGCGACAACATCGTGCTGGTGATCGTCGCCGGCGCGCATCGCGGCGAGGCTTTCGCCGCCTGCGAATACATCATGGACTACCTGAAAACCCGCGCGCCATTCTGGAAGAAAGAAAACACGCCTGAAGGCGAGCGCTGGGTCGACGCTCGGGAGAGCGACGACCACGCCGCCGAGCGTTGGGGCCCCAAGTAAAACGTCGCCTTAAACGACAAAAAGTCAGGCAGTTTTAGCCGGTTTTAGCCCTTGCCTTTGCCCATGTTCGAGAAGGCGGCGGTCGAGGTTTTGGCGATCTCGTCAAAGGCTGTCTTGGCGTTATCAAAAGCATGCTGCATGGCGACCACTGCACTCTGATTGCCTCCGGGAATATTGCTTAACGCCATCATTTTCTGAAACGACTCCATCAACTCATGCCCGGCGCCGGAAACCTGCTGAGTCAGCGTGCGGCTGAATTCTGCTTGCGCGTCGGTGGTGATCTCGCCCATGCGGCGCATGGACTCCATCATTTTTTTCGCGGTATCCTGAGCGAACTGCGTGCGCAGCGCCAACGCGGCTTGCGGGTCTTTCGCTTCGGTGAGTGCCTGGACGTTCTTCACGCTTTCTTCAAACAAGCTGCGCGCGGTGTCTACCTGCAACTCGATAATCCGCTTGGAGTTCTCCATGGAGAGTTGGGTCAGCCGCATGGCGGCATCAATATTCTTCTTGTGCAATTCGTTCATCTGCTCGGTGGGCTGGCTAGGCTGGCTCATGGGGTGCTCCTTCGGTTGATGAATGGTTTTATCATGCACCCATTCGGGCGGCTTGAAAAGCTGCCGGCGCACCCCATTTAAGCTGCAAGCAGCTATACGGGAGCAGGGACATGCGTTTCGACAAATTTACCACCAAGCTTCAGCAGGCGCTGACGGAGGCCCAAGGCCTGGCTGTCGGCCAAGACAACCAGTTCATCGAGCCACCGCATTTATTGCTGGCCCTATTAAACCAGGACGATAGCGGCGCCAGCTCTTTGCTGCAACGTGCTGGCGTCAATGTGGTGCCTTTGAAGTCCGCGCTGGAAAAGGCATTGGCGCGTTTGCCCAAAGTGGAAGGCACCGACGGCGAAGTGCAGGTAGGCCGCGATCTTTCCAATCTTTTCAATGTCACCGATAAAAATGCGCAGAAGCGTGGCGACCAGTTTATCGCCAGCGAGATGTTCCTGCTGGCGCTGGCCGACGACAAGAACGAAACCGGCCGCTTGCTCAAGGAGCACGGCCTGAGCAAATCCGCGCTGGAAAAAGCCATTGAAGCCGTGCGCGGCGGCGCGTCGGTAGGCAACCAGGAAGCAGAAGGCCAGCGCGAAGCCCTAAAGAAATATACGGTCGATCTCACGGAGCGCGCTCGCGCCGGTAAGCTTGACCCGGTGATTGGTCGCGACGACGAAATCCGTCGCACCATGCAGATACTGCAACGGCGCACCAAGAACAACCCGGTACTGATCGGCGAGCCGGGCGTAGGCAAGACCGCCATAGTCGAAGGCCTCGCCCAGCGCATCGTCAATGGTGAAGTGCCGGACACTTTGAAGGACAAACGCGTGCTCTCACTGGATATGGCCTCGCTTCTGGCCGGGGCGAAGTATCGCGGCGAATTTGAAGAGCGCTTGAAGTCGGTGCTGAAGGAAATCGCCCAGGACGAAGGCCGCATCATCGTTTTTATTGACGAGCTGCACACCATGGTCGGGGCTGGCAAGGCCGAGGGCGCCATCGACGCCGGCAATATGTTGAAGCCCGCGCTGGCGCGTGGTGAGTTGCACTGTGTCGGCGCTACTACGCTGGACGAATACCGCAAATACATTGAGAAGGACGCCGCGCTAGAGCGCCGTTTCCAGAAGGTGCTGGTCGATGAGCCTTCGGTCGAGAGCACCATCGCCATCCTGCGCGGCTTGCAGGAAAAATACGAATTGCATCACGGCGTGGATATCACCGACCCGGCCATCGTCGCTGCCGCCGAGCTCTCGCACCGCTACATCACTGATCGCTTTTTGCCGGACAAGGCCATCGACCTTATTGATGAGGCGGCCGCGCGCATCAAGATGGAAATCGATTCCAAGCCTGAGGTCATGGACAAGCTAGACCGTCGGCTTATTCAGCTTAAGATCGAACAGCTCGCCATGAAGAAGGAAAAAGACGCCGCTTCCAAGAAGCGGTTGGATCTCATCGAAGAAGAAATCAAGCGCTTGCAAAAGGAGTACTCCGACCTGGAAGAAATATGGAAGGCGGAAAAGGCTCAAGTGCAAGGCTCGGCGCACATCAAGGAAGAGATCGATCACCTCAAAGCGGATATCGCCCGATTCCAGCGCGAAGGCAAGCTCGATCGCGTCGCAGAGTTGCAATACGGCAAGCTGCCGCAACTGGAAGCGCAGCTAAAGCAAGCGGAAAAAGCCAACGAAGCGCAACCACGAACCACGCTTTTGCGTACGCAGGTCGGCGCGGAGGAAATCGCTGAGGTTGTCTCGCGTGCTACGGGGATTCCCGTTTCGAAAATGATGCAAGGCGAGCGCGAGAAGCTGCTCAAGATGGAAGACCGTTTGCATCAGCGCGTGGTCGGGCAAGATGAAGCCGTGCGCCTGGTGTCCGACGCCATACGCCGTTCGCGCGCCGGTCTTTCGGAAGAAAACCGTCCCTATGGCTCCTTCCTGTTTCTCGGCCCCACCGGCGTGGGCAAGACCGAGTTGTGCAAGGCGCTGGCGGAATTTCTCTTCGATTCGGAAGAGCATCTCATCCGCATCGACATGAGCGAATTCATGGAGAAGCATTCGGTCGCGCGTTTGATCGGCGCGCCGCCCGGCTATGTCGGCTACGAAGAAGGTGGCTATCTGACCGAAGCCGTGCGCCGCAAGCCCTATAGCGTGATTCTGCTGGATGAAGTCGAGAAGGCGCACCCGGATGTCTTCAACGTGCTGCTGCAAGTGCTCGATGACGGTCGCATGACAGACGGCCAGGGCCGCACCGTCGACTTCAAAAACACCGTGATTGTCATGACCTCCAACCTCGGCAGCCAGATGATCCAGCAAATGTCTGGCGACGACTATCAGGTGATCAAGCTCGCCGTCATGGCGGAAGTGAAAAATTATTTCCGTCCGGAGTTCATCAACCGTATCGACGAAGTGGTGGTATTCCACGCGCTCGACGAGAAGAACATCCGCTCCATCGCCAAGATTCAATTGGGCTATCTGGAAAAGCGCCTGGCGCGCCTGGAGATGAGCCTGGAAGTCGACGACAGCGCCCTGGCGGAACTGGCTCAGGCTGGTTTCGACCCGCTCTTCGGCGCGCGCCCTCTTAAACGCGCTATCCAGAGTCACATAGAAAATCCGCTGGCGAAGCAAATCCTCGAAGGCAAATTCGCCGCTAAAGATCGCATCAAGGTTACGCTGGCGAAAGGCGGCGGCATCAGCTTCGCGAAAATGTAGTCTTAGCTCCTGAGCCCGGCACGTTTTTGAGGAGCATCGCCATGAAATCGCCATACTGGTTCGCTAGTGTGTTGCTTTTCGCCGGCTGCGCCTCCTATAGCGGCGGCACGCTCAAACCGGGCGAGGCCACGCTGGCTGATGTGGAGCGCGTGATGGGCCCGCCTGCCATGCGGTGGCCGGGTGCCGACGGCAGCCTGAAGATCGCCTATCCACGCGGCCCCCATGGCTATCACACGTGGATGGTGCGGCTCGCGCCAGATGGCAAACTGCGCGATATACGCAATGTGTTGGAACCGGAAAGCTTCAATACCATCCGGCCCGGCATGACTCAGGACGAAGTGCTACTCGCTCTCGGCCCGTCGCAGCCGCACTGGACACAGCGCTTCCCGGCGCGCAACGAGTTGGTGTGGGAGTGGCGCTGGTGTAACAACTTTGGAGAGCCTTCCCGTTTCGACGTGATTTTCGATGAGCGGTCGAGTCGTGTGCGCAGTACGCTGAGCCAAACCGAAGATATGATCGGCCTCAACGATATGTCACGCGGGAGCTGCATGCGTTAGCATTGCGGTTTGCAGAACCGGCTGGTTGGCAACCGTCATCCCCGCGAAGGCGGGGATCCAGTGGCTAAAACGTAAGCCGCGGCACTCTATTACAAAATTCACCAAATTTTTCCAATCATCTAGAACCACCACTATGGCCCAATACGTTTTCACCATGAATCGGGTGGGCAAGATTGTTCCGCCCAAACGCCACATCCTCAAAGATATTTCGTTGAGCTTTTTTCCCGGCGCCAAGATAGGCGTGTTGGGCATGAACGGCTCAGGCAAATCGACGCTGCTTAAAATCATGGCCGGCGTTGATAAGGACATCGAGGGCGAAGCGACGCCCATGCCCAACTTGAAGATTGGGTATCTGCCCCAAGAGCCGCAACTGAATCCCGAACAGACAGTGCGCACCGCGGTGGAAGAGGGCTTGGGCGAAATTTTCGAGGCGCAAAAATTGCTGGACGAGGTCTACGCCGCCTACGCCGAAGAGAATGCCGATTTTGACGCGCTGGCGGCCGAGCAGGCGCGGCTCGAAGCCATCATCGCCACCGGCGACGGGCACCAGGCCGAGCAACAGATGGAAATCGCCGCCGACGCGTTGCGCCTGCCACCTTGGGATGCGCAGATCGCGAATTTGTCAGGGGGCGAAAAGCGCCGCGTTGCGTTGTGCCGGCTCCTGCTGTCCAAGCCGGACATGCTGTTGCTCGATGAACCCACCAATCACCTTGATGCCGAATCGGTGGATTGGCTGGAGCAATTTCTCACGCGCTTCCCCGGCACCGTCGTGGCGGTGACGCATGATCGCTACTTTCTCGACAACGCTGCTGAATGGATACTCGAACTCGACCGTGGCCACGGCATTCCCTGGAAGGGTAACTACTCCTCCTGGTTGGAGCAAAAGGAAGAGCGACTGAAGCAGGAAGAGTCTTCCGAATCCGCCCGCCAGAAGGCCATACAGAAAGAATTGGAGTGGGTGCGGCAGAATCCGAAAGGTCGCCAGGCCAAGAGCAAAGCGCGTCTGGCACGCTTCGACGAGCTTAGTTCGCAGGAATACCAAAAGCGCAACGAGACACAGGAAATCTTCATTCCCGTTGCCGAGCGTCTCGGCGACAAAGTCATCGAGTTCAAGGAAGTCAGCAAAGCCTTTGGCGAGCGCCTGCTGATTGATAAACTCAGCTTCAGCATTCCACCCGGTGCTATCGTCGGCATCATCGGCCCCAACGGTGCAGGTAAATCTACGCTCTTCAGGATGATTGCGGGTCGCGAGCAGCCGGATAGCGGCGAGATCGTCACCGGCCCCACGGTGAAGTTGATCTCGGTGGAACAGTCGCGCGAATCACTACCCGACGACAAGACTGTGTGGGAAGCCATTTCCGGTGGCGCCGATATTCTCACCGTGGGCCGCTACGAGACGCCTTCACGCGCCTACATGGGCCGCTTTAATTTCAAGGGCGCGGATCAGCAAAAGATCGTCGGCAATCTCTCCGGTGGCGAGCGTGGTCGGTTGCATTTAGCCAAGACGCTCATCGCCGGCGGCAACGTGCTCTTGCTCGATGAACCTTCCAACGATCTCGATGTGGAAACGCTGCGCGCACTGGAAGACGCGCTGCTGGAATTCGCCGGCTGCGTACTGGTCATTTCGCATGATCGCTGGTTTCTTGATCGCATCGCCACGCACATACTGGCGTGCGAAGGCGAATCCCAATGGACCTTCTTCAACGGTAACTACCAGGAATACGAAGCGGACAAGAAGAAGCGACTCGGCGAAGAAGGTGCCAAACCCAAGCGTCTGCGCTACAAACCAATCAGTCGCTGATTGCGGAAAGTGGGTCGTCCTCGCGCAAGCGGGACCCAGTGCCTTTAGCAAGCGTCGCTGGATTCCCGCTTGCGCGGGAATGACGGCGTTATTTCGGAGGTGAGCTTATGGCCATACCTTGGAAGCGTGTTGCGACAATTTGTGCCATCGCAATAGTCGTCCTCGCCGCACTCGCGGCGGCTGGGCTGCACTTCGCCACCAAGGCGCTCAAGGCCCAGGTGCTGCAAGCGCTGGGCCCGGAAAGCGAAGTCGGCGAAATCGTGCTGGGCTTTTCTTCTATCGAAGTACGTCAGGTGCGCGTGCATGCGCCCAAAGGCTGGCCCACCGAGGACACACTGCGCGCCACGCGCATCGTCGTGATACCCGATTTGCGCGCCTTGCTCTCGAAGCAGGTGAAGGTGAACAACATCACCGTGGAAGACGCTTATCTCTCGATCCTGCGTACGCGAGAAGGGCACTTGCGCCTCCTTCCCAGCATGCTCGAAAAACCCGCCGAGAGCGGAGAAAAATCGCCTGCACAGGCGGTGGACATTGGAAAGATCGAGATCAAGGGTGGCGTGCTGGAACTCTTCGATGCCACCGTGCGTCAGCCGCCGCATAAGGTGCGCCTGGAAGATTTGCATGCCGAAGTTGAGGACCTGCATTTACCCGAAATGAATAGCCACACGGAAATCGATCTGCACGGCGTGGTCAAAGGCGTGCGCCAGAATGGTACGTTGGCTGTTAAAGGCTGGATAGAATTGGCGAGCAAAGATTCTGAACTCACCACCAAGCTGCGTGGCGTCGATCTCGTTGCCTTTCAGCCTTATCTCATCAAGGCAGCCGAGACAGGCGTCAAGCACGGCACTCTGGATTTTGATCTCAAATCCACGGTGAGCAAGAAACGGCTACACGCACCCGGGTCGATGACACTCAGCAATCTGGAACTGGCCTCCACCAGCAACAGCTTTATGGGCTTGCCGCGTCAAGCCATGGTCGGCGCGATGAAAGACCGCAACGGCAATATACCCGTGAAATTCACGCTAGAAGGCAATCTGGATGACCCCAAGTTCTCGCTCAACGAAGCCTTAGCCATGCGTGCGGGTTCGTCAATCGCCGGTTTACTGGGCGTGAGCGTGGAAGGGCTGGCGAAGGGCGTAGGAGGCGCGGCGCAAGGCGTGGGTAGCGCGTTGTCGAAGATGTTCGGGAAGTAGCAGGGTGGAGGGATGGTCATTGCACCACCTTAAATCGTGGGAGCAACGCCCCTGAACTACTTTTTCTACAGCCTCGTTGGGCGCTTAGGAGAATCACCAAATGACGCGTCATCCTGTTCAACTCCAGATCAAAAAGGCGGATAGCGCAATCAATCGTGAGGACTTCGACACCTTAATTGATATCTATTCTGATGATGCCGTGCTTGTGGTGAAACCTGGAGTTAATGCCGTTGGTAAGATGCAAATCAGGAAGGCCTTCGAAGCCATCGCCGCGCATTTCAACCATAGCCTGGATGTAAAGCAGGCCGGAATGAAATCCTCGAATCCGGTGACACAGCGTTGGTCATGGCCAAGACGGTGGTCTCAGCTATCAACATGTCGGCCATCGAACGGAGCGCCACCTATGTATTCAAGCAGCACTCGGATGGTAATTGGCTTTGCGTCATTGATAATTCCTACGGGCATGAGCTGCTGCTCAATCACGATGCCTAACCCTTCCTATATGGACTCCCCCCAAAGTCAAGAGACGTGACCGATAGTTCTGGCTGTTTGGAAGCGCATGCAGTCGTATATCCGGCATCGATAGTGGGCTCTGAGTGGCCCGTGCCGACATGGAATCTGCGCACGTAGTGCCAAT
>JBBQGH010000021.1:0-48760 GCA_038322845.1 Gammaproteobacteria bacterium
AGGCGGGAAAATGCCTCGTATCAAGCACCAGAAGCGGGCATATCTCCGATGGAATTTCGATTTCGTTCACAATTTCGCCTTGATCAAATTGATCTGAATTTGATGGCGCGCTTCGCGACTACTTGTTCAGCGTTTCCTTAATCGATCGCGACCTCGCCGGTAAGGTTGTCCACCACGACCGGCGTATCCATATAGCTGATTTCGGGCTCGGAGCCGGTTTGTTCCTTTATCTTGGCGCGTGCGATGGCGAAAAAGGCTTCGGCCTTGGCGCGATCGTTCCACAAATAGACGCCCGTCCCGACGCCTTGTTCAATGTCGATGCAAATGTATTTGCGGATCAGTCCGTCGCGCCCTTTGTACATCGGCAGGCTGTGCTGGATGTCGGCCAGTATCTGTTCACGATTGAGTCCGGGCGGCAGTCTGAAGCGGCTGAATGCGGTGATCATGGTTTTTCTCCTTGTTTAGTCGGCGGGTCTGGCGAATCTTCACAGAGCGCCGCGAAGAAGGCAATGTTGGCCGCTTTTCGCGGGGCGCGAAGGGCATGCTAAAGTCTCCGATCTTATCAATTCCCCGTTTTCTTCGGAGCCAAACGTGTCCAGCCTGTTGCCCAATGTCGACCCGGAAGGGTTGCTCGAATATTCCGTGGTCTATACCGACCGCGCGCTCAACCACATGTCCAAGGTTTTTCAAGGCGTGATGAAAGACATCTCGGCCATGCTGAAGCAGGTCTACCACGCCAAGGCCGTGGTGATCGTGCCGGGCAGCGGCACCTTTGGCATGGAAGCCGTGGCGCGGCAGTTTGCTGCCGGCAAGATAGTGCTGGTGATACGCAATGGCTGGTTCAGTTATCGTTGGACGCAGATATTCGAGATGGGCAATATTCCCTCGGAATCGACGGTGCTGAAAGCGCGCCGCATCGCGGAGGGCAAGCAGGCGGCGTTTGCGCCTGCGCCTATCGACGAAGTCGTCGCAACCATCAAGGCTAAAAAGCCGGATATGGTTTTTGCGCCGCATGTGGAAACCGCTTCCGGCATGCTGTTGCCAGACGACTATCTTTGCGCGGTGGCCGACGCGGTGCATTCCGTCGGCGGCCTGTTCGTGCTCGATTGCATTGCGTCCGGCACCATCTGGGTGGATATGGCAGCGACCGGCGTGGACATCCTCATCAGCGCGCCGCAAAAAGGCTGGAGTGGCTCGCCCTGTTGCGCCTTCGTCATGCTGAACGAACGCGCACGCGCCGCGATCGATGCAACCACCAGCAGCAGCTTCGCCTGCGATCTGAAGAAGTGGCTGCAAATCATGGAAGCCTACGAGAACGACGGCTACGCCTATCACGCCACCATGCCCACCGATGCGCTGACGCGCGTGCGCGATGTGATGAAAGAAACCGAGGCCTACGGTTTCGACAAGGTGCGTGCCGAGCAGCAGGAACTGGGCGACAAGGTGCGCGCGCTCCTAGTGAGCAAAGGGTTTAAGAGCGTCGCTGCGCCGGGCTTCCAGGCGCCGGGCGTGGTGGTGAGTTACACGGACGATTCCGAAATTCAAAACGGCAAAAAATTCATGGCGCTCGGCCTGCAAACCGCCGCTGGTGTGCCGCTGCAATGCGACGAGCCGGCGGATTTTCAGACCTTCCGCATAGGCTTGTTCGGACTCGACAAGCTGCATAACGTGGATCGCACCGTCGCGTATGTGGAGCAGGCCTTGAACAACATAGGCTGAGGGGCTGAACGACCGCATCAGCATGCTAAGATGGTCCCCGAAGTCCGCCAGGCAGCCGCTGTGTAGTTTTTCTACATGGAGGAAAGTCCGGGCTCCGCAGAGCAGGATGCCGGCTAACAGCCGGGCGCAGCAAGTCGCAAGACCCAAGGCGACGGAAAGTGGAACAGAGAGTAAACCGCCGATGGCTTTGTTCAGCGCGAGTTGGATAAAGATCAGGCAAGGGTGAAACGGCGAGGTAAGAGCTCACCGCGCTTGTGGCAACACAAGTGGCACGCTAAACCCCATCCGGAGCAAGGCCAAATAGGGAAGCATAGGCGCTGCTCGCGCTGCTTCCGGGTAGGCTGCTAGAGCGTCGCGGTAACGCGCCGCCCAGAGGAATGGCTGCCCACGACAGAACCCGGCTTATCGGCGGACTTCATTTTTCCTCTCTTAGTGCGTCTATTCAGGCGCACTCCTCAGAATCAACATTCAGTTGATCTTGTATCCCCATTGTTTTTTAAAGGTTAATTTTCTCGTAATTTGCCTCAACGAGTGCGTTTAAGTCTTTGTCGCGACAGAGAAATATCGCAATTTCCGCTTGACCCCCTATTTTTTTTGCACTAAAGTGGGAAAAAGTGGAACAAAGTGGGAAACGTCGATAAAACATCGGTTTCCCAAACTCGGAGGAGCGAATGTTTCAGGGGGCAGCAGCGCTGAATCTGGACGTAAAAGGGCGCTTGGCCATACCGGCTCGGCACCGAGACAGCCTTGCCTCTATCGACCCCGCTACGTTAGTACTCACTGCTCATCCCCATCGCTGCCTCTTGCTCTATCCGCTTGCCGCTTGGGCGCCCATCCGCGACAAGGTGTTGGCCGCGCCCAGCCTCGAACAACAATCCGCTTATCTGAAACGCCTCCTGATCGGCTTCGCACGCGAGGAGGAGATGGATGCGGCTGGCCGCGTGCTGATCGCGCCCGAATTACGTCAATTTGCCGGCCTGGAAAAGCAGGTCTGGTTGATCGGCCAGGGCAGCCACTTCGAACTTTGGTCGGATGCTGGCTGGCAGCAGCAACAGGAAGCGATCTTCGCCTTGGGCGACAAATTGCTGCCCCCCGGGCTGGAGACATTAACGCTGTGAGCGGGAGCTCACAACACACAACAGTATTGCTGGAAGAGGCGGTCGATGCACTGGCGATTAAACCGGGCGGGTTTTATGTGGATGCCACCTTCGGGCGCGGCGGCCACAGTCGATTGATTCTCGAGCGGCTGGGGGAACAAGGGCGCTTGGTTGCGCTGGACCGCGATCCAGCAGCGATTGAGTCTGGCAGGAACTTGCTTGCCGACCGGCGCCTGACATTGATTCATACCGCCTTCAGCGGCCTGGGTGTGGCGTTGAAGGGTGAAGTTGAAGGTGATGGGGTCGGGCAAGTCGACGGTGTGCTGCTGGATCTGGGCGTGTCGTCGCCGCAGTTGGACGAGGCGCAACGTGGGTTCAGCTTTCGCGCCGACGCACCGCTCGATATGCGTATGGATACGAGCCGCGGCAAGACAGTGGCGGAATGGCTGGCGGAAGCAAGTCAGTCGCAAATTGCGGAGGTAATAAAAAACTATGGCGAAGAACGGTTTGCTCATGCGGTTGCAAAGGCGATTGTTGCTGCTCGGACAGGGGGGGTTATCGCAACCACACGACAGCTTGCCGAGATCGTGGCGCAGGCCGTCCGCACGCGCGAAGCGGGCCAGCATCCGGCGACGCGGAGCTTTCAGGCTCTACGGATTCACATCAATCAGGAGCTTGAGGAATTGTCGTTAGTGTTGCCGCAATGTGTGGAAGCGCTGAAGCCGGGCGGTCGCCTGGTAGTTATCAGCTTCCATTCTCTAGAGGACCGCATCGTCAAACGCTTTATGCGCGATCAATCCCAGCCGCCGCGCCTGCCCGCAGGCATGCCGGTGCGCGAAGTGGATCGGGCTAAGCCGCCGCTGGCGTTGATCGGCAAGCCCGTTTATCCCTCCGCAGCGGAAGTCGACGCCAATCCGCGCGCGCGCAGCGCGGTGATGCGGGTGGCGGAACGGATAAGCCTCGAGGCCCGGCCGTCCCAAGGCGAGGCAGTCAACACAAGGAGCGGGCGCAGTCCGCGAACCACCGTCACCCCCTTCCCAGGGAAGGGGGAGGGGAGGATGGCGCTCTAATGCTGAGATTGAACCTCTTCCTCATCGCGATAGTGCTGGCCAGCGCGCTGGGGGCGGTGGCGTCGCAGCACAAGGCGCGCAAGTTTTTCACGGAGCTAGAGCGTGAGCAGGACCGTATGCGCGCGCTTGAAGTGGAGTGGGGTCAGTTGCAACTGGAACAAAGCACATGGGCGGCGCATGCCCGCGTGGAAAAAATCGCTCGCGAGCGACTGCACATGAAAACGCCGGCTGTCGGTCAGGTCATCGCTGTCGCCCCTGCTAGCGCGATGACACCGCAGAACTCTGCCCCGGCAACGCAGCCGGGTAAGCAAGAGATGGTGCAATGAAGTTCACCAACAGCCCACTACTGTCGCAACTTCTACCTGCCTGGCGTTCGCGCGTGGTGGTGGTGGTGATTCTGTTGGCATTCACCTCGCTGGCCGCGCGCTCGGCCTACTTGCAAGTGGTGCGCAATGATTTTCTGCAACAAAAAGGTGAGTCGCGCTACTCGCGCGTGATCGAGATTTCGGCGACGCGTGGGCGGATTACCGATAGACAGGGCGACATGCTGGCGGTGTCGACACCGGTGAAGTCGGTGTGGGCCATACCCGAAGACGCCAAGCTCACGCCGACCCAGTCGCGCGAACTGGCGACGCTACTCGATATGGATGTGCGCGAGTTGACGCACAAGCTCACCGCCGAGCGCGAATTCGTATACATCAAGCGTCAAATACCGCCGGACACCGCGGAAAAAGTGGCTGCGATGAATTTGCCCGGCATCCACCAGCAGAAGGAATATCGCCGCTACTACCCGGCCGGTGAAGTGACCGCCCATGTGCTGGGCTTCACCGGTGCGGACGACCAGGGCCAGGAAGGCATAGAGAGGGCCTTGGAAGGTCAACTAGCCGGAAAACTGGGCAGCCGCCGTGTCATCAAAGATCGCCTCGGCCACATTGTCGAAGACGTAGAAAGTATCAAGCAGCCGCAGGAAGGCAAGGACATCGTCTTGGCCTTGGATTCGAAAATCCAGTACCTCGCCTACACGTACTTGCGCCAGGCCATAGCCGAAAACAAAGCCAAGGCCGGCGGCATCGTGGTGCTCGACACCAAGACCGGCGAAGTCCTGGCGCTGGCCAATTTGCCCACCTACAACCCGAACAATCGCTTCAGGCTATCCGGTGCGCAGTTGCGCAACCGCAGCTTGACCGACACCTTCGAGCCGGGCTCCACCATGAAGCCTTTCACCGCTGCGCTGGCGCTGGAGAAGGGCCATTTCCGTTTTGACTCGCTCATACAAACGTCGCCCGGCACGCTAACGATCGGCACTGCGACTATCCATGACGCGCATATGCACGGCATGCTTACGGTGGCGCAAGTTATTCAGAAATCCTCCAATGTCGGCGCTGCCAAGATCGCGGCGACTTTTCAGCCGGAGGAAATGTGGCAGATGTTCGATTCCCTGGGCTTCGGCCAGGCGCCGCACCTGGGCTTTCCGGGCGAGGCAGGCGGGCGCTTGCGTCCTTACAAGACCTGGAAGCCTATCGAACAAGCCACCATGTCTTTCGGGCATGGCATCTCCGTGAGCTTGATGCAGCTTGCGCGCGCCTATCTCGTTTTTGCGCGCGAGGGCGACCTCGTACCACTCTCTTTGACCAAGATAGATACGCCACCACTCGCGGGTAAAGCGGTGTTCTCGGCGCAAACGGCACGCGAAGTGCGCGCCATGCTGGAGATGGCTGTGCAGCCTGGTGGCACCGCGCCGGCCGCGCAGATTCCCGGCTATCGCGTCGCCGGAAAAACGGGCACAGCACACAAAATCGAAGGCGGCGTTTATGCGGACCGCTACGTGTCGTCCTTCGTCGGTTTCGCACCAGCTTCCGACCCGCGCCTGATAGTCGCCATCATGATCGACGAACCATCCGCCGGCCGCTATTACGGTGGTGAAGTAGCCGCGCCGGTATTTGCGCAAGTCATGTCTGGCGCCCTACGCACACTGGGCGTCGCGCCTGACCTGCCGCTGGTTCCGTTGCAGGTCGCGCGCGACGGCGCGACACCGATCGCAGTGCGGGAGAGTATGTGATCGAGCGCGCCATGGCCATCCTCCACCAACTCGACAAGCTCGGCGTGCAAGCAAAAAACCTCTGCGCTGACTCACGCCAGGTTGTTGCAGGCGACGTGTTTGTCGCCTTCCCCGGCACGCGTGTCGATGGCCGGCGTTTCATGGCGGAGGTGGTGAAGCAAGGGGCCGCCGCTGTGTTGTGGGAGCGGCGAGGGGGAGAGGGCGGCGTAGCGGTGGACGAGCTCAACACCGTCGTAGCGAACATCGCCGTACCGAACATCGGTGTAGACGATCTGCAAGGCTTGTCCGGCTATCTGGCGCATTTGGTTTATGGCCGGCCTACGGAAAAATTGCGCACCATCGGCGTCACCGGCACCAATGGCAAGACTTCGATCAGCCAGTGGATTGCGTGCGCTTTCGAAATGCTCGGTACGCGCTGCGCAGTGGTCGGCACGCTGGGCAACGGTTTTCCGGGGAACTTGCACGAGAGCGCCAACACCACGCCGGACGCCATCACACTGCATCGCTTATTTGCGCGTTACTTAGCCGAGGGCGCCCGTGCGGCAGCGATGGAAGTCTCGTCCATAGGCATGGACCAAGGGCGCGTGAATGGCGTGCATTTTGACATCGCCGTATTCACTAATCTGACGCGCGATCATCTCGAATACCACGGCAGCATGGCGGGCTACGCCGAGGCGAAAAAGAAGCTCTTCCGCACGCCGGTTCTGCGCGTTGCGGTGCTGAATCTGGACGACCCGCTCGGTCGCGAGTTGTGCGGCGACCTGGCGGGTAGCGGTGTGCGACGTATCGGCTACACCTTGCGCACTCAGCCGAACGATGCAAGCTTGGTCGACGTCTTGATCGCCGCACGCGACATTACTGCAACGTCGAAGGGTGTGGCCTTTCAAGTGACCACGCCGCAAGCTGAGGTTGAAGTTCAAGCGTCGCTAGTGGGTGAATTCAATGTTGCCAATCTGCTGGCCGTGCTGGGGGCTTTACTCGCCAGTGATGTGCCGCTGGTGCAAGCTGCCGAGGTGTTGGGGCGACTAACGCCGCCGCCCGGCCGCATGCAAACGCTGGGCGGCGACCGAGCGCCGCTGGCGGTGGTCGATTACGCGCATACGCCGGATGCGCTGGAGAAAGCGCTGACGGCCTTGCGCGAGACGGCGCGCGTGCGTGGTGGCCGCCTCGTCTGCGTCGTCGGGTGCGGCGGCGAGCGCGATCCGGGCAAGCGCCCATTGATGGGCGAAATCGCGGCACGCTTGTCCGACGTTGTGGTGCTGACCAGCGACAACCCGCGCGGCGAAGATCCACTGACCATACTCACGGCGGTGGCACAGGGCGCTCCAGCGGCGCGCATCATCGCCGACCGCGCAGCGGCAATCCGCGAGACCTTGCATCAAGCCGATGCGCGCGATGTGGTTTTGATCGCCGGCAAAGGTCACGAGACGTATCAGGAAAGCGCCGGACAGCGGCTGCCATTTTCCGATGTGGTGCAGGCAGAAGCCGTGCTCACCGCACGAGGGCTAGCACCATGATGCGCCTACTCGAGGCGGCGCAGGCCACCGGCGGCGTGGCACTGAATGGTGACATCGAGATCAACTCGGTCTCCACGGATACACGCAGCGTGGCGCGCGGCGATTTGTTCGTCGCTCTGGAGGGCGAGCGTTTCGACGGCCACGAATTCGTAGGCACCGCGTTCGAGCGCGGCGTCGCGGCGGTTATGGTGTCGCGTGCCTGGGCGGCGACGCAGTCGCCGACGCTACCTGTACTCGTCGTCGACGACACGCGTCTAGCGCTCGGCCGGCTCGCCGGCTGGTGGCGCAGCCGCTTCGCTATTCCGCTGATCGGCATTACCGGGAGTAACGGCAAGACTACCGTCAAGGAAATGGTTGCCGCCATCTTGCGCGCACAAGCAGCGATCGACGGCGTGCAGAACAAACCCGGCCACGACAGCGTGCTCGCCACCACCGGCAATCTCAACAATGACATCGGTGTGCCGCTCATGCTCTTGCGGCTGCGCGAGACGCACCGCGTCGCTGTCATCGAAATGGGTATGAATCACGCCGGCGAGATCGCCTACCTCACGCGCCTGGCGCGGCCTACCGTGGCCTTGGTGAATAACGCACAACGCGCGCATCTGGCCGGCCTGGGTAGCTTGAGCGACGTGGCGCATGCCAAGGGAGAAATCTTCGAGGGCTTGCAGGAGGGCGGCACGGCCGTCATTAACGCAGACGATGTCTTCGTGGACGTGTGGCGGCAGTGCAACGTTGGCCACGCGGGTCGACATGTACTGAGTTTCGGGCTGACGCCGACGGCGGATGTCAGCGGGCATTGCGAACTGCACGCCGTGGGCAGCACGCTCAATCTCGCCACGCCGCAAGGCAAGCTGGAAGTCGTGCTCAAAGTACCTGGCTTGCACAACGTGCGCAACGCGCTGGCCGCGACCGCGGCGGCATTGGCGGCAGGCGCTACGCTGGCGGCCGTGCGGGCGGGGCTGGTCGCTTTCAGTGGTGTTCAAGGGCGTTTGCAGATACGTCCGGCTCGCGCCGGTGCCACGCTGATTGATGACAGCTATAACGCCAATCCGGATTCGGTGCGCGCTGCCATTGATGTGCTGGCCGCGACACCGGGCAAAAAAATTTTGGTGCTGGGCGACATGGGCGAGATCGGCGATCGCGCCGGCCAATTTCATGACGAAATCGGCGGTTATGCCAAAAGCCAGGGCGTCGATCTGCTGCTTGCATTGGGTGAGCAAAGCGCGGTGGCCGCGCGCAATTTTGGTCCCGGCGGCCAGCACTATGCTGACGTCGATACCTTGATCGCGGCGCTCGCCGAAGAGCTGAACAGCAACACCTTGGTACTCGTTAAAGGCTCACGCTTTATGCACATGGAACGTGTCGTCGATGCATTGAGTTTGGAGAGTGGGGCAGCGGTGACACATTGAGGCGAGATTGAAGTTGCGGTGATCGGTGTTCATGCAGGACTTGAAACCGGGGGGCGACGCGATGAAAAGAGGAAGGCAAGCGTGGACGCAGCAAATGGCATCGTCGGGTTGGTACGCGGCCGCGGAAACCCCGCTACTCGCACACGCTTCGACGTCCCGACGTCCATGACCGCGCTGGCCCTGGTTTCTCTGCTTGTTCCGACGGCGATGCGACGCCTGGCGATTTGGAGTTTTGCGAGGTCCGCGGAGGGTGGCGATGCCATCAGAAGTCTGCAAGCCAGCATGCCGACGCTATGCGGTGCGCTGGACAGCGATGATCCCGCCTCGCTGCACGCGGCTATCGACGTACTGGCGGCGATGCCGGGCAAACGCATTTTGGTGTTGGGTGAAATGAGCGCGTTGGTTGAGATGGAGGAAATCGGTGCGTATGCCAAGCGTCAGGGGGTCGACGTGTTGTTGGCGATGGGGGAGCAATGCGAGTCGGCGGCGCGCAACTTCGGTGTGGGCGGGCGCCACTTCAATGATGCAGATTTATTGATGACGGCGCTCAACAAGGCGCTGACGGCGGACAGCGCGGTGCTGGTCCAAGGCACGGGGTTTGGGTGCCGCGAGACCGCTGCTGAAGCGCCCTCGCGCGGTGTGGTGGATGTTGTTGGCACTAAGCAGGTTTGAAGCTGGGCGTGAGTGTGAACTTAGTTGCGAACTTAGGTGCGAAGTTACGTGTGGAGAAGGCGGAGGGCATGGAGAGCTTAACGGTCATTAAAACAGGAATAAGACGTCGAGCCAGCATTGATGCTGTGACCCAGAGGGGCTGCTTGGCGGGCGAAGCCGACCGTGCCTCCGTGTCCTCCGATTTCTCCACACTAGGTTCGGCGCTCGGTTTGGTCGACCGCTTTACCCTTGCAGGCCGGGGGGCGCGCCATGCTACTTGAACTGGCGCTATGGTTAGGTAAGAGCATCCGCGTCTTCAACGTGTTCGGCTACATCACTTTGCGCACGCTGTTGGCCGCCATGACGGCGCTGGTGATCAGTTTCATCTTCGGGCCCGCGGTCATTCGCTGGCTCACCGCCAGGAAAATCGGCCAGTCGGTGCGCGGCGACGGCCCGCAGAGCCATCTGGTGAAAGCGGGCACGCCCACGATGGGCGGCGCGCTGATACTCATCGCCATCGCCGTCACAACTTTATTGTGGGGCGATCTCAGCAATCGTTACGTTTGGGTGGTGCTGCTGGTGACGCTGGGCTTCGGTGTCGTGGGTTGGGTGGATGACTGGCGCAAGGTCGTGCATCGCAACCCCAAAGGGCTCTCGGCACGGACCAAGTTTTTCTGGCAGTCCGTGATCGGCATTGCCGCTGCGCTGTTTCTTGCCCTGAGTGCCAACACGCCGGCCAACACTGAACTCATCGTGCCCTTTTTCAAGAGCGTGGCTTATCCGCTGGGGATATTCGGTTTCGGCATCCTGACTTACTTTGTCATTGTGGGTACCAGCAATGCGGTGAATCTCACCGACGGCCTCGATGGCCTGGCCATCATGCCGACGGTGATGGTGGCCGCGGCGCTAGCGGTATTCGCCTACGTCGCGGGCCACGCCGGGTTCTCCAAGTATCTGAGCCTGCCCTACATCCCCGGCGCGGGCGAACTGGCGGTGTTCTGCGGCGCGCTTTGCGGCGCGGGTCTGGGTTTCTTGTGGTTCAACACCTATCCGGCGGAAGTATTCATGGGCGATGTCGGCGCGCTGGCGCTAGGCGCGGCGCTGGGCACGGTTGCCGTTGTGGTGCGACAAGAGATCGTGCTCTTCATCATGGGCGGGGTTTTCGTTGCCGAAACGCTCTCGGTGATGGCGCAGGTGATGTACTTCAAATACACCGGCGGCAAGCGCATTTTCCGCATGGCGCCCTTGCACCACCACTATGAGCTGGGTGGTTGGAAAGAGACGCAAGTCGTCGTTCGGTTTTGGATTATCACGATCATGTTGGTGCTGTTCGGACTTTCCACGCTGAAACTGAGATGACACTTTCCGGCAAACGCGTATTGGTATTGGGCTTAGGCGAGTCGGGACTCGCCATGGCGCAATGGCTGACGAGACAGGGCGCGAAGGTACGCGTGGCCGACTCGCGCAGCGACCCACCCTTTGCCGCCGAATTGCATCACACCGCCAAGCAGGCCGAACTGGTCACCGGCAGCTTCAATAATGCCTTGCTGGAAGGCATCACCGCGCTTGGCTTGAGCCCGGGTCTGGCGCTTACCGAACCGCTAGTGCAAGAGGCGGTGGCGCGCGGCATCACTGTACTGGGCGAGATTGAACTGTTCGCACAGGCGCTGCGCGACTTGGGCCTGCGCGAGGCCTGCAAGATCATCGCCATCACCGGTACCAACGGCAAGACCACCACGACTTCCATGGTCGGCGCCTTATGTCGCGCGGCAGGCAAGAGCAGGGCGGTGGCCGGCAACATCAGCCCTGCCACGCTCTCTGCGTTGATGGCAGCCCTGGATATAGGCCGGATGCCGGCCACCTGGGTGCTGGAGTTATCGAGTTTCCAGTTGGAAACCACGCATAGTCTGGACGCGGATGTGGCCACGGTGCTCAATGTCACCGACGATCACCTCGACCGCTACGCCAATCTCGATGACTACGCGGCCGCCAAGGCGCGCATTTTCTCGGCGCAAACAACGCAAGTATTGAATCGCCAGGATAACCGGGTCATGGCGATGCGCCGGGAAGGCCCACCCCTTGTGACTTTTGGGCTGGATGCCCCCGTCACCGCAGAAGATTATGGATTAGTCGATGGCTGGCTGATGCGTGGCACTGAACGCCTGCTGCGTGTAGATGGGCTCGCCGTGAGTGGGCTGCACAATGCCGCGAATGCGCTGGCCGCTTTGGCGCTGTGCCGAGCCATCGATCTGCCTGAAGCGCCCATGCTGGTGGCGCTGCGCAGCTTCAAAGGTCTGCCGCATCGCGTAGAAAAAATTGCCGAGCTGGACGGTGTGACTTGGTACGACGACTCCAAGGGGACCAACGTAGGCGCGACGGTGGCGGCGCTTAAAGGCCTGGGTCGCAAGGTCGTGCTTATCGCCGGAGGTGATGGTAAGGGCCAGGATTTTTCACCGCTGGCCACGGCACTGGCCGGCCATGCGCGCGCCGTCGTACTGATAGGCCGCGATGCCACCAAGATAGCTGAGGCGTTGGTCAATTGCGGCGTGCCCATCCTGCACGCGCAGGACATGGATCAAGCCGTGCGCAAGGCAGCGGTGGCGGCGCGTTCTGGCGATGCCATTCTGCTTTCCCCCGCTTGTGCGAGCTACGACATGTACCGCAACTACCTGCACCGCGCCGAGGTTTACGCCACGGCCTTGCATGGGCTCATCGCAGTACGTCAACAGGTGCTGCAATGAGGGTGGCTCCATGATCGCTCTGCATCTCGGCGGCGCGCGCAGCCGCGGCTCGGCTCTGCCGCAAGAAGTGGATCCCTTGCTGTTGTGGTCCGCGCTGGCCTTGCTGCTGTTCGGTACGGTGATGGTGTATTCCTCTTCCATCGCCATGGCTGAGGGCAGCCGCTTCACGGGCCACCAGTCGGCGTATTTCCTGCTACGCCATGGCGTATTTGTGGTGATCGGCTTGATCGCGGCAGTGGTGGTATTTCAGGTGCCGCTGCGCGTTTGGCAACATGCGGCGCCCTGGCTGTTCGTGGTGGGCGTCGTCCTTCTGGTGCTGGTGCTGATTCCGCATGTCGGTCGCGAAGTGAACGGTGCCCGCCGTTGGCTGCCGCTCGGGCCGGTGAATTTGCAGCCCTCCGAATTGATGAAGCTCTTCGCGGTGCTCTATGCCGCCGACTACACGGTGCGCAAACTGGCCGACATGGGCAGTTTCCGGCGTGGCTTCGTGCCCATGGCGCTGGTGATGACGCTAATAGGCGGGCTACTATTGACCGAGCCAGATTTCGGCGCTTTTGTGGTGATCATCTGCATCGCCATGGGCATCCTGTTCCTCGGTGGCATCAATGCCCGCCTGTTCGCTATTCTGTTTTTGTTCCTCGCGCTGGCCTTCGTGGTGCTGATCTGGTCGTCGCCGTATCGGCGCGAGCGCATCTTTGGGTTTATGGACCCGTGGGCTGATGCGCTCGGCAAGGGCTACCAGCTCTCGCACGCGCTGATCGCCTTTGGTCGCGGCGAGTGGCTGGGCGTGGGCCTGGGTGGCAGCGTGGAAAAACTCTTTTATCTGCCGGAAGCCCACACCGATTTTCTTCTCGCGGTGATTGCCGAAGAACTCGGCCTGGTGGGTGTGCTGGTCGTCATCACACTCTTCGCGCTGGTTGTACAGCGGGCTTTCGCCATTGGCCGTCGAGCCTTGTTGCTGGAACGTGTCTACGGCGGCCTGGTGGCACAAGGCATGGGCATCTGGCTAGGCATACAGGCGTTTATCAACATGGGCGTGAATATGGGACTGCTGCCCACCAAAGGGCTCACGCTGCCGCTGATGAGCTTCGGCGGCTCGGGCATTCTGGCGAACTGCGTTGCCCTGGCGATACTGCTACGCGTTGATTGGGAAAATCGCCAGCTCATGCGGGGGTTATCCGTATGAGGCTGGCGATTTCGGCGCAGGCTAACGTGAGCATCGCGAACGTTAAGCGAGCATCGCGAGTGGCCACAGCCAAAATCGCATCATGCGGCTTGCCGCATGGACTGGCGATTTCGGCGCAGGCTAACGTGAGCATCGCGAACGTTAAGCGAGCCTTGGCGAGCGGCCGTAGCCACAATCGCCAACTCATGCGGGGGTTGTCGGTATGAGCGGCAACGCCTCGCGCACCTTGCTGGTCATGGCGGGCGGTACCGGCGGTCATGTTTTCCCTGGGCTTGCGGTGGCCGACTATCTGCGCAACCAAGGCTGGCGCGTTGTGTGGATGGGCAATCCGGACGGCATGGAAGCGCGGCTGGTGCCGACGCGCGGCTATGAAATGGCCTGGGTACGTTTTGGTGCGCTGCGCGGTAAAGGATGGCTGCGCAAGCTGCTATTGCCTTTCAATCTCCTTGCGGCCTTCGGGCAAGCGCTGCGGGCACTCTCACAGGTCCAGCCGAATGTTGTGCTCGGCATGGGCGGTTATGTGACTTTCCCTGGCGGCATTATGGCAGCGCTGAGCGGTCGTCCGCTGGTGGTGCACGAACAAAATTCCATCGCCGGCCTTGCCAATCGTTTCTTGGCACACCTCGCAAAGCGAGTAGGGACGGGCTTTCCCAAGGCATTACCCAGAGCAGAATGGACCGGCAACCCGGTGCGTGCCGACATTATTGCAGTGCCGCCGCCGGGTAACCGTTATCCCGGCCGCAGCGGGCCTCTCAAGGTGTTGGTGGTCGGCGGCAGCCTCGGCGCGCAAGCGCTGAACGAGACGGTGCCCGAGGCCTTGGCGCTGCTCACCGAAGCCGAGCGGCCTGTCGTCACCCATCAATCCGGGGCGCGGCATATCGACGCCTTGCGTGCGGCTTACCAGAAGGCCGGCATCAAGGCCGAGCTGGTGGCTTTCATCGACGACATGGCCACTCGCTACGCCGAGGCCGATCTGGTGATCTGTCGCGCCGGCGCGCTGACCATCGCCGAACTGGCAGCAGCCGGCGTGGCCAGCCTGCTGGTGCCTTTCCCGCATGCGGTGGATGACCACCAAAGCGGCAATGCCCGTTTTCTGTCTGACGCCGGCGCCGCGATTTTGATGCCACAAAAAGAATTCACGGCGGCGACGCTGGCAAGTCAACTACGCCGTCTCACCCGCGAGAAATTGCTGGCGATGGCGCAAAAGGCGCGTGCGCTGGCCAAACCGGATGCGACGCGAGTGGTTGCGGAGATTTGCATGAGCGTAGCGAGATGAAGCACAAGGTACGTCATATCCATTTTGTAGGCATCGGCGGCTCTGGCATGAGCGGCATCGCCGAGGTCATGCTGAACCTTGGTTACAAGGTGAGTGGCTCTGATCTCGCCGACAACGCCGCGACACGCCGACTGGCAGAACTCGGTGCGCGCGTGGTGACGGGCCATGGTGCCGACAACATCGTCAATGCCGACGCCGTGGTGGTATCCACCGCGGTGGGCGACGACAACCCCGAAGTCATCGCTGCGCATGCCCAGCAGGTACCCGTGGTGCCGCGCGCCCTCATGCTGGCCGAACTCATGCGCCTGAAGCAGGGCATCGCGGTGGCGGGTACCCACGGCAAGACCACCACCACCAGTCTGATTGCCAGCGTGCTGGCCGAAGGCGGCTTCGATCCCACGTTTGTCATCGGCGGGCGTCTCAACAGTGCGGGCGCGCATGCGCGGCTGGGCTCAGGCGAATTCATTGTCGTTGAGGCCGACGAATCGGACGCTTCTTTTCTGCACTTGCAACCGGTGGTGGCGGTAGTGACCAATATCGACGCCGACCACATGGAAACCTATGGGCACGACTTCGGCAAGCTCAAGCAGGCCTTTGTCGACTTCATCCAGCATCTACCTTTTTACGGCGCCGCCATCCTCTGTGAAGACGACAAAAACGTGCGCGAGATCATGGCCTCCGTTTCCAAGCCTATCGTGCGCTATGGCCTTGCCGAGAGCGCGCACATTCGCGCCGTGAATGTGGCGCACCGCGGGGTGCAGATGACATTTTCAGTGCTGCGGCCGGGTAATGCGCCGCAGCTGGACATCGTGCTCAATCTGCCGGGCGTGCACAACGTGCTAAACGCGCTGGCCGCCATTGCGGTCGCCGAAGAGGTGGGCGTTGAAGACGCCGCCATCATCAAGGCACTGGCCGAATTCAAGGGCGTGGGCCGACGCTTCCAGCGCTACGGCGAGATCCCCGTGGCGAGCGGTGGTAGCTACACGCTAGTCGACGACTACGGCCATCACCCGGCTGAAATGGCCGCCACGCTGGCAGCCGCGCGTGGCGCCTTTCCGGGACGCCGGCTGGTGTTGGCCTTTCAGCCGCATCGTTACACGCGCACCCGCGATTGCTTCGAGGATTTCATCAAGGTGCTAACGACGGTCGATAGCTTGCTCCTGGCCGAGGTATACCCCGCGGGGGAGGCGCCCATCGTGGCGGCGGATGGTCGTGCACTTGTGCGCGCCCTACGCGTCACCGGCAAGTTGGAGCCGATTTTTGTAGAAGACATTGCGGCCATGCCCGAACAGATCTGCGACGTCGTACGTGATGGCGATGTGGTGATCACCATGGGCGCTGGCTCTATCGGCGCAGTGCCGGGAAAGCTGGCCGTAACGAAATGAGTGATGGGTGGTAATGCTGAAATGGATATGTCGGAGTTAAAGCAATTGGAGACTGGATTGCGCGGTGAATTGAGGTTCGACGAGGCTATGGCGCGGCATGTGTCCTGGCGCGCCGGCGGCACCGCGAGCCGCGTGTATCTGCCGGCGGATCTCGATGATCTCGCGCAGTTCGTACGTCAGTTGCGCGTCGACGAGCCCGTGTTGTTTGTCGGCCTCGGCAGCAACTTGCTGGTACGCGATGGCGGTTATGCCGGCACCGTAGTGCTGACCCATGCGGGACTGGCGAAGTTAAGCCGCGGCGCCGATGCCTCGCTCATCTACGCCGAAGCCGGCGTGGCGAGTCCCAAGCTGGCGCGCTACGCCGCGACCCAGGGTTTGGCTGGCGCGGAGTTTCTCGCCGGCATACCGGGCACCGTCGGTGGTGCTTTGGCGATGAATGCCGGTTGCTATGGCGGCGAGACCTGGGCCATTGTTGATCGCGTATTAATGCTGGATCGCCAGGGCGTCTTGAAGGAACGGCACGCCACGGATTTCGATATTGGCTATCGCCATGTCGGCTTGAAGGCGGCGTTAGACGAATGGTTTGTCGCCGGCTGGTTTCGCTTGCCAGCGGGCGATGGACAAGCTTCGCGCCTACGCATCCGCGAGCTGCTGGAGAAGCGCATTGCTAGCCAGCCTTTGCAATTGCCTAATGCCGGCTCGGTATTTCGCAACCCGCCCGACGACCACGCCGCGCGGCTCATAGAAGCAGCCGGATTGAAAGGCATGGCCGTAGGCGGCGCTCGCGTATCCGAGCAGCACGCCAACTTCATCGTCAATCCGCAAGGCCTCGCGAGTGCAACGGACATCGAAACCTTGATCGAAAAAGTGCAGGCAAGCGTGCAGGAAAAATTCGGCGTCAGCTTGGTGCGCGAGGTGCGCATCGTTGGGGAACATGTGTGAACCGCATTGAGCTTTACTTGAGTGTATGAAATGAATTTAGGAAAAGTGGCAGTACTCATGGGTGGCGCTTCGGCGGAGCGGGAGATTTCGATCATGTCGGGCCAGGCTGTGCTGGCGGCCTTGCAAAAGAGCGGCGTCGATGCGCATGCCTACGATCCGGCCGAACGTTCGGTATGGCTGCTCAAAGAAGAAGGTTTTCAGCGCGCCTTCATCGCCTTGCATGGGCGCGGCGGAGAAGACGGCACGATACAGGGCGCGCTGGAAGTGCTGGGCATTCCCTATACCGGCAGTGGCGTAATGGCTTCGGCGCTCTGTATGGATAAGTGGCGCACCAAGATGGTCTGGTTAGCGAATGATTTGCCGACACCGCGTTATCACATGCTCAAGGCGGACACCGATTGGAACGCCGTGGTGGAAGAGCTGGGTTTGCCAATATTCGTCAAGCCCGCTCGCGAGGGCTCCAGCGTGGGCGCCACACGTGTAACGCATGCAGACGAGCTGCGCGCCGCCTGGGAAGCGGCGCTCCAGCACGATCCACTGGTGCTGGCCGAGCAGTTTGTCGAAGGCGAAGAACTCACGGCCGCGTTTCTCGGCGACACCGCGCTGCCCCTGGTGCGCATCGTCGCGCCGGGCGGCAACTACGACTGGCAGAACAAGTATTTCAGCAACGATACGCAGTACTACTGTCCGAGCGGGCTGCCCGAATCGGCGGAGCAAACCATACAGGCGCTGGTGATGGATGCCGCGCGCCTGCTCGATTGTCGCGGCTGGGGCCGTGCTGACTTGATTCTCGACCAAACCGGCAAGCCCTGGCTGCTGGAACTAAATACCTCGCCGGGCATGACGGGCCATTCGCTGGTGCCGATGGCGGCGCGCGCAGTCGGCATCAGCTTTGAGGCGCTGTGCGTGAAGATTTTGGAGCAGGCGCGGCTTGGTTAAGAGGAAGAGCAATGAAGCGCAGGGATTTTGGGACAGGCCACCATTGATGAATCTGTTTGCTGATGTCTTGATATTCGCCTCCGCGCTGGCCTTGGGCTACGCGGCGGTATTGGGTGCCGCGCGTCTGCCTACTTTTCCGTTGCGCGAGGTGGTGGTGAAGACGCCACTGCGCGAAGTGACGGTCATGCAAATCGAATATGCGGCCAACGAGGCGGTGAACGGGAACTTTTTTACCGTGAATCTTGAGATGGTTCGCGCGGCTTTCGAGAAGCTGCCCTGGGTGCGCCAGGCCTCGGTGCGGCGGCACTGGCCGGGCGGTATTGAACTGAACATTGAGGAGCATGTCGCGGTGGCGCGCTGGAAGCACGCAGAAGGCAGCGAGGCGCGCCTGGTAGACAGCGAGGGCGCCGTGTTCGCCGCGGCGGGTGGCGCGAAGTTGCCGCTTTTCGTCGGCCCGGAAGGCAGCGCGTCGGAAATGTTGGCGCGATATCACGAACTGAGCGAGTTGATGGCGGGCGTCGGGCGCCAGCCGCAAAGCCTGGCTTTGTCGCCGCGCCAGGCTTGGCAAGTGCGCCTGGACGATGGTGTGCTGATCGATCTGGGTCGCGATCAAACCAAGTCACCCGTACGCGAACGGCTGGCGCGCTTTCTCGCTGTGTATCGCGAGGCCGGCGAAAAGCTGCACGCCAAAGCAGACGTTGTTGATCTGCGCTATCCGAACGGTTTCGCCGTGCGGCTGGCGCGGGCAGGGAGCCGGTAAGACATGAGCAAGGAAAGCAAAGATTTGATCGTCGGTTTGGATATAGGCACTTCGAAGATCGTCGCGATCGTCGCCGAGTTGAGCCCGGAGGGCAGGCTTGAAATTCTTGGTGTGGGTAGCCAGGAGTCCAAGGGGCTGAAAAAAGGCGTCGTGGTGAATATTGAAGCGACGGTGAATGCTATTTCGCGCGTCATCCAGGAAGTGGAGTTGATGGCCGACTGCAAGGTGAGCGACGTCTACACCGGCATCGCGGGCAGTCACATCAAGAGTTTCAATTCCAACGGAATGGTGCCGATCAAGGACAAGGAAGTCACACCGCTGGATGTGGATCGCGTCATGGAAACGGCGCGCGCCATGCCGATTCCATCCGATCAGCAGATTCTGCACATCCTCACCCAGGAATTCATCGTCGATGGCCAGGATGGCGTGCGCGAACCTATAGGCATGAGCGGCGTGCGACTGGAAGTGAAGGTGCACATCGTCACTGGCGCCGTCTCGGCAGCACAGAACATCGTCAAGTGTGTGCGCCGTTGTGGGTTGGAGGTGGTCGACCTGGTGTTGCAGCCCTTGGCATCCAGCTTTGCCGTGCTGACTGAGGACGAGCGTGAACTGGGCGTGTGTCTGGTCGACATCGGCGGTGGCACTACTGACATCGCGGTATTCACGCAAGGCGCCATCCGCCACACGGCGGTGATCCCTATCGCCGGTGACCAGATCACCAATGACATCGCCATGGCGCTGCGCACACCCACGCTGGATGCGGAGGAGGTCAAGGTGCGTTACGGCGTGGCCTTGCAGCAACTTGCTCACCCCGGCGAGATGTTCGAGGTGCCGGGCATAGGCGAGCGCGGTTCACGCAAGTTGTCGCACCAGGCGCTAGTCGATGTGATTGAGCCCCGCGTTACGGAACTTTTTGAGTTGGTACAGACCGAGCTGCGGCGTAGCGGCTACGAGGAGCTGTTGTCCTCCGGGGTGGTGCTAACAGGCGGTAGTTCGACCATGAAGGGCATGGTCGAACTGGGCGAAGAGATTTTCCATATGCCGGTGCGGCTGGGCGTGCCCAAGTACGTCGGCGGTTTGGCGGACGTGGTGCAACACCCGCGTTATGCGACGGCGATGGGCTTGCTGATGGAGGGCATGGTGCAGAAGAAGCGCGGTATCCAAGCCCACCACACGCGCACCTTCAAACAGGTTTTGCTGTCGATGAAGTCGTGGTTTGAGAAGAATTTTTGAGATGAAGTTGCAACGCGCAGGGCAGTCAGCGGGAAGGCGTTTGTTTGGGATTACTTGGTAATCATGGCGATAACTTTTTTTGTAGTTTTTTGAAGGAGGCGAGCATGTTTGAAATTCTCGATAAGGAACCGGGCGGTACGGTGATCAAAGTAGTGGGTGTCGGCGGTGCGGGTGGCAATGCTGTCGATCATATGATTCGTGAAGGTGTGCAGGGCGTGGATTTCATTTGCGCCAACACCGATGCGCAGGCTTTAAGCCGCAGTGGCGCGCCGGTCAAATTGCAATTGGGCGCCAGCGGCCTGGGCGCCGGTGCCAAACCGGATGCCGGTCGTAGCGCGGCGATAGAGGAGCGTGAGCGCATCGCGGAAGCTTTGCGTGGCGCACATATGGTGTTCATCACTGCGGGCATGGGTGGCGGCACGGGCACCGGGGCAGCACCGATTGTTGCTGAAGTGGCGCGCGAATTGGGCATCCTCACCGTGGCCGTGGTGACCAAACCTTTCGCGTTCGAAGGCCGGCGCATGAAGGTGGCCGAGCAGGGTCTCGATGATCTGGCCCAGCACGTGGATTCCTTGATCGTTATCCTCAACGAACGCCTGATGGAAGTGCTGGGCGACGACGTCAGCATGCAGGAAGCATTCAGAGCGGCTGACAACGTATTGCGCAATGCCGTCGGCGGGATCGCCGAGATCATTAACTTCCCGGGCCTGGTGAACGTCGACTTCGAAGACGTGCGCACGGTGATGAGCGAAATGGGTCGCGCCATGATGGGCGCCGCTTACGCTTCGGGCATAGATCGCGCACGCTTGGCCGCTGAGCAAGCTGTGGCCAGCCCGCTGCTCGAAGGCATTCATCTTTCCGGCGCGCGTGGTGTGCTGGTGAATATCACCGCTTCTAGCAACCTCAAAATGAAGGAAGTGAATGAGGTGATGAACACCATCCGCGAATTCGCTGCTGAGGATGCTCACATTATCTTCGGTGCCGTCTTCGACGAGGAGATGCAGGACAATCTGCGCGTCACCGTGGTGGCGACCGGCCTGGGTGCCGCCGAACGCGCCCAGCAGCTCAAGCCGCGCATGGAAATGGTGATGCAGAGAACCGGCACGGACAATATGCCGGTGGTCGAAACCATCAACTACGGAGAACTGGAAGTGCCCGCAGTGATACGCAGCGGCCGCCGTCACGCCACCGTCGAAGCGATGGCGGCGAGCGGGGTGGATAAATATGACATTCCGGCCTTTTTGCGCAAGCAAGCTGACTGAAGTTCGGCTCCTGCGCGCTTCTGGGTGGCGGTAACGCTATGGTAAAATTCGCCTCTTGTCATAGAGTCCGCTGCCCGTAATAACGATGCTGAAACAACGATGTTGAAACAACGCACGCTCAAGTCGCTTATCCGCGCCACCGGCGTCGGGCTGCATTCCGGTGTCAAGGTCAGCATGACCTTGCGCCCGGCTGCACCCGATACCGGCATCGTCTTCCGACGTGTCGATCTCGATCCGCCCGTGGATTTGCACGCCGATCCCTACGCCGTGTGTGACACGCGTCTGGCTTCATGCCTGGAGCGCGACGGCGCCAAGATCGCTACCGTCGAGCACCTGATGTCCGCCCTCTCTGGCCTAGGCATCGATAACGCCTATGTCGATGTCGATGCCGCCGAGTTGCCCATTATGGATGGCAGCGCTGCACCTTTTGTCTTCCTTATCCAATCGGCCGGCATCGAAGAACAGAATGCAGCCAAGAAGTTCATCCGCGTCAAGAAAACGCTACGGGTGGAAGAGGGCGACAAATGGGCAACGCTGGAGCCTTATGACGGCTTTCGTCTGACCTTTTCCATTGTCTTCGACCATCCGGTGTTCGACAAATCCAGCCCTTCAGTGACGGTAGATTTCGCTGAGCACTCTTATGTGCGCGAAGTGGCGCGCGCCCGCACTTTTGGCTTTATGCAGGATGTGGAAGCCATGCGTTCTCAAGGCCTAGCCTTGGGTGGCAGTCTGGATAATGCCATTGTTATGGACGAATACCGCGTGCTGAACAGCGACGGCCTGCGTTACGGCGACGAGTTTGTTAAACACAAGGTGCTAGATGCGGTGGGCGATCTTTATCTGCTTGGTCATCCGCTTTTGGGCGCTTTCACCGCCCACAAGTCAGGCCATGCCTTGAACAACAAGCTGTTGCGAGCCTTGTTGGCGGACGAAACCGCTTGGGAAATGGTCACTTTCCAGCGCCTCGCCGAGGCGCCGGCTTCGGTGGCGCGCTTGTTCGCTTTGCCGGCTTAATCCGCGATGTTTGTGCTGCGGGTGCTGGCGGTGCTGGTGGGGATTACCATCGGCGCCGGCATCGTCGCTTTCCTGTTTACACGCGATAGGCGCTTCTTGCGGCTTTCCTGGCGCATAACGCGTTATGCGATTCTCGCCGCCCTGGTCATCATGGCGCTCTTGGTGCTGGAACGCGTAGCGGCCATCGTCTAACGGCTTTTTTTCACGAGGCGGTCCAGCGCGGCTTTCAGGGGCGACTCGCCGGGCAGAGCACCGGCCAATTCGCTCAATCCGGCCTTAATTTTTTCTGCGACGGGCCGTACACAAGGTCTACCGACGGCAAAGTGACCATGCTGCGGTGCAGCATAATTGGGTTGCACTTTCACCTGTATTTGGGTAACCTCTGCTCCCCGTTGAGAAAATCCGTCGATTAAGGTTGGCAACATCTGCGCCAGTCTTGCGGCGACCGCGCCACTGTCGGCGTGGATAATAACTTTCCCTAGTTTGAAGTTGGCCACACGGCTCGATTCGGCCAAGAAGTCCGGCGCGATTTCCTGGAAGACGCGCTGAAGTTTGATCAGTCGATCTGCGTGCGCGGAGAGTCGCGCCAAAGTGTCGGCTGAGTCGAGATAGGTGTCGAGCGATCGCGCTTGGCGCATGGATTATTTCTTTGGAGGAGCGACGTGCATATTATTCTCGTCTCCGACCGTCTGGCAACCGCCAGAAGCGTCACTATCAAATTGCGGCACGTTTTCTTGGCGTTCGTCGCTTTTGTCTTCCTGATTCTTGCTGTGTCGTCGCTATTTTCCTATGTGACCGTACGCCACGCCGCCGAAATCCGCTTGCCGTTCCTGCAAAGCCTGCTAGTTGATCTGCGCGAACAGGAAGCGCAAAAATCGCAAAGCTTTCTCCGCGAGAATCTCAATGCGATGGCCGTGCGTATGGGGCGTATGCAGGCCCAGCTCATGCGCCTGGATACGCTGGGTGAGCGTCTCGGCCAGATTTCCGGCATCAAGTCACCGGATACCAAACTGGTCGATAAGCCCGGCCAGGGTGGCCCGCTAATTCAGCCGACCACGCCGCTCACCTCCGTGGATTTGCAGCACCAACTGGATTTGCTCTCTCGACAGCTCGAATCCAAGAGCGATTACCTGGGCCTTCTCGACTCCGAAATGATGGACGAGCGCGTCAAGAAAAATCTCCTGCCTACCGCCTTACCGGTGGACGCCAACTGGAATGCCTCGGGCTTCGGCTGGCGCATAGATCCCTTCACCGGCGAGCAAGCCATGCATGAAGGTGTTGATTTCCAGGCCGCCGTCGGCACGCCCATCTCCGCCGCCGCCGGCGGTATTGTGGTTGTGGCCGAGTACCATCCGCAATATGGCAACATGATCGAAATCGATCATGGCAACGACCTTGTCACGCGCTATGGTCACGCCTCCAAACTCTTCGTGAAGCAAGGCCAGTTTGTGAAGCGCGGCCAAAAGATCGCCGAAGTCGGTACGACCGGCCGCTCCACCGGGCCGCATCTGCATTTTGAAGTGCGCTACAAAGGTGTGGCGCAAAACCCCAGCCGTTTCCTGCAGAACGCCCAACATCTCGCCCTGGCGACCGACAAGCGCCGTTAGCCTGTGCACGCCGCCTCAGCCCGAGGCGGCGTGCTAAAATCCGCCCCTTTGTAGCTCGTAGACCGATCCGGTCGTCGCCCGTCAGCGCATATTAAATCTGCTGTGGCGCGGTGATCGGTGTAGTCGTCCACCCAACTCGAACTGACCGCTTCATGATCTCCGGCATACTCAAAAAGATTTTTGGTAGTCGCAACGACCGGCTAGTCCGCCAATATTCGCAAACAGTGCGCGCCATCAATGCGCTGGAACCCACTCTGGCCACGCTGTCCGACGACGCCTTGCGCGCCAAGACGGACGAGTTCAAGCAAAGAGTGGCGGCTGGCGGCACCCTTAACGACCTCCTTCCGGAAGCTTTCGCTGTCGTGCGCGAAGCCGGCAAGCGTGCCTTGGGCATGCGGCATTTTGATATGCAGTTGGTCGGCGGCATGGTGCTCCACCATGGCAAGATCGCCGAAATGCGCACCGGCGAAGGTAAGACGCTGGCCGCTACCCTGCCGGCATATCTCAACGCGCTCTCGGGCAAGGGCGTGCATGTCGTTACGGTGAACGATTATCTGGCCTCGCGGGATGCTGAATGGATGGGCAAGCTTTATCGCTTCCTCGGCCTCACCGTGGGCGTCAATCTTTCGCAGATGGCCCACGCCGAAAAGCAGCCAGCCTACGCGGCGGATATTACGTACGGCACCAACAACGAATTCGGCTTCGACTACCTGCGCGATAACATGGTTTATACGGCCGCTGAGCGCGTTCAACGCGGCCTGAATTTCGCTGTGGTGGACGAGGTCGACTCCATCCTCATTGATGAAGCGCGCACGCCTCTCATCATTTCGGGTCAGGCGGAAGACCACACTGAACTCTATGTGCGCCTGAACCAGGTGGCGCCCTTGCTGACGCGCCAGACCGACGAAAAAGGCGAGGGCGATTACTGGGTCGATGAAAAAGCGCACACCGTGTTGCTATCGGAAATGGGCCATGAGCACGCCGAGGAAATCCTTGCCCGGATGGACATTCTGCCCGAGGGCGGCAGCCTTTACGAGCCGGCCAACATTCTGTTCATGCACCACTTGTATGCCGCGTTGCGCGCACACAATCTGTTCCACCGCGATCAGCAATACGTGGTACAGGACGGCGAGATCATTATCGTCGACGAATTCACAGGTCGCCTGATGTCTGGTCGACGTTGGTCCGAGGGCTTGCACCAGGCGGTTGAAGCCAAGGAAGGCGTGAAGATCCAGAACGAAAACCAGACGCTTGCTTCCATCACCTTCCAGAACTACTTCCGCATGTACGCCAAGCTGTCCGGCATGACCGGTACGGCCGATACGGAAGCCTACGAATTTCATTCGATCTACGGGCTGGAAACGGTGGTCATTCCGACTAATCGACCCATGGTGCGCGATGACCGCATGGACCAGGTCTATCGCACGGCGGCGGAAAAATATCACGCCATCATTCTGGACATTAAGGATTGCCATGAGCGCGGCCAGCCTGTCCTGGTTGGCACTACCTCCATCGAAAATTCCGAGCTGCTCGCGGGCATGCTGGAAAAAGCCAAGCTGCCGCACCAGGTTTTGAACGCCAAACAGCACGCTAAAGAGGCCTTGATCGTCGCTCAGGCTGGTCGGCCAGGCGTGATCACCATCGCCACCAATATGGCCGGTCGCGGTACCGACATCGTATTGGGCGGCAATGTCGAGAAGCAGATCGAGGCCCTGCGTGCCGACGCGGCGATCGCCGATGAAGAGCTCGCTCAGCGCACCACCCAATTGCATAGCGAATGGCAAAAACTGCATGAACAAGTGGTCGCTGCGGGCGGCTTGCACATCATCGGTAGTGAACGCCACGAATCGCGGCGCATCGACAACCAATTGCGTGGTCGCGCCGGTCGTCAGGGCGATCCGGGTTCCTCGCGTTTCTATCTGTCGCTGGAAGACCCGCTGCTGCGCATTTTTGCAGGCGAGCGGCTCAATGCCATCATGGTGCGCCTGAAGATGCCGGAAGGTGAGGCCATCGAGCATCCGCTAGTGACACGTTCGCTCGAATCCGCCCAGCGTAAAGTCGAGCAGCGCAACTTCGACATCCGCAAGCAATTGTTGGAATACGACGATGTCTCCAACGATCAGCGCAAAGTCATCTATCAGCAGCGCAACGAATTGCTGGAGACCGACGACATCTCCGAAACCATCACGGCAATGCGCCAAGGCGTGCTCCAGGACACCTTCCGTACTTATGTGCCCGTCGACAGCGTCGAAGAGCAGTGGGACATTCCCGCCCTGGAAGCCGCGCTGGCTGGCGAGTTCCAGTTACCCGCCGCTGCCGGTGAGTGGCTGCGCGCCGAACCAGATCTGACCGATGCCGATCTGATTAAGCGCATCGTCGTCGATGCGGATCGCAGCTACGGCACCAAGGTGGAGCAGGTAGGTGCTGATTCCTTCCACCACTTCGAACGCAACATCATGTTGCAAAGCCTGGATACGCATTGGCGCGAACATCTTTCGGCGCTCGATCATCTGCGCCAAGGCATCCATCTGCGCGGCTATGCGCAGAAGAACCCCAAGCAGGAATACAAACGCGAAGCCTTCGAACTCTTCGAGGGACTGTTGCAATCCATCCGTATGGATGTCACCAAGTTACTCATGACGGTGGTAATTCGCTCTGAAGAGCAAATCGCCGAAAGCGAGCCGCAGCCGGCAGTGGAAAACGTGCAATACCACCACGCCGATTACGACGAGGCCTTAGCCACCGCCAGTGGCGAAGACAAGCCTGCTCAGTCGCCGGTACGCAATGCCCTTAAGGTGGGCCGTAACGACATGTGCCCCTGCGGTTCCGGCAAAAAATTCAAGCATTGTCACGGCAAGCTAAGCTAAAACGCGATTCTTGAAACGCCCCACACGCGGTAGCGTGTGGGGCGTTTTGTTTTTCATTGTGTGCCTATCTCTGTCGCCGTCCCGCGACGTTATACTGCGCGCTTTGCCCTCTTGAAAGAAGGTCATGCCTGTCAATCTTGCTCCACCCCTGCCGGAAAAGTTGTACCCGGTACCCGGCGTTGCGCTGGGCATCGCCGAAGCCGGCATACGTAAAGCCCATAGGCGAGACCTGCTCCTCATCCATCTGGCCGAAGGTACTGCAGTGGCTGGGGTGTTCACGCAAAACCGTTTTTGCGCAGCGCCGGTGCTGGTGTGTCGCTCGCATTTAGAAGGCAGCGCGATTCGCGCCCTGATCATCAACACCGGGATCGCCAACGCCGGTACGGGCGCGGCCGGTCTGCGTGCGGCGCAGGAGAGTTGTGCCGCCGTGGCGCAGGCCTTGGGCATAGCGGCGAATCAGGTGCTGCCATTTTCCACTGGCGTGATCATGGAGACCTTGCCGGTGGAGCGCATCAGCGCTGGCCTGCCGGCTTGCGTAGCGGATCTTCGGGAAGATAATTGGGCCAATGCCGCTGTGGCCATCATGACCACCGACACCGTCCCCAAGGCGGCCTCGCGACGCATCGTCATCGACGGCAAGACGGTGACGATCACCGGAATTTCCAAAGGCGCGGGCATGATACGGCCGAATATGGCGACAATGCTGGGATTCGTTGCCACTGACGCCGCAGTTACCGAAACGGTGCTGCGGCAATTGGTGTACGAAGCCGCCGATGAGTCTTTTAACTGCATCACCGTGGATGGCGACACCTCAACCAATGATTCGTTCATCGTCATCGCTAGTGGCCGTGCCGGCAACACCACGATCAGCGATGCGACGAGTGCGGCTGGCGTCGCGCTGCGTGCCGCCTTGACGGGCGTGGCGGTCGAATTGGCGCAAGCCATCGTGCGCGATGGCGAGGGCGCCACCAAGTTCATGACGCTACACGTCGAAGGTGGGCAGGACGCGGCAGAATGCAAAGCGGTGGGCTACGCCATTGCGCATTCGCCGCTGGTGAAAACGGCGTTCTTTGCCTCCGATCCCAACCTCGGTCGTATTCTCGCCGCCATCGGCAATGCCGGCATCGCCGATCTCGATGTGTCCGGTGTGCGTCTATGGCTCGGCGCCGAAGGCGATGAGGTGCTGGTGTCGGAGAAGGGCGGGCGGGCCGCCAGTTACCGCGAGGAAGACGGTGCGCGCATCATGCGCGAAGCCGAGATCACGGCACGCATCGATCTGGCGCGAGGCCCAGCGCAGGCAACGGTGTGGACCTGCGATTTTTCCTACGACTACGTGAAAATTAACGCCGACTATCGGAGTTAGTGCAACACGCGCGGAATCGCCAGCGTGAATTCGGCGATAGACGCTTCGAATTGCGTGCCGTCTTCAGCGACCATTTGATAGCTGCCGCGCATTGTGCCGACCGGGGTGGTGAGGACGCAACCGCTGGTGTACTCGAAGGCTTCATCTGGTTTCAAAAGCGGCTGGTGCCCGACCACGCCCAAGCCACGCACTTCCTGCACATGCGATTCGGCGTCGGTGATGATCCAGTGGCGCGAGATGAGCTGGGCTGGCATGTTGCCGACATTGCGGATGGTGACGCTGTAGGCGAATACGTAGCGTCCGACAGGGGGGTCGGATTGATCGGCGAGGTACTGGATTTCCACCGCAACGTGGACATCGTATTTCTTGCTTTCGGCCATCGCCGCATTTGACACGATTTCGTCTGCAGGAGCAAGAAATCAGAGCAGGTAAGCTCTATCCGTACGCAAAAAAGCGATTAGAATCCTTCAGTCTGAGCAGCGTAGGGAATGTCATGTATCGAATTGCACCGAGTATCTTGTCGGCCAATTTCGCCAAGCTGGGCGAAGAGGTAACCAATGTCATTGCCGCCGGCGCGGACTGGATACACTTCGATGTAATGGACAATCACTACGTTCCTAATCTGACCATCGGTCCGCTGGTGTGCGAGGCAATACGCCCGCTCACGGATGCGGTGATCGATGTGCATTTGATGGTGAAGCCGGTTGATCGCATCATTCCCGATTTCGCCAAGGCTGGCGCTAACGTCATCAGCTTTCATCCTGAGGCTACCGAGCATATTGATCGCACGCTGGGCCTCATCAAGGAATGCGGCTGCAAGGCTGGGCTGGTATTCAATCCCGCTACGCCGCTGGACTATCTTGACCACGTCATGGATAAGCTCGATGTCGTGCTCATCATGTCCGTGAATCCCGGTTTCGCTGGCCAGAAATTTATAGCGGAAGCACTGGCCAAGCTGCGTACCGTGCGTAAGCGCATAGACGCGACCGGTCGCGACATCCGGCTCGAAGTTGATGGTGGCGTAAGGATCGACAACATCGCCGATATTGCTCGAGCAGGCGCCGACACCTTCGTCGCCGGCTCGGCCATTTACGGTGGCGGACTCGATGCCGATCCGCATCGCTATGATTCTGTCATCAAAGCCTTGCGGTCTGAGTTAGCCAAGGTCTGAGTTGCCGACGCTACTGCCTGTTAAAGCGGTACTGATCGATCTGGACGGTACGCTGCTCGATACCATCGAAGATCTAGCCGATGCGGTCAATGCCATGCTCATGGAGTTGGGGCGCGCGCCGCTGCCTAGTTCCGCCATCCGTGGCTTTGTCGGAAAAGGCATCCCCAATCTGGTCATGCGTAGCCTGTCGGATGCCAGCCCCGCGAGCGAGGTCGAGGTTAGCGCGGCATTACCCATCTTTGGTCGTCACTACGTAGCGGTAAATGGGCTTCGAACGCGCGTCTATCCGGGTGTGATCGCCGGCCTGGAAGCCATGCGCCACGCGGGTTTTGGGCTGGCTTGCGTCACCAATAAAGCGGCCGCATTCACTGAGCCATTACTGCAAAAAACTGGGTTGGCGCCTTATTTCGATTTCGTAGTGAGCGGCGACACCTTGCCCGAAAAGAAACCGCATCCGTTACCATTTCTGCATGTGTGCGAACAGTTGGGCATCGCGCCACACCACGCGTTGGTGATCGGAGATTCGCGCAATGACGTCAGCGGTGCGCGGGCCGCCGGCTGTCCGGTGTTTTGCGTGCCTTATGGTTATAGCGAGGGCGAAGATGTGCGCGAGCTGGGAGCGGATGCTATAGTTGTCTCGCTCGAAGAAGCGGCACAACGCATCATTCTTGGCTGAGTACCATGACCCACAGACATCTGAAACACGTCAGGAAATACGCCGTCGGCGGGGAGGCTTGGCTCTGGCGTCGCTGGTCTGTATCGACCTCATACTGACCCGGTGGGCATCGCCCGTCCGTTTTCCTCTCCGCGTTTTTTGTGTGCATCATGACCGAAGCCGAATTCAATCAATTGGCCGTGCTAGGGTACAACCGCATACCGGTGACCCTGGAAACTTTCGCCGACCTCGACACGCCGCTGTCGATCTACCTCAAACTCGCCGACCGCGGCTATAGCTACCTGCTCGAATCGGTACAGGGCGGCGAGCGCTTTGGTCGTTACTCCTTCATTGGCCTTTCGGCACCGACCCGCATCGTGGCCTATGGCCGTAATGTCATGGTGCTGACCGGAAACCGTATCGCCGAGCGACGCGATGATTGCGATCCGCTCGCTTTTGTCGGTGAATACATGGCGCGTTTCAAGGTAGCTCCCCGCGCAGGCTTGCCACGATTTTGCGGCGGCCTCGTCGGGTGTTTCGGTTACGACACGGTGCGCTATATCGAGCCGCGACTGGCCAAGACCCAGAAGCAAGATGAACTGGGCACACCGGACATCCTGCTCCTGCTCTCCGAAGAAATCGCGGTGGTCGATAACCTTTCAGGCAAGCTGACCCTGGTGGTGTTTGCCGAGCCCGGGGTGCCGGGTGCCTGGAAGCGCGTGCAACAGCGGCTCAAAGAACTATTGGAAAAGCTGCGCGAGCCGGTGTCCGTGCCGGCGGAACAGCAAGCAACGTCGGCGGAGGCGGTATCCGTATTTGGCGAAGCGCCGTTCAAGCAGGCGGTGGCGCGTGCCAAGCAATACATCGTCGACGGCGACATCATGCAGGTGGTGCTGTCGCAGCGCATGTCCAAACCTTATGCCGCCACGCCGCTATCGCTCTACCGCGCGCTGCGCACGCTCAACCCATCGCCCTACATGTTTTATTTCGACTTCGAAGACTTCCATGTCGTCGGTGCCTCGCCGGAAATACTGGTGCGTGTTGAAGGTGAACTCGAAGGTGAACCCGAAGGCAAACGCATCACGCTACGCCCCATTGCCGGTACGCGCCAGCGCGGCAAGACGCCGGCCGAAGACGCCGCGCTGGCTACAGAACTCCTCGCGGATGAGAAAGAGCGCGCCGAACATCTCATGCTGCTGGACCTCGGGCGCAACGATGTGGGCCGCGTTGCGCAGACCGGCTCGGTGCGGGTGACGGAGGAGTTCGTCATCGAGCGCTATTCTCATGTCATGCACATTGTTTCCAGCGTGGAGGGCCGCCTCAAGCCGGAACTCGACGCGCTGGCCGTGTTACGCGCAAGCTTTCCCGCGGGCACGGTTTCCGGCGCGCCTAAGGTACGAGCCATGGAAATCATTGATGAACTAGAGCCCGTCAAGCGCGGCATCTACGCCGGTGCAGTTGGCTACCTCGGCTTTCATGGCGACATGGATTTAGCCATCGCGATACGCACAGCCGTGTTGAAAGACGGACAATTGCACGTTCAGGCCGGCGCCGGCATGGTCGCCGATTCCGATCCTGCTTCGGAATGGCAAGAAACCCAGAACAAAGCGCGTGCGCTGCTTCGGGCCGCCGAGATGGCAGAATCCGGCCTCGATACGAAACTTGAATGAGGAAACCCGCGCCGTCGCGGGCTCAGACTAAGTCAGGCGGCAGAGGGCTGGTGCCCCCTGCATGGAGCGACTAGAAACTCTGGGAATACTGGATGCCCAGAATGTTTACGTCATTGTTGTAGTTGCCCTGCAGCCGGCCTTTGGCAGCCAGGCTCCCACCATTGTTGTTCGTCGAACTGTCGTCCACCCACAAATACGCGTAACCGACGTCAATCACGGCGTCTTTGCTCAATCTGTACTGTGCCCCCAGGGAAAGCCAAGTCCGATTGTTGTCGGGCAGGCGTGCCGCGCGGTATTGATCGCCGACCGGTGACTGGTCATAAGCAACACCCACACGTAGCTTCCAATTGCTGTCGTACTGGTAGTTGGCGCCCACGGCGACGCGGTAGGTATCGCGCCATTGCAGTTCCTCCCTGGACAGCAGTGCGCCGCTTGAGCGGTAAACTTCCAGGCGGGGGATCTTGGACCAACCTGTCCATGAGACGTCGCCGAGTAACTGCCATCGGTCATTCAGTTGATGGATTCCGCTCACGGTGAAGTTGTCCGGCACCTTGAGGTTCACTCTGATCGCGCCGTTCGGCGCAGCCGCGTTGATGGCGGCGTCTGCGGGCGCAATGCCGGTCACCGGCCGGGTGAAGTCTACGTTGCCGTCCACCTCGTACTTGATCGCAGAACGGTAGGCGAGCCCCAGACGCGTTGCCGGCGACACCTGGAATATGGCCCCGACATTCCAACCCCAGGCCCTGTCGTCCCCGCTAATTTTGGCTTGGCCCTCAAGGCCCGGGATCACGGCGGAAAAATTGACTGCATTCGACAATTCGGCTTTGAAATACTGATAGTTCACGCCGAAGCCCAGCGCAACGCCGTCAGCCAGCTTGTACGAGATGGAAGGGTTGAGGTTAACCGTTTTGATCTCCGATTTGATGGCCAGGAAGCGACCAACCCAGTTGCTGTCGTATTCGGTTTTGAGGCCGAACGGAGCGTTCAAGCCGAGACCTACGCTAAGCTTGTCGTTAATCGGTAATACCAAATAAGTATCCGGGATGTAGGCAAGATCACCGGCGTCCCCGCCATTACCTCCGCGTGCGGAAATGCCCGCAGGCATTACCGTTCCAGCGTCGCTAAACCTCACCGCGGGTTTCACCAGGTCAAGGCCAAGAGCAACGTGTGCCTTCCCGCGAGTCAGAAATGCCATGCCGGCCGGATTGAAAAATACGGTGCTGGCGTCTTCGGCCACTGCGGCTGATCCGGCGTAGGAATTGCCGATGCCGCTGGCGTTCTGCTCGAGCAGCTGAAAGCCTGCTGCGGAAGCGCTGCCCGAAAAAAGGCCAGCAATAATTAGGGATGTAAGTCTTACGGGGAATCTGGTCAGACGATGACGTGACTTCATTGAGGCACCTCCGTAACGAGAAAGGTACAACGTATCGAATATTCGATAGCTCTCTGAGCAAATATGCCCATACCGCCAGATCACTATACGCTTCTGACGAATATAGTCACCGGCCACAAAACGGAGGGACTGCGTATGCGGGAGAAAGGCTTACGCAATTGCGCGTTTCAGGCGAAAATTGCGATCTCGCCGAGTTTGTTGGCGCCGCTGGATGAGCGGTTCGGCTGGTCCCGGAATGAGCGCGCTAAGCGCCGGCCATCGCTATACACATGAGCGGGAGCGACCCATGCTTTTAATGATCGACAATTACGATTCCTTCACCTACAACCTCGTGCAATATTTCGGCGAGCTGGGGGAAGAGGTGCGCGTATTTCGCAACGACGAGATCACACTCGATGAGATTGCCGCGCTGAATCCGCAGCGGCTGGTGATTTCGCCGGGGCCTTGTTCTCCCAACGAGGCGGGAATCTCGGTGTCGGCGATCAATACCTTCGCCGGAAAAATCCCGCTGCTCGGAGTGTGTCTCGGCCACCAGAGCATAGGTGCGGCCTTCGGCGGCAAGGTGATCCATGCACAGCAACTCATGCACGGCAAGACGTCGCCGGTGCATCACGCCAATCAAGGGGTGTTTCGTGACTTGCCGTATCCTTTCATAGCAACCCGCTACCATTCATTGGCCATCGAACGCACTTCCCTACCCGATTGTTTGGAGGTGACGGCCTGGACGGATGATGGCGAAATTATGGGCGTGCGGCATCGTGAATTCGCCGTTGAGGGCGTGCAGTTCCATCCGGAGTCCATACGCACGGAGCATGGACACCGCCTGCTGAAAAACTTTCTCACACAGACGCGTCAATAGGGAGAAAAAGATGATCACCCCACAAGAGGCGCTACAGCGCACCATCGAGCACCGCGAAATTTTCGAGGACGAAATGCTGCATCTGATGCGGCAGATCATGCACGGCGAAATTACGCCCTTGATGGTGGCGGCCATTTTGACTGGCCTACGTGTCAAGAAGGAGACCATAGGCGAGATTTCAGCCGCAGCGACGGTGATGCGCGAACTTTGTACGCGCGTTACGGTGCCTGAGGCCGTGCACAAAGGGCATTTCGTCGACATCGTCGGCACCGGCGGCGATGGCTCGCATACTTTCAATATATCGACGGCTTCCATGTTTGTGGCAGCGGCTGCGGGCGCCTGCGTGGCCAAGCATGGCAATCGCGGCGTGTCGTCGAAATCGGGTAGCGCCGATGTGCTGGAAGCCCTGGGCGCGCACATCATGCTCACGCCCGAGCAGGTGGCGGAGTGCGTGGCGGCCACCGGCCTCGGTTTCATGTTTGCGCCCAATCATCATCCGGCCATGAAAAATGTCGCTGCCATCCGCCGTGAAATGGGCATGCGCACCATCTTCAATATCCTCGGGCCGCTCACCAATCCGGCGGGCGCGCCGAATACCTTGATGGGCGTTTTTCATCCCGATCTCGTCGGTATCCAAGTGCGGGTGATGCGCGAACTGGGGGCGAATCATGCGCTAGTTGTTTGGGGCAAAGATGGCATGGACGAGATATCCTTGGGTGCGGCCACCATGGTCGGCGAACTGAAGGACGGTAAGGTTACCGAGTATGAAATTCACCCTGAAGACTACGGCCTGCAAATGGTATCCAACCGCGGCCTGAAGGTTGAGAGCGCCGAAGAGTCCAAAGAAATGGTGCTGGAAGCGCTCTCGGGCAAACCTGGCACGCCAGGCGAAATCGTTGTGCTAAACGCCGGCGCAGCACTGTATGCCGCCAACATGGCGGACTCCATCCCGGCAGGCATACTGCAAGCGCGCGAAGTCGTTGCCAACGGCGCGGCGCGGCAAAAGCTGGAAGATTTCGTGGCCTACACCAAGAAATTCAAATGAGCGTGGAAGGAAGCGACATTCTGCAAGAAATCCTCACCGTCAAACGCGAGGAAGTGCGCGCCGCGCAAGCGCAGAAGCCGTTAGCCCTGCTACGCCGGGAGGCGGAGGAGCAGGATAAGCCGCGTGATTTTGTCAGTGCCATTCGTGACAGAGTTGTTGCGCGCAAGTCGGCCGTCATTGCCGAGATCAAGAAGGCTAGTCCCTCGAAAGGCGTGTTGCGTGCGGATTTCCGCCCTGGCGAAATCGCCGCCGCTTACGAAGTGGGCGGTGCGGCCTGCCTTTCCGTCCTGACGGATCGCCAGTTCTTCCAAGGTGCGCCCGAATATTTGCAGCAAGCCCGTGCTGCCTGCGCGCTGCCGGTGCTGAGGAAGGACTTTCTGGTGGACGCCTATCAGGTCTATGAGGCGCGGGCCATGGGCGCCGATTGCGTGCTGCTGATCGTTGCTGCGCTGGACATCGCTGAATTGCTAGAGTTCGAAGCCATCGCCCATACGCTAGGCATGGCGGTGCTGGTCGAGGTGCATGATGCTTCTGAACTGGAGCGGGCCTTACGGCTTAAAACGCCGCTCATCGGCATCAACAATCGCAACCTGCATAGCTTCGCGGTTTCCCTGGATGTAACCTTGGAATTGTTACCCCGTATTCCCCTTGATCGTATCGTGGTGACGGAGTCCGGCATCCTGCGGCCGGAACATGTTGGTCTTATGAGAAACAATGACATATACGCGTTTCTAGTGGGTGAGGCCTTCATGCGGGCGAAGGCTCCCGGCGACGCACTGAGAGTCATGTTTGCGTGATCGGTTTTCTTGAACCATCAAGCTGTTGTACGAAAACAACAAAGCGGCAGTGATAGGGGCGGCAGAACGGGTTTTGTCTTGCTTCTATGCAGGGCAATTTGCCACAATGGGCCAACTTCTCATCTAAGAGAGGTGCGCAAGTGGTGGTCCGAATAATGCGGAAAGCACCGAATTCAATCACAGAGGAGAACCTCGCTATGCAAAAGAAAATTATCGCTCTGGCTATCGCCGGCCTTGTCGCCGCGCCGGCCTTTGCGCAATCGACCAACGTGACGATGTACGGCTTGGTCGACGCCGGCATGGAAATCGGCAACTCCGGCTTCGGTACCAAGAGCCGCGTACAGTCCGGCCAGTCCGCCGGTAGCCGTCTTGGCTTCAAGGCCGACGAAGACCTGGGCAACGGACTGAAGGCTTTCTTCGTGCTAGAAGCGGGCTTCGCGCTGGATAACGGCCAAGCCACTCAGCACAGTTCAGTTCAAGGCGGCACTGGCCCGATGGCTGCAGGCCTGAACACCGGGGCCTCTAGTGGCGCACCGCAAACCACCGGCAGCTATGTATTCCAGCGTCAGGCACTTGTCGGTTTGAAAGGCAATTTCGGTCAGTTGAGCTTGGGTCGTCAATACACGCCGGCCTTCCTTCAATCTGCCGCTATTGACCCGTTCGCGGCTGGTCTGGGCGGTCAAATGCCCGCAGCATTAGCCGCCTTGCCCGCCTATAGCCAACGCTATGACAACTCGGTGCTTTACGTCTCGCCAAATTTCAGCGGCTTTGCCGGCAGCTTGATGTATTCCACCGGCTTTGAAAATAACGTGAATGGCACCAGCATCACCGGCGCCACGCTCACCACAGAGAAGGCTGGTCGCGCCTGGACGCTCGCCGGTCAGTATGCTAACGGCCCCGCCTTTGCCGGTTTGTCTTATCAGGAAGCCTATGGCCAAAGCGTCAATGTCTTTGTAGCCCCCCCGGTCCCGACTGATGTAGCCAAGGCAAAGAGTTTCTTGGTTGACGGTAGCTGGGATTTCAATGTCGTCAAGGTTTCGGCCCTGTATGCCACTGGCCATACCGATACCCCCGGTGTTGGTCGCACGACTGACGAGCGTCGCTGGGCCCTGGGCCTGAGCGCACCGCTGGGCCACGCGGCCAAGGTGCAATTCACCTATGGCCATAGAGACGACCGTACCGGTGCCGACAGGGATGCTAAGTTCTGGAGCTTGGGTAGCGAGTATGCGATGTCTAAGCGTACTGCGCTGTACGTGGCTTATACCAAGCTGACCAACGATGACCGCACCACTGGGGGCGGGTCTTCTAATGGCGCGGGCTTCAATATCAACTCGGCCCTTAACACTGGCCTGCAATTGTCTGACAGCAACTACGATCCGTACGCCTTGCAGTTCGGTATGCGTCACGCGTTCTAATCAGACTTAGTCTGAAGAAAATAAAACGGCCGCCTTTTGGCGGCCGTTTTATTTGCGTAGGCAATCGCGTTCTGCTGAACTCCTGGAGCCGTCAACAGAGCACCAGATTGTCTCTATGGATCAGTTCCGCTTCGTCAATATAGCCAAGGATGGCCTCGACCTCGTGGCTGGCGCGGCGGGTGATGCGGCGGGCTTCTGAACTGGAATAGTTGGTCAGGCCGCGCGCAACTTCTCGTCCGTCGGACGTGCGGCAAGCCACGACCGCACCACGCTCGAATTCGCCTTCCACTTGAGTGACCCCCACTGGCAGCAAGCTCTTGCCGGCTTGCAGGGCTTTGATCGCCCCATCGTCCAGGATCAGGCTGCCCGCGAGTTGCAGATGATCGGCCAGCCATTGCTTGCGCGCTGCGAGAGGCGTGGCGGTGGCGTGGAGCAAAGTGCCGATGGGTTCGCCTTGTGCCAGTCGCAGCAGCACATCGCTTTCATGACCGCTGGCGATAAGCGTGTGGGCGCCGCTGCGCGCAGCTCTTTGCGCCGCGCGTATCTTGGTGATCATGCCGCCGCGGGCAATGCCTGTGCCGGCGCCACCCGCCATGGCTTCCAGGGCAGGATCGTCGGCGCGATTCTCACGCACCAGCGTTGCCGATGGGTTCTTACGTGGGTCTGCAGTGTAGAGCCCCAATTGATCCGTCAATATGATGAGTGCATCCGCTTCAATGAGATTGGCAACCAGGGCGCCCAAGGTGTCGTTGTCGCCGAATTTAATTTCGTCCGTGACGACTGTGTCGTTTTCGTTGATGATGGGTACGACGCCGAGTTCGATCAGCGTCATCAAGGTCGAGCGTGCATTGAGATAGCGGCCGCGGTCGGCGAGATCTTCGTGCGTTAATAATATTTGCGCAGTTTTCAAGCCGTATTGGGAAAAACAGGTCTCATAGGCCTGAGCCAAACCCATTTGGCCGACGGCGGCTGCCGCTTGCAACTGGTGCATGGCGTGCGGGCGCGTCGCCCAGCCGAGACGTTGCATGCCGGCTGCGATGGCACCGCTGGAGACCAGTAACACCTCGTGTCCAGTCTCACGCAACTTGGCGATTTGTCGTGCCCATTCGGCCAGGTGGTCAATGGCCAGTCCGGCGCCATTGTTGGTGACGAGTGCGCTGCCGACCTTGACGACCAAGCGGCGCGCTTGGCTAATCTGATGTCTCATCTTCGGGTGTTTCGTCGTGATGCTGCTTGTGCTGATCAAGGTGATCCATGATAGCGAAAGTCAGTTCCCGACAGCCAGCACCGTTTATCGCGGAAATGACGAAATGCTTTTCGACCGGGCCATAGCCTGTCAGCAGCGTACCGATGCGGGCAGCGCGATCTTCTTCGGGCACCAGGTCGATTTTGTTGATCACCAGCCAGCGCGGCTTGTCGTAAAGCGCGGCATCGTACTTGCGCAATTCCTCAAGTATGGCGTGCGCATCGTGCACCGGATTGGCGTCCGGATCGAAGGGCGCGACATCGACCAGATGCAGTAGCAGGCTGGTGCGCTGCAAATGACGCAGAAACTGGTGGCCCAAACCGGCGCCCTCGGCCGCACCTTCGATCAGGCCGGGGATATCGGCAATCACGAAGCTGCGATTGGTGTCGACGCGCACGACACCTAGGTTCGGTTGCAAGGTCGTGAAAGGATAGTCAGCCACCTTGGGTTTCGCCGCCGAGACGGCGCGTATGAAGGTGGACTTGCCGGCATTGGGCATGCCGAGCAGCCCCACGTCGGCCAATACCTTGAGTTCCAGTTTCAGATCATGCCGCTCACCGGGCACGCCGGGGGTGCACTGCCGGGGCGCGCGATTGACGCTGGACTTGAAGTGAATGTTGCCCAGGCCACCTTTGCCACCTTGAGCTATCAGCGCCCGCATGCCGTCGTGGTCTAGGTCGGCCAGCGTTTCACCGGATTCGATATCGGTGATTACTGTGCCGACGGGCAGGCGTAGCTCGAGATCCTCGCCGCCCTTGCCGTAGCAGTCCGAACCCATGCCATCCTCACCGCGCTGCGCGCGAAAAATGCGGGTGTAGCGGTAGTCGATGAGGGTATTGATATTGCGATCCGCCACCGCATAAATACTGCCGCCGCGTCCACCGTCTCCCCCGCTGGGGCCACCCTTGGGCACATATTTTTCGCGACGAAACGCGGCGACGCCATTGCCGCCATCGCCGGCAATAACCTCGACTTTGGCTTCATCAAAGAATCTCATTGATCGGACACGAGCTTCGCAAGTGATAGGGCGGCAATCGTGAGACTAGCGCCATCACCTGCAATAACCTCAATCTTGGCTTCGTCGAAGAATCTCATAACAAGTTAACCGCGTCTTTAGGGAATGAATGGGTTAACAAAAAAAGCCCTGCCGCTACGGCAGGGCTTTTTGCCGTGGCAGCTTGTATCAAGCTGCTGGCATGATGTTGACTGTTTTGCGCTTGGTGGCGCCTTTAACCGTGAATTCGACGGTGCCGGTCACCTTCGCAAAGAGCGTATGGTCGCGACCGATGCCGACGTTTTCGCCGGGATGGAATTGTGTGCCACGCTGGCGCACGATGATGCTGCCGGCGTTGATCACCTGGCCCCCATAGCGCTTTACGCCTAGGCGCTTGGCCTGAGAGTCGCGGCCGTTACGCGAACTACCGCCTGCTTTTTTATGTGCCATATCTGCTCCTTCTTAGGCAGAAATGCCCGAGATGACAATCTCGGTGTAATTCTGACGATGCCCTTGGTGCTTTTGATAGTGCTTGCGCCGGCGCATTTTGAAAATCTTCACCTTGTCGTGACGATCTTGGGCAACGACTTTGGCTTGAACGGAAGCGCCTAGCACCAGCGGCGCGCCGACTTTCACCGACTCGCCTTCGCCGACCATGAGAACCTGGTCTAGGGTGATTTCAGCGCCCACTTCTGCCGGTATCTGTTCTATTTTCAATTTTTCGCCGGCTGCGACGCGATACTGCTTACCACCGGTTTTTATGACCGCATACATGATGGACTCCGTGTTTCGTGTTCCTGAAGAGCCGAGCATTCTACAGGGGCAAGGTGTTAAAGTCAAAGCGAAAACAACCTCGCTTGACGTCACCAGGTGGGCCACCTACCATGCCACTTTTTCGGACGTCCTCTTGACTTTAGAAGCCCTCTACGTCCCCATTAATGCGGACATGCGCGCCGTCGATACGGTGATACGCGCGCGCTTACATTCCGATGTGGTGTTGATACGCCAAGTGGCGGAGTACATTATTGGTGCCGGCGGTAAACGCTTGAGGCCTGCGCTGGTGCTCTTTTCAGCCGGCGCCTTGGGCTACCAAGGTACGCACCACCATGAGCTTGCGGCGGTAGTGGAGTTTATCCATACCGCTACTTTGTTGCACGACGACGTTGTGGACGAATCTTCCTTGCGTCGCGGCAACAAAACCGCCAATGCGCTTTTTGGCAACGCCGCGTCTGTGCTGGTTGGAGATTTCCTATATTCGCGCGCCTTCCAGATGATGGTGGGCGTCGGCAGTATGCGCGTGCAGGAAGTCTTGGCCGACGCCACCAATATCATCGCCGAGGGTGAAGTGCTGCAGCTTTTGAACTGCCATAACGCGGATGTCGAAGTAGCGCAGTATCTTCAGGTGATCCGTTACAAGACGGCCAAACTCTTCGAAGCGGCCAGTCGTTTAGGGGCGATCCTCTGCAATGCGACGCCGGCATTGGAGGAAGGCATGGCCCGGTACGGCATGCATCTGGGCACCGCGTTCCAACTGGTCGATGACTTGCTAGACTATTCCGGCGACGAAGGGACGACGGGCAAGCATCTCGGCGACGATCTCGCCGAAGGCAAACCGACACTTCCTTTAATACATGTGATGAAGCACGGCACGCCCCAGGAGGCTGAATGCGTGCGCCGCGCTATAGAGAATGGTGGTCGGGACGAGTTTCCGCAAGTGCTTGCTGCCATCCGCGCCACTGCGGCGTTGGACAAAACCAGACGTCATGCCGAAGCGGAGGCAGGCCTCGCGCTCGCGGCGATTGCGGCCGTTCCCGATTCGCCTTTCAAGGAATCTTTGGTACAATTGGCAACATTCGCAGTCGCACGGGACTATTGAGCGCTTTTGAGCGGTCGTTAGAAATTAGTCCTTTAGCGGCTGTGTTTGTTTCAGCGCAGGGTCAGGCCCTCCTGACATAGTCTGCTCATCTGAAGGTCGCCGGGGTGTAGCTCAGCCTGGTAGAGTACTGCGTTCGGGACGCAGGAGTCGGAGGTTCAAATCCTCTCACCCCGACCATTCTTTTCCTAGAGTATTTTCTCTCCTTAAATTCGGTATTTCATCGGACGTGTTCTGAAGCAGTGCGCGGGCGCTGCCTTGTCCGCTAGCGCCGGACGACTAGCCGGCCAGTTGTGACACAATGCCGCATCTTGATTCGCGGCAAATATCCGGTGTTTATCTAGGTCGGTGCCGCTAGCGGAGCGATGTATGCCTCGATTGATTGTGCTTCTTCTGCTGGGTTTCGTGATTTATCTCTTTGTGAGGAATCTGAAACGGCGCGTTAGTGTTCGCAAAAAACACGAGACGACGCGACCCGTCGAGAGCATGGTGGTCTGTGCACATTGTGCAGTGCATGTGCCGGAGACCGAAGCCGCCGTCGATAACGGGCGATATTTTTGCAGCGAGGCGCACCGCAAGCTTGGGCGTTGCTAGTCTTACCCATGCGCAAGATTTCCACCTTAGGCGGCGACGCTATGGAACGTCCGCAGTCGGTGCGGACGTCTCTCAACTACTTCAATATCTACCGCCTCATCGTCGCGAGTCTGTTCTTGCTCGCCGCTCTAGTCTTTCCCAGAACGCTCGGTCTGGGTGGTCAAAATCCAATTGTTTTTGCTTGGACCAGCGTGTCGTATTGGCTGCTCGCACTGTTTTTCTATGTCGCGCTGAAGCGACTCAGGTTGGGCTTCAATCTGCTACTGGTCTTGCAAGTCGTGTCGGATATTCTGGCGTTGACGCTGATGATGTATGCCAGCGGCGGCAGCAAGAGTGGACTATCGGTCATGCTGCTGGTGGTGCTGGCTGGCGCCGGGCTGGTTGGGCAGGGACGGTTGACACTATTTTTCGCGGCGCTGGCGACGGTCGCGGTGCTGGTCGAGCAGAGTTTGCGGGTGCTGGAGTTCGGCGGGGATTCAGCGGACTTTGTTCAGACCGGCATCGTCTGCATAGGCTTCTTTGCTACCGCCATCACGGCGCGCCTGCTGGCCAGCCGGGTGATTGCCAACGAGGCGCTGGCAAGGCAGCGCGGCATCGATCTAGCCAATCAGCTGTCGATAGGCCAACGTGTTATTCGCGACATGCAGGACGGCGTGCTGGTCGTCGATGCGGATCAGAAGGTGCGGCAGTTCAATCCACAGGCCGAGGCGCTATTAGGGATTCAAGCACCGACACAGCCCGATCTCGCGGCTTTTTCGGTAGTCTTGTCTGAAGGTTTTAGGGCGCTGGGTCAGTCCGTAGGCGAGGTGGTGACACCATTGCGTGTACCGGGTAGCGGCAAGCTGTTGCGGGTGCGCTATTTGCGCACCGGCGAGAGCGGCGACGTGCTGATCTATCTAGAAGACATAGGCCGTATCCAGGCGCAGGCACAGCAACTCAAACTGGCGGCGTTGGGCCGGCTCACGGCCAATATTGCGCATGAAATCCGCAATCCCCTCGCCGCGATTTCGCACGCAGCGGAATTGCTGCGCGAAGAAAGACGCGCCGAGGGGCAAGCGCGCTTGTCAGTCATTATCAACGACAATGCTCAGCGGCTTGATCGTCTGGTTACGGATATCTTGGAGTTGGGACGTCGTGATCGAGCGGAGCCGGAGTCTATTAAGCTGCCGGCCTTCCTCGACGGTTTTCTAGACGAGTTTGCGGCACACGAAAAAACTGACCGCGCCTTTTTTGCGCTGTGTGCGGAGCCCAATGCAGTGATGTTCTTCGATCGTATGCACTTGAATCAGGTGCTTTGGAATCTGCTTTCCAACGCGCTGCGTTATTCCAGCGGAAACGCAGACGCGGTGCGTGTGGAGGTGCGCAACAATTCCTCCTCAAGGCGCGTGGAATTGCATATCATTGATGACGGTGCGGGCATATCCGAAGAATCCGGCAACAAAATATTCGAGCCATTTTTCACCACGCATAGCCAGGGCACAGGTCTCGGTCTCTATATCGCTCGTGAGCTGTGCGAGGCCAACGACGCACTGCTGGAATGGGCGGGCAACGAGCCGGGCGCCCATTTTTGCATCGCAGGAAGGAACCAGGAGTGGCAATAAAGCCAGAGCGCAGAGAACGGCCGGGCATAGGCCAAGTGCTGGTCGTGGACGACGAGGCTGATATCCGCGAGCTGCTGGATATGACGCTTTCACGTATGGGGCTGGTAGCCCATTGCGCCGCTTCGCTGGCCGAAGCGCGCGCTCAACTCGAAGGCAACACCTATCAACTATGCCTGACCGACATGCGCTTACCGGATGGTGAGGGCATCGAGCTGGTGCGCTATATCAGCGAGCACTGTAAAGATTTGCCGGTTGCCGTGATCACCGCTCACGGCAACATGGAGAACGCGGTCTTCGCGCTCAAGGCGGGTGCCTTCGACTACATCGCCAAGCCGGTTTCTCTGGAACAATTGCGTGCCCTGGTGAAATCGGTGCTCAATTTGCCTCGGCAAGCTTCCGCCGCAGGACAGACCACCATGCATGGTCTGCTCGGCAGCTCGGCCGCAATACAGCAAGCGCAGGCAATGATCGAGAAGCTTGCGCGTAGCCAGGCCCCGGTTTATATCTCAGGGGAGTCCGGCAGTGGTAAAGAACTGGCCGCGCGCTTGATCCACGAACTCGGCGCGCGGCGGCGTGAGCGCTTCGTGCCGGTCAATTGCGGCGCTATTCCAGAAAACCTCATGGAAAGCGAGTTCTTTGGCTATAAGAAAGGCGCCTTCACTGGTGCCGAGGCCGACCGGGACGGCTTTTTTCAGGCGGCGCATGGAGGCACCTTGTTCCTTGATGAGGTGGCCGATCTGCCGCTCTCCATGCAAGTCAAATTACTGCGCGCCATCCAGGAAAAGCGCGTGCGAAAAATCGGTGCGACCTCAGAAGATCCCATCGATGTGCGCATTATTAGCGCCACCCACCAGAATTTGAAAGACATGGTTGCCGCCAGTCGATTCCGTCAGGATCTCTTCTATCGGTTAAATGTCATCGAGCTGCGAATGCCGGCTCTGCGGGAATGCAGCGATGACATTCCATTGCTTGCGCGCAGCATTCTCGACCGACTGGCAGGCGACGCTGGCATGCCCGTGCCGACGTTGTCGGGAGCGGCAATTAAAGCGCTTGGCGACTATCTATTTCCTGGCAATGTGCGCGAACTGGAGAACATTCTCGAACGTGCGCTGGCCTTGCTGAGTGGCAATGAGATAGGCGTTGATGACCTCCAGTTATCACCGATTTCCTTGTCCGAAGAAAGCACACCGGCGGCACTGGAAGGCGGCATGGCTTTGCAAGAACATCTAGACCGCGTGGAAAAACAGGCAATACTTGATGCGCTGCAAAAAACGCGCTTCAACCGTACGGCAGCCGCCAAGCTGCTTGGTGTGACCTTTCGCTCACTGCGTTACCGCATGGAGCGCCTGGGCCTCAATGAATGACCGGCCTCCCCAAGCAGCTCCTTGCCGACACACTAGATAGGGACGGCTGGTTGTCGGGCGCGCGCCGCGTGCCTGCGCCCAATTGCGACGAACGGCCAGCAGCCACATCGGTGTCCCTAATCGTCATTCACGCCATCAGCCTCCCGCCTGGCCAGTTCGGCGGTAGCGGCATTGAACAGTTCTTCACCAACTCGCTCGATCCAGAAGAGCACTCCTACTACCGTGAAATCCTCCCGCTGCGCGTCTCCGCTCACTTTCTGGTGCGACGCGACGGTGAGGTACTGCAATTCGTGCCTTGCTCGCTGCGCGCATGGCATGCCGGCGCATCGACTTGGCGCGGTCGAGAACGTTGTAACGATTTCTCTGTCGGCATTGAGTTGGAAGGATGCGATGAGCAGCCCTTCGAAGTTGAGCAGTATCACGTACTCGCCCGCCTCATCGCAGCGCTGCGACGCAGCTACCCGATAGAAGGAATCGTGGGGCACTCCGACATTGCGCCTGGAAGGAAGACCGATCCTGGTCCGCACTTCGAGTGGCAACGCGTGCGCAATCTCATTGCGTAGCGCGTATTTTTCGTCACGCACAATATCTCCTCAATCAGTGTCACGTATGGCAAGTGATGTTTTTTGTCGACAGCGATCATGCAATATGACAAAAAAAGTAAAAATCACTTGCATCCAAAAAGTCAAGCTACTAGAATTAGGTTGAAATTGTGGCAGGGGTACTAGATCTAGTAGGTATGCAGTTGCGGTCGGATCTGCAAACCCCTGACAAAGATGTGGCGCGAGAGATGAAGTAATTAACGCAGTTTGACTCAGGAGACGGACGGAGCCCGTTTGATGCAGATAGATATAGAAGTCGGCTTTAGGCCTCGATCTTCTCATTCGAGGCCACCTCAATCGAGTTACGGCGCTTCTGTTTTCTCCTTTCGCTTTTGTCTCCCTCGTTTCATTACTTCTCGCCGCAACGGCTCCGTTGCTGGCTTCCAAGGTACCCAGTCAATATTTAGAAGGCCGCCGGGTAGAACCGGTGCGGCACGGGTTTTTGCGTCTTACGCTCAGCGGACTTGGCGATCCGCAATGCATGTATTTCATCGTAGCAACGCATTCTTACGGGCTGGCTTTGCCGGCTCGTTGAATAGTCCGGTCTATTTCGGACCGGCTGTAGTAGTTGGTCTTTCCTGTTACTTCTCATAGGAGGTTGTATGGCTATTGCTAAGAAACCCGCTTCTAAAGCCAAGAAGCCTGCTGCAAAGAAACCGGTGGCGAGAAAAGCCGCCGCCAAGAAACCGGCTGCCAAGAAGGCTGCTGCCAAAAGGCCAGTTGCCAAGAAATCGGCTGCCAAGAAGCCCGTTACAAAAAAAGCCGCGGCCAAGAAGCCCGCAGTGAAGAAAGCCGCAGCCAAGAAACCGGCTGCTAAGAAAACTGCTGCGAAAAAACCTGCTGCGAAAAAATCCGCCGCCAGGAAGCCCGCAGTGAAGAAAGCCGCAGCCAAGAAACCGGCCGCTAAGAAAACTGCCGCGAAAAAACCTGCTGCGAAAAAATCCGCCGCCAAGAAGCCGGCTGCAAAAAAGGCGGTAAAAAAGGTCGCGAAGAAAAAGCCTGCGGCCAAAAAAGCCGCAAAAAAGCCTGCGGCAAAAAAAGCGGCCAAGAAAAAGCCTGCGGCCAAAAAAGCGGTAGCCAAGCCTGCTGCCAAAAAAATGGCCGCCAAGCCTGCTGCAAAGCCAGCCGCTGCGGCTCCCGCACCGGCGCCGTCAACTGCTGCCACCCCTGGCCTGAAGTCGTCGTTGAATCCGGCGGCCGCTTGGCCTTTTCCGACCGGCTCACGTCCCTCTTAATCGGTCGGTACGGACCGCCCGGATGGGTGGCTGGGTCACACTTGACCTCGTCCCCATCCGCGGTCTGTTTATTTCTCTAACGCATCGACTCAAGTCGTCTAGACACGGTGGTGGCTGGCCGGCTGGTTTTTGGCGCGTTGTGTGCGGCAAGGCACTGATCAGAGTTGCAATCCGTAGTTAAATCAATATAATGCGTAATGCTGCATTGCGGCAGACATGGATTGTGCTGGTTAGTCGTTGTTTTTCCTGAGGGCCTCAGCCCTTTTGGTCTCGCCAGATGCCCAGTCTTTCTGGATGGGTCTAGTTCTACCGGGTGTTCTCCATGTTTAGCTGACTAGCTCGCTCGTCGGCGTAGCGTGTCTATCCACTAAACCTAGCTTGCAAAGACCCTTGCCCCTTCAAGGGGGCTTGATAGGGGCTTGATACGGGCTTGCAGCGGTAAAAAAATTGGAATCGAAAGAAAGGGAAAGTCAGTCATGACAACCTCAACAATAAAACTAGCTTTACATCATGCGGCGCGGACCTGCTTGCACTTAACCCATGTTGGCCTGTTGGTGGCGGGAATATTCATGGCGCTCTTGGCTGCGGGCGGCGCAGGTGCTTACGGAACTCGCTCGCCGAGCCCACGCGAACTTGTCGGCACGACCACTGATGCGCGCGTCGTTAAAACCGCCGTTGTCTACAACGAAGCGGCCGCCCCGCCAGAGATGCGAGGCGTGATTGAATATCTTTCGCGTAAATACCACGTGGCTGCGCCTGCGCTCGAGCCGTTGGTCGGCGCTGCGCTTGTGGCTGGTGCGCAGCGTAGGCTGGAACCCATGTTGATCGTCGCTGTCATTGGCGTGGAATCGGGTTTCAATCCTATTGCCGAAAGTCCGCTGGGCGCGCAAGGCCTCATGCAGGTCATTCCGCGCTTTCATCAGGACAAGCTGGACGAGAACGCCAGCGAGAATGCCTTGCTCGATCCAGTCTTAAATATTCAGGTTGGAGCGGCAGTGCTGAAGGAATCCATACGTCGCGCCGGTTCGCTCGAAGCCGGCTTGCAGCAGTATGGCGGCGCCGTTGCCGACGAGGAAGCGCTGTATGCGGCGAAGGTGTTGGCAGAAAAACAGCGGCTAGACGCCGCGTTGAAGCGTGGCCGTCTAGCCGGTGCTTGATGCATGTTGCCTCGCCTAGTTAGGCGGCGTCGCGCCAGAGACCTAAGGAGAACAACTCGCGCTTCAAGACAAACTGTTTGGGCAGACGCTCGCCCAGCTTCTCGAACCATTCCTGGTGCAACTTGAGCTCTTCGCGCCACGCGTCAGTATCCACCTGGGTTAAAGCCTCGAAGGTGGCCTTGGAAATGTCCAGCCCCGTCCAGTCGATGTCGTCGTATTGCGGCATCCAGCCCAAGGGTGTTTGCTGCGCACCAACGCGGCCGTGGACACGATCGACCATCCACTTCAGCACGCGCATGTTCTCGCCGAAGCCTGGCCACATGAAGTTGCCGTTCGCGTCCTGACGGAACCAATTGACCGTGAAGATGCGAGGCGGGTTGTCTATGACATGACCCATGCGCAGCCAATGGTTGAAGTAGTCGCCCATGTGATAACCGCAGAAGGGCAGCATGGCGAAGGGATCGCGACGTACCTGACCGACTTTGCCGGTGGCGGCAGCGGTGGTTTCCGACCCCAACGTGGCTGCCATATAGACGCCGTAGTTCCAATTGAAGGCTTCGAACACCAGTGGCACAGTGGTGGAACGTCGGCCACCGAAAATAAAGGCGGAAATTGGCACGCCGGCGGGGTCTTCCCAGTTCTTATCGAGCGAAGGACATTGCGCCGCCGGCGCGGTGAAGCGCGCGTTCGGATGGGCAGCCGGGCGTCCGCAGCCTGGCGTCCATTCCTTGCCGGTCCAGTCGGTTAGCTTGGGCGGGATCTCCTTGCTCATACCTTCCCACCACACATCGCCGTCCGGCGTCAGCGCCACATTGGTGAAAATGACATTCGCGTGTAGAGTGGCCATGGCGTTGGCGTTGGACTTCACCGAGGTGCCGGGTGCGACGCCGAAGAAGCCGGCCTCCGGATTGATGGCGTAAAGACGGCCGTCCTTGCCTGGCTTGATCCAGGCGATGTCGTCGCCGACGGTCGTTACCTTCCAGCCGTTGAGACTG
>JBBQGH010000022.1:0-44812 GCA_038322845.1 Gammaproteobacteria bacterium
AGGCGGGAAAATGCCTCGTATCAAGCACCAGAAGCGGGCATATCTCCGATGGAATTTCGATTTCGTTCACAATTTCGCCTTGATCAAATTGATCTGAATTTGATGGCGCGCTTCGCGACTACTTGTTCAGCGTTTCCTTAAGCTCTCGCCCTCAGCCTGCGCCACTGTCGGTCTCGTGCGCCCAGGCGACCACCCCGCCAGCGAGGTTGTGCACACGTTCGAAGCCGTTTTGTTTTAAAAACAAGCCGGCATGATGGCTGCGCACGCCGGAATGACAAATCATCACAATATCGCGCTCGCGATCCAACTCTTCCAAACGCGCCGGCACAGTTTGCATAGGCATCAATTGCGCGCCTTCGATGCGATAGCCGGCGAATTCATGCGGCTCGCGCACATCCAGCAGCAGAGGCGGCGGCCGCTGGGCGTCTGCCAACCATTCCTTCAATTCACGCGCGCTGATCTGTCGCATCGCACCGGCTAAAACATAGGCTTAAAAAGTGAACGCCTCGCGTTGCTCGGCGTTACGGAGGGCTGGCACGCTGGTTTCGAACAGACTCACGGCACAATAACGGCCTGCTCCACTTACTCCACTTACTCCACTGCATGTGACGAGTTGCGCTTCCATGGCGGGCGCCACGCCGACTACCGCGAACAAGCGCCCGCCCGGTTTCAGTTGCTTAAGTAATGCCTCAGGCAGCAGCGGTGTGGAGCCAGACAGCACGATGACATCATAAGGCGCATGAGCGGGCCAGCCGTGGGCGCCGTCACCTTCTTCCACCGTCACGTTAGCGACACCCTGGCGCTTAAGATTAGCTCTTGCGAGCGTGGCTAACTCGGGCATCAGTTCGACGGTATAAACATGTTCCGCGCGCGTCGCTAACAGCGCCGCCATGAAGCCGGAGCCGGCCCCAATCTCCAGCACCCGGTCGTTTTTTTGAAGTTGCAGGGCGTTCATGATCTTCGCTTCTATTTTGGGCTCCAGCATGATTGCACCCGGCGCGTTCGCCAACGGAATTTCCACGTCGGCAAACGCCAGGCCGCGATAAGCCACGGGCACGTAGGCTTCGCGCTTTACCGAAAGCAAGAGGTCACGCATGTCCAAACCCAGACTTTCGCAAGGGCGAATCTGTTGTTCCACCATGTTGAAGCGGGCTTTTTCCACGTTCATGATCGTTGCTCCACAGAAGTCGCTTGCCCTGGACCGTTGGCCGAAGACCGCCATTTTATCGCAGGTCGGTCACCCCTCATGGCCTATTCCCCGGGCACGCCTGTAGGTAGGACATCGCCTTTGTCGGCATGTTGCAGTTTGGCTTTGAGCCAGCGCGTGAAATCGTCGAAATACGTGTAGACCACCGGCACCACCACGAGCGTCAATAGGCTCGAGGTAATCACGCCGCCCACCACGGCCTGGCCCATGGGCGCGCGCTGCTCGCCGCCCGCGCCCAAGCCCAGCGCCAGCGGCAGCATACCGAACACCATGGCCAGCGTAGTCATGAGTATCGGGCGCAGACGCACGGCCCCCGCCTCGATGACGGCTTCGCGCCGCGACTTGCCTTCACGCACGGCGTGGTTGATAAAGTCCACCAGCAGGATGGCGTTCTTGGTCACCAACCCCATCAGCATGATGAAGCCGATAATCGAAAATATATTCAGCGAACTGCGCCATAGCAGCAGCGCGAGAATCACGCCCACCAGCGACAGCGGCAGCGACACCATGATCGCCAGCGGTTGCAAGAAGCTGCCGAACTGCGACGCCAATATCAAGTAGATGAACACCACCGCGAGCACCAGCGCGATGATGGCGTATTGCAGCGCTTCCTGGATGTCCTTGGTCGAGCCGCCCATGGTGTAGCGGTAGCCGGGCGGAAACTCCATCTTGTCGAGTATTGCGCGCACGTCCTTGCCGATATCGCCGGCGGGGCGCTTGAAATTGTTGGCCGAGATCAACACCTCGCGCAGCTGTTCCTTGCGGTTGATTTGCGTCGGCCCCAGGTCAGAACGCAGATCGGCGATTTCGCGCAAGGCCACCATGCGCGGCGCGCCGTTGGCATCCATACGGTTGCTGGCCAGATAAATATGCGACAGGTCGGCGATGGACTCACGCTCGGCCGCCGGCAGTTGCACGGTAACATCGTAAAACTGCCCATCCGGCGCGCGCCAGTTGCCAACCGCTTCGCCGGCCAAGAGCGGCCGCAATGTGCTGGCCGTCTGGCCGACGCCTATGCCCAGATCGCTGGCCAGCTCGCGCTTGAGGTCGACGGAAAGCTGCGGTTTGGCGGCCTTGCTGCTGGTCTCGACATCCACCACCCCCTGAACACCCGCGATTTTGTCCATCACTTGTTGCGCCAACCTATCCAGCGTCGCGCGATCCGCACCCAAGAGACTCACTTGTATGGGCTTGCCGGTGCCCACCGTTTTGAATACGCCGATCAAAGTCAGGTCTATGCCGGGGATGGTGGCAAGACGTTTACGCATGGCCTGAGACAGCGCCGCTTGACCGACGCGCTCTTTGCGTGGCAGTAGTTGAACAAAAATATTCACGCTATTTTTGCCGCGCGAAAAACCCGTATTCACCGTCGCATAGGTGTATTTCACCTCGGGAAATCCGCGCAGGGCGGCATCCACTTGATGCACCTTCGCCTGAGTCAGCGCCAGCGACGAGCCGACCGGCGTGGTGAATTGAACCTGCAACTCGTTCATATCTGGGTCGGTCAGAAATTCCGAGCCGATCAAGGGCAGGAGCAGGAAAGAACCGAGAAAGCTGGCCAGGGCGATGGCCAGTACCGATTTGCGATGATCGAGCCCCCAAGCCAGCAAGGTCTGATAGCGCGTCTCCAAGCTATCGGTCACGCCGCCAAACCAGGTCAGCATGCGGCCTATCGGCCCGCGCCCATGTTGGCCATGCGCCTCGGGATCGCGCCAGATGCTGGACAGCATGGGGTCGAGCGTGAAGCTCACAAACATCGAGATCAGCACGGCAGCGACCACCGTGATGCCAAATTGGTGGAAGAAGCGGCCGATAATGCCGCCCATGAAACCCATGGGCAAGAACACCGCCACGATAGACGAGGTCGTGGCCAGCACCGCTAGGCCGATCTCTTGCGTGCCTTCCAGTGCCGCCTCGAAATGGCCTTTGCCCATCGCCATGTGTCGCACGATGTTCTCGCGCACCACGATGGCATCGTCGATGAGCAAACCCACCGAGAGCGACAGCGCCATCAATGTCAGCACGTTCAGCGTAAAGCCAAACGCGTAGACGACGAGAAAAGTGCCAGTCAGTGATATCGGCAGCGTCAAGCCGGTAATTACCGTGCTGCGCCAGGAACCGAGGAACAGAAAAACGATAGCGATGGTCAGCAGGCCGCCTTCGAGCAATGTTGTTTGCACATCTCTGACGGAATCGCGTATGCCGACCGAGCCATCGCGGACGATGTCGAGTTTCACATCCGGCGGCAGCTCCTTGGCAAGGTTGCGCACGACTTCGCGCACACCATTCACGACGGCGATGGTGTTCTCACCCTGCGCCTTGATGATATCCACCGACAAAGTGCGTTTGCCGTTGATCAGTGCGACGCTATCCTCTTCAGCCTGGCCATCCTCGATATCCGCCACCTGGCCCAAAGTTACCGGCTTGCTGCCACGCCGCGTCACGATGAGGCCCCGGAAGTCGTCGGGCGAGACCAAACGACCGGTGACTTTGACGACGCGATCCACCGCGCTGCCGGTGATATTACCCACCGGCGCCTCCTGGTTCTCAGAGCGCAATGCCGAAACCACCTGATCGGCACCGACTTGCAGCGCTTCCATTTCGGCCGGGCGCAATTGCACGCGCAGCTCGCGCTTGATGCCGCCGACGATGGTGGCCTGGCCCACGCCACTGACATTTTCGAGGCGCTTCTTGATGATTTGGTCAGTGAGTGTCGTCAGGTCGCGCAGCTTGCGCTTGTCGGACATGACCGCCACCGAAACGATGGGGAAATCGTCCGGATTAAAGCGCGTCACGCGCGGCTCCTTCACCTCGTCGCGCAACAAGGGCCGTACAGCGGCGATTTTTTCCCGCACGTCCTGAGCGGCGAGACGCGGATCAATCGACAGATTGAACTCGACGATGACTTGCGACGACCCTTCATAGGAACGCGAGGAAAGCGTCTTGATGCCGCTCACGGTATTCACGGCTTCTTCGATCTTGCGCGTGACTTCCTCCTCGACGTTTTCCGGAGACGCGCCAGGGTAATCTGTTTGCACCACCACCACCGGCAACTCGACATCTGGTAACTGATCGACTTTCAGGCTGTGATAGGAAAACAGGCCCAACACCAGCAAGGCCAGCATCATCATGGTGGCAAATACGGGATTGGCAATACTGATGCGGGTAAACCACATGGCAGAGGCTCCGTTATGCCGGTTATTTCACAGCCGGCGCGGCGGCGGCTGGGGGCGGGGCGACGGGAACCGAGGCCGGAGTGGCAGTCGGCGGCTTGATCATCGCGGCGCTGCCTTCGCGCAGACTGCCCAGATTGTGGCGCACCACCACCGCGCCTGCCGTCAAGCCGCTGTCGATCTGCGCCAGATCATCCACGCGCGCGCCGACGGTCACCACACGCCGCGCAACCTTGCCGCTCTCGATGGCGTAGACGTAATACTCGCCGCGCTCTTCGCGCACCGCGCTGGCAGGTACCACCAGGGCGTTTGCCAGACTGCCCGTCACCAGTCTGCCCTGGGCGAACATGCCGCCCTTCAAGCTGCCGTCGGTGTTGTTGATGACCGCATAAATCTCCACCGAACGGGAGCCGGGCGCGACGGCCGGGTTGATGCGGACGATGACACCATCAAACTCGCGCTCGGCAAAGCCCTCGATGCGAAAGCGCACCGCCTGTCCCAGGCGCACGGCGGCGATGTCGCTGGCCGGCACCGAAGCGGCAAGCTCCAGGCGGCCCAAGTCCACCACGTTGACGATCTTCCCATCCACCGGCACGCGTTCGCCGCGCTGAGCGTAGCGTTCCGAGACGATGCCGGTGATGGGCGCCGTGAGTACGGTATCGCGCAGCGCCTTGCGCGCCACGTCTGCCGTGGCATCGGCGGCTTTCAATTTGGCCAGCGCAACAGCGTAGTTACCCTGCGTCGCGTCGAACGCGTTTTGCGAAATATAGTTTTTCTGTAGCAGCACCAATTGGCTTGCGCGATTTTTCTCCGTCACTTGAAACTGCGCGCGCGCGGCTTCAACATCGGCTTGCCGGCCGGCGAGTTGCGCCTGCGGGTCCGTCACGTCGATATGACCGATCACCTGGCCGGCCCGTACGGCAACGCCTTCGCGCACGGTGAGATCGCGTATCTCGCCCGCCACCTTGGCTTTCACCATGGCCTCGTTAATCGGATTGAGCGTGCCCGTCAATGGTAGGTTGCGCACCAGTTCGCGCGACTCGGCGCGCACCACGTCGGCGGCTTCGAACTCCAGCGGCGCAGCGGCAGCGGTCTGAGATTCCGAGTTGGCGTTATGGCTAAGCGCCCAAATCAATAGCGCGACGGCCGCCACTACGCCGATCGCAAGCATGGCTACCTTGTGGCGGCGCCATAACGGAAAATCACGCATGTTTTTTACCTTTGGGTTTCGTATGCTCGGTTTGGCCAACGGGTTTATCGGCGCGCAGGCCGCGCAATATGAGTTCGATGGCTTCAGTCGCGTAGTGTTCGCTCGACAGCGGCGAGGCTTCACAACACGACAGCGAATGGCGCCAGATGGTGTGCATCAGAAACGGCGCCAGAATGATGCGCTCCATGATCTTCACATCGAAAGGCCGGAACTCGCCGCGTGCGATGCCGCGTTCCAATAAAACGATGAAGAGCCGCGTCGACCGGCTGATGACTTCGTCGTAGTAAAAGCGGGCAAGGACGGGAAAGTTGCGGGCCTCCGCCACCAGCAGTTTGGGCAGGCCGCCCACCGGGCTATCGCCGCTGACGTGCCAGGCATTGAGCAAGATATTGCGCAATAAGTCCGCCACGCTACCGGTGTCTTCCTCGATAAGGCGCTCGACCTCGGCCAGATGCGGTACCACACCCTCGCGCACGGCCGCTTTGAAAAGATCTTCCTTGCTGGAAAAATACAGATAGACCGTGCCTTTGGAGACGCCCGCCCGCGCCGCAATTTCCTCCAGGCGTGTCGCGGCGAAGCCCTTTTCGACAAAGAGCTCTATGGCGGCCGCCACCAACTCAGCGGGACGCGCCTCCTTACGGCGTCGCCAACGCGACTCCTCGACAGGATGGATCATTGGAAAAGAAACAGACGGAATGTTTAGTAACTGACTGGTCAGTAATATAGTGCGGAGGCCGGCCACTGTCAAGGCGTAGCTGGCGGCGGCGCCGAAATCTCGGGCACTGGCACGTCAGTCGACTGACCCGACTATTCCTTCAGCGCTAGCGTATTTTTCGCCGGAACATCCAAGCGGCAGCGCTGACGGTGAACACCGCTATCGTCAGCAGCGGCCAGAGTTGCTGGGCGATGAGGTGGAAGGGCGCATCACGCAAAAAAACGCCTTTGATGATGACGAGGAAGTGCGCCAGCGGGTTGATCCAGTTGAGCACTTGCAGCCAATGCGGCATGTTCTCCACGGGGCTGGCGAAGCCCGAAAGAATGGAGGCAGGCATCATAAAGGTCATGCCACCCAGCATGGCCTGCTGCTGGGTCGACACCAGCGACGAAATGAACAGTCCGACACCGATGGCTGCGAGCAGAAACAGCACCAGCCCCAGATAGAGCAAGGCGATGGAGCCTTGCAGGCGTATGCCGAACAGCCACACAGCGACCACAGCCACCAGCGTGCCCTGCACCAAACCAACGACCAGCCCCGGCGCCATCTTGCCGATGACGATCTCGATGGGCCGCAGCGGCGTGACAAGCAGCTGTTCGAAAGTGCCGATCTCGCGCTCGCGGGCAATGGACAGCGCCGTCACGATGAGCGCGGTGGACAAGGTCAGCATGCCCATCAGGCTGGGCACGGTGCTGGTCTGCGCGTCGCGGTTTGGGTTAAACCAGGTGCGTTCGGCGATGAAGCTGGTCGCCAGCGGCGCGCGGCGCAGCGTGAGCAGTTCCTCGTTGTAGCGGCCGATGATGGCGGCGATATAGCCCTGGGCGATCTGCGCAGCATTGGAGCGGCGGCCGTCCAGCAACAATTGCAGCGGCGCGCTCTCGCCGCGCTCGATGCGGCGCGAAAAATCCTGCGGTATGCGCAGCACGAACAGCGCGTCCTGGTTGTCGATGACCTGGCGTATCTCGCCCTCACGCTTAAGCATGTGAATGTGGCTGAAGGCGTCGACGGCTTCCATGCGCATGATGACTTCTTGCGCCGCTTTTCCGCTGTCTTCATTGAATATCGCAATGGGCACATTTTTGACTTCCTGCGTGGCGGCGAAGGCGAAGAGCAGGATTTGCAACATGGGCGGCACGATCAGCACGGCGCGGCTTTTCGGGTCGCGCCAGATCGCCAGCAACTCCTTGATGATGAGATTCCAAATGCGCCAGAGCATGTTGTTAACCTATTGACCCTCGAATTGAATACTCGCCAAAAGCCTGAAGAGCCTGTCGTCCCCCCGAAAGCGAGGAACCCGTGGCGTTTACGGCAAGTCGCTGGATTCCCGCGTTCGCGGGAATGACCTGAAGCGGCCGCATCGCGTCAGCTGCCTTCATCACGCCTCTCATCAATCGAGTCGAGTACGCGTCTTGCGAACAACGACAAAGAGCAACAGGCCCGCCAGGCCCATCAACGCTGCCATGCAGCGCAAGAGCAAGCCCGGCACGTCGCCAGCAAGGAAAATAGTTTGCAACCCTTGCACGTAATAGCGTGCCGGCACGATGTGCGAGAGCACGCGTATCGCCAGCGGCGTACCCGACAAATCGAAGATGAAGCCGGACAGAAAAAAGCCCGGCAGAAACGCAGCGAACATGGCGATCTGCGTGGCGACGAACTGGCTGTGCGATACGGTGGAAGCCAGCAGCCCCACCGAAAGCGCGCAGGCCTGAAAAGCGGCAGTCAGCGCAACCAGCGCCAGCAGGCTACCGCGCAACGGGATGCCGAAGAGAAACACGGCGGCGGTCACCGAGACCGCCATGGCCGCCATGCCCAAGATGAAATTCGGCACCAGCTTGGAGATCAAGAATTCGGCGATGCCGGTAGGTGTGGCTAGCAGCGATTCGATGGTGCCGCGCTCCCATTCGCGCGCCACCACCAGCGCCGTGAGCAGGGTGCCGATGAGCATCTGGATCAGCGCGATGGAGCCGGGCACGAGAAAGTTTCGGCTCTTCAGTTCGGGGTTGAACCATACACGTGGCTCCACCCGCACCGGCAGCGCCGCCGCGCCGCCTGTGCTCATGGCGCGCTGCGCCAGCCAGTTTTGCCAAGCGCCCTGCACATAGCCAGAGACCAAGCCCGCCGTATTCGGATCGCTGCCATTGGTGATGACTTGCACCGGCGCGGTTACGCCACGTGCCAGCTTTTGCGAAAAGTCGCCGGCCAGGACCACAATCCCGTCCAGGTGCCCAGCCATCAATTCGTCATCGAGGGCGGCGCGATCGCGCGCGGTCTGGATGCGAAAAAAAGGCGTATTGTCCAGCGCCGCTTGAAACCAGGCGGTTTCCGCCGAGGGTGATTCGATGGCCAGCCCCAGCCGTATGCTGCTGGCGTCGAGCGACACGCCGTAGCCGAACATGAAAAGCAGAAACAGCGGCAGCACCAGCGCGACGATCAGCGCGCTCGGGTCGCGCAGGATTTGCAGCCACTCCTTTTTCATGAGCGCGCGCAAACGGCGCCAGCGCACGGCGTAGGTATCAACGTCCGTGGGCTGCGCATTCATGCCGCTTCGCGATCCAGATCGTGTGCTTCGATCAAGCGGATGAACGCCTCTTCCAACGCGGGCACGGCTTCGCCGGGGCGCTGCACGGAGGTCTTCAGCGCGTCGGGCGTGCCCGTGTTGATCATCTGGCCGCGATAGATCAGGGCCAGGCGATCGCAGTATTCGGCCTCATCCATGAAATGCGTGGTGACCATCACCGTCACGCCCTGGTGCACCATGGCGTTGATATAGCCCCAAAACTCGCGCCGCGTGAGCGGATCCACGCCCGAGGTCGGCTCGTCGAGAAACAGCACGGGCGGCTCATGCATGATGGCGCAGGCCAGCGACAGGCGTTGCTTGTAGCCCAAGGGCAGCTCGCCGGCATTCGTTTCCACATAGGCGCCGAAATTGAACGTCTCGATGGCGCGCTGCACGGCGGCCTCGCGGCGCGCGCCGCGCAAGCCATACACGCCGGAAAAGAACGCCAGATTCTGCATCAGCGACAGATCGCCGTAGAGCGAAAATTTCTGCGCCATATAGCCGAGGTGCGAGCGCGCTTGCGAGGGCGAATGAAAAAGATCCACGCCATCCACCGAAGCCGTGCCCGCCGTCGCACGCAAGAGGCCGCACAGCATTTTGAAAGTGGTCGACTTGCCGGCGCCGTTGGGGCCGAGCAGCCCGAAAATCTCGCCTCGCTTGATGGTGAAACTGATACGGTCGGCGGCCGTGAAATCGCCGAAGCGTTTGGTGAGACCGTCGGCCACCACGGCCACCTCGCCGGCGACATGCTCGGCGGCACTCTCGAACTTGGGCTGCGCCTTGGGGTGGCCGCCCAGACGCGCGACGAAGGCGTCCTCAAAGCGCGGCTCGGTGGCGCTGATTTTCGCCCCCGGCCCGGCATGCAGATCAGCGGCTTGCGGCATCGTAGCGCCGGCCTTGGCGACCAAGCGCAACTGCGCGCCCTGAATCACGCCGTCGTCGATGTCGGCGCGCTGGATGGCCTGGGCCAGCACATTGCGACGGTCGCCGGCGATATCGCTCAGCAGAAACACACGACCGGCCATGTCGGCACTCATGCTGCGCGGATCGCCTTGGAACAAAACCTGGCCCTCGTTGAGCACGATGACCTCGGCGCATTTTTCCGCCTCGTCCAGATAAGAGGTGCTCCACACCACGCCCACGCCGCCCGCCGTCAGTTCATAGACCATGCGCCACAATTCGCGCCGCGAGATCGGATCAACACCGACGCTGGGCTCGTCGAGCAGCAAGAGGCGCGGCGAACTGAGCAGGGCGCAAGCGAGACCCAATTTTTGTTTCATGCCACCGGAAAGGCGCCCCGCCTGGCGTCGCGTGAAGCTGGCGAGGCCGGTGAATGCCAGCAGGCGGTCAAACGACTGACGGCGCGCCTCGCCCGTGACATTGCGCAGGTCGGCATGCAGGTCGAGATTTTCCTGGACGGTGAGTTCCTCATAGAGGCCGAAGCGCTGCGGCATATAGCCGACGCGGCGATGCAGGGCCACGCTGTCTTTCAAGCTATCCATGCCCATCACGTCAATGCGACCGTCCGTGGGTGCCAGCAGGCCGGCCATCAGGCGCATGAGTGTGGTCTTGCCGGCGCCGTCAGTGCCGACGAGGCCGGTGACCTGCCCGGCGGCAATGCTTGCTGTCAGCGCCGCAATGGCCGGTGCGCCTTGCGGAGTAAAACGCTTGGTGACGGATTGCAGAGTGACTAGCGCTTCAACCGGCGCATCGCTCACTGCGCGGCCCCCGCAGGAACGCGGATAGTCACCGGCATGCCCTGGCGCAAAGCGCCGTCGGGATTATCCACCACCACGCGGATGCGATAGACCAGCGAGGTGCGCAGCTCGCGCGTCTCGACAGATTTGGGCGTGAATTCGGCGGCGGGTGAGACAAAGCCGATCTTGCCCGCGTATTTTTTGCCACCTGGCGTATCGGTCTCGATGTTCACTGTCGTGCCCGGCTTGACGCGAGCCAGCTCCGGCTCGGCGACGTAAGCGCGTATCCACACTGGTGTGGTGAGCGCCAGCGTGTAGATGGTTTCGCCATCCTTGACGATGGCGCCGGCCTCACGCGCCCGCGTGAGGATCACGCCGGCCTCGGGTGCGAGTAAAGCGGCATCAGCCATGCGGCGCTGGACCTGCTCCACATTGGCCTGCTCCGCGGCCAGCGCGGCGCGCGCGGCGTCGATGTCTTCGTGGCGCGGCCCGACAACGACCAGATCGCGGGCCTTCTTCGCCACGTCGAGTTGCGCGTTGGTCTGGCGCACTGCCGCGTCCGCGCTGTCCAACGATTGTTTGGAGACGAAGCCTTTGCCCACCAGCGCCGCACTACGATCGCGCTGCTGGCGCGCGTTCTCAGCGGCGGCAGCACGGTCGGCAACGTTGGCCTGAGCCTGGGCTTTTTCTTCGGGGCGCGCGCCGTTTTCCAGCCGCGCCAGATTGGCCGCCTGCGCTTCCCTGCGCGCCACGGCAACGCTCAGTTCTTCCTCAAAGTAGCTCCTCTCAAGCTGGGCCAATACCTGCGCAGGCTTGATGGCATCGCCTTCATCGACACTCAGACTGGCAATGCGGCCGGCCACTTTGAACGAGAGATTGGCCTGGCGCACTTCCACATTGCCACCCAGCACCAACTCGTCACCCTTGTTGTGGCCGTTGCTCCACCAGCGCCAGCCCGCAAGTAGAGCGAGCGCGAGAATTACAACGACTGCGACAAAAAGGATACGGCTTCGCGGCATGGCGTGCTTTCTATTCTGAGAATTCTGAGGTAGCGCGGGCGACCATTATCACGCGTCTTGCACTTCCATTGCCAGCGCCCGCAAGATGGTCGTCGCGACGACCTTGCCACGGCTTGCCTTTGCCTGCGCTTTCCGTTAGTTTGTGGCTACACATGTGGGGTGCTGGCGAATGACTACGCCGGCTGAGAGAGTCCCTTTGAACCTGTACGGGTAATGCCGTCGTAGGGAAGCCGCTAGAAATCGTCGTTTTCTTTCAGTTTCTGCTCCGCGTCCTGCCCCGCCTTCGACATCGGAGAATTGCCTATGAACGCCAACGAAAAATTCATTGCCTCGACGGCTCATGTCGATGAGGCCGCCGTCAAGTCGCTGCCCAATTCGCGCAAGGTTTATATCACTGGCAGCCGGCCCGACATTCGCGTGCCCATGCGCGAGATTTCGCAGTCCGACACACCGGCGAACATGGGAGCGGAAAAGAATCCGTCCCTCTGCGTCTATGATTGCTCGGGGCCCTATACCGACCCGAGCGTGAAGATCGACATCCGCAAGGGTCTGGCGCCAATGCGCCAGGGCTGGATCGATGAGCGCGGCGATACCGAAGCGCTGCCGCAGCTATCAAGCGCCTACGGCCGCGAACGCGAGGCCGATCCGCAACTCGCCGAGATGCGCTTCGATCTCAAGCGCCTGCCGCGTCGCGCCAAGGCGGGCCACAACGTCTCGCAGATGCATTACGCCCGCAAAGGCATCATCACCCCGGAAATGGAATTCATCGCCATCCGCGAAAACCAGAAGCGCGAAGGCTTGAGCGAAATGCTGCTGCGCCAGCATCCCGGTCAGGATTTCGGCGCGGCGATCCCGAAGATCATCACGCCGGAATTCGTGCGCTCGGAAGTGGCGCGTGGTCGCGCCGTCATCCCGGTGAACATCAATCACCCCGAAGTCGAGCCCATGATTATCGGCCGCAACTTTCTGGTGAAGATCAACGCCAACATTGGTAACTCAGCGCTGGGCTCCAGCATTCAGGAAGAAGTCGAAAAAATGACCTGGGCCATACGCTGGGGCGGCGATACGGTGATGGATCTTTCCACCGGCAAAAATATCCACGAAACACGCGAGTGGATCGTGCGCAATTCACCCGTACCCATCGGCACCGTGCCGATTTATCAAGCGCTGGAAAAGGTCGACGGCAAGGCCGAAGATCTGACTTGGGAAATTTACCGCGACACGCTCATCGAGCAGGCCGAGCAGGGTGTGGACTACTTCACCATCCATGCCGGTGTGCTGCTCCGCTACGTGCCCATGACGGCCAAGCGCATGACCGGCATTGTCTCGCGCGGCGGCTCCATCCTTGCCAAGTGGTGCCTTTCACACCATAAGGAAAATTTCCTCTACACGCACTTCGAGGACATCTGCGAAATCATGAAGGCCTACGACGTGAGCTTCTCGCTCGGCGACGGCCTGCGCCCCGGCTCCATCCATGACGCCAACGACGAAGCGCAACTCGGGGAATTGCAAACGCTGGGTGAATTGACACAGATCGCCTGGAAGCATGACGTACAAACCATCATCGAAGGCCCGGGCCATGTGCCCATGCATCTCATCAAAGAAAACATGGAGCTGCAATTGAAGCATTGCGGTGAGGCGCCCTTCTATACACTCGGGCCGCTCACCACCGACATCGCGCCGGGCTACGACCACATCACCAGCGCCATCGGTGCCGCGATGATAGGCTGGTACGGCACCGCCATGCTTTGCTATGTCACGCCCAAGGAACACTTGGGACTACCGGACAAGGATGATGTGAAAGACGGCATCATCGCCTACAAGATTGCCGCTCACGCCGCCGATCTCGCGAAAGGGCACCCCGGCGCGCAGGTGCGCGACAACGCCTTATCGAAAGCGCGCTTCGAATTCCGCTGGGATGATCAATTCAACCTCGGCCTGGATCCCGACAAGGCGCGCGAATTCCACGACGAAACCCTGCCGCAGGAAGGCGCCAAGCTGGCGCACTTCTGCTCCATGTGCGGCCCACATTTTTGCTCCATGAAGATCACCCAGGACGTGCGCGACTATGCCGCCGCGCAAGGCGTCTCGGCGGAAGAAGCCTTACAGAAGGGTATGGAGGTCAAGGCGGTGGAGTTCGTGAAGACCGGCGCCGAGGTCTATCGCAAACTGTGAGTTGCACTGGCGGAACTCTACGCAGGGTTCACAGCCAGTAGCATGCTACTTCTGATACACCTGCGCCGTCGCCGTGCCCTGCGGCGCCGAGCCAGAATAGCTAATGGTGCCGTTGGTCGCTACGCCGAGTATGGCGCCTTCAGCATTTTTGCCGGTGTAGGCGCTGGTCACTGTGGCCTGTCTTGATGTCAAGGAACCCTTCCCGCTGTAACTGACTGAGGCTGCTTGGGGGCCTTGATTGAAAGGGAGGTTGGTGAAGGTGATGCTGTACTGGCCGGCACCCGCCAAAGTGGTCGGCGGTGCAGGCATCGTATAAACCAGCGGACTCGCCAGCGTCGCTGTCTGGCTGCCGTAGTTGAGCACCAGCGTGCCACCTGAAACCAGCGAGCCCGCTTGGCCCAAATTATCCATAGGCACGGTGCCCCCAATGTGGCTATAGGTGGCAATGCCCGAGGTGGGAAAGGCAATGGCGGCATCGCCGAAGGCGAAGTGATCCCCACTACCGGGCTTTCGTGTATCCACGCCCCAATAGACATTTCCCGCTGCGGCGCTGTAGCCGCTAGCAAGCGCTTGGTGCTCGCTGATCTCGGCCGCCAGCGAGCTTGTTCCCGTGTCCGCTCTGAAACGCACGGTGCCGGCGATATCGATTTCCGAATCCGCCGAGACATAGAACACCGTGGCGACCCCGTCCTCCACGGCCTGTAATTCTGAGCTGGGCGGCGCCCTCGATGCTGAAGCAAATGACGAGGCAGAGGCCGACAGCGTGCTGTCCGTGGCCGGCGGCCCCGAAGAGGCTGAGTCGGCAGCGGCCGTGCCAGCCGCAGACTCGCCGTTGGATCCACCGCTCGCTGCGCCTTGCTCCGTGCCATTCTGGGCGACGGACTGACTACCTTTGTCCTTGGTGCGCCCCGCACCCTCCAACCGATCACGCAGGAACGAAGGCGGCGCCAGCAAGGGTTGTGGCGGCGAGTTTGCCGTGGCCACATGGAAATATTCATTGCGACCGAATTCTCTTTCCCCCGCCTGGTTAGATGCGACCACGCTGCCATCGGTCACACCACCGTAAGTGCCGTTCGGGGCGGTTGAGCCGTCGGCGTTGTTGCAATCGTTGTTACACGTCACCAGAGAATAATTCGTGCCGCGTATGCCTATGGTAGCGGTAACCGATTTCATCGCATAGTTGGCGCGGCTGGTTTTGCCGATGAGGCCGGTGATGGTGCGCAGGCCCCCTTTTATTAAACTAAAAATCGATTTGTCTTTGCCGGCCTCATTGGTGAATTTGTAATCTTCGATGAGGAACTGCGTGTCGGGCCGCAAGGCCACGACCGATTCGTCCGTGAAGCGCACCTGCAGATTGCTGGCCGCGCCCACCCGCAGCAGGTCGCCCTTTTCCACAGCCGCGCCACGCGTTAATTTAATTTCCTGGCCACCGCGAACGACAACCGCGTCACCCACCGAGACCAGCACCCTTCCCGCCGGTTCGGCGAACGCCGCCGCAGAAAAAGAGAACAGCAAGACGAGTGGAAAATGAGCTTTTTTTGCAATATTCATAGCAGCCTTTAGTCGAAATCGTAGCGCAGCTTGGCCGCAAACACACTACGATCATAGGTGTAGATGGGCACATTCGAATGCTGATCGACGAACATCAATTCGCCACGAAGGCTCACATTCTTGCTGTAGAAGTAGGAGAGCGAGGCATCGATACCCTGGTAGCGATCTTTGCGCGGGGCATCGATGCCAACGCCGAAAGAAGCCTGGTAATCGCTCTGCTGGTAAAAATAGCCGGCACTGGCGCCCCATTGTGGCCCCGGCACCAAACTCAACATCGCACGCAAGCCGTAGACATCGCGCGACAACTTCCGTCGCGTCAATTCGTCGTTGGATACGCCCGCGCGTTGACCGTCGTTGCGCTCTTCCCCATAACTCACACCGAGCGCGAGCGTGGGTTGAAGGCGATGCGCGAAACTGTGATGCCAGCCGGCATTGATGACGGCAAAATCAGCATTGCGCGCGGTGTTAAGCGACAGGACGGGGGCAGTACCCATCAAAACTACCGCGTGAGTGTCGCGATAACGTAGCCAGGCGTATTGCAGACCGAGGCTGTAGCGGTTGGCATCGTCGACCTGATGCTGCCACTCGCCATTTAGGTTGGTGTTGGTGAGGAATAGCTGGTTATCTACGTCAATCAGGTTGTGCCCGACGTAAGCGCGCAGGAGATCACGGTCTTTCAGGTAGGAAACGCCGCCGAGCCCGGCCACGCTGCCTAGATCGAAAATGTCGTGGCTAGCTTTGTGATGCTGCCTGGCATCGAACGACAAGCCACCAAAGAGCGCGAGGCCGGGTGCGAGCGGATAGTTGCCCTGTACGCCCGCCGTCAAGGCAGTGTAAGTGTCGCTAGCGTGTAGGGCGGTCGAGCGTGTATCGATGACGCCCAACACGCCGAGATCGTTACTTTTTGCGCCGGCGTTGATGTTGCTGTCGAACCCGACCCCCAGCTCCACATAACTCGTGGCGCTCGGCAGATAGCGCGATTCGCGCGCGCGGATGGCGTCGATATAGCTTTCTATCGTGACCTTCTCGCTGGCAGAGACGCCAGCGGCGAGTGTGGTCTGGAATTCATCCCGCGCCCGCGCGTCCTCACCCAGCACGAAATAGCCGCGCGCCAATTCCAGACGGGCGGCGCGGTTCTCCGGATAATTAAGCAGGTAGCGTTCGAGCGCCAGCACGCCTTCGCCGGCATGGCCGGCGTTGATAGCTGCCACGCCATAAAAGAAGTCGAACGCCGGATCGCCCAGCCGCTCCGGCTGCCCACGGCCGCGCTGATAGGCTTCATCAGCCTTGCCCTGTTCCAGCAGCGACTTGATATCGTCCGCCGCACCGGCCCACGCCCGTTGCGCGCTCACCAGCGCGACTATCAGTACAACCCATCTGCTCGTAACCATGACATCTCCGATTGTTCGTTCGGAGATTGTCACTTCATGCGAGCAGTATTGAATGCGGGAAAAGGGGGGTGAAAACGCGGCAAATCATCATGCCGCCTAGCGCTATTCAGTTTTCACCCCATGCCGCCCAGGCAGAGATACTTGATCTCCAGATAATCCTCGATGCCGTACTTCGAGCCTTCGCGGCCGACACCCGATTGTTTGACGCCGCCGAAAGGTGCGACTTCGTTGGAGATGATGCCGGCGTTGATGCCGACGATGCCGTATTCGAGCGCTTCGCCCACACGGAAGCAGCGCGCCAGATCGCGGCTGTAGAAGTAGGCCGCGAGGCCGAACTCGGTGTCGTTGGCGAGGGATATTGCTTCCTCTTCTGTCTTGAAGCGGAACAGCGGCGCCACCGGCCCGAATGTTTCTTCGCGTGCGCATTTCATATCGGCTGTCACGTCAACGATCACTGTCGGCTCGTAGTAAGTCCCGCCTAGCGCATGGCGACGGCCGCCGACTAGCAAGCGCGCACCCTTCGCCACCGCATCGGCGACATGCTCCTCCACTTTCGCTAGCGCTTGCGCATCTATCAGCGGCCCTTGCGTGACGCCGGCCTCGCTGCCGTCGCCGACCTTCAACGCCTGCACCTTAGCCACCAGCTTGTGGGCGAAGGCTTCGTAGATGCCCTCTTGTACCAAAAAACGATTCGCACACACGCAAGTCTGACCGGTGTTGCGGTATTTGGACAGCGTCGCACCTTCTACGGCCGCATCCAGATCGGCATCGTCGAAGACGATGAAAGGCGCGTTGCCGCCTAATTCCAGTGAGAGTTTCTTCACTGTCGGTGCACATTGCGCCATGAGCAATCGCCCGACTTCGGTAGAGCCGGTGAAGGACAGCTTGCGCACGATGGGGCTGGCAGTGAGTTCGGCGCCGATAAGCGGCGCATTTTTTGAACTGCCGGTGATGACATTGAAAACACCCGGAGGAAAGCCGGCGCGATCAGCCAACTCGGCCAGCGCCAAGGCAGTGAGTGGTGTCTGCTCGGCCGGCTTGACCACCACCGTGCAGCCCGCAGCGAGGGCCGGCGCGACTTTGCGGGTGATCATCGCGGCCGGAAAATTCCACGGCGTAATCGCCGCACAGACGCCAATCGGCTGCCTGATCACCAAAAGCCGCTTGTCGGCCGTCGGGCTGGGAATGACGTCACCATAAACTCGCTTGGCTTCCTCGGCAAACCACTCGACAAAGCTCGCACCATAAGTCACTTCGCCCTTGGCTTCGGCCAGCGGCTTGCCTTGTTCGGCCGTCATGAGCCGCGCAAGGTCTTCGCTGCTGGCCATGATCAAGTCGTACCAGCGACGCAGCACGGCAGCGCGCGCCTTGCCAGGCAGCGCACGCCAAGCGGGTAGTGCCGCATTGGCAGCGGCGATAGCGCGCCGCGTTTCTGTCGCGCCCATATCTGGCACGCTCGCCAGTAGCGCGCCGCTGGCGGGATTGCGAACCTCGAGAATGGCGCCGCTGTCAGCATCGCACCAGTCGGCGCCTATGCGGCAAAGGGTGCGAAACAGTGTGGGGTCGTCAAGCTGCATGGTGAGATACCGGAGTGAGCGCAAAACCCAGTGTAATCGTCACGACTCAGAGAGAAAAGCCTGATGGCGACGTGGTTGATCCGCCACTGGGCGCGTGTATAGTCGAATTCATCTTCGCGACGCGGAACGCACTTTGAAAGACGCCATGACCCCGCACGCCAAATTGCTGCTCATTTGCGGCAGCCTCGTCGTCACGCTTTCTCTCGGCATACGACATACCTTCGGTTTGTTCTTGCAGCCGATGTCGCAAGATCTTGGTTGGAATCGCGGCACTTTCTCGTTAGCGCTGGCCCTGCAAAACCTCGTTTGGGGCTTGGCCCAACCTTACGCCGGCTGGCTGGCAGACCGTTACGGCGCGGGCCGCGTCATTCTTGTTGGCGGCACGGCTTACGCGCTGGGCTTGCTGATGATGGCCTATGCGACCGATCCGCTCAGTCTCAATCTCTCAGCCGGCGTGCTGATAGGCCTGGGCATGAGTGGCACCTCTTTCTCAGTGGTGTATGGCGCGGTAGGCCGCGCCGTCAGCCCCGAAAAGCGCGCCAATGCGCTGGCCGTGGTGGGTGCGGCGGGTTCCTTCGGTCAGTTTTTGTTGGTGCCTATAGGGCAGAGCATGATAAGCACGCTGGGCTGGCTGCAAACGCTGCTGGTGTTCGCGCTGGCTGCAGCCGTGATAGCACCCTTGGCCGCCGGTGTGGCGGAACGGCATGACGCCCAAGCTAGCGTAGGGCCCGCGCAGTCCACCGCCGAGGCGCTGCGCGAGGCTTTTTCGCTACGCAGTTTCTGGCTGCTCACGCTGGGCTTTTTCGTCTGCGGCTTTCAAGTGGTATTCATCGGCGCGCATCTGCCCTCTTATTTGCTGGACAAAGGATTGAGCGCTAATGTCGGCGTGCTGGCCTTGGCGTTGATCGGGCTCTTCAATATTTTTGGCACTTACGGCTTCGGCGCACTGGGCGGGCGCCTCAGCAAGAAATATCTCTTGAGCGGCATTTATGTTGCACGCAGTGTGGTGATCGTGATCTTCCTGCTGTGCCCACTAACGCCGCTTGCAGTGGGCCTGTTCGCCGCTGCCATGGGGTTTCTCTGGCTGGGCACCGTGCCGCTCACCAACGGACTGGTGGCACAGATATTCGGTGTGCGCTATCTCGCCATGCTTTCAGGCTTCGTGTTTTTCAGTCACCAGCTCGGCAGCTTTCTCGGTGTGTGGCTGGGCGGCGTGTTGTTCGACCGCACCGGCTCTTACAACCTGGTCTGGCTAATCTGCATTGCGCTAGGCTTGGTAGCGGCACTACTCAATCTGCCCATCAATGAGCGGCCCGTGCAACGCGCGGCCATGGCGGCTGCTTGATGAAGACGGTGCGCTTGCTGCTACTCATCGCATTGACGGCTTTACTCGCCTTCGCCACCGGCTGGGCGTTTCGCGCTTACTTGCAGCCGGACGCCGCGGTGAATCTCGCTAACCGCGTTTTCCTCTGCAACTAATGGGGCTGGGTTCAAAACCGCGTGTTCGAAAGGTCGCGCGGCTCTTCAGCGGGCGGTGGAGCCACCGGCACATCGGGCGGGAACCAGGACTGACGCAAAGCGCCTGCCGCCAGCAGCAATAGCGGCGCAATCACTAGCACGTAGAACGAGGCAACGATCGGCCACCACACCCGATCCGGCGAGCCTGACATGCTCGCACGGACGAGTAGCACGATGGACACCACCATCGCCAGCGCAGCGATCATCACGGCAAAATTGTATCGGCGCACGCCACGAGGTACACGCCGTGCCGGCGTCATGCGCCAGAACAGCCAGAAGAAAAATCCCACCAGAGGTAGCAGCAGGGAGAGAGCGAACAGCATGGCGGAGCTTACCGCAAAATCCTGCGCAAAACCCTGCGTGACAGACGGCCACGCAGGATAGGGACTTACTTCTTGCTCTTGCCTTTCTTGCCGGGCGGCGTCGGATGGCGCGTTTCGTACTCGGCCTTGGCGAGTTCTACGTCGTCATACGGCGCCGGCGCGGTGATGATACGTTGCAGGGCATCGTCCTTCATGCGCGGGTACAAGTCCTTGCTCCAGCGCTGGATCAAATCGGCTGGGTTGGCGGCGTAGCCATGCACGGTGGTGATGCGTGACGGAGTCAGCGCGTGTTTATCGATGCTGGCGAGATCGCGGTTTTCGTAACTCGTCGCCCATTCTTCGACCAGGCGCGCGCCGTCAGGCAATTGCAGCAGTAAAGCGGCTGCGTATTCATCAGCGACTTCTTCCTTGTCGCCATTGGGAAGCGGCCAAGACTTCACCACCGCATGAGCCATGGCGTGGAATAGCGCGCCCAGCACCGCACCCGGCTTATCGTACATACGGCCGACGCTTTCAGTGCACAGCACGAGCTCGCCGGCGCCGGCATGGGGCGCATCCTGGCCGCAAGGCTGTACGCGGATGTTGTAATCTCTCGGCAAGCCGAACATCGCCTTGATACCGGCGTAGCCCGTCTGAAAAGACGATTGCAATCTTTCCACGCCGTCATCGGGCAAGGTGGTGAGCTTCTTGATCTCTATCGTCGGCTGCTTCTTGATTATCATGGCATAGCTGTTGTCGAGCACCAGGTAATATTTTCCCGTCGAGCTGATGGTGGCCTGAAAGTTGAAAGGTGCGACGCCCTTCAACTTGCCCTGCATTTCGTAGGGCAGCTTTTTCTTCAGCCGGTCGTAGCCGGTTTCGTCGAGGATGAAAGCGCTGACGTCTTTAAATATGTTTCGGTCCAGCGTCACCTGAACAAAAAAAACATCACCGGGCTCAGCGGTGGGTAGTGAAACAACTTTGTATTCGCCGGCATCGATTTCGAATTTTTGTTTGAGGATGTCGGTAGCAAACGACTTGAAAATTTGCACACCGGCGTGGGCCGGTGATAAAGGCCCGATAAACAGCCCGACGAGAAATCCCAAAGACAACAGCACCCGTGCGACACGTTGTTCACTATGCATGTTCGCCCCTCCCCGAAAATAAATGGCAGGTGAATATACCCCAAATCATCTGAGCCGTCTTTGGCCTTCTGCGACATGGCCCTGGCCAAGCCATGTGCGCCAAAATGTCGAATGCGTGGATTAAAGCGCCACGGCGTATTGCACGCCTTGCTCGATGGCGCGCTTCGCGTCAAGTTCGGCCGCCACATCGGCGCCGCCTATCAGGGTGACCTTGGCCTCTGCGGCACGCAGCTCAAGCAGCAGCTCGCGCTGTGGCAATTGCCCGGCGCAAATCACGATGGTATCGACATCGAGCAACTTAGTCTCATCGCCCAGCTTGATGTGCAGGCCGGCGTTGTCAATTTTTTCGTAAACCACACCAGCCATCATGTGTACACCGCGCCGCTTGAGCAGCGCACGGCGTATCCAGCCGGTGGTCTTGGCAAGCTCCGCGCCCACTTTGCTGGTTTTGCGCTGGAGCAACCAGATTTCGCGCACGGGCGGGTCGTTGGCCGCCGGCTTTAGGCCGCCGCGTTGCGCGTAATTGCTGTCTATGCCCCATTCATTGCGAAAATGCGCAATGTCATCGGACGCACTGCCGCCGTGGCTTAACAGCTCGGCCACATCGAAGCCGATACCGCCAGCGCCAACAATGGCGACACGCCGGCCCACTTCCCGCCGGCCTTCAATGACGTCGATGTAACGCGCGACTTTGCGATGCTCTATGCCGGCGATGTCGGGTACGCGCGGTAAAACGCCGGCGGCAATCACGATTTCATCGTAGCCACCGGCAACCAACTCGGCCGCCGTGGCGCGATGGTTGAGCTTGAGCGCGACGCCAGTGGTTTCGATGCGGCGCTGGAAATAGCGCAGGGTTTCGCCGAATTCCTCCTTGCCGGGGATGCGCTTGGCGAGATTAAATTGGCCGCCGATACGATCAGACGCTTCAAACAAGCTTACTTGGTGCCCACGCTCGGCGGCCGTCACGGCGCAAGCTAAACCCGCGGGGCCGGCGCCGACAACGGCGAGTTTTTTCATCCTTACAGCGGGAGCAACGACCAACTCGGTTTCGCGACAAGCGCGCGGATTGACGAGACAGGAGCATAACTGCTGCACAAAGATTTGATCGAGGCAGGCCTGGTTGCAGGCAATGCATGTATTGATCTCATCGGCGCGACCCGCCGCGGCTTTGTTCACGAAATCCGCGTCAGCGAGAAAGGGTCGCGCCATAGACACCATATCGGCATCGCCGCGCGCCAGCACTTCTTCGGCCACGTCCGGCGCATTGATGCGATTGGTGGTGATGAGCGGAATCTTCACCGCACCTTTCAAGCGGCGCGTTACCCAAGTGAACGCCGCGCGCGGCACCATGGTGGCAATAGTGGGGATGCGCGCTTCGTGCCAGCCGATACCGGTGTTGATGATGGTTGCGCCCGCCGCTTCGATGGCGATTGCCAGCTTCACCACCTCATCCCAGGTGCTCCCGCCCTCAACCAGATCGATCATGGACAAACGGAAAATGATAATGAAGTTCGCGCCCACCTTCTCGCGCACGCGGCGCACGATCTCAACGGCGAAACGGATGCGGTTCTCAAAATGCCCGCCCCATTCGTCGTTGCGCTGATTGGTGCCGGGCGCAATGAACTGGTTGATGAGGTAACCCTCAGAGCCCATGATCTCCACGCCGTCATAACCGGCCTTCTGCGCCAACCGCGCGCAACGCGCGTAGTCAGCGATGGTTTTGCGCACGCCCCAACCGGAAAGCGCGCGTGGCTTGAACGGGCTAATGGGCGACTTGATGGCGGAAGGCGCCACGGCCAGCGGATGATAGGCGTAGCGCCCGGTGTGCAAAATCTGTAAACAAATCTTGCCGCCCGCTTCATGCACGGCCTCCGTAATCAACCGATGCTTACCTACCTGCCAGGGAAAGCTTAGCTGCGAAGCTCGGGGCGCACTGCGGCCCGCCAGGTTAGGCGAAAAGCCGCCCGTAACCATTAGCCCCACCCCACCACGCGCACGCTCGGCAAAAAACGCCGCCATGCGCCGAAAGCCATTCGGCGCCTCTTCCAGGCCGGTGTGCATGGAACCCATCAGAGCGCGGTTTTTAAGTGTGGTGAAGCCGAGGTCGAGCGGCGCGAGCAGGTGCGGGTAGGCGGTCATGTCTGGCGATAGGTCGTGCATCAACGCCGCAGCTCGGCGATGTAGCGCTCGAATTCGGTGTCAGTGAGATTAACGAGTTCCCATGCGCGCTGATAGGCACCACCGGGTAGTTGGCCGTCTAGCCGGATCACTTCAGCGAGCACATCGCTTTTACCTAGCTTGAGCAACGCCGCTTTTTGCAGGGCGAATACATGCAGATGGTTGCGTACACGCTCCGGTTCAGCCTGGTATTGCTTGAGCAACGCGGAATTGTTCGCCGGATGTTCGCTAAGGAACTCGTGAAGAATCTGATGGGCGAGGACGTTCACCTCATAGCGCAAGGGCGCCGGTGTGAGCGTAAACGACTTGAGTGCATGCCGCATATTCACGATGTATCCGAAGCGCGAGTCGGGCGGCACATCGCATAGCGACAGCCGCGCGGAGATTTCCTTTTTAGAAAATTGCTGGCCGGTCACCTCCTCAGCGGCCTGTAATAACGGAACGCCCAGCGCCGACCATTGCGCCAGGAAATCGGGCTGCAGTGCCGCCAGCTCGGTTTTCCACTCCGGTTGAATACCGGTTGTTACAAACAGCGAGCAGAAACCATCGAAGCCGTCACTGTGCGTAATAGTGACGGTGGGTGGAACTGCATAAGCGGCCGACGCGGAAAGAAGGAAGAGGCTTGCAAACTGAATACGAAGGTGGGAGGACAGATGGCTAGACAGATTCATGAGTCGACGGAAATGGATAATGAAGCGCTTATCCTGACATCACTCGCCAGTAATGACAATCTCCCGACTTCGAACACCGAAGGTACCAGAGTCAAATATTCTTCAGGCAATTTGGTTCAATTCAACTCACTACCGATGGCAAGGAAGGCCACAGATCGACCCACAAGGGCCATTCGATCTTTGACGTCATGAATGGCTGCTGTCTGAAGTGGATCTGCTGCTCACCAGCTCGCCGTGGACTTCGGCTCATCGGCCTTAGCGATCCGTGAGATCGACTCAGTTCAACGACCGGTTTCGTTCAGGCGACCGACCTTGGCGAAGGCGCGTGCTCGGCCAAAACTGGCTTACAGAGCTACTTTGCAGAGTAGCAGAAGTATGCCGGTAAGCTGGCGCTGCTAAAATCAGTTAGGATCAATCAGCACGCCGATGGGGCAAACAAGTCATAGCCCATTCAACTTTGGATTTACTTGATGGATAGAAAAGATAAGAAAAAACTCACCGAGTCCGATATCTGCGATCTGTCTATCACGCCGGCGATCAATAAAGCAGGCTGGGAGCCGATGACGCAAATCCGGCGCGAGGTGACGCTTACCCCTGGCCCGGTCATCGTGCGCGGCAACATGTCCTCGCGGAACAAGAAGAAAAAGAAGTTCGCCGATTACGTCCTGTCCTGGAAGCCCGGTGTGCCCGTCGCCGTAGTTGAGGCCAAAGACAACAATCACACCGTCAGCCATGGCATCCAGCAGGCACTCGGCTATGCGGAAATTCTCAATGTGCCCAGTGCGTTCAGTTCAAATGGCGATGCCTTTGCCTCCCACAATAAAGCGCCCGCCTCTGGCGAAAACATCGAGACAGAGTTTTCGCTCGAATCCTTCCCCTCACCCCAAGACTTGTGGAAGCGCTACAAGAAATATCGCGGCATCGAAACCGAAGCAGAAAAACTGGTCGTGCAGCCTTACCACCAGGACGTTTCTGGCAAGGAGCCCCGTTACTATCAGGTGGAGGCGATTAACCGTGCCATCGAAGCAGTTGCCAGCGGCAAGAATCGCGTGCTTCTAGTCATGGCGACGGGCACCGGCAAGACCTACACAACGTTCCAAATCATCTGGCGCTTGTGGAAGGCGGGTGAGGTCAAGCGCATCCTGTTTCTGGCTGACCGTAACATCCTCGTCGACCAGACCCTCGTCAACGACTTTAAGCCTTTCGGTTCGGTCATGACGAAAATCAAGAACCGCAAGATCGATCCGTCTTACGAAATCTACTTGGGCCTGTATCAGGCCATCACCGGCCCGGACGAAGAAGACAAGATTTTCAAACACGTCTCGCGTGACTTTTTTGACATGATCGTCATCGACGAATGTCATCGCGGCAGTGCGGCGGACGATTCTGCGTGGCGAGAAATCCTTGAATACTTCAACAACGCCATTCATCTCGGCCTCACCGCCACCCCAAAGGAAACCAAATACGTCTCAAGCAGTACCTACTTCGGCGAGCCGGTTTACACCTACAGCCTCAAGCAGGGAATTGAAGACGGCTTTCTCGCGCCTTACAAGGTCGTGCGCATCGCCATCGACAAGGACATCGAGGGCTGGACGCCACCACCGGGTATGAAGGACGATCTGGGACAGGAAATCGAGCTGCGCGAATACAACCAGAAGGACATGGATCGCATTCTCGTGCTCAACCAGCGCACCAAGCTGGTTGCCAAGCGCATCATGAAATACCTCAATGCGACCGACCCGTTTTCCAAGACCATCGTTTTCTGCGAAGACATCGACCACGCCGAACGCATGCGCGTTGCGCTGGTGAATGCGGCAGGCCAGCTTGCGCTGGACAACCCGAAATACATCATGCGTATCACCGGCGACAGCGTCGAGGGCAAGGCCGAACTGGATAATTTCATCGACCCGGAAAGCAAGTTCCCGGTTATCGCCACTACATCGGAATTGCTGACCACGGGCGTCGATGCCAAGACCTGCAAGCTCATCGTGCTAGACAAGACCATCAGCTCGATGACCAGCTTCAAGCAGATCATCGGGCGCGGCACCCGCATCGACGAGGAAAACGACAAGTGGTTCTTCACCATCATGGACTTCAAGAAGGCCACCGAACTGTTCCGTGACCCGGATTTCGATGGCGAAGCAGTGGTTATATACGAACCCGACAATGACGACGACCCCGTGCCGCCCGACCCGGGCTATCCGGAGGATGACGACAAAGAACCCGGTGGCGTCGAAGAGCCGCCGGGTGTCTACAAAGTGCGCGTCAGCGGGGTAGATGTAAATATCCTTTCCGAGCGCGTCGAATACATCGGACCAGACGGCAACCTGATCACCGAATCCTACAAGGACTTCAGCCGCAAGCAGATTCAGAACGAATTCGCCTCGCTGGATGACTTCCTCAATCGCTGGAACAGCGCCGCAAAAAAGCAGGCCCTAATCGACGAGTTGGAAGAGCACGGCATCGTGCTGGACAATCTCGCCGCCGAAATCGGCAAGGACTACGGCGATTTCGACCTGATCTGCCACATCGCCTGGGGCCAGCCACCGCTCACTCGCAAGGAGCGCGCTAACAAGGTCAAGAAGCGCAACTACTTCACTAAATATGGCGAGCAGGCCCGCGCCGTGCTTACCACGCTGCTCGACAAATATGCGGACGAAGGCATCGCCACACTGGAAAGCGCCAAGGTGCTGCGCCTCGATCCATTCAAGACCATGGGCACGCCCGTGGAAATCATCAACACCATCTTCGGCGGCAAGGACAAGTTCGAAACTGCCATCCAGGAACTGGAACAAGAGCTGTACAAGAAGGAAGAATCTGCATGAGCAATCCAAATGAGTAACGTCAGCGGCGTCATCAAATCCATCCAGGACATCATGCGCAAGGATGTCGGCGTCGATGGCGACGCCCAGCGCATCAGCCAACTGGTCTGGATGTTTTTTCTTAAAATCTTCGATGACCGCGAAGCCGAACTGGACCTGCTGGAAGACGACTACAAATCCCCGCTGCCCCAGCACCTGCGCTGGCGCGCATGGGCCACCAACCCCGAGGGCATGACCGGAGACGCCTTGGCGGACTTCGTCAACGTGCAACTGTTCCCTTACCTGAAGGAAAAGCTGCCCACGGCAGGCGCACAGGGCAAGCGCGCCCAGGTGGTGCGCAGCGTGTTCGAAGACGCCTACAACTACATGAAGTCCGGCACCCTGATGCGCCAGGTTATCAACAAGATTTGCGAAATCAACTTCAACAATAGCGGCGACCGCCACACCTTCGGCAGCATCTACGAACAAATCCTGCGCGACCTGCAAAGCGCCGGCAACGCAGGCGAGTTCTACACCCCGCGCGCCGTCACCCGCTTCATCGTCAACCGTGTCGATCCCAAGTTGGAGGAAACCGTGCTCGACCCCGCCTGCGGCACCGGCGGCTTCCTCACCTGCGCCATCGACCACAAGCGTGAGCACTACGTCAAAACCCGTGAGAACGAAGAAATTCTGGTCAATTCCATCCGGGGCTTTGAAAAGAAGGCGCTGCCGCACATGCTGGCCGTCACCAACATGATCCTGCACGGCATCGACACACCCACCCACATCAAACACGACAACACCCTGAGCCGCCCCTACAAGGACTACGGCAACGCCGACCGAGTCAACGTCATCGTCACCAACCCGCCCTTCGGCGGCATGGAAGAAGATGGCATCGAAAACAACTTCCCCGCCCACCTGCGCACCCGCGAAACGGCGGATCTGTTCATGGCCCTCGTCATCAAGCTGCTAAAGAACCAAGGCCGTGCCGCCGTGGTGCTGCCCGATGGCTTCCTGTTCGGCGAAGGCATGAAGACCCGCCTCAAGCAAATCCTGCTGGAAGAGTGCAACTTGCACACCATCGTGCGCCTGCCCAACGGCGTGTTCGCGCCCTACACCGGCATCAAGACCAATTTACTGTTCTTCACCAAGGGCCAGCCCACCGAGCACGTCTGGTTTTACGAGCACCCCTACCCGGAGGGCGTGAAGAGCTACAACAAGACCAAGCCCATGCGCTTCGAGGAATTCGAAACGGAGATCGCCTGGTGGGGCAACGAGGCGGATGGCTTCAAGGCGCGCGTGCAGAACGAACAGGCCTGGAAAGTGCCGGTCGCCGACATCGTCGCGCGCAACTACAACCTCGACATCAAGAACCCCCACGTCGGCGAACAGGTCAGCCACGACCCTGAAGAGCTGCTCGCCCGATACCGCCGGCTCATGGGCGAAGTGGCCGCAACCCGCGACGCCCTCAAGCAACAACTGATGGCGGCGCTGGGAGGGCAGTAGCCGTGAGCGAAGTCGTCATCTATCAGGCGGAAGACGGGCAGACCCGTCTTCAAGTGAATCTGGATCGCGATACGGTTTGGCTGACTCAGGAGCACATGGCAAAGCTGTTTGGCCGTGAGCGTTCCGTGATCACCAAGCACATCCGCAATGTCTTCAAGGAAGGGGAGCTGGCCGAGGATTCAGTACGTGCAAAATTTGCACATACTGCCGCCGACGGCAAAATCTACCAGGTCGATTACTACAACCTCGACGTCATTATCTCCGTCGGCTACCGGGTCAAGTCGCAACAGGGCACGCGCTTCCGCCAATGGGCCACCGGCGTGCTGCGCTCTCACATCGTCGAGGGCTACAGCCTCAACGAACAGCGCCTGCGCGAAGAAAGCGCCAAACTGCGCGAAATGCGCCAGGCCGTGGACCTGCTCACCCGCACCCTGAGCCACCAGGAACTGATCACCGATACCGGCAAGGACGTGCTCAAGGTCATCGACGACTATGCCTACGCCCTGGCTGTGCTCGACGGTTACGACCACGGCACTCTGGCCATCGAGGCCACCGGCGGACAAAGCACCCTGGTGTTCGGCTACGACCAGGCCAGCGCCATCGTCGCCGCCATGAAAAGCGGCTTCGACGGCCTGTTCGGCATCGAAAAAGACCAGGGCTTCAAGAGCGCGCTGGGCGCCATCTATCAGACCCATGAGGGGGAAGAGCTCTACCCCAGCGCCGAGGAAAAGGCCGCCAATCTGCTCTACTTCATCGTCAAGAACCACGCCTTCAGCGACGGCAACAAGCGCATCGCCGCCGCCGTGTTCATCGCCTTCCTCGCCCGCGCCGGCATCCTCTACCGGCCCGACGGCGGCAAGCGCCTGGCCGACAACGCCCTGGTGGCGCTCACCCTGCTGATCGCCGAAAGCCGCCCCGAAGAAAAAGACACCCTCGTCAAAGTGACGGTCAACCTGATCAACCGGAGCAACGACTGATGGTGGCGGATAACAGCCAGGTGCTGCCCAGCCTCGACGTGTGGACCTCCGCGCTGCTCAGCAAATCCACCGCCGGGCGCGGCAGCAACGGCAAACTTGAAGCCTATGGGATCAAGAAGCTGCGCGAGTTGATACTGGAACTGGCGGTACGGGGGAAGCTGGTAGCGCAAGACCCCAACGACGAAGCTGCTTCCGATCTGCTGGAGCAGACCGTTGCCGAAAAGAGGCGGCTTATCAAAGAAGGTGTAATTCGAGAGTCTAGGCCGCCGGTGTTTCCTGTTGAGTCGCCGGGACACCAATTACCTGCCAGCTGGGTTTGGACGAACCTATTCGAAATTGGGGAAATTGCCCCGAGGAATGAAGCGGACGATAAAGTAGAAGCATCGTTTGTCCCGATGCAGGCAATCTCAGAGAAATATGGCACACCTGTGCAGAATGAAGTGAAGCGATGGGGTGAAATCAAATCCGGCTTTACGCACTTCCAAGAAGAAGACATTGTTCTGGCGAAAATTACCCCGTGCTTCCAGAACGGGAAGTCAGCCGTTATGCGAGGGCTAACAAATGGGTTTGGGGCTGGCACTACAGAGCTTCACGTTTATCGCGCGATAAATGCGTGCACCATTCCAGAGTACGTTCTCGTCTACCTTAAGTCGCCAAGGTTTATCGGTAATGGCATTCCAAAGATGACGGGCACGGCCGGCCAAAAACGAATCACGCGTGACTACTTTGGGGGCAACCATTTTCCGTTGCCGCCCCTCGCCGAACAACACCGCATCGTCGCCAAAGTTGAAGAACTCATTGCGCTGTGTGACCAACTGGAGCAACAGCAAACCGACAGCCTCGCAGCTCACCAAACCCTGGTCGAGACCCTGCTCGGCGCGCTCACCCGCGTTGAGTCGCAACAGGAATTCAGCGCCGCCTGGGCGCGCATCGCCAGCCACTTCGATACCCTGTTCACCACCGAAGCCAGCGTCGACCAACTCAAACAAACCATCCTCCAACTCGCGGTCATGGGAAAACTCGTCCCGCAAGAGCCCAATGACGAGGATGTCCAAGTTCTGTTGATGAGAAGCGATCTAAGTCGTCGTGAGGCGGCTGAAAAAGATAAACGAGCAGATGTAGACCCACAGAATATTCTCTCGGCAGATGACCGCTGGGAAATTCCAGCGTCTTGGAATTGGCGTGGTTTGGCTGATTTGGTGCTGTTCGTTGACTATCGTGGCAAGACCCCAATTAAGCAATCCAGCGGAATTCGGTTACTGACTGCGAAAAACGTGAGGCAGGGTCAGATCGATCTTATGCCCGAAGAATTCCTGACCGAACATGAGTACAAGGACTGGATGACCCGCGGGTTGCCCAAAGTTGGTGATGTGCTTTTCACGACAGAAGCTCCGATGGGGAACGCTGCTGTGGTGGAACTGACTGTGCAATTCGCGTTAGCGCAACGAGTAATCTGCTTTCAGAACTATGGCGCACTCGATCCCGCGTTTTTGGTTATACAAATTTTGAGCAATCAGTTCCAGTACATCTTAGACAAGAATGGGACGGGCATGACAGCAAGGGGCATTAAGGCGTCGAAGCTTAAACAACTTCCGATAGCTATTCCACCCCTCGCCGAACAACACCGCATAGTCGCCAAAGTCAACGAACTCATGGCACTGTGCGACGCCCTCAAGGCTCGCCTCGCCGACGCCCAAACCATCCAACTCCACCTCGCCGACGCCATCGTCGAGCAGGCTGTCTGCTGAGTAGCAAGACATGACGCAGGCGCTGCATAAAATCTGGTGCGACGAAGATGAGCACTACCGTTACGAGCACTTTGCCGATTTCAACGAGTGGCTGGATAGCGAGGAGGGACAAGCAGCTCGGGGAGAATACGGTGTCGATGCCTTGCCCCAGCCCAGCAAGGCGCTTTTCTCGGGTGACAGAAGCAGTTATGACGAAGCGTTTCAGGCGTTTCGCAAACAGTGTCGTCACGAAGCGCTGGGCGAAACTTGGTTTCAAGAGCAGCTTGGCGATGACCACTGGTTCCAGCGCAATGTGGATCACTTCATTCAGCTTGTCGATCTCATGGTTGCCGGCGCAGTGGTGCCGTTTGTCGGGGCGGGTATCTCAGCATCGGCCGGCTTTTCTAGTTGGAAGGATCATCTGCGGCATCAGGGTAAAACTGCACATATCGCTTCGAAACGTATTGAAGCGCTTTTGGCTAGCGGCGCTTTTGAGACCGTACTGGAAGAGATCGAGGCCGTCCGTGGCCGCGAGGTGTTCATCCAGGAAATTCGCGATGAGTTTTCCCGTAACCTCACTATCCCCGATGTGGTTTGGCGCATCTCCGAGCTATTCACGGATACGGTGATCACGACCAATTATGATCGCTTGCTGGAGCAGTCGTTTGAAACCGGCGAGGCCGACAGGGTCCAGGTGATCAATGGCCTGAATGCACTAGATAAACCTGATCCGAAGAAGATCACGGTCATCAAGCTGCACGGCGATATTCGCGAGCCGAAACGTTGCATCCTCAGCAAGAATCAATACGACGAAGCCTATGGTAACGGCAGTCTGAATATGCACAAGCCCATCCCCAAGCTGCTCGCCTACCATTACAAAAATAGCAGCCTCCTCTTTCTGGGCTGTAGCCTGAGTAATGACAGGACGGTTCAGGTGTTCCGGAAGATCAGGGAAGACATGGGCGAAGAGGAGGAGACCAAACAACACTTCTCCATCGAGCAGACCCCCGAAAGCCCGGAAGAGATTGCGCAACGCAACGCGGAGCTGGCCAAGCTGGGTATTACCCCAATCTGGTTTGAAAAAGGGCGTTATGAGTTAGTCGGAAGCCTGCTCAGCCTTGCCAAGAACGAGCTGCGGCACAGGGGCGTCGCGCCTCAGCCTCTTCCGGTTCAAGAGCCGCCAATCAAACTGGATAGGGACCTGAGCCATTTCCTCGGCGACTTCATCGACTTGATGCCCTTGCTGCACTGGCTGCACCGGGCTGTCCCGCAGACCGCGACACATCAATACCTTTCTGCCATGCAGCGTGTGTTTTATGGGCATTCATTTGCGACTCGGCAAACGGATGAGAATCTGAGGATGGCGCTGGATAGGCTGCTTCGTGCTTTGTCGAACTCCACAGAGTTTGACGGGTATGCCCACGGAAAGCTTTCTGCGGCTTTCCGGCACATGCAGCAATACCTGAACTCCATTGGCGAAAGAAACCACCTCAGCGATGACTTCGAGTGGAACATTCACGAACTGTTGACCATCCCCGCTTCTCAGCTTGAAACGCTCGTGGCGAATAAGGTCGATGGGAGCTTTGATTATCATGCGATACGTTTGCTTATCGCCCTGTTGCAACATGGGAAGAGTCAACATGGATCGCAAAAGTTTTTTTGTGAACTGCCGGTTGCGGTAAACCATGAGTTTGGTGATTACCTAGAATTGGCCCTCTCTACAAACTTGGGTGTCGTCGTTCCTGATCGCCTTGATCAAATCGTCACGGGTGACATTCAGAGCTTGTGTGAACATGCCTGGAATAATTTGGATAAGCCGATCGAACTCAGGTTTTTCGAGCGTGTGAAACTGATGGTTTTATCGATTCTTAAGTAAGGATGAGAGAAAGTGATCGTTTGGGATAATTGTCGTACTTATGACTGGATTCGATTCCATATTGCACGTTGGCACATCTAATCGCCACCGACAGCAATGGCCGACGAGCTGAAGTAGAACATCCGGCAAGTTTCAGAGTGAAGCAGCCCGTCAGGCGTCCGGTCTGGAGAAGGTGTGTCCGGCAGCACTTGGCCGAACTGAGACCATGGTTTCAGTCAACCCAGTTGTTGATCGCCTCGATCAAACACCATATTTCTTAAACCACACCAACATGCGCTGCCAGCCGTCTTCGGCGGCGGCTTTGTTGTAGCTGGGTCGGTAGTCGGCGTGGAAGGCGTGTGAAGCGTCGGGGTACACATGAATTTCGGAAGGGTTGCCGGCCTGCTTCAAGGCCGCGCGCATTTTTTCCACGTCGATTTGTGGGATGCCTTGGTCCTGGCCGCCGTAGAGGCCTAGTACCGGCGTCTTGAGTGTAGTGGCAATGGTTAGCGGCTGCTGGGGGGTGCGCTCGTTGGTGTCGCCGCTGAGACGGCCGTACCAGGCTGCGCCAGCTTTTACCGCGCGGTTGTGCGCTGCGTACAGCCAGACGAGACGCCCGCCCCAGCAAAAGCCGGTGATGCCCAGCCGCGCGGTGTCGCCGCCATGCGCCTTGCTCCAGGCGACGCAGGCATCGAGGTCGGACATAACTTGCGCGTCGGGCACTTGGCTGACGATCTTGATAATTTCGTCGATGCTGCTGAGCTTTTTGACATCGCCATAACGAGTGAACAACTCGGGCGCGATGGCCTGGTAGCCTAGTTGGGCGAGGCGCCGGCAAAGATCGGCGATGTATTCGTGCACGCCGAAGATTTCGGACACCACCAGCACCACGGGGAAATTCTTCCCCGTGGCAGGCTCGGCGCGATAGGCCGCCAGTTCGCCGTCTGCGACTTTGATGCTGATCGGCCCTGCATTCAAGCCCTGCCTGTCGGTGCTGATGGCGGTTTGCGCCATAACCGGCTGCACGGCCAGCGCGAAGCCGGAGGCCAGCAGGCTGACGACGAAGTCGCGGCGGGTGAAGGGCGCGGCAGGAAGCAAGCTGTTGAAGTCGGCACGATGATCATTACTCATGGCACTCTCCTCTGCGGGATGGGATTCACATCAAGACAATATCGAACTGTTCCTGGGCATAGCCGGTCTCGGCTTGCAGCGAGATGGGTTTTCCGATGAAGTCGGAGAGCATGGCGAGCGACTGGGATTCTTCGTCGAGAAATAAGTCGGTGACAGCCGGCGCGGCCAGCACGCGGTATTCTCGGGCATTGAACTGGCGCGCTTCGCGCAGCAGCTCGCGCAGGATCTCGTAGCAAATGGTACGCGCCGTGCGCACTTCGCCACGGCCGCCGCAGGTGGAGCAGGTTTCGCACAGTATGTGGGCCAAGGACTCGCGCGTGCGCTTGCGCGTCATTTCGACCAGCCCCAAACTGGTGAAGCCACTCACGGACAAGCGCGTGTGATCGCGCAGCAGTGCTTTGTTGAATTCGGCCAGCACCGCGGTCTGGTGCTCCTCGTTTTCCATATCGATGAAATCGACGATGATGATGCCGCCCAGATTGCGCAGCCGCAACTGACGCGCTATGGTTTGCGCCGCTTCGAGATTAGTCTTGAATATGGTGTCGTCGAAATTGCGCGAGCCGACGAAGCCACCGGTATTGACGTCGATGGTAGTCATCGCCTCGGTTTGATCCATGATGAGATAGCCACCCGACTTGAGATCGACGCGGCGCGCCAGGGCTTTCTCGATTTCCTCTTCGACGCCGTGCAAATCGAACAGCGGCCGCTCGCCGGTGTAATGCTCGAGTAGCGGCTGCAACTGCGGCATGAATTCCTGCGTGAAGCTCGACAGCTTTTGGAAGTTTTCGCGCGAATCAACAAGGATGCGACTCGTCTCGCGTGTCACAAGGTCACGCAGCACCCGCTGCCCTAGCGTGAGATCCTGATAGAGCAGGGCCAGCGGCCTTGCACTCAGCGCGGCGTTCTGGGCTTCGGCCCAGATTTTGCGCAGGTAGCTGATGTCGTTGGCGAGTTCTTCTTCACTGGCCGTTTCCGCCACTGTGCGCACAATGAAGCCGCCCAGTTCATCCGTCGGCATCAGCGATTGCAGCTTGGCGCGCAGTTGCTCGCGCTCCACCTCGCCCTCGATGCGCTGCGAAATGCCGATGTGGTGTTCCTGCGGCAAATATACCAGGAGCCGGCCGGCGATACTGATCTGCGTAGATAGCCGCGCACCCTTGCTGCCGAGCGGGTCCTTCAGCGCCTGGACGACCAGGTTTTGCCCTTCGGAAAGGATTTTTTCAATAGGCTTGACGCCCTCACCGTTGGGCCGCTCGCAGCCGTTGCTGTGGCGCTCTTCCCAGATATCGGCCACATGCAAAAAGGCCGTGCGCTCCAGGCCGATGTCAATGAATGCTGACTGCATGCCCGGTAGCACACGCACCACGCGACCGAGATAGACGTTGCCAACGATGCCGCGCGAAGCGGTGCGCTCGACGTGCAGCTCTTGCACCACGCCATTTTGCATAAGCGCGACGCGGGTTTCCTGAGGCGTGAAGTTAACGAGAAATTCTTCGCTCATCGCGATCCCCAAAAATCTATTGAGGACTAGAGAGTGAACGCCCACGCAGCGCGCACTCCCCACTCCTCACCAGACGTCAATCAGGATAACCGAAGCGGCGCAGCAGCATGGCGGTTTCGAACAGTGGCAGGCCCATGATGCCGGTATAGGAACCGCGTATTTCTTCGACGAATACACCCGCCCGTCCCTGGATGCCATAGGCACCCGCTTTGTCCAGTGGCTCACCACTTTGCACATAGCGCCTTATTTCGGCGTCGGTGAGCGTACGAAAGCGCACCTCGTTGATATTCAGCGCCTGCTCCAAGCGGTTTTCTTCGGCTAGCGCCACCGCCGTGAGTACGCGATGGGTGCGGCCGGAGAGGCGTCGCAGTATGGACATGGCATCGGCTTCATCCGCCGGCTTGCCAATAACGACGCCATCAATTTCCACCGTCGTGTCGGCGGACAGCACGGGATGCGGTAAGAGTCGGCGCTGATGCATGCGTTTGAGTCCCGCGTGAGCCTTGGCGGCCGTAACGCGTTGCACATAAACTTCGGGCGACTCATCAGGCAGCGGCACTTCGTCCACATCGGGCGCTTCCCGCGGCCCATCGCGAAACAACAGCAACTCGAAGCGCACGCCCATTTGGGCCAGCAGTTCACGCCGACGCGGGCTGCGCGAGGCAAGGTAGATGCGATGATCGAGGTTGGTCATAGAGATTTCTAGTTTCTAGTTTCGGGTTTCTAGTGGCTGGTTGCGGAGTCGGGAGGGTTGCTTACTCGAAACCCGAAAACCGCAACTCGATACTCATTCCCTATGATACGGATGATTCTTCAGCAGGCTGGCGGCGCGGTATAGCGCTTCCGCCAGCAGCACGCGCACCAGGGCATGCGGCAAGGTGAGGCTGGATAAGCGCAGCGATTCGGCGGCGTCCGCTTTAATCTCAGGCGCCAGACCATCCGGCCCGCCAATCACAAAAGCCACGTCGTCGCCGCCCTCCATCCATAGACGCAAACGCGCGGCGAGTTGCTGCGTGGTCACGTCGGCAGCGTGCTCGTCCAGTGCGATAAGGCGGCAGCGCGGTGGCAACGCGGCTTTAATGCGCACGGCTTCGGCAGACAGCATCGCTTCCACGCTTTTTCCGCCGCTACGCGGCTCTGCCTTGATCTCCTGCAATTGCAACGACGACTCGCGCGGCATGCGTTTGGCGAATTCAGCATAGGCTTCATTCACCCATGCCGGCATACGCGTGCCGACGGCGGCCACGATGAGTTTCATTCCGAGCAACTACTCGTCGGTACGCGCCGCGGCCTTCTTCTTCGCAGCGGGTTTGGACGACCAGAGTTCTTCCAGATTGTAATAAGCGCGCACGGCGGGTTGCATGACGTGGACGACGATGTCGCCGAGATCGACCACGATCCAGTCACCGGTCTCTTCGCCTTCCATGCCGAGCACGGTGCCGCCTGCCGTCAGCACCCTGTCCTGCACGCTGCGCGCCAAGGACTTGGTCTGCCGCGCCGAATCCGCGCTGGCAATGATGATGCGGTCGAAGAGAGAGGACAGCTTGGTGGTATTGAAGACTTCGATGTCGTGCGCCTTGATGTCTTCTAGCGCCGTCACCGCGATCTTTTGCAATTTTCTAACGTCCATCCGCTGCCTGATATAAGTGTTGTTGGTCAATATACTCTCGAACCGGATCGGGGATCAAATAACGCGCGCTCAACCCTGCGGCAAGCCGCGCGCGGATCAAGGAGGCAGAGACGGCCAGTGGTGTCATGGCGAAGGGCACAACGTAACCCGCGCTCTTGCCCAGCCAAACCTCGCTTGCGCTCGCCAGGCGCTGCGTGTATTCGGCGGCCAGCGGCGGAGCCATGTCGGTGGGATGCAATTCGAAACCGGGCCGCGTCGCCACTGCAATATGCGCGTAGTCGAACAGCTCGCGCCAGCGATGCCAAGTGGTGAGGCCGAGAAATGCGTCGCTGCCGAGGATGAGCAGCAAGGGGCGTGTTCTATCAGTTTCGTTCTCTCCGTCACCGCCTCTGTTCTGTGCCTCACGCAACCGCGCCAGCGTGTGCACCGTGTAGGCGGGCTGGGTAGTGGCAATTTCGCTGGCATCCAGCTCGAAACGCGCGTTGCCAGCGATAGCTAGCTGCACCATGTTCAAACGCTGCGCCGCCGAAACGCGGGGCACGTGACGGTGAGGCGGCACGCCAGTGGGGATCCAAAGTACATGCGCTAGATCCAGCGCTTCATAGGCCTCTTCCGCTAAGCGCAAGTGTCCGAAATGCACGGGGTCGAAGGTGCCGCCGAGCAAGCCTATGGGTTTATTCATTCGGCGGCGACTCACCAAAAACGTCGCGATAGCTGAGATACACGCTGGCGACGAGTATGGGCGCCAGGATGAACAACAGCAGCATGCGTATCACTACTGCCAACACTGTTAACAAGGATTTCGAGATCACGCCAGCGATGAGCAATACCACCCCGGGCAAGATCACGCCGACCAGTGTGATGCTTAAGGCATAAACCAAAAAGGCCCGCCAATTACGTCGGGCGGCGACAATACTGAAGAACAGCGACTTTAAGGCTGGCACGCCGTCCCAAGCGGTGAGCAGCGGCGCGAACCAGAAAGCCAAAGCCACGGGTACGGACAACACCAGCAAGCGCGCCATGGCGTAGAGGGCAGCTTCTTCGTTAAGCGTATTCATGTCGGCCGCGGAAAGATCGCCGCCTTGCCACAGTGCGTACAGCGCGAGTACGCCTAGCGCGGCCAGCAACTGCCAGCCACCCAGCTTGAAAAGTGCCAGCCGGTGCTCGCTCCAGCTGGCGGTCAACACGCCCGGCCGCAAGTCGCCACGGTCCAGCGCACGGCAACCGCTTGCCACGATCACCGTCAGGAGTGGCAAGAGTACGGGCGAAATAAAGGGCCCAACCAGCGGGATAAGATTGGTTGCCAACACCAGCAACAGGTAAGCCAGAGTCAGGCTGGTGAGGAGCGGGGGATTACGCCGATAAAGCCGATAGCCCTCAACAACCCAGGCCCAGCCGCGCGCAGCGGGAAGACGACGCGCTTGCATCTAGAAACAGCGGCGTCGCGACGCGGCGTCGCTTACCGCTGACCTATTCGAATATCTCCACATAGGAGGCATAGTGAGCGCCCAACAGCACGGGCACCAAAACAAGGAAGCCCAGGCCGAAGGGAATTGCGGCGATGATGCTTAAGACGAACACGATCACGACGTAGATTAGGAAGGGCACAATATTCTTCAAAACAGCGAAGAAGCTCGCTTTCATAGCCGCCATAGGAGCGACGTTATGGAAAACGACGAGCGCTGGTGCGAACCACGTGGCCATAGCGAGCGGAATTAGCAGCACAAGCATGACCAGCATGGCGAGGAAGAAACCGCCCAGCGCCATGCCGATACCGGCGCCACGCCCCATCAAGCCGCCGGTCAAGGCCGCGCCGCCGCCGATGAGGAAGGTGAACCCAACTATGACTACCACGCCTATCAGGTAGAAGACGCCAACCAACACGAGGTTGCCGGTATTTTGCTTGAAGCCGGCGAAGAGGTGGTCGATGCGCAATTCGCCGCCTTCGCTGAGCGACCGGCAACCGAGCATAACGCCGCCGACAAATACAGGCATCAGAAAATTCACAGCGAGCTGGCCGATGATCGGAATAATACTCAACACCACACAGATCACCAGCAAGATAACGACGATAGCGATCCAGATACCGGGGTTTTTGACGAAGAGATCCCAGCCTTGCTTCAGCCACTCGATGCCGCGCCCGACGTCTACGCTGCGACCGTTGGCATCGAAACCACCCCCGACGACGGCCGGACTTTCAAAAGGATTCTGCTCGCTCATAACCGCCTCCCTGTGTTGTTATGGTGATGCCGGAATTGCGAAGTATCAGAACGTGCCGATCACCCACTGCGGTACGCGCAGTCCCGAATCGAGCGACTCTTGCTTAGAGAATTTGCCGTCGCCTTTGGAATCGATCATGTAGTAAGGCACGCCATGAGTAGGCGTCACTTTGATCATGTAGAGCTTGCCGCTGACGCGGTATTCTTCAACGCGGTCTTCTCCGCGCTTGGTGATGGTTACTTGCGGTTCGAGCGCGGGATCGGGCTGGTAGCCCGGCGGCGGAGGCGGCGGTTCAGGGAGTGGTTGTAAGCCGGTCGGGCGGTCCAGCTGAGCGAACACCGGCGAGCCCATGGTTAGCAGGGGCAGCGCGAGGGCCAAGAGCAACAAGGTTTGAGTCGGGCGGAAGCGGCACATAATAGAATTCCTGAGTGGCCGAGGGGTCCGAAGGATTCTATCAGAGGTTGCGTTGCACCTCATATGTGGCAGCGAACAGTGCGAAACCCGCCGCCCGGCGCTATCTGGCTTAGCCTTAGCATTTGCCTAACTCTGCCATAATGCCGCCCACGCATTCGGCCTCGCGCGTCCTGCGCGTAGCGACGGCGGCAACCGCATCGGTAACGCGGTTAGATCTGGTTTTCATATGCTGCTTCTGGTCGACGGATCATCTTATTTATACCGTGCGTTTCATGCCATGCCCGACTTGCGCAACAAGTCGGGCGAGCCTACCGGCGCGATCTACGGCGTGATCAACATGCTGCGCCGGCTGGATAGCGACTACAAGACGAGCGACGGCCCCTATTATCGCGCCTGCATATTCGACGCCAAGGGCAAAACCTTTCGCGATGACTGGTATCCGGAATACAAGGCGACCCGCGCACCGATGCCGGACGATCTGGTGCGCCAGATCGAGCCGCTGCATGATTGCATACGCGCGCTGGGCTGGCCGCTGCTGATGATCGACGGTGTCGAGGCTGACGACGTGATCGGCACCTTGACACACCAGGCCAGCCAGCAAGGCATAGCGTGTGTGGTTTCCACCGGCGACAAGGACCTGGCCCAGCTCGTCAATCCGCATGTGCGCCTCATCAACACCATGAGTAACGAGCTGCTCGATGAAGCGGGCGTGCTCGCGAAATTCGGTGTGCCGCCGGAGCGCATCGTCGATTATTTGACGCTAGTAGGCGACAGTGTAGACAACGTACCGGGCGTAGAAAAAGTCGGCCCGAAGACTGCCGTGAAGTGGCTGCAGCAATACGGCTCGCTGGACAATATCGTCGCGCACGCCGAGGAAATTGGCGGTGTCATCGGCGAAAATCTGCGCCGCGCGCGCGACTTCCTGCCACTGGGTCGCAAGTTGATTACTGTCGCATGCGATCTTGATCTGCCGGTAGGTGTCACTGAGCTCACGCCGCAGGAGGCGGATCGTGAAAAGCTGGCCGAGCTGTATGCGCGGCTGGAGTTCAAGACCTGGCTTAAGGAGGTTCAGGGGTCGGGGATCAGGAATCAGGAATCAGAGGTCGCGGAGCAGATGCCCTTGTTGGTGGACGATGGCGCGCATCGCAAGCACTACGAAACGGTGCTCACCTGGGAGCAATTCGATGCCTGGCTGAAAACAATCGAAGCCGCGCCGCTCACCGCTTTCGACACCGAGACCACCGGCCTGGATCCTATGCGCGCGCGGCTGGTCGGGTTCTCGTTGTCGGTGACTGCGGGTGAAGCTGCTTACGTGCCGCTCGCGCACGCTTATGCCGGCGCGCCGGCGCAACTGCCGTTCGACGAGGTGCTCGCGCGGATGCGGCCGTGGCTGGAATCCGCACACCACGCCAAGCTGGGCCAGAACCTCAAGTACGACATGCACATCCTCGCTAACCATGGCATACGCATGGCGGGTGTGGCGCAAGACACGCTACTCCAATCCTATGTGCTGGAATCCGACAAAAGCCACGACATGGACTCATTGGCCAAGCGCCACCTGGGCTTGACTACCATCACCTACGACGAGGTGACGGGTAAGGGCGTTTCGCGCATCGGCTTCGATCAAGTAGATATCGCCCGCGCCGGCGAATACGCCGCCGAAGATGCGGACATCACGCTGCGCCTGCACGATGCGCTCTACCCGTCATTGACTGCGGAGCCTCGTCTGCAGGTCTTGTACCGCGACATCGAACTGCCGGTAATGGAAGTGCTGTTTCGCATGGAGCGCAACGGCGTGTTGATCGACGGCGCGCTACTGGAGCGGCAAAGCGGCGAACTGGGCCAGCGCATGATGGATATCGAAGCGCAAGCGCATGTCGTGGCCAAGCAGCCTTTCAATCTCAACTCGCCCAAGCAGATACAGGAAATTCTTTTCGAGCGCGAGAAATTGCCGGTACTGAAGAAAACACCGTCCGGCACGCCGTCCACCGACGAAGAAGTGCTGGCGCAACTGGCGCTCGATTATCCGCTGCCGAAACTGATACTCGAATATCGCAGCTTCGCCAAACTCAAGAGCACCTACACCGACAAGCTACCTCGCATGGTGCATCCAGAAACCGGGCGTGTGCATACCTGCTTCTCGCAGGCCACGGCAGTCACCGGCCGGCTGGCCAGCACCGACCCCAACCTACAGAACATTCCCATCCGCACGGCCGAGGGGCGACGCATACGCCAGGCGTTTATCGCACCTCCTGGCTCGAAGATTATTTCCGCCGACTATTCGCAGATCGAGTTGCGCATCATGGCGCATATCTCCGGCGACGAAGGTCTGCTCAAGGCCTTTGCTTCCGGCGAAGACATCCACCGCGCCACCGCGGCGGAAGTGTTTGGGTTAACACCACTCGAAGTCAGCAGCGAGCAGCGCCGCTACGCCAAGGTCATCAACTTCGGCCTGATCTATGGCATGTCGGCCTTCGGTCTGGCGCGCGAACTGGGCATCGAGCGCAGCGCGGCGCAAGCCTATATCGAGCGCTACTTCGCGCGCTATCCCGGCGTGGCGCGCTACATGGAATCGACGCGCAACTCGGCGCGCGAAAAAGGCTATGTCGAAACCGTCTTCGGCCGCCGCCTCTGGCTACCGGAAATCCGCGGCGGCAACGGCCCGCGCCGCCAAGCCGCCGAACGCGCCGCCATCAATGCGCCCATGCAAGGCACCGCCGCCGACCTTATCAAACTCGCCATGATCGCCGTGCAAGGCTGGCTGGATAAAACGCAAATGAAAAGCCGCCTGGTACTGCAAGTGCATGACGAACTGGTAATGGAAGTGCCCGAAGTCGAACTCGACACCGTGCGCCACGAGCTGCCCAGACTCATGGCCGGCGTCGCCAAACTTGCGGTGCCGTTGGTGGTGGATGTGGGCGTGGGTGCGAATTGGGATGAGGCACATTGAGGACGGTTGATCCTAAAATCGCCATTACTTGCCCCCTAGAGCCTTACCCACCAATACTAGAAAGTCCGACAACACATCCAAGACCGAAAGCGTCATGCTTGTGTCAGGCTATCGCCTAGCCAACCACGCGAAGTATAAAGTGCCGTGTTTCAACATGTACTCAGCGCCGAACGTTGAAAGGTGATTCGAGTCACGGTACAGAGACCTCCCTTCTACCGTAGCTTTGCAGGATTGCTGGTCACAAAAAATATCTACAGGATCCCAAATTTTTACGTTATCAAACTCTGCGGCCACTCGCCTAGCGGTCTCTACGAAGAGGCGTCTTCGTTTTTCAACGGTGCTCCTTGGCATAACACAACTGTTCGCTTGACGGCGATAAAGGCACCCGGGGACGCTGAACGTAAATTCCGGGACAGGTGCGATGACAAGAACTCGCACACCACGGTCTCTTAGCACCCTAAATGTCAACCGAAGACTGTCAGCCAAGACCAGTGCAACGTTGCTCTGATCGGTTATTGATTTTGTTGCCCCGTCTTCAACGGTAATTGAGGTCGGCTGGAAATCTCCTGGCTCCGTAACCGGCATGCCAAGGTAGTGATTCCAACGTGATGCCAGAATTATGCCCGTGATGTGATTCTCATTTATTGATAACTCATTGACAACCTGCTGATTAAATTTCGCACATGACGGATTGACTATTTCGCCATTGCTTCTGAGGCTGACCCCTAGTAGCGAAGGGCAAGCACCGAAAAAACGAATGCCGAACTCCAATGAGAATTCGCGTAGGGATTCCAGCGCTGGAATGATTTGCTGAGCATGCGAATCGCCCCAAAGCACTATGCGCGACTTTGGATTTGTATGGGAAATTAAGCAATCAGAAAGTGAGTGCAACCCGTTGGTATTCGGGTCTAGGGTACATGATGAGTAGGGTATGGACTGCTGTTCCGCACCGCCAATGCGTGCCTCCGTTCGCTTAATTAGGAGCCTCCCCTCCTTAAGGGTGACGGTCCCAATGCCATACGCAACGAGCAACGCAATTGCTGCAACACCAAAGGTGCCTCGTTTAGTCTTTAGCACCCACGGTCTTTGAACACGTAGTGGATTCTCTATCCAACGGTACGTTATGTAAGCGAGGACCAAGGCAAGTGCCGCTGCCAAAGCGTCCTCGACAAGTTTTCGTTCACCTAATCGTTCCTGTCGGAAAAACACCAACATGGGCCAATGCCATAGGTACCACGAATACGACAAGGTTCCGATAGTCCGCATAGTGCGGGATTCTAATAACCGCCGACCTGCGCCTTTTGCCTGCCCGTGCGTGAGCCCAATGATTATGTTTGCGCTGGCGAGGCATGGAATCACCGCTATCCAACCTGGGAAATCTCGGGTGGAGTCTAAGAACATTGCCGTAAACGTGAGCAAGAGTAGGCCGATATTGATCGACCACCTTGCGGCAACTGAATTAAGTCGGCGGTGAGCATCAGTGCTAGCAACAAGACCGCCGACAGCGAACTCCCAAGCTCGGAATGGCATAAGAAAAAAGCTCTTATCGGAATTAAGCCGAGTTTGAATAAGACAGGCCGCCAACGAAGTGAATAGAACACTTGCGAGCGCAACGGTGCTAAGGCGTCGAGAAAATCGTCGTTCGCAGTAAACGAAAATCAGGATCAGAAATGGCCAAACAAGGTAAAACTGCTCTTCTACAGATAGCGACCAAGCGTGCAATAGCGGAAGGGCATCCGCTGTTGTATCAAAGTAACCACGAGTGTGGGCCAGGAACCAGTGATTTGACACCATAAACAACACAGCCCCGGCAGACTTAACAGTTGTCGGAATGTCTTGGGGCAGGAGCAGGAAGTAGCCAGCAATCATCGTTGTGCGTATTTCGCGCCAACGTGACCGATGATTTCGCCATAGCGTGACCGACGTTTCACGGAAGCGTGACCGCGATTTCGCGCTCATCGTGACCGATGGTCGGTGTGCTGTATGGATAGTTGAAGGTAGCCTCGCCGCTTTT
>JBBQGH010000023.1:0-44630 GCA_038322845.1 Gammaproteobacteria bacterium
AAAGCGCTTGACGTCTGTCGAATAAGTGGCGTAAAAATCCGCGTGTTTGCATCAATTTTCAATGCTGTACTGGTCGGATGCCGCGCTTCCTTTGCTGAAACCCGCTTCGCTCCGTGCTGTCACTAATCTTGATGCGATCACGACCGGGCCACCGCTCGGGCCAAGGGGTTTTTAAAAGAGGGAACAGCTATATGGCAACCGGTACTGTGAAGTGGTTCAATGATGCTAAGGGTTATGGATTTATCACGCCGGACGACGGTAGCGAGGATCTGTTTGCCCATTTCTCGGCAATTCAAATGGGCGGTTTCAAGACGCTCAAGGAAGGACAGAAAGTGTCCTTCGAGGTGACGCAAGGGCCTAAAGGCAAGCAGGCCTCCAACATCCAAGCCGCCTGAGTAGGCAGTTTGGGCCGGCGGTGGCCACGACCCTGTCCGGTTGCACAGTACAGATTTAAAAAGCCCGCCCCTTTTTGGGAGCGGGTTTTTTCTTTCTTGGGCCTGCATGCTGAATTGGCGTCCGCGTATTGGCGTTTGACGGTGAGAATTAGGAGCCCCAGCCCGACGCTTCGACGAGTCTGAACAAGTCTGCTTCCGTGACGACACCCAGCGGTTGGCCGTTTTCCATGACCACAACGCGGCGTATGCCGTTGTTCATCATTTGCCGTGCGACCTGTAGCAGAGGGGTGTCGCAGGTACAAGTGAAGAGGTAGCGGCTGGCGATGTCGTTCACCGTCACGCTATCGGGACGGCGATTTCGCACGATGATATGGCGCAAGACATCACGCTTGGTCATGATGCCCCATTCGCCTTCCGCATTCGGTTCAACCAGAATGGCATTGAGACCGTGCGCGCGCATCACTTGCATTGCTGCGTCAACGGGCTCCGCGCCGGCCACTGTCTGGAACGGCGACATCACACTGCTGACGCTGGGTGCTGCGTTCATGTTAACGATCAATAACTGTTGATCTTGGCGATCATGGCGTCGCCGAATCCTGAGCAAGAGACTTCTTTAGCGCCTTCCATCAAGCGGGCAAAGTCATAAGTCACCGTTTTATCCGCAATGGCACCTTCCATAGAGCGGATGATGAGATCGGCGGCCTCGAGCCAGCCAAGGTGACGTAGCATCATTTCGGCCGAGAGGATTAGCGAGCCAGGATTGACCTTGTCTTGGCCGGCATACTTGGGCGCGGTACCGTGGGTAGCTTCAAAGCAAGCGTATTGGTCGGAAATGTTGGCACCCGGGGCAATGCCTATGCCGCCGACCTGAGCCGCAAGTGCGTCCGAAATGTAGTCGCCATTGAGGTTCAAGGTGGCGATGACATCGTATTCGGCCGGACGCAAAAGAATTTGTTGCAGGAAGGCATCGGCGATAGCGTCCTTGACGATAATGTCTCGCCCGGTTTTCGGGTTTTTGAAAGAGCACCAGGGGCCGCCATCTAGCAGTTGGGCACCAAATTCATTCTTGGCCAGGGCATAGGCCCAATCTCGGAAAGCGCCCTCGGTGTACTTCATGATGTTGCCTTTGTGGACGATGGTCACCGATTTTCGGTCATTGTCGATGGCATATTTGATGGCTGCGCGCACCAAACGCTCGGTACCGTCGCGCGACACCGCCTTGATGCCTATGCCCGACGTTTCGGGGAAGCGAAGCTTCTTAACGCCCATGTCCTGCTGTAGGAATTTGATGACCTTCTTGCATTGCTCCGATTCGGCGGCCCACTCAATGCCGGCATAGATGTCCTCGGTGTTTTCACGGTAGATCACCATGTCGGTCTTAGACGGATCTTTCAATGGCGAAGGCACGCCACGGAAATAACGCACGGGACGCACACACTGGTAGAGGTCGAGTTCTTGGCGCAGGGCGACATTCAAGGAGCGGATACCGCCGCCCACCGGGGTGGTCATCGGGCCTTTGATGGAGACCGAGTATTCTTTAAGCAGGCCCAGCGTTTCTTCCGACAGCCACACGTCGCCGCCGTATTTTTGCGTCGATTTCTCCCCGGCATAAACTTCCATCCAGTGGATTTTTTTCTTGCCGCCATAAGCCTTAGCGACGGCCGCATCGACAACCTTGATCATCACCGGCGTAATGTCGACGCCGATCCCATCGCCCTCGATAAAAGGAATGATCGGATTGTCGGGAGTAGGCTGCCCCGGAACGATTTTTTTGCCGTCTTGTGGAATTTTGACTATAGAACTCGCGCCCATGACAACTCCATCGTTAGTGGTGTGAGGAACGAACAGCAGCATGGCAACCCGGTGATTTCGCGGGTTCCGCAAGGGCTCGATAATGTTGTCCGGAGCGACTCGCACGCATGCTGCATACCGAAGTTGGTGCACTAGGCCGGCACACGAGGTGCCGGACGCTGGCTTACAGGGGACGGCCAAGGAGCAGACCCAACTTGTTGCGCAGTATTATCCGCGATTACGATGCACTATGCTAGCGTTTGTGTCCGCGGTGATGCGGCGAAAATGCGCTACCGTTATATTAATTCCCTTCAGCCCTCATGCATTCTTCAGGCCGTTAAATGAAACTTCCCGCCGGTGAAAATCCTGTCGCTCAGGCAATCGCACATGCCCTGGTTGATGGCTTTAATAAACACTATCGCTTATTTCGCGAATGCAGCACGCAGGCGAAAGATCGCTTCGATGCCGGTGATTGGCGCGCCGTAAAGCGTGCCGTCGGCGAGCGCATTCAGTTCTACGACACGCGGGTAAATGAGACAGTTGAGCTTTTGCGCAGAACGTTGCTAGCCGAGAAGATCGATAATAATACCTGGCAAGGCGCCAAGCTGCTTTTCATTGGGCTACTCACCAATCACAAACAACCGGAACTGGCGGAGACTTTTTTTAATTCGGTCTGCTGCAAGATCCTTCATCGCAACTACTTCCACAATGATTTTATCTTTGTGCGGCCAGCGATATCTACCGAGTTCATTGAATCCGATCCGCCGGCCTATCGCAGCTACTATCCCAAGCAGGTCGGCATGTACCGGGCAATACGCGAGATATGCCACAGCTTCGGCTGGCGCTGCGAATTTGTTGATTTAGAGCGCGATATCCGTTGCTGTATCGAAGCGGTGCGGCGGCTTTTTGAAGGGCGCTTTCCGGAGGCAGAGGCGAATTGCCAGCTACAGGTGCTGTCTTCCGCGTTCTATCGCAACAAGGGCGCCTATATCGTCGGAAAGGCGATCAATGGCGACTCCGAATATCCCTTCGTCGTGCCGGTCTTGTACGACGCAGAAGGTAAGCTCTACCTCGATACCGTGCTGCTGGATCCGATGAATATCAGCACCTTGTTTTCGGTCAGCCGCGCGTATTTCATGGTCGACATGGACGTGCCCTCCGCCTATGTGCAATTCCTCCGCAGCATGATGCCGAATGCGCCCAAGGGTGAGTTGTACTCGATATTGGGGCTCGCCAAGCAAGGCAAGACGATGTTCTACCGCGACCTCATTACTCACCTGCGCCATTCGCGCGACGAGTTTATCGTTGCTCCCGGCATACGAGGCCTGGTGATGGCGGTCTTCACGTTGCCGTCGTTCCCCTATGTCTTCAAAGTGATCAAGGATGTTTTTACGCCGCCTAAAGAAGTCGATCATGAAACCGTCAGAGCCAAGTATCTGCTGGTCAAGAAGCATGATCGCGTTGGGCGTATGGCGGATACGCTGGAATTCTCGGACGTCGCCTTGCCCCGGGCGCGGTTCAGTCAGGCGCTCCTAGACGAGCTACGTGTCTTATGCCCTTCCTTGCTCGACGAGGAAGGTGACGAAATTATTATCAAGCATGTCTATATTGAACGGCGCATGGTGCCACTCAATATGTATCTCGACCACGCTAACGAGCTTGAGCGCGAGGACGCGGTGCGTGAGTATGGCAACGCCATCAGGGAATTGGCCTACGCGAACATCTTCCCTGGCGATATGTTATTCAAAAACTTCGGTGTGACGCGCAACGGCAGAGTGGTGTTCTACGATTACGACGAAATTGAATACATGACGGACTGCAACTTCCGTCGCATCCCGGAACCGCCTACGCCTGAAGCGGAAATGTCCGGCGAGCCCTGGTATTCGGTGGCACGCAACGACATATTTCCCGAGGAATTCGGCAGCTTTCTATTGACGCATGCGGAGACCCGCCGCGCTTTCATGCGTTACGACGCGGACTTGCTGACGCCGGAGTTCTGGCAGGAGACCCAGCAAAAAATCGCCGAAGGCTTGGGCCCGGATTTTTTCCCCTATCCTGAATCCGGCCGGTTTTGTTATTTGTTCGGGCACGGCATGGTGAATGCCGCTGCGGCCGCGCCACGCCGCGTCCCCAGCGTATAAGCTCGGCTCGGCATGGCCAAGCTAGTGTTGTTCAACAAGCCCTACGGGGTACTCAGCCAGTTTACGCCTGAGGCAGGACATATTTCGCTGGCCAATTATCTGGACATCCCGGGCGTCTACGCGGCGGGTCGGCTGGATGTTGACAGCGAAGGGCTGCTAGTGTTAACCGATGACGGATCCCTACAAAAACGCATCGCCGACCCGGAGCACAAGATGGCCAAAGTCTATTGGGCCCAGGTCGAAGGCCTACCGAGTACGGACGCCTTAAGCTGTCTCATGTCCGGCTTGAATTTGGGCGACTTTGTCACGCAGCCCTGTGAGGCTCGGCTGATAGCGGAGCCTGCGGCTCTTTGGCCGAGGAATCCGTCGATCCGAGCGCGCAAAAACATCCCCACGGCATGGCTGGAAATCGTACTTAAAGAGGGCAAGAACCGCCAGGTGAGACGGATGACTGCGAAAGCAGGCTATCCCACGCTGCGCCTGATTCGGGCGGCCATCGGCCCCTGGCGACTGGACACGCTACGACCTGGTGAGTGGCGCAGTCAAGACCTCTGACTATCGTGTCAACCTGCTCGGCGGGCGGCGCGTTATTGCAGCTGACACCTCGCCATATCGGTAAGGACGGTCACGGAAACCACCAAATTTTTAATAGGGATTATATGAACAAGCTTCTGACCGCATTGATCGTTGGCGCTTTTGCCGCCACCACCGCCATCGCCGCTGACGCGCCGAAGGCTACTGACCATCCTGCCGCTGCTCCTGCCGCCGCCGCTGCGCCGGCTGCTGCACCGAAGGCCGCTGAGAAGCCCGCCGTTGACGCCGACAAGCCCGCCGCGCCCAAGAAGGCTAAAAAAGGCAAGAAAAAGAAGAGCAAGAAGGCTGTTGAAGCCGCTCCTGCCGCCCAGTAATTGGGCTGCTGATTGAGAAAATGGCAGGGGTAACCCTGCCATTTTTATTTGTAGGATGAGGGAGGCGTGTGCGCATAGCTGCTGACTAGCGGCAACGACAACGCTAAGCCTGCGTTATAATTCATCGACCAGAAGCAATTCTGAGTCAAAAATCTAATAAATCTGTTCATTCATCGAGGAAAGTTACCATGAGCAAACTGCTATCCGTACTGATTGCCGCCCTGTTCGCCACCGTCTCTGCTGCTTCCATCGCAGCCGATGCTCCCAAGGCAGAAACCAAGGTCGAGAAGAAAGCTGAAGAGAAAAAGGCTGAAGTGAAGGCCGAGGCGAAGGCCGAAGAGAAGAAAGTCGAGAAGAAGGCAATTGAGAAGAAGGCTGATATGAAGGCCGACGCAAAGGCCGAAGAGACGAAAGTCGAGAAGAAAGCCGACGAGAAGAAGGCTGAAGTGAAGGCCGAGGCGAAGGCCGAAGAGAAGAAGGTTGAGAAGAAGGCTGAAGAGAAGAAGGCTGAAGAGAAGAAGCCCGCTGCCAAGTAATTTTGCAGAAGCAGTAAAAGAGAAAGAGGCAGGGGTTTCCCTGCCTCTTTTTTGTTTTCAGTGTTTGTTGTTACGTTGCGCGAGGGGAGTGATATGACCTTCAGATTGCCGTATGGCATTGCGCTGGCTGTATTGTGTGAGTTACTGACTTGCGGCCCCGTCTATGCGAGTACGTTGCTCGATTTCAGTGCGGGTATACATCGCATTCAGGCTGAAGTTGTCAGCACTAGCGATGAACGTACCACGGGTCTCATGCATAGAAAGTCCATGCCGCCGCACAACGGTATGCTGTTTGTTTTTCCCCAAGCGGGAGAGCATTGCATGTGGATGCGCGACACGCTTATACCGCTTAGTGTGGCCTTTCTAGACGCCAACGGGGGTATTCTCAATATCGAAGATATGGAGCCACAGACGCTCATCAGTCATTGCGCCGTGGGTCAGGCGAAATTTGCACTGGAAATGAATCTTGGCTGGTTTAAGAGCCGTGGCATTGCCCCCGGCGGAAAAATCGACGGTATCAACGAGGCGCCACTTGCGCAGTGACGCGTCACGCAAGTTGTTTGTCATGTCTCACCCGGCTAGGCCCTGATATTCGGGAGTGCGACGACGTAAGCCGTGTGCTAGCATTTGCGCGGTTTTCACTCAACTGAACCTGCGCTTCAAAAAATCAATTTTGCGCAACAACAAGGAGACCTTCATGAAAAATCCGCTCGACACGCTATGGGGCACGGTGATCACCGGCCTCGTACTAACGGTTGTTTTGTACTATGTCGCCAAATCGCTGATGGGAGTCTAAACATGGAATTCGTCACTTACGGAATCGGCCGTTGGCTACATATCGCCTCAGGTGTGATGTGGATCGGCTTGCTGTACTACTTCAACTTCGTTCAGGTTGCCGCGCTCAAGGCTGCTCAAGCAGATGGCACGGCTGCCGGCATCACCAAGCACGTCGCGCCGCGCGCGCTGCTGTTCTTCCGCTGGTCCGCACTGATGACCTGGTTGGCAGGCGCCTGGCTACTGGGAGGCGCTTTTCTCAAGGCCTTCCTGTTCCAGGACGCCATTTTCGTGCCTATCGGCATCGGCGCCTGGTTGGGCACCATCATGTTGTTCAACGTCTGGGTGCTGATCTGGCCAAATCAGAAGAAGATTCTGGGCTTTGTCACGGCCACCGACGAAGAGAAGAACAAAGCCCGCCGCGTGGCTTTCCTCGCTTCGCGCACCAATACCGCGCTGTCGATCCCGATGCTGTTTTTCATGTCGGCCAGCGCGATTTTCCATCTTCCGGCCAGCGAGATTTTCCATCGCAGCTTGTTCTAAAAAAGGCTGACTAGAAAATAAAAAGCACAGGCGAAACGCCTGTGCTTTTTTTTGGCTGGCCCGAAAACGTGGTTTCCTTTCAGTCTCCCCTCAGTTTCCTCTCAGTTGCCTTTCTCCCGGACCTGGACGCGCGTCCAGCCTTGGGCGAATGCGATGCTGAGCGTTTCGTCAGTCGCAAGTTGTTCGCTACTGCGCACAATCTCGCCTTGGGCATTACGCGTGATGCTGTAGCCGCGATTTAAGACCGCGGCGGGGTTGAGGTGGGCCAGGTTGGTGATCACTGTATTCAAGGTGGTGCGTCGCTGCTGTAGCGTTGTCGCCATTGCGGCGATAAGCCGCGTCCTACGTTGCGCTAGCGCCTGTCTTTGCAGTCCGACCTCGGGACGATTTGCGGTCAGTCTGAGGCCCACATGCTGTACCGCGCTATGGGCGCGCGTCAGGCGCAAGCGTAGCGCCGCTTGGAGCCTAGTGCTGGCATGAGCCAGTTCCGTACGCAATCTTGCCAGGCGTTCGCCCGGTCGCAGCAGGCTGCGAGTGAGGAGATCGACGCGCTGCATGCGTGTTTCGAGGCAGCGGCGCATTGTTTCGTTTAGCGAGGCGCCAAGCCGCCGTAGCGTCGCCTGCGCGGCAACGTAACCGGCGCTGGCCAGTTCTGCGGCGGTGGTGGGAGTGGCGGCACGATGATCGGCCGCAAAATCGGCAATGGTGAAATCCGTCTCATGACCCACCCCGACAATGATAGGGATCGGACTCGCGGCGATTGCGCGCGCCACGATTTCCTCGTTAAAGGCCCATAAATCTTCAATGCTGCCGCCGCCACGCGTGACGATCAGGGCGTCGCACTCCGCCCGGCTAGCCGCGAGAGTAATCGCCGCCGCAATCTTTTCGGCGGCGCCTTCGCCTTGCACGGGCACGGGGTAAATCACCAGCGGCACATGCGGACTGCGGCGCTGGAAGGCGGCCAGCACATCGCGCAGCGCCGCCGCTTGCAGCGAGGTGACGATGCCGACGCGATGCGGGAATCGAGGCAGGGCGCGCTTGCGCGCAGCGTCGAACAATCCTTCCTTCTCAAGTTTTTCGCGCAGGCGGGCATAGGCTTCATAAAGCGTGCCGATGCCGGCATGGCGCAGCGATTCCACGTTGAGTTGGAAGTCGCCGCGCGCCTCGTACAACGTCACCAGCGCCCGCGCCTCGACGCGCAGCCCTTCTTGCAATTGGAATGGCAAGAGCTGGGTTCGGTTGCGGAACATTACGCAGCGCACCTGTGCGACTTCGTCCTTGAGTGAAAAATAGACATGGCCAGAAGTCGCGCGCGTGAGGTTGGAGATTTCGCCACTCACCCAAAGCAAGGGAAAACTGCGTTCCAGCACTTCGCGGGAGAGCCGGTTGAGCGCTGATACCGAGAGGACTTCCGGCGCGATTCCTGGTTCCGTGGATGGTAAAACTTTCATCTAGCCATTCTAACGGATACGACTGTATGACTTTAGAAATGCCCTAATACTGCAGACAGGGGGTGTCTAGCAAGAGTGCTATTAACTTACTGATATTAATAGCCATTAATTCAAGCTTCATTTTTCATCATAGTAGGAAAAAGTCTTACGCGCGGGTGACTTAATGCATGCGCTTGCGACTAATCCACAAACTTACCCACAGCTTTTGTGGATAAGCGCGAACACCGCATCGCAACATCGTGTAACGAGTTTTGGCTTGCTGAAAAACAGTCGTCAAGATAGAGTTCCGCGTTATTCCAAAAACGTCAGGAGCTTTGCGTGTTCGCTATTCTTCAGGCTGCGGGTTGGCCGATATACCCGCTATTGCTGGCTTCCATCCTTGCTGTCGCCTTTATTATCGAACGTGCTATTACTCTACGTCGCAACAAGATTAATCCCCCCGGTTTGCTGCAAAGCGTGATCGCCGATTATCGCCAGTCCGGCGTAAGCGACGAAATGCTGACGCGACTCTCCGCGCATTCGCCGCTCGGCCGCGTGTTGGCCGCCGGCTTGCGCAATGTAAAGAGTTCGCGCGAGGTGATGAAAGAATCCATTGAAGAAGCGGGACGCGGCGTCACACATGAGCTGGAGCGCTTCCTCACGAGCCTTGGCACTATCGCCTCCATCAGCCCCTTAATGGGTTTGTTCGGTACGGTCGTCGGCATGATCGAGATATTTGGTTCGCCTACCGCTTCCGGCAACAATCCGCAGGCGCTGGCGCACGGCATTTCGGTAGCCCTATACAACACCGGCTTTGGCTTGGTCATCGCCATACCCAGCATGATTTTCTATCGACACTTCCGCGCGCAGGTAGATAGCCTGGTGGTGGAGATGGAGCTTCAAGCGGTGAAGCTGGTCGAGGTGGTGCACGGTCAGCGTACGGCCTGAGGGATACGCCCATGAGGTTTCAACGAAAAAAGCCGGAAGAGCCGGAGATCAATTTGATCCCCATGATCGACGTGCTGTTGGTGATCCTGATCTTTCTAATGATCACCACGACTTACTCCAAGTTTTCCGGTCTGGAGATCAATCTGCCGACGGCTGACGCGACGCAAAACCAGGATCAACCGAATGAGATCAATGTCGTCGTGAGCGCCACCGGCGATGTCATGGTGAACCGCGTTTCTGTGGGCGCACGCGATGTTGAAGCGATTAGCGTCGCACTACGTCGCGCCGGTGGCAGCGCCAAGGAGCCGGTGGTGGTGATCAGTGCGGACCGCAAAACCGAACATCAAAGCGTCATTGACGTCATGCAAGCTGCTCAGCAGTCCGGTTACAGCCACATCTCGTTTTCTACGCAGGCCCCTTCGCGCTAACGCAGTTATGCCGATGCGCCTCTGGTCGCGCTGTTTAGACCGCTGGCGCGAAGTCGTTTCGTGTTTACCTAAACCGCTATTCTGATGAGCGTGCGTAACACCCTGACTGCGGCTTGGCAGCGGCGCGGCCTGTTGGCTGGTGTGCTGCTGCCGTTTGCGATGTTTTTTGGATTTCTGGCTGCGCTGCGTCGGTGGCTATACCGCATCGGCGTGTTGCGCTCGGTGCGAATGTCGGTGGAGGTCATCGTCGTCGGCAATATCACGGCGGGTGGGAGCGGCAAGACGCCGCTGGTATTGCATCTCGCCCAGGAACTAGCGCGCTACGGTCGTCGGCCGGGTATCGTCAGTCGAGGCTATGGTGGCAGTGCGCGCGGTGTGCAGGCGGTGCCAAGGGATAGCAGTCCGACAGAGGTGGGCGATGAACCGCTGCTCTTGGCGCAGCGTGCCGGCTGCCCGGTATTCATAGGCCGCAATCGCGTTGCGGCTGCGGAGGCTTTGTTGGCGGCGCATCCTGACTGCGACGTCATCATTGCGGACGATGGCCTGCAGCATTACAGCCTGGCACGCGACATCGAAATCGCGGTGGTGGATGAACGCGGCGTGGGAAATGGGTGGTTACTTCCGGCCGGTCCACTGCGTGAGAGTGTCCGTCGCTTGGCAACGGTGGATGCCGTTGTGCTGAATGGCAGCGGCGAGCTACCGGCCGCCGCAGCACCGCGCAAATTGTTTCGCATGACGCTACGTGGCGAGCGTTTTTTTCAGCTATATCACCCAGAGCGCAGCTGTAGCGCGGTTGAATTGCAAGCCAAGGTTCTGCATGCCATCGCCGGCATAGGCAACCCGTCGCGGTTTTTTCGGCAACTGGAGAACCTGGGTTTAGCATTCGTGCCTCACGCATTTCCCGATCACCACACTTATCGTGCCGCCGATTTGCACTTCGTCGGTGCGGACACCCTGCTGATGACCGAGAAAGATGCGGTAAAATGCACGCCTTTCGCACCGGCGGAAAGTTGGGTGCTGCCCGTGGAAGCGCAGCTTGATGCGGATCTCGCGCATTGGGTCATTGGGTGTGGGAGCAACTCCAGCGATCACGTCGCTAACGCGACTCACTGACGGATCAGCCCTATGGATGCCAGACTGCTAGAAATTCTCGTGTGCCCGGTTTGCAAAGGGCCGCTCGATTATCGTAAGTCTAACCAGGAACTCGTCTGCAAGCCTTGTCGGCTCGGCTATCCGGTGCGTGACGACATCCCCGTGATGCTCGAAGAAGAGGCGCGCCCACTGAGCCAGGAAGAGGCGGCCGGCTAGAGCGGCCCGCGCGAGGATTGGTGTGTCATTCAAGGTCGTCATTCCGGCGCGGTACGCCTCCACTCGCTTGCCCGCTAAGGCTTTGGCGGATATCGCCGGCAAGCCCATGGTGGTGCGAGTTGCCGAGCGCGCGGCGCTGAGTGGCGCCGAGTCGGTCTGCGTCGCCACCGATCACGAAGAAGTACGTGCCGCCGTAACCCAGCATGGCCACACGGCCATCATGACGCGTGCGGATCATCAAAGCGGCACCGACCGCATTGCAGAAGTCGCGGAGCAACTGGGTTGGGCCGACGATGCCATCGTCGTCAATGTGCAGGGTGACGAACCCCTCATAGAGCCGGCCTTGATCGCGCGTGTAGCACGCGAATTGCAGCAGAATTCCGACGCCGCGGTGGCAACCGCCAGCCATGCCATACACAGCTTGGATGACTTTTTGAACGCCAATGTGGTGAAGGTGGTGTGCGATGCCCGCGGCTACGCCCTGTATTTCAGTCGTGCGCCGATTCCTCACTCGCGTGATGCTTTTGTCGCTGGAATTCGGCTTGCGCCGGTAGCCACGGTGGGTGGTAGTGCTTTACCGACGGAACTGCCGGCGATGCGCCATATTGGCCTCTACGCCTATCGCGTATCCTTCTTGCGATGCTATGGCTCGCTGGCAGCATCGCCCTTAGAGCGAATCGAAGCCTTGGAACAATTGCGCGTGCTGTGGCATGGCTACCGTGTGCTTGTCATCGAAGTCGATCAGGCGCCAGAAGGGGGCGTGGATACCGAGGAAGACCTGAATCGCGTGCGCCGCCAATTTATGCAACTATGATAATTATAATTTCGGTGGGAGATCAACTATGAAGGTCATCTTATTGGGTGCGCCAGGCGCCGGTAAAGGGACGCAAGCGGCTTTTATTACCGAGAAGTTTGGCATACCGCAAATCTCCACCGGGGACATGCTGCGTGCGGCGGTAAAGGCGGGCACTCCGCTGGGACTGGCGGCGAAAAAGGTCATGGATGCGGGGCAACTGGTTTCCGACGACATCATTCTGGGTTTGATACGCGAGCGTTTGCAGCAGCCGGATTGTGCCCAGGGCTTTTTGTTCGACGGCTTCCCGCGCACAATTCCTCAGGCCGAGGCGATGCGTGATCAGGGTGTGGATCTGGATTACGTTCTGGAAATTGACGTCGCCGACGAAGAAATTATCCAGCGCATGAGCGGGCGCCGCGTGCATCCGGGTTCAGGTCGCACCTACCATGTGGTTTTCAATCCGCCCAAAGTAGTCGGCAAGGATGATGTCACTGGCGAAGACCTCATGCAGCGCGAGGACGACAAGGAAGAAACGGTGAAGAGGCGCTTGGACGTGTATCACAGCCAGACCAAGCCCCTGGTGGATTTCTATTCGCAATGGGCGACCAGCGGTGAAAAGCATGCGCCCAAGTACCGCAAGATCGCCGGCGTGGGGCAACTAGCCGCGATACGAGAGGCGCTGTTCCAAGCTTTGCAGTCTTAGAGCAAGCAATAGGCAATGCTATAATTTTGCGGATTATGAAGATGAAAAACGCCTTCTATGCGCAGTCTGGTGGGGTGACCGCGGTCATCAACGCTTCGGCTTGTGGCGTGATCGAAACTGCCCGCCAGCACAAGGACAAAATTGGCAAGGTCTATGCTGGCCGCAACGGCATTATCGGCGCGCTGACCGAAGACCTCATCGACACGAGTAAAGAATCAGCCAAATCCATCGCCGCCTTGCGCTACACACCGGCCGGCGCCTTTGGTTCCTGCCGTTACAAGCTCAAGGGTCTGGAGGAAAGTAAGCCGCAATACGAGCGCCTGATCGAAGTGTTTCGCGCCCACAACATTGGCTATTTTTTCTACAACGGCGGCGGCGATTCCGCAGATACCTGCCTGAAAGTCTCACAGATCTCAGAAAAGTTGGGCTATCCCATTGTTGCGGTCCATGTGCCCAAGACAGTCGATAACGATCTCCCCATTACCGATAATTGTCCCGGCTTCGGCTCGGTGGCTAAGTATGTGGCGGTCTCCACGCGCGAAGCCACGCTGGATGTCGAGAGTATGGCCAAGACCTCGACCAAGGTCTTCGTGCTCGAAGTGATGGGGCGCCACGCCGGCTGGATTGCCGCCGCTGGGGCCTTGGCTTCCAGCAAGAAGCTAGAGCTTCCCATCGTTATTCTGTTTCCGGAAATAGTCTTTGAACCTGCGAAGTTCCTCGCCAAGGTGAGCGTTGCCGTAAAGAAATTCGGTTACTGCAGCGTCGTGGTCTCCGAGGGTTTGAAAGGCAAGGATGGCAAGTTTCTATCCGATCAGGGTTTGCGCGATGCCTTCGGTCACGCTCAGCTCGGTGGCGTCGCGCCCGTGATTGCGGGCATGATCAAGAATGAACTCAATCTCAAGTACCATTGGGCCGTGGCAGATTACATGCAGCGCGCGGCGCGACACATCGCTTCTAAGACCGACGTGGCACAAGCTTATGCGACCGGCAAGGCAGCGGTGGAGGTGGCCTTGAAAGGCCGCAACGCCGTGATGCCCGCCATCAAGCGCGTCTCAAACAAGCCCTACAAGTGGAAAATCGAAATCGCTGAGTTGAAACATGTGGCGAATAAAGAAAAATTCATGCCGCGCAATTTCATTAGCGCGGACGGATTCGGCATCACCGAAAAGTGTCGGCAATATTTGGCGCCCCTGATACAGGGCGAAGATTACCCGCCTTATCGAAATGGCCTGCCGCAATACGTGCGATTGAAAAACGTCGCAGTGAAAAAGAAGTTGGGTGAGTTCAAAGTCTGAGGGCAGCCGGATGATCGCCGCAGCGGACACCCGTTTCGGCGCGTCATAAAAATAGCGGCGCCTACAAGAGAAGTCCACATCGGCTGGAAGTTGGGGATGGCGTAAGCCATCGGTGGTTTATCCTTAGAGGAGGGAGTTCATGTCAGCTCAAGTAGGACTGATGTTTGCGCTCGTCTGCGCCGTTTTGGCAATCGCCTATGGTGCAGTTTCGAGCAAATGGATACTCGCGCAACCGGCGGGTAATGACCGCATGCGTGAAATTGCTGGGGCAATTCAGGAAGGTGCCCAGGCCTATCTCAATCGCCAATACACCACGATCGGCGTCGTCGGGATCGTGCTGTTTCTGGTCATCGGCTTTGTGCCGGTGCTGGGTTGGAGCACCGCACTCGGCTTTCTGATCGGCGCTGTCCTGTCGGGGGCAGCCGGCTACATCGGCATGAATGTCTCCGTGCGCGCCAACGTGCGCACTGCAGAAGCGGCGCGCCACGGCATCGGCCCGGCGCTGGACGTCGCCTTTAAGGGTGGCGCCATCACCGGTATGCTGGTGGTTGGCCTCGGCTTGCTAGGCGTTGCCGGTTATTACGCTTATCTCAGGAGCGTCGCAGCGCCTGGTGAGAGCATCGATCACATTATCCACCCGCTGATTGGCCTGGGCTTCGGCTCCTCGCTGATCTCAATCTTCGCCCGTCTGGGCGGTGGCATCTTCACCAAGGGCGCCGACGTGGGTGCTGATCTGGTGGGCAAAGTTGAAGCGGGCATACCTGAAGATGACCCGCGTAATCCCGCGGTGATTGCCGACAACGTCGGCGACAACGTCGGCGACTGTGCCGGCATGGCTGCCGATTTGTTCGAGACCTACGCCGTGACCATCGTAGCCACCATGCTGTTGGGTGCCCTGATGCTGAAGGCCAACGCCGAGGCGGCGGTGATCTATCCGCTGGTGCTAGGTGGTTTTTCCATCATTGCATCGATTATCGGGGTGTTCTTCGTCAAAGCACGTGAGGGCGGCAAGATTATGAATGCGCTCTATCGCGGCCTGTTCGTCGCGGGGGTGCTGGCGCTAATCGCTTTCTATCCGATCACCATGTGGTTCATGCCTGACGATGCGCTCAATGCCGTCATGGGCATCAGTGGTGGCGCGCAGATGCGGCTCTATGGCGCGGCAGTGATAGGCTTGGTGCTCACCGGCCTGATGGTCTTCATCACCGAGTACTACACGGGTACCGAGTTCAAGCCCGTGCAGCACATTGCGGAAGCCTCAACCACCGGCCACGGCACCAACATCATCGCGGGTCTGGGTGTTTCTATGCGCGCCACGGCCTGGCCAGTGCTGTCCATCTGCGTGGCCATCTGGGCGGCCTATTGGTTGGGTGGCCTCTACGGCATTGCCATCGCGGCGGTCTCGATGTTGTCGATGGCGGGAATCATCGTCGCTCTCGATGCCTACGGCCCCATCACGGACAATGCTGGCGGCATCGCTGAAATGTCAGAGCTGCCGGCTTCCGTGCGCGCCGTGACCGATCCGCTGGATGCGGTAGGCAACACCACCAAAGCGGTCACCAAGGGCTACGCCATCGGGTCTGCGGCGTTGGCTGCTCTGGTACTGTTTGCCGACTACACCCATGCCCTCGAATCCGCCGGTCGGGTACTGACCTTCGATCTGTCTAACCATCTGGTCATCATCGGCCTCTTTATTGGTGGCCTTATTCCCTACCTCTTCGGCGCCATGGCGATGGAAGCGGTAGGCCGGGCCGCGGGCTCGGTGGTGGTGGAAGTGCGCCGCCAGTTCAAGGAAATCCCCGGCATCATGGAAGGCACGGCCAAGCCCGATTATTCACGCGCGGTCGACATGTTGACCAAAGCCGCCATCAAGGAAATGATGATCCCGTCGCTCTTGCCGGTGCTGGTACCGGTGGTGGTCGGGGTTGCTCTTGGTCCGCAGGCCCTAGGTGGCGTGCTGGTCGGCACCATCGTCACCGGTCTCTTCGTCGCGATCTCCATGACGACCGGCGGCGGCGCCTGGGATAACGCCAAGAAGTACATCGAAGACGGCCACTTCGGCGGCAAAGGCTCCGAAGCCCACAAGGCGGCGGTGACCGGCGACACCGTGGGCGATCCGTACAAAGATACGGCCGGCCCGGCGGTGAATCCGCTCATCAAAATCATCAACATCGTCGCGTTGCTGATAGTGCCGCTGGTCGCGTAAGCGAGCGGCGACAGAGCACAATAAAAGGCAACCTGCGGGTTGCCTTTTTTCTGCCGTCGCGATTGCTTCGGAGGCGAAAACTCAAAAGTGCAGCAGACAATCAGGCTGCAAGAAGGCATTGCCCATTGAAGAGTAAACATGTCCTTTGCGGTAGCTCGGCCGATGAGCGAAACTGCAGGAGAGAGGCGCGGATGGGGCGTTCGAAGCCACCCTAATAAAGGACTCAGTTGTATCGTCGACAAAAATGGCGACGCCGCTCTCGCCGCAATGGACACGCGTCGTCATTGATGGCGACCCCTGCGAGCCTATGAGACCAATTTGTGAGAAGTAGGGGCGCTTTACGTGGTTGCGATAAAAATTGTTACCGACACCAAATTAATATTAATATTCAGCTTCCAGGCAAGCGTGTTAGCCTTTACGGGCTAGGCAGATGGTGCCTGGGGACTGACACAGCATAAAAACAATAAAAACTTCTATTTTGATTCGACTTTCCGGGAGGGGCGGTTCATGAAGCACATCAAAGTGACGGGGGTATCTCTAGCGGTTCTTGGTGCTTTTGCTGCGGCCGACGTAACTACGAGCCTGGCTTTTGCCGCCGAGCCGGTGGCGCAGTCCGATATTCGAGAAATGGTGGTTACCGCGCAAAGACGCGAACAGCGCCTCGAAGACGTGCCAGTGTCTGTAACCGCAATCGGGGAAAGGGCGCTGGAAGAGCGCAACATCACTGACTTCCAGACCTACCTTCAATCCGTCCCGGGTGTTGCGTTTGCAGACCAGGGTGCGCAAGGTAATGAAGTTAAGTTGCGCGGGGTTGGCAATGGCACTTCGCATTTGTCGCCGACCACGGCGGTTTACCTGGGCGATGTCCCCGTCATCCATACCGGCCGTTCTGTCAACGGTAGTTACAATTTCAAGTTGGTCGATATCAACCGCATTGAAGTGTTGCGCGGTCCGCAAGGCCAGCTCTATGGCTCGAATTCACTGGGTGGTGCGATCAAAAACGTGCCGAACCAACCTACCTTCAATCGCGTGTCGGGCTCTGCATCAATCACTGGTTCGAACACCCAGAACGCGGGTGGAAATTATGATGTTGATGCGACGCTTAACCTGCCGTTCTCGCCAGAGTTTGCGATGCGCATTACGGGCTATGATTCTAAGCAGTCGGGCTGGTATAAGAATGTCTATGCTGGTGGGCCGACGCTTGGTACGCTCCCCACGGCTTTTGCGCCGTTTCCTCCGAAATGGAACGGACTCAAATTCAACCCTGCCATTGCAGCTTATTCGGCGCCGGCAAATACCTCCGAAAGCAACGATGTGAACGTCGATGGTGGTCGAGTCATTTTCGCGTGGAAGCCGTCCGCCGTTTTTGATGCGCAGTTGATGCTTGCACAAGAGCATCAGAACCAGGATGGTCCGGGCTGGGCCATGGCGATTCCGCACATTCCTGGGGCAAATCCGGGTATGTCCTACGTGCCCGGCGGCCTCGTTCTCGACCTAAGACCAGCGCCTTTTACTCCTCGGCAATTGGCTTACCCGTATTCGACGGACGCTAAAAAATATGAGTATGCCGATGCGGCCAAGATAGGGTCGTCGGATAGAATTTCTTTGGCGAACTTGGTGCTCAATTACGACATGGGATTTGCTAAGCTGACCTCGTCGACGTCGTCTTGGGAGCGTACGCAAAAGTTATCGACAGATATCGGCTTTCATTCCTTTATCGTTACCGGCGTCTGGGACTCTTTTCCCGTATCGGTTGATCGTACGGACAGTCCCAAGACTTTTGTACAGGAATTTCGTCTGACGTCGCCCAGCACTGGCCCCTTGACATGGCTGGCCGGACTGTTCTATTCGAAAATCGATCAGCATTACACCACACTGACGCACGATGACTCTGGTTTGAATATTCGCTACTTGTGGGCTGGCCCATCCGCCACGACGACTGTCTTAACCAGTCAGGACTTTAAGTATGTAGATAAACAAACGGCAGTCTTCGGCGAAGTAGCCTACGATATTCTGCCCACCGTTAATGCAGCCTTCAGTTTCCGCCAGCTCTGGCAGGAACAAACTATGAGCGGCGACCAGTTGGGGTTCCTGTTCGTGGGTGCTGGCCATGATTCATTCAGCCACAATGACCACAAATTCCTGCCCAAGCTGAATGTGAGCTGGAAACCGTCAAAGGGCCAGATGCTTTATTTCACGGCTGCGGAAGGCTATCGAACTGGCAACGTCAATACTGCGGTGCCTACCGGGCCGGTTAGTCCTACTAATACACAGAGTTGTTCTCTAAACTTGGCGGCTTTGGGATTCGCCGGCTCCGACAGAGCGGCTCCAACCAAGCCAGACACCTTGTGGAGTTACGAGATCGGCGCCAAAACGACCCTTGCCGACGGGGTGACTTTGAATGCGTCTGTCTATCACATCGATTGGAAAGACGTGCAAAATCACCTCATTCTGTCAGGTGTGGCGGGCGGCAATCCTAGTTGTAGCTCCGACCAAGAGATCAACTCTGGCGATGCAAAAATTGACGGCGCCGAGTTCGAGCTGAGCGCACTGTTGACCAAGAGCCTAAGCTTGGACACTTCATTGTCCTTCACCCGTCCGAAATACAAGGACTCTAATACCGCTTTGCGCATCAGCGCTGGTCAGACCATCGATGGAACGCCAAAGTCGCAGGCCTCGCTCGGCTTGCAATACAAGCTAGACCTGCTAGGGTTACCGGCTTGGGTGCGCGGGGAATGGACTTACTTGGGTCGCATGGAAAATAATAGTACCGACTTTGCCACGCAGACGCCGCCTTACACCACCGGTGACTACAGCGAATTCAATCTGCGCGCCGGCATGGACTTGAACGACAATTTTTCCGTCACCCTCTTCGTCACCAACCTGGCGGATAAATTTGGTGTGACCCGCCAAACCGACGTGGGTAGCGTTGGGTCGCCAACGCTTTGGACCAACCGTCCGCGCACTATTGGCGCGACCTTGCGCGCGACTTTCTAATTAACTAATCAAGCTTTATCGAAGGAGAAAACTGCAATGCCAAAGAAAGCTTATTGCGTCGATGCGCGCAAGTTACCCCGACAATCGCGCTTCGGCGGTCTCATGCAAGAAACTGCTGTTCTCATGGATAACGCCATCCTAAAGTTCGCTTGGGCCAAGCCTTTCAGTGGCGAAATGACAGGCCGTACGGCGGAGCCGATGAAACCGGACCAGCATCCCTGGGATCAGTCTATTCTGCTGATCACTGGCAAGGTTGAAGTGACGCTGGGTGAGAACGGTTGCGAGGGCACTTATATTCTCGAGCCGGGCTGGATCGTCTATATTCCGAGCAACATGCCCCATATTGGTCGCGTGCTGAGTGAAGAAGAGTGCTTCGGTGTGGATATCTTCGCGCCGGTGCGCGACGATTACCTGGACATGGCTCAGCATCAACTGGATCACGAAAAAGCCTAATTGTTTAGGCGCATCGGCGGTTGAACGCGAGTGAGGGACGTAGGCAGGGACACAGGGTGTTCCCTGCCTACGGTTTTTGAGGAGACTCATTTGCTTCCTGTCCGCCATAGTGGCCGCCTTTCCTGCAACTGTTCGTAGTAGTCAAAGCAACTTGCACCACTCGTACCAATACGTCATCGCAAAATTGAAGAGTTTGCCGATCATGCGCGGTATGCCATTTCGATGCCGCGTCTTATCCCTACTAACTGGATAACGAGTATGTTTAAACTGTCACCACGCATGTCGCAACTGATTGTGTTGGCTCTTGGTGTATGCCTTATTGGTTGCTCGAAACAGGGTGAAAACAAGGCCGCCAATGGCGGCGTGAACAACCCCTTCGTGGTCGATATCACCCAAGTCGGTGAAACCTTCGATCCCTCCTCTATTCTGCCTTCCGAGGTTTCCGCCGTCGCCTTCAATGTTTACGAATGGCTCTTCGATCGCAATCACGATGGTAGCGTCAAAGCGGGGATAGTCGAGTCTTGGACTATGTCTCCGGATGCGAAGGATCTCGTCCTCAAGCTGCGGCACGGCGTCACCTTCCATGACGGTTCTCCAATGACCGCTGCCGATGTTGTGTTCAGTTGGGATCGCATGGTCAAGGGTGGCTTCAGCACGCGCTTGTCACGCTCGCTGGAGAAGATTGAAGTGGTCGATCCTTACACCGTTCACATCGTCTTCGGCAAGCCAGAGCTTGGTTTTGTGCCCTTCGGCGGCTTCGCGGTGCTTTCCGAGGCCTACTTCGAAAAAGTGGGTGAACAGGAATTTCGGGCGAAGCCCATCGGCACGGGCCCATACAAAATCAAAAGTCTGACGCGTGGTCGCTATGTCGATCTTGAGCGCTACGAGGCTTATTGGGGCAAGAAGCCCGAGATCAAGAATGCCCGGTTCCAGTTCGTTACCGAAGACAGCACGCGCGTGAACCAGCTGCGCGCTGGTGAAGCGGACCTCATCATGCAGGTACCTTTCCCGCTCGTCGGGGAAGTTGAGGCCGATTCTAATCTGAAGACGGCGGTTCTTTCGCCGGGGGGTATGACGGTATTCCTGGCGCTTAAGACAGACAACCCCAAGACGCAGTGGGCCGATCCGCGCGTGCGCGAGGCCATTGCCCTGGCTATCGACCACGACGCCATCGTTAAGGACATTCTGCGCGGATATCCCAAGTACTACCCTTTCCTTGCGCCCAACGACCTGGGCTACGACCCTAACATCAAGCCTTACCCCTATGATCCCGCGCGTGCGCAGCAACTATTGAAGGAAGCGGGCGTCACCGATCTGCAGTTCGAACTGCCCTATATCTCGGGCGCCATTACCGGCATGAAGGAAACCGCCGAGGCTGTAGCGCTCTATCTCAACAAGGTCGGCATCAAAGCAACCGCCAAACCGACGGAAGGGCCGCAGTTCATCAAGTGGGTGCTACAGGCCAGCAAGAACCCAGAGATGGACTATGTCGCCGTATTTATCGGTGCCGTAGCCGGCAGGGGCGAGTCCTCCAGTGGCCTGCTGACCCACTTCAGTCGTGTGACGCCCTTCGCCTGGTATCTAAATCCGGAAATCAATGGCCTGGCCTTGCAGATGGCTGGTACAGCGGACGACAAGGCGCGCGCCGAGTTGATTCGTAAGTTGGGCGAGGGTGTACACCAAGATATGCGCTATATCCCACTGTGGACTAACTCGCACATTTTCGGCATGAAGCGCTGCGTCGATTTCACGCCGACGCTAGGCTCCTACGATCTCATACTCCTGCGTGACGTTTCCATCGCCAAGTGCGGCGGCGCCTCAAGCAAGTAATTTTTCAAATCACGATCACTGCATCAATAGGAACCAAAATGGCACAAGCAAAAGTTGCACGTAAAGATCGCAAAGCCTGGGCACGCGAGCATTTCCGCGGTTTTGAAAATGTCCTGATGCCTTCGTTCAATGCCGATCTGAGCGAACTCGACGAAGAAGGCATACGCCTAGACGTTCGCCAAAGCATCCGCCACGGTTTCTTCTCCAGCCTCTGCGCGCTCGAGTCTGGGCTCACCATGGACGAGAAGAAGCGCATGCTGTCTATCGCCGCCGACGAGGCGGGTGACAAGCTGGGCATCGCACTCTCGTTGACTGGCGAGACGGTCGAAGAGAATGTGGAGGTGCTCCAGCATGCCGAGTCGGCTGGTTGCACGCATGCGCTACTCTCTTATCCGCAAGCCTTTGCGCCGCGCACGCAAGACGATATCTACCGCTTCGTGCGCGCGCACGCCGACGCAACTAATCTCGGTATCTACCTTTTTATATCCGACAAGTTCGCCTTCCAGCACCTGCATTCCAGCAACGTACCCATGGAGGCCTACGACAAGCTGGCTGACGTGGATAACATCATAGCCATGAAGCTCGGTGGCATGGATGCCGGCATGATTCTGGAGTGCTTTCAGCGCTTCAATGACCGGTTATTAGTCACTACTGTAAACCTCGCCATGATCCCGATGCTGCGCAGATCCTTTGACGTGCGCTGGAGCGGCGCCTGGACGGTTGAGGCGCTGCAGTCGCCCGAAAAACCTTACGCAGTTGAATTCTTCAACCTTCTGCTGGATGGCAAGACAGAAGAAGCCATGAAGGTCTATTGGCAGATGGCGCCCGCCCTGGGTGCGATGATGCGCGTCATGGCCCCACTAGTGCCCACGGGCATCTATCACTGGCCGCTGCTCAAGTTCCAACAGTTTCTGAGCGGTGGCAATGGTGGCATGACCCGCCAGCCGGTCATGCGCGTATACGAACGTGATCTGCAAGTCATACGCGGTGGGCTGCGCGCTGTTGGCATCGACTGCGCGGATTCCAACGAACTGTTCTTCCTTGGGCGTTCCGAAGCGGCGCGTCAGGGCAAAAAGTAAGCCGCAATCGTTACGCGGGCCGGCTCTTGCGGCGCGGCTGGCGCCATCGCTTAGTTAGCATTCAAGTAACACTCAGAAATTAGAAGGAAGCATCATGACAGTGACTAGAAACGAACGTAAAGAGTGGGCGAAAGACGCGCTGCGCGGCATTGAAAATGCGCTGATCCCCTCGTTCACGCCAGATCTGAAAGACCTGGATGAAGAAGGCATACGCTACGATGTGCGCCAGGCCATCAAACACGGTTTCTTTTCGACGATGTGCGCCGTCGAAACCGGCTTGACGACGGACGAGGCCAAGCGTTTTATTGGCATTGCCTGCGACGAGGCGAAAGGCAAGATCAATGTCTCGTTCACTTTGCTCAACAACTCCTTCGATGAAAGCCTGGAATTGCTGGCGCACGCGGAAAAGTCCGGCGCCAGCCATGCGCTGTTGGGTTATCCGCAGACTTATTACCCCAAGTCGCCCGACGATGTGCTGCAGCGGACCTTGCAGCTTGCCGAGTCGACCAACCTCGGGTTGGTGATGTATGCCAGCGACAAGTTCGACTTTATCCGTTTCCACCCGAGCCAGGTGCCCTTCGATATCTACGAAAAGATCGCTGATATTCCAAACGTGGTGTCGATCAAGGTTGGTTTTGCTGACGCAGCGATGACCTTCGAGTGCTTCGAGCGCTTTGGCAACCGTGTTCAAGTCAATGTGGGGACGCCTTGGTTGATGGGCCTGTTCCCCATGCTGCACAAGAATTACGGCGCGCAATGGTGGGGTGGTGGCTCGTGGGAAATGTGGCAGTCGCCCGAGAAGCCTTATTTGATCGAGTACTACAACCACGTCATCAAGGGCGAGTTGGACAAGGCACGCGAGATTTACTGGCTGATCGCCAAAGGCAACGCCGTCATGGCGTCTAGCATTTCGCGCGGTGGTGACATCGGCATGTACCACTGGCCCTTAGGCAAGTACATCAGCTGGTCTGTCGGCGGCAATGGCGGCACCATGCGCCAGCCCGCCATGCGGCTGCACCCGGGCATTATGCAGGCGCGCAAAATGCAACTACGCGCTATGGGAATTGAACCTCGTGAACCCGATGCGGAGTTTTGGGTCGGGCGTGTGCGCTACCAGCGCGAGCAACAAGGCTAAACGCCCATTTGAGTAGATAGAACGCTTTCTTGCGTTACCCCGGCGGTCGCTGGTGTCCAGCTAACAGCGATCCTTTACTTCCCCGAATTGGAGAGTGGCCATGAACTTGCTACCTAGCCTTAAGAGTGCCTTCCTGCTTGCGTTCGTTCTTCTCGCGGGCGCCGCTTCGGCGACGGAGGTTCCCACTGCGCCTTCAGCCGCATCGGAAGGCGTCAAAACGGAGACTCCGCCTGGGCCGTTGGCCGAGTTGGTGGGTACCAAGACCGAGGATGGCGTACCGCTGTTCGGGTTGCATTACTCGCCCAAGGTTAAGTCGAATACGGTCGTCATCCATGTGCCGGGCGGACCCGGCGCGTTCGCCAGCGCGCAGGATATGGCGCCCTTGGCTACCGCGCTGACGCGGCAGGGCTTTCATTTTCTAAGCTTTAATCTGCGGACTGCAGGCGCTAACGGCATGTTCTATGCGAAGTCCGAAGACTATCCGCTGGATGTTAAAGCCTTAGTCAGCTATGCCAAGTCCCAGGGCTTGACCAATATCATTCTGCTTGGGCATTCCTTGAGTTCGGCACGGGTGTTTTATTACCTCTCATTGAACAAGGACCCGGCGATTAAGGGCGTTATCGTGAGTTCTGGCATTACCTCGCCATATCTTGAATCGCAGATGCGTTGGGATCAAGCGGATCGCGCGAAGTACGATGCGTTTCTGGCCGCGCGTCGCGAGGATATCAAGGCAGGGCGCGGCAAGGAACTGAGCTCCTACCCATGGGGCGGGCCAAAGCGCGTCTTTGAGTTCTCGGCGGCGACTTGGGTGGATGTGTTCGGCACGCCGCAGGAAAGCAATTCGAGCACGGTAAAGTTTGGCAAGGACATCACTGTGCCGGTGCTCGTGGTTCATGGAACGCAGGACCCTACCTCCGTCCCAAAGAACGCTGAGGAGATTCTGGCGAGTTTGGTGAACAGCCCCAAAAAGGAGCTGGTTTGGATCGAAGGAGGAAATCACCTCTTTATCGGATCGGCCGACAAGTACGCGCAAGTCGTCTCCGATTGGGTAACGAAGAATTTCGGTAACACGTTAAAGAAGACCGCCCATAAATGAGCCTGTGAGTGCCCGTGTCGTCGTGTCGCCGCAAGCTTGGCGACGCGGCGAGCGGGGGTGGTCGGGAAGCGTATCGTTTCAGCGCATCACCTCTCTCCGGCGTAGCTCTAACAGGGGGCACCAAATTACACCGTTCGCATCGAAGGACAGCCATCGTGTTTGGAATGGTTGAAGACGTTCGGTTGTCCAGCGTTTAAGAATTGTGAATGTGATGTCGTATGATGTGAGCCGGAGGTTACGGCGGATGGAGTATTCCCTTTCAAGGATAGGCGCAATCGACGCGACCGATCCGCATAGGGGCCGCGCGCCGGTAGGCATGGGCCCCTAACAATGACACGTTACGTCATGCGCCGCCTGGCCTTCGGCTTGCTCGCCTTGTTCGCGGTAAGCCTGATCACCTTCATGGCGACACGCCTGTCTGGTGATGTGACTTTTCTGCTCGTTGATCTGGATGCGAGCCGGGAGGAAATCGCCGCCGTGAGAGTGCAGTACGGCCTCGATAAGTCGCTACCCGTGCAGTATTTGGCTTACCTAAAGCACGCCGTAAGAGGCGATTTCGGCGACTCAATCAAGTACGGTGTGCCCGCGCTTGATCTGGTGTTGAGTCGTCTCCCCTGGACCATCATGCTTTCGCTTACGGGCTTCGTGATGGCCTTGCTGATTGGCGTGCCTTTGGGGATATTAGCGGCCACACGCCGTGGCTCGGCGACGGATCTCGGCGCTTCGATTTTTGCCTTGGTCGGTCAAGCCATGCCTGGTTTCTGGGTGGGGATCATGCTGCAACTCTTGTTCGCCGTAAAGCTTGGTTGGTTGCCGACAGGCGGCTCGGGTTCGATGGCCCATATAGTGCTGCCGGCCATCGCCATGAGTTGGTTCTCCATCGCCGCTTTCATGCGGCTGACGCGCAGTTCCATGCTTGAGGTTCTCGACAGTGAATACGTCAAGCTGGCGCGCGTGAAGGGCAACCCGGAACAGGTTGTGATCGTCAAACACGCTTTTCGCAATTCGCTCATTCCGTTGGTTACCTTCGCAGGCCTGAATCTCGGTACGCTGCTCGGCGGTGCCGTGGTCATTGAATCCATATTCGCCTGGCCTGGTGTCGGTCAGCTCATGATCTCCGCTATCGGGGCGCGCGACTATCCGACCGTACAGGCTAGTGTGTTGGTCACCGCAAGCATGTTCATCGCCGTCAACCTGGGTGTCGACCTGTTGTACGGAGTCCTCGACCCGAGGATACGCAATGAGTGAAATGTCTCGCTTGCATACGCCTTTAGGCCGAGGCGATATCAGCCAGGTTGTCCCCGCACCTGAAGAGCTACAAGTCGATGCGGCCGCACCCCGCAAGCGGCGTGCTGTGCGTCGCGCACCTATTCTGGCCTTGTTCCTGCTGACGCCGATTCTTGTATTCGGGTTCTTCGGCCATTTCCTGATGCCCCACGATCCGACCATGATCAGCCCTGTCCACGCGCTCCTGCCGCCCGTCTTCGCGGGCGGCACTTGGGAGTACGCGCTCGGGACCGATCATATGGGGCGCGATTTGCTTAGCCGCCTAATCGACGGCGCGAGCAACTCCTTGGCGGTGGCTTTTTTCGGCGTAGCGTTGGCGGGCGCGTTCGGCACGGCAATTGGCTTGACGGCGGGTTATCTGCGCGGCGCCGTGGAAGAGTTGCTTATGCGTCTGGTCGACATGCAGTTAGCCATTCCCACTATACTTCTCGCCGTGTTGCTGGCCGCGGTTATCGGGGGCGGCCTCACCACGGTGATCGCGAGCTTGATGATCACCTTCTGGGCGAGCTACGCTCGCGTCGTGCGCGGCGAGACCTTGATACTCATGCAGCGCGATTACGTTGCGCTGGCGCGCGTCGCGGGCGCCAGCCGCTGGCGCATAGTGCGGCTCCATGTGCTGCCTAATTTGCTCAGTGTCGTGGTGGTGTTGGCGACCTTGCAACTGGGTGCTGCCGTGGGTATCGAAGCTGCACTGACCTTCCTGGGGCTGGGCATACAGCCGCCGGCTTCGGCGTGGGGCTTGATGATTTCCGACGGTAAGCTGTATATGTCGCAAGCCTGGTGGATACCGACCATACCCGGTATTGCGATTGTCATGACTGTTCTTGGGTCGAATCTGCTCGGTGACTGGCTAAGGGACCGGCTAGACCCGAGGCTGAGCCAATTGTAATTGTGAGCAACGACACCTTACTCGAGATCAAAGACCTGCGCACCTACGTGCACATGCGCGCCGGGACGGTGCGCGCCGTGGATGGCGCCAGCTTCATCATTCGGCGCGGCGAGGCCTTGGGGCTGGTGGGTGAATCTGGCAGCGGCAAGAGCATGACCTGCATGGCCATCATGCGTGTCGAACCGCGACCTGCGGCGGTTATCGAAGGCGGCCAGATTTTGCTGGAAGGCGAAAACCTAATCGACAAGTCGCTCGAAGAAATGCAGCAAGTACGTGGGCGCCGCATCGGCATGATTCTGCAAGACCCGCTTAATTCGCTGAATCCGGTGCTGACCATCGGCAATCAATTAATTGAGGCCTTGCGTTTGTTGGAGCCGGGTGCCAGCAAAGCCGATCTGCGCCGCAAGGCGCGAGCCGCGCTGGAGCGCGTCGGCATTACTAATGCGGCGAGCCGGCTTGATTCCTATCCCTTCGAGTTCAGCGGTGGCATGTGCCAGCGTGTCACTGCCGCCATGGCGGTGGCCCGTCATCCCACCCTGCTTATTGCCGACGAGCCAACCACCGCATTGGACGTGACCACGCAGGCGCGATTCCTCGGTCTGCTCGACCAACTGCGGCGTGAGGAAGGCATGAGTTTGCTACTGGTTTCCCACGATCTTGGCATCGTAGCCGAGACCTGTGATCGCGTCGCCGTGATGTACGCCGGCCGCGTCGTCGAGACCGGCGTCACAACGCAAATACTGAGTGCGCCGCGCCACCCCTACACGCGTGCCTTGATGTTCGCCGTGCCGCATCTGCATGGTCCGCGCACAAAACGCCTGTACCAGATTCGCGGTGAGCCGCCCAGTGTGCGTGCGCCCACGGTCGGTTGCCGCTTCGCCCCGCGCTGTGATCAAGCGGGCGATCTTTGCCGTGTCCAGTATCCACCGACAGTCCACTATGCCAATGGCGATACGGTGGCCTGCTGGCTGCATGTGCCCGATGCTGCGGCGCCGGCTGGAGCTAGCCATACGCTACCGCTACAGCGAGTCGACAGTGTCGTTACAGATGCCGAAGGATGCGGAAAATGAATCCGCCTTTACTCGAAGTTCGCGGCGTAGGTAAAACCTTCGTGCTACGCCATCAACGACGTCGCGGCCACAACATCGTGCGCGCTGTCGACAATGTTTCGTTCGTGGTGCGGAAAGGTGAATCGGTGGGTATCGCCGGCGAGAGCGGTAGCGGAAAAAGTACACTCGCGCGCATTATTCTGCGCCTGGATCGGCCGACGGATGGCGAAATCCGTTTCGCCGGCGAGGACATCGCAACGGCCGAAGGCCACGAGCTGATGGCCTATCGTCGTCAGGTGCAAGCCGTTTTTCAGAACAGTTCCAGTGCGCTGAGTCCGCGCATGCGTATACGTGACATCATCGCTGAGCCATTGATAGTGCAACAGTCCGACACAAGCCCCGCAGAAATAGACCGCCGCGTTGACGATTTGCTGGGCCGCGTCGGCTTGTCACCGCAAATTCGCTTGAGTTTCCCTCACGAACTGAGCGGCGGCCAGAAGCAGCGCGTGGCGATCGCGCGCTCCCTGATGGTCCGCCCCAGCATGCTAGTGCTCGACGAACCCGTCTCGGCGCTCGATGTATCGGTGCGTAGTCAGGTGCTCAACCTGTTGCTTGATTTGCAAGAGGAGCGCGGCCTGACTTATCTGATGATTGCGCATGATCTGGCGATACTGCGGCATGTCACGACCTACCTGGTCATCATGTACCTGGGCCGTATTGTCGAGCAGGGGCCAACAGAAGAAATCCTGGGTGCGCCCCAGCACCCCTACACCCGGGCACTGGTAGCCGCATCGCCGCGACTGGAGAGGATCGAAAACCGCGTGCTCGCGGCGTTAGATAGCGAGGTGACGTCGACCACCGACGACGGCTGCGCCTACGCGCCGCGCTGCCCCTGGGCGGAGGCGCGCTGTCACGAAGAAGTGCCCCGACTGATGGTGGTGGGAGAGCATGCCACCGCCGCACACATGGCCGCTTGCCATGCGCTGCAAGCTGTTTCGCTGTCCGAGACGCCGCCAGCTTAGTTCACAACGTCGGTCACAACCCCATAACCCCGCGGGAAATCATTCCGCCACTAAACTAGCCTCCTATGACCGACGAACGCCCCCATAACACCGGCATCATCTTCGCAGCACTGACGCTGGTCTTACTGCTCGCCACGCTCGATCAAACGATCGTGGCAACCGCGCTCCCTACTATTGTCGACAACCTGGGCGGCTTGGACCACCTCTCCTGGGTTGCGGCGGCCTACCTGCTGGCGAGCATGGTGGTGGGTCCGATTTACGGCAAACTCGGTGATTTGTATGGCCGCAAGATCACTTTGCAGGCCGCGATCGGCCTCTTTCTGCTGGGATCGGCGCTCTGCGGCGTTAGCCAAAGCATGCTCGAACTGGTGTTGTTTCGCGCTTTGCAGGGCGCGGGTGGGGGCGGCCTGGTCGTGACCGTCATGGCAGTGATTGGCGACTTGGTCGCGCCACGCGATCGCGGCAAATATCAGGGCTTTTTCGGCGTGGTCATCGGCGTCTCGACCGTCGCCGGTCCTTTGCTCGGCGGCTATTTCGTCGAGCAACTTTCGTGGCGTTGGATTTTCTACGTCAATATTCCCTTGGGTCTCGTTGCTTTAGCGGTCATCGGTTTTGCATTTAAAACGCCGGGGACACGGCGTGAGTTATCCATCGATTATCTGGGTGCCTTGCTGCTGACCGCGATGCTCAGCTGCGTGATGTTGCTCTCCGATCCCGGCGGCACGAAGTTTGCGACCACCTTGACGCAAATTTTTGCGTTAATAGGGCTGACGCTGGCCTTGCTAATCGCCTTCATCGTGGTCGAGACGCGTGCTCGCGACCCTATCGTGCCGTTGAAGCTCTTTCGCAATCCCGTCTTCGCCGTGTGTTGTTCGATGAGCCTCGTGGTGGGAGTGGCGATGTTCGGGGCGGTAACTTTTCTGCCGCTATACATGCAAGTTGTCAAAGGTATGACGCCTTCGTTATCCGGACTGCATCTGATTCCGATGACGGGTGGCATGATCGTCGCCTCCGCCGTGAGCGGGGTTATGATCAGCCGTTTTGGAATTTATAAGATATTTCCCATCATTGGGCTGTTGCTCGTCTCTGGCGCCTATTGGATGCTGTACACCAGTCTGGCCGATGCCAGCAGGCTGGCCTTGAGCATTTATCTGCTTACACTGGGTTTCGGCCTGGGGTTAACCATGCAAGTACTAGTGCTGGCCGCACAAAATGCGGTACCTCAGGAGGAGCTGGGCGTGGCCACTTCTGGCATCGTGCTTTTCCGCTCGCTGGGGGGCTCGTTGGGCGTGTCGGCCTTCGGCACCCTATTCGCCAACGGTCTTAAGAGCGCGCTCGATGAACTGGCGCCCCAAGGCGTCAGTTATGCCGTCGCCACCAATATTACTCAACTCCATGCGCTCCCAGAGGCCCAGCACGGCTTATATATTGCAGCCTATGTCAGCGCACTGAAGCCGCTGTTCCTGGTGGCTGGCATCTTTGCGGTGGCAGGGTTTGTTCTGGCTCTGGTGCTACGCGAAAAACCGTTGCCAACCACCTTGGCGGTACGTAGCAGTGATTGAGATGACGGCGTTGTGAGCTGAGGGGGCCGCCGCGCGCCGCTCAGGAGGCGGCGCGGGCCAAGGTGGGCGAGGTCTGGCAGGCGGTTTTCAGCGCGGCGATAAACATATTACAGGCCGTCAGGTGTTCATCGCGCTTGCGATAGCTGACTGTGATGTCGATGGCAATAGCCATTTCTGCGACGGGCAGCGCCACAATTTCTCCGAATTGAACCTCGTTGTTCAGCGATCTCGCCGGCAGCGCGCTCAGATATTTGTGATCCAGCAAAGTCGCCTTGATGAAGCTCGGCGAGTTAGTGACTGCGTTCGGAATGGGAGGCTGCAAGCCCTGCGAGACGAAGCTCTTCTCGAAGAGTTGCAACCAGAATTGTGTGGGCGGCGGAAGCACCCAGGCGTAATCCAGCAGAGACTTGAGGGGCACATTTTTCTTGCCCGCCAGCGGATGCTTGGCGCCGGCGAAGACACGCACATCGTCACGCTGCACGACCTCGGTCGCAAGGTCGGGATAGACACCGGGCACCCAGCCACCAATGACGAAATCCAGATCGCCTTGTCTCAGCGCGAGCAGGTGATGATCCATGATGCCTTCGACGATGTTGAAGGTGATGCTAGGCCGCTCGTCCTGCAATTTTAGAAAGGTGCGCGGCATCAGGTAAGCGGCGACGCTAGGCGTAATCCCGACCTTTACTTCGCCCTTCATGGCGCCGCTCAGTCTAGCGATTTCACGGGAGGCGTTGCGCATTTCCGCTTCGACTGCTTTCGCATATAAGGCCAATGTGTCGGCGTAGAGCGTAGGCACGACACCGGAAGCCGTGCGCTCGAAGAGCACGACATTGAGCTCTTCTTCCAGCAGCTGGATGCTTTTACTGAGGGCCGGCTTGGTCACATGCAGTTCTTCGGCCGCGCGACCGAAACCGCGATGTTCAAAGACCGCCAGAAAATGTTGTAGACGACGTGAGTTCATCTAATCCAGAGCAGTGGAAACAACAATGCGTATTGTAGCAACGACGGGGCTTGTGCGCCTACTCCGCGCCGCGTTGGCGGAAGTGACGCAGCCGAAAACCGAGCAGCCACAGGGTGGCAAAGTAGGCCGCCGCGCCTCCCACGACGACTGCCGCCAGATGAAGGAGCCGGGCGACGGCGGGGCGGCCTATCCACTGTGCCGTTTCACCCATGCCGAACCAAAGCGTCACGCCGAGCACGGCGAGCGCCAGGAGCAGCTTGAGCACAAACAAGGACCATCCAGGCTGAGGCGTGTAAATGGCACGCTGCCGCAGGCCTCGATATAAAAGACTGGCGTTGAGACAGGAAGCCAGTCCGATGGAGAGCGCCAGGCCGGCATGCTTGAGTTCTAAGCCAAACACAAATGCGAGGTTCATTAGCTGCGTAGCTGCCAACGTGACGAGCGCAATCTTGACGGGCGTACGTATGTTTTGCTTGGCGTAAAAACCTGGCGCGAGAACCTTCACCAGGATGATGCCGATTAGCCCCAGGCTATAAGCGGTCAGCGCGTCGCGCGTTTTGAACACATCGTCCACGCCGAAGGCGCCGTAATTGAATAGAGTGGCGACCAGCGGCACCGAGAGCACCGCGAGCGCCAGCGCAGCTGGCAGTGTCAGGACAAAGGTCAGCCGCAAACCCCAGTCCAGCAAAGCCGAAAACTCGCGCGTATTGTCGTTAGCGTGGTGCCTGGAGAGGCTAGGCAAGAGTATGGTACCGAGCGCTACGCCCAGCATCCCCGCGGGAAACTCCATCAAGCGGTCGGCGTAGTAAAGCCAGGACACGCTTCCATTCGGAAGAAAGGAAGCGAAGATGGTATTGATCAGGAGCGAGATTTGCGACACCGAAACGCCCAGCAGCGCCGGCAGCATGAGTTTGAGGATGCGATTGACGTTCGGATCCTGAAGAGAGAACGAGAAACGTGGCAGCATGCCGATCTTCGCCAGCGCGGGCAATTGCAGGGCGAGCTGCAAAATGCCGCCCAGCGGGACTGCCCAGGCCAGCGCCATGACCGGTTGATCGAAATGGGGTGCGGCGAACAGTGCCATCAAGATGAATGACACGTTCAGCAGCACGGGCGTGAGTGCCGGAATGGCGAACCGGCTCCAAGTGTTGAGGACGCCCCCTGCCAGTGACACCAGCGATATGAAAAGGATGTAGGGAAAGGTGATGCGCGTGAGTTGTACCGTCAACTCGAATTTGTCGGCATCTGCCACAAAGCCGGGCGCCGATATATAAATGAGAATTGGCGTAATGACGATGCCCAGTAAGGTCACCGCCAACACCACCAGGAAAAGCAAGGTGGCCACGTGATCCACGAGCCGCCGGGTTTCCTCGACGCCGTGTCGATTGTGGCACTCAGCAAGTATAGGAACGAAAGCTTGGGCGAAGGCACCCTCAGCGAACATGCGGCGCAAAAGGTTGGGCAGACGGAACGCCACAAAGAAAGCATCGGTGGCTACCCCCGCGCCGAAGGCCCGGGCGATCACGAAGTCCCGCACAAAGCCCAGTATGCGAGACAGCAAAGTCATGCTGCTGATGGTGGCGAGAGCGCGCAGGAGATTCATATGGGCAGCAGCATCAGCGCGAGGGAACTAGGAGAGTGGGTGGGGCGAAAAACCGCGTCATGTTAGCGGCTTTTACCCGGCCCGTGCCATCAACACGTCAGACTTCGCCATGCACTGGTTGCATGCGGCGCAAAAATACCCTATGATGCGCCCCTTTTCCAAGCCTTATTCGTGACTCATGGCCAATACCATACAAGCCCGCAAACGTGCTCGTCAGGCGCTCAAACGCCGCGCCAGCAACGTCAGTAAGCGTTCCGAGTTGCGCACTGCCATCAAGCGCGTGCGGAAGGCGATCGAAGCCGGCAACAAGGCGGAAGCGCAAAAGATTTTCAGTGAGTCGATGAGTGTTATCGACAGCATTTCTGACAAGAAGATCATTCATAAAAACAAGGCTGCGCGTCACAAGAGCCGTCTCTCTGTCGCCATCAAGGCGCTTTGATTCTCCCGTAGTGCTCAAGTAGTTCTCAAATGGCGGCCGGTTCCGGTCGCCATTTTCTTTTGGGCGCGCTACTCGTCGAGCTTGGCATCCGGACGCCGGGTATAGATGACCTCCAGCGCATTGTCTTCTGCGAAGTTCTCTAGAAATTTATAGGCCATAGGCTCGCGTTCGTGCAGCCCCCCCGCAACATAGACGCACTTCTCCCCCGCATGTGAGCCTGGTCTTACGTAGGGGGAATAGCTCATGCGGTTGTCGGCTCCAAACGCCGACATGATGCCGCACAGTCGTTCGGCCCAGTCGCTGGGGCGAAAGCGTAGGCCATCTCGCGTACGGCCGACAATGATGAAATTCTCGGGGATTTTCTCTGACATGGCACCGAACGGCCAGCGCGCTGCGAAGCTTAAATTCGCAGCGGCGTCCTCCGGAACGAAGCCGCAATGTTACCAGAAGCGCTGCACCGGCCTATGGCTAAAGAAAAGTCGCGCGCCGCCGATGTAAACTTGAATCAGGACGACTGAGTAACGGTGAAGAAAATTGTTATGGAAATTAGCGGCCTAGCTTGCATTCGTAATGATTCATACATATACTGCCGCAATCCCATTGACTGGTATGGGTTTTATGCAACCGCCACTGCTCACGAAATTTGGTTTTCGCATACGCACCCGCGTAGGCTTGGTCGTGGACAACCTGTTGATACCCGGCCGCGATGCGGCGGAAGCGGAGAGCAAGCTGCTACAGATTTATCGTGGCTGCGAAATCCTTCAACGGACTTGCCATCGACCGACCTCTAAAGGCGCTCCGGTGACAACCTATGAGGATGTTATGACGCTGATTACGCGTTGAACTCACACCGGGGAACGTCCCCGGACTAGCCCAGACTCACCCCTGGCGCCCGCCGCCAGATTCCTCAGAGAAACCCCTGCTTCAAAAGCTCTTCAACCAGCGCGGCATAGTCTTGTGCGCCGCGCGAGGCAGCGTTGTGGCTGAAGATATCGCGATTGCAGGAGGGTGCCTCGGCGACCGCGACATTTTCCGAGATCACCGTGACACAAACGTCCGTGCCGAATTGCGCGATCAGTCGATTCTGGATTTCAAAGCTCATGTTGCGGCGACGATCAAAGCGGGTTAAGACGTAACGACGCTCGATACGGCGCTTGAGAACCGGTTCCAGCGCATGCAGTGTGCGTTCCAGTTGCAAGGCGCCGTGGAGTGCCAGAAAATCCGAAGAGATGGGTACCAATAGCCGATCCGCAGCGAATAGCGCGTTGAGGGAAAGTACCCCCAGGAAAGGGCAGCAATCGATCACCACGTCGCGTCCGTCGCATTCTGCGGCCCAGGTATTCAAGCCGGTGTTAAGGCGGTTTAGGATGGTCGGCCCCTTACCGAATATGGAATCAACTTTGATCAGTTCGGCATGGGCGGGAATCAGCTGACCGATCGGCGCCCAATCGATTTCCAGATCTCGCAGCGGACGCTCGTCTTTATAAAATGCGAACACACTGTTGGCTACTTCGCCTAGCGCTTTGCCGTGTATGGCGGACAGATGGGCCTGCGGGTCCAAGTCGATGAGCAAAGCCGGGCGCTCGCGACGCGCCAGCGCGGCAGCGAGATTGAGGGCGGTCGTCGTTTTGCCGACGCCCCCCTTTTGATTGAAGATGGCAATGCGAGCCATGTTGCAGAGTATATATACAAGCCTGGCTTTTTCACTTAAGATATGTTCACAACAAACAAGGCGGCGCAAGCCGCCTTTGTATTTGTAACTTGGTAAATCGCAACGCCTGTCTTTCAGCCCGCCATGCCTCATCTGATGAACACCTACACGCGGCTGCCCCTGGCGTTCACCCATGGGCAAGGCGCCTCGCTTTACGACGAGGCGGGCCGTCGCTACCTCGATGCCCTGGCTGGCGTCGCCGTATCCACCTTGGGCCATGCCCATCCACGTTTGGTCAAGGCGATTTCCGAGCAAGCCGGTCGTCTGCTACACGCCTCGAACATTTATCGCATACGCGAACAGGAAGCGCTCTCGGATCGTCTTGCCGATATCTCAGGCATGGACGAGGTGTTCTTCTGTAACTCGGGCTGCGAAGCCAACGAGGCGGCGATCAAGCTGGCGCGTTTGTATGGGCATCAGAAAGGCATCGACCTACCCGCCATCGTCGTTATGGAACAGGCCTTCCACGGCCGGACTTTAGCCACCCTATCGGCAACAGGCAATCGCAAGGTTCAGGCCGGTTTCGAGCCGCTGGTGGGCGGTTTTGTGCGCGTGCCCTTCGATGACTTGGCGGCCGTACAGCACATCGCGGCGAACAACCAGAATGTGGCGGCGCTGCTGATTGAGCCCATCCAGGGCGAAGGCGGCATTAACATTGCGCACGCCGAATATATGCAAGGCCTGCGGCGCATTTGCGACGAGCGCGGCTGGCTCTTCATGCTGGACGAAGTGCAATCTGGCATCGGCCGCACGGGCTACTGGTTCGCCTGCCAGCACGTGGGCGTGAATCCAGACGTGATGACGCTGGCGAAAGGCCTGGGCTCAGGCGTACCGATCGGCGCTTGCCTGGTAGCGGGCAAGGCCGCAGGCGTCTTCAAACCCGGCAATCATGGCTCCACCTTTGGCGGCAACCCGCTCGCCTGCACGGCGGCGTTGACCACGTTGGATGTGATTGAAGAGGATGGTCTCAAGGCGCGCGCCGCGGCGCTGGGCAACACGCTGCGTGCCGACTTTGCCGCGGCGTTGCAAGGCCTGAATGGGGTTGTTGCTATACGCGGCGATGGTCTGATGATAGGCATAGAGCTGGATCGCCCTTGTAGCGAGCTGGTCAAGCGGGCGCTCGATCATGGCCTGTTGATCAATGTCACGGCGGACACAGTGGTACGCTTGTTACCGCCCTTGATTTTCACCGACGCCGACGCTGACGAACTGGTGTCCATACTGTCGCCGCTGATCCGCGAGTTTCTGTCTTAGGACGGTTCGCCATGGCCGCACCCAAACACTTCCTGAAGTTGAAGGATTTTTCCCGCGACGAGCTGGACTATGTCTTCGCCCGCACCCGCTGGATCAAGGACAAGTTCAAACGTTACGAGGCCTACCATCCCCTGTTCGACCGTACGCTGGTCATGATCTTCGAGAAGCAGAGCACGCGTACGCGGCTTTCTTTCGAGGCGGGCATGCACCAGTTGGGCGGCTCGGCGATTTTTCTCAGTACGCGCGATTCGCAACTCGGGCGTGGCGAACCGGTGGAAGACGCGGCGCAGGTCATCTCACGCATGTGTGACATCGTCATGATCCGCACTTTCGAGCAGGACATCATCGAGCGTTTTGCCGCACAGTCTCGCGTGCCGGTGATCAATGGACTGACCAACGAATACCATCCCTGCCAGATACTCGCCGACATCTACACCTTCATCGAGCATCGAGGTGGCATACGCGGCAAGACGGTGGCCTGGATCGGTGATTCGAATAACGTCTGTAACACCTGGCTGCAAGCCGCAGAAATTTTCGATTTCAATGTGCACGTGTCTACGCCGCCCGGCTATGAAGTTGAGCCGGAGCGAGCGGGGCTGTACGGCACCGATCACTATGAAGAATTCGCCGACCCCATGGAGGCGGTGCGGGGCGCGGATTTGGTAACAACCGACGTGTGGACCTCCATGGGCTTCGAAGCCGAGAACGAGGAGCGCAAACGCGACTTCGAAGAGTGGCAGGTCGACGCGGACATGATGCGCGTGGCGGGTTCGCAAGCCGTATTCATGCACTGCCTGCCGGCACACCGCGGCGAGGAAGTTGCGGCGGACGTGATCGACGGCCCGCAAAGCGTGGTGTGGGATGAAGCGGAAAATAGACTGCATACCCAGAAAGCCTTGATGGAGTATCTGCTCCTCGGCCGAGTAAATTCTTGATTTATCGTGGCAAGCAAAATGAGCCAAATTAAAAAAGCGGTGCTCGCGTTTTCCGGCGGGCTGGACACCTCGGTCATACTTAAGTGGCTGCAGGACACTTACCAATGTGAAGTGGTGACCTTCACCGCCGATCTCGGCCAAGGCGAAGAGCTCGAGCCGGCGCGCAAAAAAGCCTTGATGTTCGGCATCAAGCCGGAGAATATTTTTATCGACGATCTGCGCGAAGAGTTCGTGCGCGATTTTGTCTTTCCCATGTTTCGCGCCAACGCCGTGTATGAAGGCGAGTATTTGCTCGGTACTTCCATCGCGCGGCCGCTCATCGCCAAGCGCCAGATCGAAATCGCTCGCCAGACGGGCGCTGAAGCCGTGTCGCACGGCGCTACCGGCAAGGGTAACGATCAAGTGCGCTTCGAGCTGGGCTACTACGCGCTGGAACCGAATATCAAAGTCATCGCGCCCTGGCGCGAGTGGGATTTGCTCTCGCGCGAAAAGTTAGTTGCCTATGCCGAGCAGCATGGCATACCCATCGAGATGAAGCACAAAGCCGGCGGCAGCCCTTACTCCATGGATGCCAACCTCCTGCATATTTCTTTCGAAGGTCGCCATCTGGAAAATCCGGCGGTCGAAGCGGAAGAAAGCATGTGGCGCTGGACGGTGTCGCCGGAGCAGGCGCCGGACCAGGCCGAGTATCTGGATATCGAATACCAGCAGGGTGACATCGTCGCCCTCAACGGCAAGCGCCTGTCGCCGGCGGCCGTGCTCACCGAACTCAACCGACTCGGCGGCAAGCATGGCATCGGTCGATTGGATTTAGTTGAGAACCGCTATGTGGGCATGAAGTCACGCGGCTGCTACGAGACGCCCGGTGGCAGCATTATGCTGCGTGCGCATCGCGCCATTGAGTCGGTGTGCCTGGACCGTGAAGTCGCGCACTTAAAGGACGACCTCATGCCACGCTATGCCAACCTCATCTACAGTGGCTACTGGTGGTCGCCCGAGCGACGCGCGTTGCAAGTGCTAATCGACCAGACTCAGCAGTCCTGCAATGGCTGGGTGCGCGTCAAACTCTACAAAGGCAATGTCATTGTCGTCGGTCGCGATTCCAAGACGGATTCACTGTTCGACCCCAACATCGCCACCTTCGAAGACGACGCCGGTGCCTACGATCAAAAAGATGCCGGCGGCTTCATCAAGCTCAACGCGCTGCGTATGCGCATTGCCGCTAACCTCCGAAATAGGAAGAAGTGAAAGGAAAAAATAAAATGAGCCAGTTTGACAATGTCAGCGTCGTCAAGAAAGCCAATCTATACTTCGACGGGAAATGCGTCAGTCATACCGTGTTATTTTCCGACGGCACAAAAAAAACCATAGGCGTGATCTTTCCGTCGCAGCTTACCTTCAACACCGGCGCACCTGAGGTTATGGAGCTCAACGGCGGCAAGTGCCGCATCCGGCTCAAGGGCGAACACGACTGGAAGACTTACGGCGCCGGCGAGAAATTCTCTGTGCCCGGCACTAGCAGCTTCGAGATTGAAACGCTCGAGACCCTGGATTACATTTGTCACTTGGAGTAAATCCGCAGCAGTCGTCGGGAGTGTGACATGCCGTCTTTCGATATCGTTTCTGAAGTCAATCAGGTCGAACTGCGCAACGCCGTCGACCAGGCCAACAAGGAAGTCACCAACCGTTTCGATTTCAAAGGCTCGGATGCCCGCATCGAGCAAGGCGAGAAGCTGTTAACGGTTTTCGCCGACGACGAGTTCAAGCTCGATCAAGTCTACGACGTGCTCACCGCCAAGCTGGCCAAGCGCGGCGTAGATGTGCGCAGTCTGGAGCGCGGCGATGTTGTCAAAGTGAGCGGCAACAAGGTCAAGCAGGAAATCAAGGTCAAGGTCGGCATCGACAGCGAGCTGGCCAAGAAAGTCGTCAAGCTGTTGAAAGACGGCAAGCTCAAGGTGCAGGCCAGCATACAGGGCGACGAAGTGCGCGTTACCGGCGCCAAGCGCGATGTGTTGCAGGACGCCATCGCGCTGGTGAAAAAATCCATTACCGACGTGCCACTACAGTTTGGTAATTTCCGCGACTGATGTTTTTTTACTGCGCTAAACCGGCGATCCAGCGCGTATAAAGGCCATCCGCGACAACATGTAGTTCCGCTAGTTTCTGCGTAGTGTCCCTCTTGATTTGCGCTACGGATTGCACCGCTGGTCCGGGGCTGGCAGTGATTTCTTCTGTGCCCGCTTTGCACCAGTCATCAATCATTGTTTCTGTCATTTCAACATGACATTGCAAGGCCAGATGCTTGCCCATGACGAAGCCCTGATTGGCGCAGTGGGCGCTTTCCAGCACGCGTTTCGCACCGGCGGGTAGGCTGAAAGTTTCGCCGTGCCAGTGAAATGAAGTGAAGCTGCGTAATTCGCCGAACCAGGCACGAGCGGCCTCGTTTTCTGGCACTTGCACTGCCCCCCAACCTATTTCCTTCACGGCATTTTTTGTGACTACCCCGCCCAAGGCCTTGGCCATAAGCTGGCCGCCCAGGCAATGGCCTAGCACCGGAATGTCGGTGGTGACCGCGTCGCTTATCAGCGCCAGTTCCTTTGCGATCCACGGCAAAGAATCGTTGACGCTCATCGGCCCGCCCATAAAGACCAGCCCGGAATAGCCGTTAAGCTTGGTGGGCACAGCGTCGTATCGGTCGATGGCCACCAACTCCCAAGGAATCGAGTGGCGTTCGAGGAATGTGGCAAAATAACCGGGGCCCTCAGTGGGTAGGTGACGAAATATGGCGATGGGCTTCATGATGCGGTTGATCTCGACATGGCGGCGGGGCGGGGTGGGTTGGGGACATTTTAGCGCGGTGTTTGGCGCCTGTCTGATGATCGCCACACCCGCACTTGCCACCGAAGTCGGTCTGGTGGGCTTGTTTCCGGGTAAGGCCGTGCTGATCATCAACGGTTCGGCCCCGCGTACCCTTTCCATTGGTAGCAAGCTTAACGACGTGAAACTGATCGCCGTCGAGCAGGACGCGGCGACGCTAGAATTCGATGGCAAGCGCCAGCGCTTGCTGATCGGTCAGCATGTGGTCTCCAGCGAGGCGGCGACGCAGGCTGGGCAGACCATCAATCTTACCGCTGATCCGGGTGGGCACTTTACGACCATAGGTACGGTCAACGGTGCAACGATGCGTTTCTTGGTCGACACCGGTGCGTCCTTCATTTCGCTGGGCGCATCCGACGCGCGCCGCGCCAACATCGATCTCAACAAAGCCCAGCCCGGCATGTCTATGACCGCCAACGGGCCGGTGCCGGTATGGCGCGTGAAGCTCAATACGGTGAAGGTGGGCGATGTGACCTTGAACGACGTCGATGCCGCCGTGCATAACATCGATTTACCGGTAGTCCTATTGGGCATGAGCTTTTTAAGTCGCATGGAAATGAAGCGCGATGGCGAGACCATGACTTTGCGCAAGCGCTATTGAAAAGTTGTGAACGATTTGACAGTCCCCGTTGTTCCCTCTGCCGATTGGCTGCGGCAGCGTTTCGCCGAGCCGGTCGCGCCAGCCCGATCGGTGCCCTCCGTCGAGGACGGGGCGCCCGGTGAACTAGTGCCCGCTGCCGTACTGATTCCCATCGTGTTGCGTGACGAAGGCTTGACCGTGTTATTCACGCAGCGCACCGATCATCTGCACGATCACGCCGGACAAGTGTCCTTTCCTGGCGGGCGCTACGAGGTGGCGGATGGTTCTCCGGCAATGACCGCCTTGCGCGAGACCGAAGAGGAAATCGGCTTGTCGCGCGCTCATATTGAGGTTTTGGGCATGCTGCCGGAATACCGCACCGTCACTGGATTTCTCATCACGCCAGTCGTGGCGCTGGTAACGCCGCCCTTCGAGCTGCGCCTGGATGAATTCGAGGTGGCCGCTGTTTTCGAAACGCCGCTAGGATTCCTGCTCGATCCGCGTAACCATCAACGCCACAGCTCGGAAATAAGCGGCACGCTGCGCCATTACTACGCCATGCCTTATGAAGGCTATTACATTTGGGGCGCCACGGCAGGCATGGTAGTGAGTTTCCAACAACTGCTTTTTGGTGTAGCGGACTCGTAACTGACTAATACCGGCTACGTCGAGCCGCTAGCTAGGTGATGTGGTATCTTCAAGCCTTCAGAAAACCAGAATAAGCGCCGGTTTTTTTCGCTTCGCTCGGCATGACCATTCTCTCTCTCATTTTTGCGCTGCTGCTAGAGCAGTTGCATCCGCTCGCAGAGCGCAAGATCGGCGGCGGTCCGCTGCTCCGTTACGCGGCATTCTACGAACGGCATTTCAATGATGGCCAGGAGCGCCACGGCACGGTCGCCTGGTTCTTGGCGGTGATGCTCCCGGTGGCGCTGTGTGCGGCGTTGTACTACCTGCTGCTCTACGTCAACGTGTTGCTGGCTCTACTGCTCAATGTGGGCGTGCTCTACCTCACTATGGGCTTCCGCCAGTTCAGCCATTACTACACCGACATTCATCTAGCGCTGCGCATGGGCGAGACTGATCGCGCGCGTTCCTTGCTGGGTGAATGGCGTGGCCGTTCGGCGGATGGCTTGAGTGCCAGCAAGATTGCGCGTTTAGCCATCGAAGAGGCCATCATCGCTTCCCATCGCCACGTGTTCGCCGTGGTGCTCTGTTTCTTGCTGCCCATAGGGCCCGCGGGCGCTTTGCTCTATCGCCTTGCTGATTTTTTCGCGCGTCGCTGGGGTGCCGCGCGGGACGCCGAGTTCGGCGCCTTTGGTCGCTTTGCCGCGAGGGCTTTTTACATCATCGACTGGCTGCCGCTGCGCATTACCGCTACGGCCTTCGCCATCGTCGGCGACTTCGAGGACGCCATCTATTGCTGGCGTACCCAGTCGGCGCGCTGGCCGGTGGCGGCAGGGGGAACGGGGGCGGGTATACTCTTGGCCAGTGGTGCTGGCGCACTCGGCGTGAGATTAGGCATGCCGGTAATGGAATCGGGCGAGGTCACAGACCGGCCCGAACTCGGATTAGGCGAGGAGGCCGACGCTGACTTTATGCAGAGCGGAATCGGGCTGGTGTGGCGCACGTTATTGCTCTGCCTCTTGCTGTTGGCCCTGTTGGGTATTGCCAACTGGGTTGGCCGCTGAATTGTAGGTGTGGGAAGGAATGAATCATGAGTACAAATAGAGAAGTTGTAGTCGTCAGCGGCGTGCGCGCACCCATCGGCAGTTTCGGTGGTGCGTTGAAAGACATCGCGCCTAGCGATTTGGCGGGGCGCGTCATCAAGGAGGCGATAGCTCGCGCAAAAGTGGATCCCGCGCAAGTTGGCCAATTGGTGCTGGGCAACGTCATTCACGGCGAAGCCCGCGATATGTATATCTCGCGCGTGGCGGCTATTAATGCCGGCCTGGGGCATTCCTCAGGCGCATTGACCGTAAACCGTTTGTGCGGTTCGGGCTTTCAGGCCATCGTGTCCGCTGCGCAAATGATCATGCTGGGTGACACCGACATCGCCGTGGGCGCCGGTGCCGAGTCTATGAGCCGGGGCGGCTATCTCATGCCAGCCGCACGGTGGGGTGCACGCATGGGCGACGCCAAGCTTATCGACATGATGGTAGGCGCGCTGACCGATCCCTTCGAGACCGTACACATGGGCATCACTGCGGAGAACATCGCTGCGAAATGGGGCTTTACACGCGAGCAGCAGGATCAGTTTTCAGTGGATAGCCAGAAAAAGGCCGTTGCCGCCATTACGGCCGGGCATTTCAAATCGCAAATTTTGCCCATCGAACTGCAAAGCCGCAAAGGCACGGTGATCTTCGACACCGACGAATATCCCAAGGGCGACACCACCATGGACAGCCTGGCCAAGTTGAAGCCGGCGTTCAAGAAAGATGGTTCGGTCACGGCTGGCAATGCTTCCGGCATTAACGACGGCGCTGCCGCCGTGGTGCTGATGGAAGCCAAGGCCGCAGAGAAGGCCGGCCTGAAACCCTTGGCGAGACTGGTCTCCTACGGCATTGCCGGCGTGGACCCTGCCTACATGGGTGAAGGCCCCATTCCTGCTGTGAAAATTGCGCTGGCACGCGCTGGCCTCAAAGTCAGCGATCTCGATGTTGTCGAATCCAACGAAGCCTTTGCGGTGCAGTCGTTGTGCGTCAGCAAGGGACTGGAATTCGACCCCGCCAAGGTCAACCCCAACGGTGGTGCGGTGGCGCTGGGCCACCCTATCGGTGCGACAGGCGCGATCCTTACCGTAAAGTGTCTCTACGAACTGATGCGCACCAACAAGCGCTACGGCCTCGTCACCATGTGTATCGGTGGCGGCCAAGGCATCGCCGGGATTTTTGAGCGTCTGTAAGCGCAAGCGCGTCCAAAACCAAAGCCCGCCAAATGGCGGGCTATTTATTGTTATGCTCGGCTGGCAAGCCGATCCAAAAAATTTTTGAGATTGGCCCTTTAAACTTTTTTTGTTACGCCTTTTAACCTTCGCTGATCTGCCCGGAGAAACTGATGGCAACACCTGCCGCTCCCGCCCCTGCTTCCAATTCGAGTGCGCCCGCGCCCGTCGCGGCACGCCTCCCTGTAAGACGCAAACTCGGTTACGGCGTCGGCGATTTCGGCTTTGGCCTGCTGTTCCTCGCTGCCAGCCAGTTTCTCCTCTACTACTACACGGACGTGCTGGGACTGTCGCCAGCCACGGCGGGTTGGGTATTCGGCGCAGCCGTCGTCTGGGACGCGCTGATCGACCCTATGATGGGTGCCATCGCCAATCGGACCAACAGCCGCTGGGGGCGCTACCGGCCCTATCTGTTGTGGGGGGCAATTCCGCTGGGGCTGGCCTGGGCACTGATCTTCCTGCCGACGGCGCTCACCGGCACCGCGCTTGTCATCTACGCGCTCGGCGTGCACCTCGTCTTCCGCACCGTGTACACGGTCTCTTACATGCCCTATCTGGCACTGTCGGCGGCGATGACCGAAGACAGCGCCGAGCGCAGTACGCTGGCCGCTTTCCGCCTGGTGCTGCAGGCGGCGGCGGGCATGGTGGTGGCGTTTGGAATGCTGAAGCTGGTGGAGGTTTTCGGCGGCGGGCAGGTGGGGTTCTTCAAGGTGGCGCTCGTCTATGGC
>JBBQGH010000024.1:0-38080 GCA_038322845.1 Gammaproteobacteria bacterium
GGATGCAGTTGCTTGGCAGTTGAACACTCGCCCGCGAAAATCCCTCGGCTTTAAATGTCCAGCAGAATTGTTTACTCCAGACGCTTTTGATTTCAAACATCATCACGCGTCACTTTTTGCACTTGGTCATTGAAACCGCCGAGGCTGTCGATGCTACGGAAATTTTTATTTTTATTTTTCGTTACGCTGTTCACGCTCAACGTCAATGCTCAAGGCAAGGATCTGCCCGACTTTACGGATATCGTCGAAAAAAATGGATCGGCCGTTGTGAACATCAGCACCACGCAAACCTTGCACACTAATCGGATGACCGCGCAAATGCCGGACATGGATGAAGACGATCCCATGTTCGATTTCTTCCGTCGCTTTATGCCCAGACAGCCCGGCGGCCCAGGCGTACCGCCTAGGGAGTTTCAGAACAAGTCTTTGGGATCGGGTTTTATTATCAGCGCCGATGGCTATATTTTGACCAACGCCCATGTGGTCGATGCGGCCGATGAAGTGGTCGTTAAACTCAACGATAAGCGTGAATACAAGGCGAGGGTCATCGGGGCCGACAAGCGCACGGATATCGCGCTGATCAAGATCGACGCTACGGGGTTGCCCAAGGTGACCCTGGGCGATCCGAACAAACTCAAGGTCGGCGAATGGGTTTTGGCGATAGGTTCGCCGTTTGGGTTTGACAGTTCGGCGACGGTGGGTATTGTTAGCGCTAAAGGCCGCTCACTGCCGCAGGAAAATTACGTGCCGTTCATTCAAACCGATGTGGCCATCAATCCCGGCAATTCGGGCGGGCCGCTATTTAACCTGCACGGCGAAGTGGTGGGTATCAATTCGCAGATCTATAGCCGTACCGGTGGCTATATGGGATTGGCCTTCGCCATTCCCATGGACGTTGCCATGGAGGTACAAAACCAGCTGCGCGCCACGGGCCATGTCAGCCGCGGCCGTATCGGCGTGGTAATACAGGAAGTCACTAAGGAACTGGGCGATTCCTTTGGTCTAACAAAGACATCCGGCGCACTGGTCAGCGCAGTTGAAAAGGGTGGGCCGGCGGAGAAAGCGGGCGTCGAACCGGGTGATGTAATCCTTAAGTTCGATGGCAAAACGGTCAATTCTTCCAGCGACTTGCCGCGTATCGTGGGCGCAACCCATCCCGGTGGCAAAGCAGGGCTGCAAGTCTGGCGCAAAGGGAACATCAAAGAATTGACGGTCACCGTAGCGGAAATTCCGGAAGAAAAGACGGCGACCGGGGGGGCGCATTCGAGTAAACCGGCCGAGGTGGCAGCCAACAAACTCGGTCTGGTTCTGAATGAGCTGACGGCGGAACAGAAGAAGGAGCTGAAGGTCAGTGGCGGTCTCATCGTCGAAGATGTACGTGGCAGCGCGGCGCGCGCCGAACTGCGTCCCGGCGACGTTATTCTTGCGCTGGTGCATAAAGGCGTTAGCTCGGACCTGAAGTCAGTAGAGCAGTTTAGTAAGCAGTTGGCACAACTGGACAAGAACGCAACCATCACCTTGCTGGTGCGCCGTGGCGATATGCAGACCTATATCACGCTGCGCGGCTTTGGTGATAAGTGAGTGATGAATGAGCCAAGAGGTGAGAACGACGTAAGGCAGCTGACGGTTTATAGCCGCGCCTGGTGTCATCTGTGCGACGAGATGCTGGCCGCCTTGCAGCCTTTGCGCGAGGAATTCGGTTTCGGTATGGAGGTGATTGATGTGGACGAGCGACCGGAGTTTGAGGCGTGTTATGGCGAGCGTGTTCCGGTACTGGTAATCGACGGTCGGGAGCTCTGCCATTATCAGCTCGACACCCCGGCTGTTCGTGCTTATTTGCTGAATCTACGGTAAAATTCTGCCTTTCCGAACGCCACCGAAATACCATCAAGGGTGCTTTACGGCACCCTTTTTTATTTATGCAGCATATCCGCAATTTCTCCATCATCGCGCACATTGACCACGGCAAATCGACGCTGGCGGACCGCATTATCCAGCTTTGCGGCGGCTTGTCCGAACGCGAAATGGGCGCCCAGGTGCTCGATTCGATGGACATTGAGCGTGAGCGCGGCATCACTATCAAGGCACAAACCGCCGCCTTGCAATACCGTGCGCGCGATGGCAGGACCTATAACCTCAATCTGATCGATACCCCCGGCCACGTCGACTTTTCCTATGAGGTGTCGCGTTCCCTGGCAGCATGCGAAGGCGCGCTGCTGGTGGTCGACGCGTCGCAGGGCGTCGAGGCGCAAACCGTTGCCAACTGCTACACGGCGCTCGAACAGGGTGTCGAAGTGGTGCCGGTGCTCAACAAAATCGATCTGCCGGCCGCCGACCCGGAGCGCGCCCGGCAGGAGATCGAGGATGTTATAGGCATTGACGCCACCGAGGCGGTGCTGGCCAGTGCCAAAACCGGCCTCGGGGTGGAGGACATCCTCGAAGCCCTCATAGTCCGCATACCCGCGCCCAAAGGCAGCCCGGATGCGCCGCTCAAGGCGTTGATCATCGACTCGTGGTTCGATAACTACGTCGGGGTGGTGATGCTGGTGCGTGTGGTCGACGGCGTCCTGCGCCCCAAGGATAAGGTAGTTTTCATGTCGACCGGCACGCAATACCTCTGCGAACAGGTTGGTGTGTTTACGCCGAAGTCGCTGTCGCGCAATGCACTGTCGGCCGGCGAGGTCGGCTTCGTCATTGCCGGCATCAAAGAGTTGCAAGCGGCCAAAGTGGGTGACACCTTGACGCTGGCTGAGCGTCCGGCGGCGGAATCTTTGCCCGGCTTCAAGGAGATCAAGCCGCAGGTGTTCGCCGGTCTTTATCCTATCGAAGCCAACCAATACGATAATCTGCGCGATGCCCTTGAGAAGCTCAAGCTCAACGACGCCTCACTGCACTACGAGCCGGAAGTATCGCAAGCCTTGGGCTTCGGCTTCCGCTGCGGCTTTCTGGGTTTACTGCATATGGAAATTGTGCAGGAACGCCTGGAGCGAGAGTACGACATGGATCTTATTACCACCGCACCGACGGTGGTCTATGAGGTTGTCATGCGGGACGGCACGGTGCTGACGGTGGAAAACCCATCCAAGTTGCCCGACCCCTCAAAAATCGAGGACATCCGCGAACCTATTATCACGACCACCATTTTCGTGCCGCAAGACTATCTGGGCGCAGTGATTACGCTTTGTGAGCAAAAGCGCGGTTCCCAAGTCAATATGCAGTACCACGGTCGTCAAGTCATGCTGACTTATGATATGCCCATGGCGGAGGTCGTCATGGACTTCTTCGACAAATTGAAGTCCGTTTCGCGCGGCTACGCTTCGCTGGATTACGATTTTAAGGAATACCGCTCGGCGGATGTGGTGAAGCTCGACATCCTCATCAATAGCGAAAGGGTGGACGCCTTGTCGGTGATTGGCCATCGCGCCAACGCCCCTTACCGCGGTCGTGAGCTGGCGGCAAAAATGCGCGAGCTAATTCCACGCCAGATGTACGACGTCGCTATTCAGGCCGCCATCGGAGCGCATATCATCGCACGCGAGAATATCAAGGCGTTGCGCAAGAACGTGCTGGCAAAATGTTACGGTGGCGATATTTCCCGCAAGCGCAAGCTGTTAGAGAAGCAGAAGGCGGGCAAAAAACGCATGAAACAAGTCGGAAACGTTGAAATTCCGCAGGAAGCTTTCCTAGCAGTACTGCGCGTGGACTCCAAATAGGGGAATTAACTTGAACTTCGCTTTGATACTTTTTTTGCTCACCCTCGCCACCGGCGGGATCTGGCTATTCGACGTGGCCATTATGCGCAAACGCCGGGGACCCGATGCCAAAGACCCCTGGTGGGTGGAATATGGCGCGAGTTTTTTCCCTGTCATTCTGGCGGTTTTTCTGTTGCGCTCGTTTCTCATGGAGCCGTTCAAGATTCCTTCTGGTTCCATGATTCCTACCTTGCTGGTGGGGGACTTCATACTCGTCAACAAATACGCGTATGGCATCCGCCTGCCAGTCATCAACAAGAAGGTGATCGAGGTAGGCAAGCCGCAGCGGGGTGACGTAATGGTTTTTCGCTATCCGCAAGATCCCTCCCTGGATTACATCAAGCGGGTAGTCGGGTTGCCTGGTGACAAGGTGGCTTACCAGGATAAGCGGCTGTCCATCAACGGCGAGGAGATCAAGACTGTACGCGACAAGGACTACCTGCATCCCGAAAAGCTTTATTACCAGGCGCGTTACACCGAGAAGCTAGGAGAGGTCGAGCACAGCATCCTGCTGGACAACGATGCGCCGGCTTTTGTCAGCCAAGCCATGCAGTTCCCCCAGCGCGACAATTGCATTTACAATAGCTCGGGTGTGGTGTGTGAGGTGCCAGCGGGCCATTACTTTATGATGGGTGATAACCGCGATGCGAGTAGCGACAGTCGGATTTGGGGTTTCGTGCCGGACGAGAACATCGTCGGCAAGGCATTTTTTATCTGGTTCAACTTCGGTGACTTGCGGCGCATCGGCGGCTTCAAGTAAGGGGGTGAAAATGAAAAAGCAGAATGGCGTGAGCTTAATCGGGCTATTGATAGTCGGCGCGTTGGTGATAGGCGTGGCTATCGTAGGTATGAAGATCGTTCCCTCGGTAATCGAATACTTCACCCTCCAAAAGAATATCAAGAAGATAGCGAGCAGCAGTCCCCCCGGTACTTCCGTTGCCGAGATCAGGAAAGCATACTCCGCAGCGGCTACTATCGATGAAACCTCCAGTATTGGCGCTGAAGACTTGGATGTATCCAAGGATGGCAACGAGGTTGTCATCAGCTTCGCCTATTCCAAAAAGATCCCTCTTGCTGGTAACGTGAGCCTGATCATCGACTACGCCGGCAGCAGCGCATCCAACAAGCCCGCCGTCGCCGACTGACTTCGAGTTTGAATGGAACTTCCGGCGATCGAACGTGCGATCGGTTATGTCTTTATCAGCCGAGACCGCCTGCAACAAGCTTTGACGCATCGCAGTTTTGGCGTCAAACATAATGAGCGCCTGGAGTTTCTCGGCGACAGCGTGCTGAATTGCGTTATCGCCGAAACGCTCTATGAGCGTTATGGTGATGTGCGCGAAGGGGATCTCTCTCGCTTGCGCGCGAATCTGGTGCGCCAGGAAACCTTGTTTGAAATTGCCCAAGCGCTAAGCCTAGGCGCGCAGCTCCGCTTGGGCGAAGGCGAGATGAAGAGCGGGGGTTTTCGTCGCCCATCCATACTTGCCGATGCGCTTGAAGCCGTGATAGGTGCGGTGTTTCAGGATGGCGGTTTCGAACGCGCCCGAGAGGTGATACTAAAGCTCTATGCCGCGCATCTTGCCAAGCTGGATCCCACCCATTCCGGCAAGGACGCAAAAACGGTGTTGCAGGAATATTTACAAGGCCGCCACCTGCCGTTGCCGCAATACCAGTTGCGTACCACTCGCGGTGAGGCGCATGCCCAGGAATTTGAAGTCGAGTGCAACATCGTGGACATCGGCATCACTTCGACCGGTCGAGGCGCCAGTCGGCGTATGGCCGAACAAGAGGCCGCAAAGCAAGCGTTGGAGCGTATCGGCGCGCCATGATGGACTCTCCTGACTTCCATTGTGGCTACGTCGCCCTCGTAGGCCGGCCCAATGTGGGCAAATCCACGCTGCTGAACCGCCTGGTTGGCCACAAGATCAGCATAGTGTCACGCAAGGCCCAGACTACACGCCATCGCATTAATGGCGTTCTCACGACAGAGAAACATCAGTTCATTTTCGTCGACACACCTGGTTTCCAGACCACGCACAAAAACGAACTGAATCGCCTCATGAACCGCAGCGTGACGCAAACGCTGGCCGACGTGGATGTGGTGTTCTTCATGGTGGAGGCCGGCCGATTCAGCGATGCCGATCGCAGCATACTGCCCCTGTTGCCGACTGACCGGCCGGTCATCCTGGTCATCAACAAAATCGATCAGATCAAAGACAAGGCTACGTTGCTGCCGTTTATTGCAGAAACGTCCGCGCTACATCCCTACGCCGAGGTAGTACCGATTAGCGCGGACCGCGGCATAGGCGACAAAGAGCTCCTCCAAGCCGCCGGCGGCTATCTACCACTGGGCGCGCCGATGTTCGGTGAGGATGAGATCACCGATCGTAGCGAGCGATTTCTCACTGCCGAGTTTCTCCGGGAGAAATTGTTTCGCCGGCTGGGCGACGAGTTGCCTTACGGTATGACAGTGGAGATCGAGCGCTTCCAGACCGAGGGTAATCTGCGGCACATCAACGCCGCCATCATCGTCGATAAGCCCGGACACAAAGGCATCGTCATCGGCAAAGGCGGCGAGCAGCTGAAAGTCATTGCCAGTGAAGCGCGGCACGACCTTGAAACTTTATTCGGCGGAAAGGTGTTTCTGGAAGTCTGGGTCAAGGTCAAGAGTGGTTGGGCCGACGACGAGCGCGCCCTGAAAAGTTTGGGGTACGATTGAGCCATGTCGTCCAACACCGGCAAAAGCCGCGTCGATGGGCAGGCGGCCTACGTCTTGCACAGCTATCCATTTAGCGAGACCAGTCTCATCGTCGAGGTGTTTAGCTGCCAGCACGGTCGCGTTGCGTTGATGGCACGTGGCGCACGTAGGCCGCGCTCCGCAGTGCGCGGGCAACTCATGGCCTTTCAACCACTAGAACTGGGCTGGTTCGGGCAAGGCGAAATGCGCACGCTGGCCAAGCTGGAATGGGTGGGCGGGCAGCCTTTGTTGCAAGCCCACGCCCTGCTGCTGGGCTATTACATGAACGAGTTGCTGATGAAGCTACTGCCGCGCGAGGATGCTCATCCCGCGCTCTACGACGCCTATGCCGAGGCAGTGCGCGCGCTGGCCTTCGGCGACACCAGCCAGGCATCTTTGCGCCGATTTGAAATCACCCTGCTGCGGGAGCTGGGTTACGGTTTGACCTTGGACTTGGAAGCGGGTGGTGAACGCCCCGTGGTGGCAGACAAGCGCTACATCTGGGCCATAGAGCGTGGTCCGGTCGAAGCTGGCTCTTCATCTTCATCCTCGTCGTCCGCTGACACCCCGCTATTCACGGGTCGTGCGCTGCTCGCTCTAGCGCGAGATGATTTCAGCGAGGCGGAAACATTGGCGCAAGCCAAGCAATTGATGCGCATGTTGATCAACCACTATCTTGGCGGCCAGCCCTTGAGCTCGCGCCGAGTCTTCAAGGAGCTACAAGAACTGTGATTGAGTTGGGAGTCAACATCGACCACGTCGCCACGCTGCGCCAGGCGCGCGGCACCTACTATCCCGATCCACTGCGCGCCGCGTTGCTGGCGGAAGAGCATGGTGCGGATGTCATTACCCTGCACATGCGTGAAGACCGCCGCCACATCCAGAAACACGATGTCGTGGCGATACGCGGGCAAATCCGGACGCGCATGAATCTCGAAGCCGCTGTCACTGACGAGATGATCGCATTTGCTCTGCGCATCCAGCCGCAGGATGTCTGTCTGGTGCCGGAGCGTCGACAGGAGCTGACCACCGAAGGCGGCCTTGATGTGGTGCGCGGTTTCGACCGTGTGCATGCCGCCTGCGCCAAGCTGGCCGCCTCGGGCATACGCGTCTCACTCTTCATCGATGCCGATACGACCCAGATCGACGCAGCCTACGCCTGTGGCGCGCCCGTCATCGAAATCCATACTGGTCGATATGCGGACGCCCGCGAAGCCGACGAAATAAGTGCAGAACTGGGCCGCATCAATTCCGCCGCAAAGTTCGCAAAGGGCTTGGGCTTACGCGTCAACGCCGGCCATGGTTTACATTATGACAACGTCACCGCTATTGCCGCCATGCCAGAATTCTCCGAACTTAACATCGGCCACGCAATCGTCGCCGAAGCGGTATTTAGCGGCTGGCCTGAGGCCGTGCGACGCATGAAGCAACTCATGCTCAAGGCGCGCCAGTCATGATCTTCGGCATCGGTACCGACATCGTCGTGATAGAACGCCTAGAGCGCATGCTCGAAGGGCATGGCCAGCGCGTTGCTGAAAGAATTCTCGCCGCTGCCGAAATGGCCGGTTTTGAAACCGCTACTCAGCCGGCAGCCTACCTGGCCAAGCGTTTTGCCGCTAAAGAAGCCTTGGGCAAGGCTTTGGGACTGGGGTTAAGAGCGCCCGCCACACTGCATAACATTGCCGTGACCCATGATGAAATCGGGCGCCCCAGCGTGGTTTGCGCACCCCCGCTAGCCGCCTGGCTTGCCGAACGCGAACTGATAATTCATCTCAGTATCAGTGACGAAGCCGGCACGGCCGTCGCCTTCGTGATTGCCGAAAAAGTGCACGGCCCCGCGGAGAAAGTATGAGTCTCGCCATGCCCTTGGGGCCGGTCATGCTGGATGTAGCAGGGCCACGCCTGACCGCCGAAGAGCGAGCTTTACTTGCCCATCCACTGGTGGGGGGCGTGATTTTATTTACGCGCAACTTCTTCTCTATCGAACAAGTCTGCGCGTTGACGACGGAAATCCATTCCCTGCGCCAGCCGCCGCTCCTCATCGCGGTCGATCACGAAGGCGGGCGCGTGCAGCGCTTTCGCGAGGGCTATACGCGCTTACCTCCCATGCGCCGGCTCGGGGAGTTGTGGGAATGTGATGCGGAGCAGGCCAAAACGACCACCGAAGCGTTGGGCTTCGTGCTCGCCGCGGAACTGCGCGCCTCCGGTGTCGACTTGAGCTTTACCCCCGTATTGGACCTCGATTACGGTTGCAGCGCAGTCATCGGTGACCGCGCATTTCACCGCGACCCCGCCATCGTCATCGAACTGGCGGCCGCGTTGATCGCCGGTTTGAGCCGCGCCGGCATGGCAAATGCGGGCAAGCATTTTCCGGGGCATGGCTATGTCACCGCAGATTCGCACCATGCGATACCCATTGATAGTCGGCCCATGCCGGAGCTTGCCGAAGACATGGCGCCCTACCGCGAGCATCGCCGCCTGGGGCTAGCCGCCGTTATGCCGGCGCATGTAATCTACGACAAAATTGACCACTCTCCAGCTGGATTCTCTTCCTACTGGCTGCAAGAAATGCTGCGGGGAGAACTGGATTTCGGCGGCGTGATATTCAGTGATGACTTGAGCATGGAAGGCGCGAGCGTCGCCGGCGGCATCATAGAGCGTGCGCTAGCCGCCGTCTCGGCAGGGTGCGATATGGTGCTGGTCTGCAACAACGCGATCGCAGCGCGGCAACTGCTAGCGAATTGGCAGCCGGATTTTTCGGCTACCAGCGCCGACCGCTTGCAAGCCTTGTTGCCCACCTTGCCCGCGCCATCATGGTTGGCGCTGCGCGCGGACGATGCCTATCGTCAGGCAGTAGGAACGCTTAAGTCTTTGGAAGGATAGTGTCCTCCGCCGCATCAACACCGTCCTTGCTCGCATGCCGCGCTTGCCCTCGGCTGGCAAGCTTTTTGGAAGAAGTCCGAGGCGAGCGACCCGATTATCATGCGCTACCCGTCGTGCCCTTCGGCGACACTCGAGCCCGCCTGTTGATCGTTGGCCTGGCCCCCGGCATGCACGGTGCCAACCGCACCGGCAGGCCATTCACCGGCGACCACGCCGGCATCCTGCTCTACGCTACGTTGCATCGCTTTGGTTTTGCGACCCAGCCCGTCGCGGTTTCCGCCGACGATGGCCTGCGTTTGTTGGACTGCCGTATAACCAACGCGGTGAAATGTCTACCGCCACAAAACAAGCCCGAGACCGGCGAAATCCGGCAATGCAATAGCTATCTCAAGCAGGAATTGGAGGCTGCACCGGAGGTGCGCGTCATCCTGGCGTTAGGTCAAATTGCCCATCAGGCCGTGTTGATGGCGCTGAACCTGCGACGCACAGCGTATGCGTTCGGCCACGCCGCACGGCATGAATTGCCGGATGGCCGTTTACTTCACGACAGCTATCATTGCAGCCGCTACAACACACAGACGCGTCGACTGACCGCAGACTCTTTCGCCGCCGTGTTCCAGTCGATTCGCACTGACCTCAATTATCCATGATAGACAGCAAGGCCTTGATTCAGTCTTTGCCCAACGAACCGGGGGTCTACCGCATGTTGAATGCGGCAGGCGACGTGCTCTATGTAGGCAAGGCCAACGTCCTGAAGAAGCGCGTTGCCTCCTATTTCCAGAAGACCAATCTCAGCCCTCGCATCAAGCTTATGGTGGCGCAGGTCGAAAAGGTTGAGGTGACCGCAACGCGCTCCGAGGCGGAGGCCCTCATCCTCGAGAACAACCTCATCAAAAGTCTGGCGCCGAAATTCAATATTCTGTTTCGTGACGATAAGTCATACCCATACATCGCGTTATCAGGCGACGCCTGTGCGCGAATTGCCTTCCATCGCGGCGCTTTCACCAAAGGTGCCCGTTATTTCGGCCCCTTTCCGAATGTTTATGCCGTACGCGAAAGCATCCATTTGCTCCAGCGCATTTTTTTGCTGCGTACCTGCGAGAATTCGGTTTATCAGAACCGCTCTCGGCCTTGCTTGCTGCATCAAATCCATCGTTGCAGCGCGCCCTGCGTCGAGCTGATTTCCGCCGACGATTACGCCAAACAGGTTCATCTTGCCGAAATGTTCCTCAAAGGGCGTCATGGCGATGTCATCAATGGTCTGACCGAAGGCATGCACGCCGCGGCCGCGGCCCTGCATTTCGAGCAGGCCGCCGCGTTGCGCGATCAGGTCCGCGCATTACAGCGCGTGTTGCACCGGCAGTACGTTGAAAGCGCTAAGGACACGAACGTCGATATCGTCGCGGCCGTAGCGGAGCAGGGCATGGTGGTCATCAATCACGCCATTGTGAGGGCAGGGCGTCATCTCGGCGATCACCCGCACTTTCCGCAGAATGCCCAAGGCTGCACCCTGGCCGATGCCATCACGGCTTTTTTAGAGCAGCACTATGCCCACCATCCCGCACCGCCGCGCATTTTGCTGAATATCGAGGCACCCGAAGGCTGCGAGGCTGTGCTGGAACTGATCGCAGGCAGGCACGTCGCTGTTTCGCTCCCCCACAACGAGATGGAACGCGCTTGGGTAGCGACTCTCGAGAAAAATGCACTACAGGCGCTGCAGGCGCAGGCGCAGGCGCGGTCCAGCGCCGAAGAGCGCCTGTCGCAGTTGCAATTGGCGCTCGGTTTGACGGAGCCGCTCAGACGCATCGAGTGTTTTGACATCAGCCACACCATGGGAGAAGCCACGGTTGCATCCTGCGTGATCTGTGTCGATGGTGTCATGCGCAACGGTGAGTACCGCCGCTACAACATTGCCGGCATTACACCCGGCGACGACTACGGCGCAATGCGCCAAGTGCTGGAGCGACGCTATGGAAAACTGGCCGCCGGGGAGGGCGTCTGCCCGGATTTGATACTCATCGACGGCGGCAAAGGCCAGCTCGCCGTAGGGCGGGGCGTATTGGAAGAACTGGGGCTGGGCCATCTGCCTACTGTGGGCGTTGCCAAAGGTGAGGATCGCAAGCCCGGCTTGGAAACTTTGCTGCTTTGGAACACTGATGAACCGCTCCATTTGCCCGCAAATCATCCGGCGTTACATCTGATTCAACAAATCCGCGACGAGGCGCACCGTTTCGCCATTACCGGGCACCGTGCCCGCCGCGCCAAAACGCGCGGGCAATCGCGCCTCGAAGACATCCCGGGCGTCGGCGCCGCACGTCGCAAAAAACTGCTGGCGCAGTTTGGCGGCATGCAAGGCGTGGTAGCGGCGACCATCGAAGATCTGTGCCGCGTGGAAGGAATCAGTCGCAAACTGGCCGAACAGATTTACAATCTACTGCATTAGACCTGCTTCTTACTTAGAGCCGACGATGCCGATCAACATACCAATATTGTTAACCTGGGGCCGCATCGTCATGATCCCCTTGTTCGTGGGCGTTTTTTACTTCCCACACCATTGGCTTGCGCCGGCGGAACAAAATTTGGCCGCGACGATTATTTTCGTCATCGCCGCACTCACTGACTGGCTTGACGGCTATCTGGCACGTACGCTGGGACAAACCTCGGCCTTCGGCGCCTTCCTGGATCCCGTCGCGGACAAACTCATGGTGGCGGCGGCATTGATCATGCTGGTGCAGCTGGACCGGGTGGATACGGTGATTGCCTTCATCATTATTGGGCGCGAGATCGCCATCTCGGCACTGCGCGAATGGATGGCGCAAATTGGGGCGGCCACGAGCGTGGCGGTTTCCATGCTGGGTAAAATCAAGACAGTGAGTCAAATGGTCGCTATACCCATGCTCTTATTTCATGATCCCTTGCCCTGGTTTTTACCGCAGCAAGTCGGCTCCTGGTTGATCTATCTGTCGGCGTTGCTCACGCTTTGGTCCATGGGCTATTATTTGAAAATGGCCTGGCCGCACATGGCTGAGCGCCCTTGACACATGAGGCCGCGCCGCTATAATGCACGCCTGTTTCGCGGGAATAGCTCAGTTGGTAGAGCGCAACCTTGCCAAGGTTGAGGTCGGGAGTTCGAGCCTCCTTTCCCGCTCCAGTATTCCGGGGGAAAACGAAGTTTTCGGCTAAGACGGCAGCAAGCACGTCAACGTCATAGCCCGAAAGTCCGTTTTCCCCTTTTGTTGTCTTCGATGCACGAGTTGGACGCCCGGTCAAACCGCGGCGGGGTAGCAAAGTGGTTATGCAGCGGCCTGCAAAGCCGTCTAGAAGGGTTCGATTCCCTTCCCCGCCTCCAATATTTCCCGCCCATCGCCCGGATGGCGAAATTGGTAGACGCAAGGGACTTAAAATCCCTCGGCCGCAAGGCCATGCGGGTTCGATTCCCGCTCCGGGCACCACTACAAACGATCACCGAGTTCCTGCGCTTGCCCGTCTTCTGAAGGAACAGCTAAGGGGAGGCGATACGATACAATTCGCGGACATGAGTAACCGGCAAGCTTAGCGATGAACACTCTTTCCGCAGAACTCGCCGCCCGTGCTTCTGACTGCGATGTGTTGGTAATCGGCGGCGGGCCGGCCGGCGCGACCGCCGCTGCCCTGCTGGCCGAGCGAGGTTACCGCGTAACCCTATTCGAAAAAGCGCACCATCCGCGTTTTCACATAGGGGAGTCGCTGCTCCCGGCAAATCTACCGCTTTTGGAAAAGCTAGGGGTTGCCGATGCCGTCAAGGCCATCGGTATGGAAAAATGGGGCGCAGAATTTGTCTCGCCTTGGCATGATCACATACAGAAATTCGAATTTGCGGATGCCATGGATAAATCCATGCCCATGGCCTACCAGGTGCGCCGCGCCGAGTTTGACGAAATTCTGATCCGCAACGCCAGCAAAAAAAATGCCCGCGTAGTAGAAGGCTGCCAGGTACAGGACGTCAATTTTTTACCCGACAATGCCGGCGCACAAGTGCAAGCCCGTCACGAGGACGGGAGCATCGAGACCGTGCATACGCGTTTTGTACTGGATGCTTCCGGGCGAGATACGTTTCTGGGCAATCGCTTCAAAGCCAAGCAGCGCAACAAGAAACACAATAGTGCTGCCATCTACGCACATTTTTCGGGGGCGAAGCGCGAGGACGGCAAAGCCGCTGGCAACATCACCATATTCTGGTTCGAGCACGGTTGGTTCTGGTATATCCCGCTGGCCGACGGCACCACCAGCGTCGGTGCGGTGGCCTGGCCGTATTACCTGAAAACGCGCAACAAAAAATCACTGGAGCAGTTTTTGCTGGAAACGATAGCCTTGTGCGCGCCCTTGCGTGAGCGGCTGCAACACGCGCAACTGGCGTCACCTGTTGAAGGCACCGGTAATTTTTCCTACGTATGTGACCGCACTCATGGCAGCAATTATCTGCTGTTGGGCGACGCCTACACGTTTATTGACCCGGTGTTTTCTTCGGGTGTGATGCTGGCCATGCAGAGCGCCTTCGCTGGCGCCGACGCCGTGGACACCTGCCTGCGCCACCCACAGCAGGCGGCCGCTGCTTTGAAAAAATTCGACAACATCATGCGGATAGGTCCGAAGGAATTTTCTTGGTTTATTTATCGCGTTACCAACCCCACCATGCGCAATATGTTCATGGAGCCGCGCAACGTTTTTCGAGTGAAGGAGGCACTGCTATCGGTGCTGGCTGGCGACGTGTTCGGCAAAACCCCCATTCATGGCCCCTTGCTGTTTTTCAAAGGGCTGTATTACGCCGCTTCCTTGCTCAATTTCAGGCGCACTTGGAAGGCCTGGCGGATGCGCAAACACAACATCCGCGTAGTGGATGAAACCGGCGCAGCGATGAACTGATGCGCAGCACATCGCGTATCTTGCTGAGTGCTTACGATTACCTGGTGCTGTATGTCGGCCTCGCCTGGCTGGGGATACTTTGCCTGGCATGGACGCCGATTGCGCTGCTTATTTACCCACTACTGTCGGAGCGACGGGGACGTGCGCTGGGGCGCTATATCATCATGGCCGTGTTTCGCTTTTACCTCGGCGGTCTGAGTGCCTCGCGCCGCTTCAGCTTCGACCTGGAAGCGCTGGATGCCTTACGCAATGACCGCCCGCTGATTATTGCGCCCAACCATCCGAGCCTACTGGATGCCGTGATGGTCATTTCACGCTTACCGAATGTCGCCTGCGTGCTTAAAGCCGATCTGATGAACAATATTTTCCTCGGTGTCGGCGCCCGATTGGCGCGCTACATTCGAAATGAACCGGTGCGTCGCATGGTGCAACAGGCAACCCAGGAGGTTGCTGGTGGCAGTCATCTGTTGCTCTTTCCGGAAGGCACGCGTACTACCTCCTGTCCCGTCAATCCCTTTAAAGGCAGCGTCGGTCTCATCGCACATCACGCTCAGGTGCCCGTGCAGACGGTGCTGATAGAAACCGACTCAGCCTATCTAAGCAAAGGCTGGTCGTTGTTCCGCAAACCGCCTATGCCCATCCATTATCGGGTACGCCTGGGACGGCGCTTTGATCCGCCCCAGCATACCCAGCGCTTCATGGCTGAACTGGAACACTACTTTGCCCATGAGCTGATACAAGGTTCCGCGTTTTATCCCACCCATTCTCTCCCAGAGCAGACTGAGCACATGCCAGAACTTCCTACACGGTCGGCGTCCTGATGGCTATCTCAAATACACACCTCCTACTCATCCCCAGCTATAACCCCGGGGCCAAAGTGTATGAAACCGTGCGTGGGGCACGACAGTATTGGAGTCCGGTGTGGGTAGTGGTAGATGGCAGCACCGACGGCAGCGCCGAGGCCTTAGAGGCGATGGCAGCCCAAGACGACGGCCTACGCGTCATCGTCTTGCCGCACAACCAGGGTAAGGGCGCGGCCGTGCTGCATGGCCTAGACCTGGCGGCAGCGGCCGGATTCACTCACGTGTTAACCATGGATTCGGATGGACAGCATCCGCCCGACCGCATTCCCGCCTTCATGGCGGAATCCGCCCGACAGCCGGCGGCAATGATATTGGGTATGCCGATATTCGATGCCAGTGCGCCGCGCTTGCGTGTTTACGGACGGCGTTTATGCAATTGGTGGGTCAATGTGGAAACTTTGTGGGCAGGCGTTGGTGACTCGTTATTTGGCTTTCGCGTGTATCCGATTGAAGCGCTGCGGCGAGTGATGCGCGATCAGCACTGGATGCGCCACTTCGATTTTGACCCCGAGGCCGTGGTGCGCTTGTGCTGGCGCGGGGTGAAGCCCGTCAATCTCCCTGCCCAGGTGCGCTACCACCGCGTCGATGAGGGCGGTGTGTCGCATTTCCGCTATCTGCGCGACAACCTGTTACTGAGCTGGATGCACACGCGCCTGTTTTTCGGCTTTGTGTTGCGCTTACCCGTTTTGCTGGTAAGGCGTGCGTGGACATGATGACGAAATCTGACAGGCCCCTTAATTTCTGGTAACTGTCAGATCGGGTTTGAGCTATTACGAATAACCGCTACTTTAATCCTCGTTAGTCTTACCATGCCAGCCTCGGCTTCTCGACGCCGTAGCCTTGGGCAAAATCTACGCCGATTTCACGCAACGCGGCGATGATTGCGTCGCTCTCCGCAAACTCCGCAATGGTCTTGATCCCCATCACGTGACCGATATGGTGGATCGACGCCACCATCGCATGGTCAATCGGATCATCAATCATGTCTTTGACAAACCCGCCATCGATTTTCAGGTAATCAACGCGAAGGTGCTTAAGGTACGCAAACGACGACATGCCACTACCGAAATCATCCAGCGAGAACCGGCAGCCGATGGCTTTCAAATCACGAATGAATGTTGCCGCCTGATTTAAATTCGCAATCGCGGCGGTTTCCGTCAGCTCAAAACAAATGCTTTCCGGCGGCACGTTATGGCGCTCGAATTGCGCGAGCACGAACGCGAGGAAGCCGTCATCGCAAAGTGATTTGCCGGACAAATTAATTGAGCATGTCGCGTTGGCGCCGGGCGCATGGCGAGTCGAATATTGGGAAAACGCTGTTTGAATCACCCACCGGTCCAATAGCGGCATCATGCCGTATCGTTCCGCTGCAGGAATGAACGCCATCGGCGGCACGACCGCATTATTTTCATCGACCATGCGCAGCAGCAGTTCATAATGGTCGCCGCTGCCAGAGCCACTTCCGAGCGCAAGGATGCGCTGTGAATAAAGCACGAATCTGTTTTCATCCAACGCTTTCTGAATCCGTGCGATCCATCCCATTTCACCACTGCGACGAGCGAGCTCTTCATCCTCTGCCATATAAACCTGGATGCGATTGCGCCCATTTTCTTTCGCTGCGTAGCATGCGGCATCGGCCATGCGCAAGACATCGGCCAGAAGGACACCGCCGTCGCTGAACGTAACAAGGCCGATGCTGACGCCGACCGGGAAGGCTTTATCCAGCCAAACGAAATGGAAATCTTCAACCGTTTGACGCAATTTTTCGGCGATCGTTTTGGCCGGTTCGGTTGGGCAACTTTCCAACAAGACACCAAATTCATCGCCACCCAGTCGCGCAAAGGTATCGCTCTTACGTAACTTGTCCTGCAACAGTGCGGTCAGTTGCCTCAACAATTCATCGCCCGCCACATGACCGCAGGTATCGTTCACAATCTTGAATTGATCAAGGTCCAGATATAACAGCGTATGTTCCTTGTGTTGCAAGTGGCCGGTTTGCAACGCAAGCTCGACATGGCGCTCGAACTCGCGGCGATTTGTTAAGCCGGTCAATGCATCGTGCGTCGCCTGAAAGCTCATTTCCGCAGCCATGCGACGTGCTTGCGTGACATCGTGGAACACGAGCACCACACCGAGGATGGCGCCTTGTTGGTCGCGAATCGGGGAAGCCGAATCTTCGATGGGAAATTGCATGCCACCGCGCTGAACGAGCATCGCATTCTCAGTAAGCCCCGCCATCCGCTGACCCTGTAGGACTTGTTCAACCAGATTCGGCGCCACTTCGCCGGTCATTTCATTGACGATTTGGAATACTGTCGCCAACGGCAAACCAGTTGCCTGTTCAGTACGCCATCCGGTCATTGTTTCCGCAATTGGGTTCAAATACGTCACGTTGCCGCTGGTGTCGGTGGTGATCACACCGTCGCCAATCGAGCTGAGCGTCACGCGTAGCCATTCTTGTTGGGTCAATAGCGCCGCTTCATTTTTTTTACGCTCCGAGATATCGTGTAAGAAAGCTGTGAAGCTGTACTGATCCGCGGATTTCAGTGCGCTGATTGTAATCTCCACCACGAATTCCTCGCCACTGCGATGGATCGCAGGCAATTCGATCCTTTTACCGATTACCGGACCTTCGCCGGTACTGAGGAATTTTGCCAAGCCGCACGTATGGCTCTGGGCAAGAGCAGGAGCCATAATCAGTTCGGAAAGGGTTCTGCCAAGCGCCTCATGCCGTGACCACCCAAAAGTACGTTCTGCTTCGATATTCCAGTCGGTGACGAACCCACCCTGATCCATTTCAATGAACGCTTCGTGCGAGCTATCAATAATGACCCGCATACGCTGCTGATCTTGATGCAGACGGCGTGCCAATGGCCGGACCTGGGACCGCAGTATGAGTGTTGCAATCACAATCATGCCGACCAGCAGACCTGCCAGCAAATTCAGGCGCTCGCGAATCGGCGTATAAAATTCAACGGAATCCGTCTTCAGTACCAGTCCGAGGCCGAGATCACCGATCGGTGCGTAACCCGCTAATACCGGTATGCCGCGCAAGTCACTGACCGACATCACCCCTTGCTCGTTAAGCAATGCATGCGGGATGGCCAGGTTGAGCTTGCCGTCTTTGTACATGGGTATCCGTAAATTGGCGGGATAGAATCGAGTCGGAAAGCACGGTGCATCGTTTTTGTCGCGGCCACATATCAGCGTGTCGGTCGATCCGCTTCCTTGCTGTGCCTCGCGCAGCATCTTGGTCAGTGCATCCATCCGTTGCTCGGCAATAAATTTACCAATCACACGGCCATCATGTATGACCGATTTTTCGATCCACAGAACGAAGCCATTGTGCCAGAGCAGCAACGCTTGTTTTTCAGGGCCTTGAAGCGGCATGGCCATCACAGCGTCCTGTCGCACCAGGGTACCGACAGTCAACAAGTCGTCACCCTTTGCGTTGACAACGCGAATACCGCTCAATCCTCTCGCCAGAAAACTTTTCGCAACAGCATCAATCAGGTCCAATACTTCGCGATCCTGCGGCGCTGCATTGATCCGCTGGAGGTGATTTTGCAGCGCGGGGCGGGTCGCGATAATATTGGCAAACTCAATTTGTTGGTTAATCGTCGTTGCAAATGATGTTGCGTAATTTTTGGTTGTGCGTAGCAGTGCATCGGATAACGATTGCTCGAATCCCTGTTTTAAAACGCTGAACCCGAGCAAGCCCGTCAATACGGTAACAATGGTCAGAACAATTGCGGCCGCTCTCGTAATGCGCTTGTCAGGACTCTCGGAATCCGTCTCGCGCGACGGCAAAATCGAATGTAAGCGCAACCACAGTCCGATCCCGAGCACGGTTATGGCGACTGCCGTCGCCGCCGCCATCCGGTTGTACTTGGCCACCTGGTACATCTCCTCCAGATTTAATGCATAACCGAGTAAGGCAGTCACTCCGATCAATAGTGTGGCGCCGCTTAACACGATCATCCCGATATGAACTGACTTTCCGATTTGATTACGCGCAAAAACAAGTAAAGCGATTCCGGAGAAAAGAAATGCAAGACAGGCATTGGGCGCAACACGGCCGGGGCGCGGATTGCCGTCCTTGACGAGCGCATGCAATGTAGGCCAGTCGACCCCGAGGCTAAGGTCAAGCGTATGCTCAAGCAGGATCACGCATGGCAAAATCACCAGGAGCCAGGGCAAGATACTTTGCACGCGCAAAAGCGAACGTTTTCCCTTAACAGGGAATAAACACAGTCCCGCCACGACAAACATGCCGGCGGCATTCAGGCCCATCGCAACGGAACCCGGCAGAATTCGCACCATCGCTTCCTGGCCCAATGCCCAGCCGCACAGCACATACAGCCCCAGTAGAATCAGGGCGAATGAAATTGTCGTTTGCACGCCAAGCTTATTTACTTTCATTTTGTCTGGCCACGAGCAGCATCGTGTAGCTGGATGATCTAAATCATACCGCCATTGATGGAGATAATCTGCCCGGTGATATAAGCCGCCTGCGTGGAGGCAAGAAAGCCGATCAGGTCGGCCACTTCGTCGGGAGTGCCGGCGCGTTTCATCGGCACCATACGCGCGATATCCGCAGCATCGAAAGCAGCGTCGCTCATCGGGGTGTCGATGATGCCGGGCGCAACGGCGTTGACCGTGATGCCCCGGCTGGCGACTTCCTGCGCCAACGACTTGGTGGCTGAATTGAGCGCGCCCTTGGCCGCGGAATAATTGACCTGCCCGCGATTGCCGGTTAGGGCGGCGATGGAGGACACATTGATAATGCGCCCCCAGCGGCTGCGTATCATAGGCATCATCAGCGGCTGGGTGACGTTAAAAAAACCGTTAACGGATACGTCGATCACCCGGTGCCACTGCTGGGCGCGCATGCCGGGAAATACGGCGTCGTCATGAATGCCTGCATTGTTAACTAAAATCTGGATGGGCTGATGTTCGACAAGCGGGGTCAACACCTCGGCGACCGCTCTGCTATCAGTCACATCAAATGCCAGTAGCGCCGCACTGCCGCCATTAGCACAAATGGCATCGACCAGCGCCTGTGCGGCTTGTAATCCACAATGGGCATGAACGTACACATGGCAGCCATCAGCAGCCAGACGGCGGCAAATGGCTGCGCCTATGCCGCCGCTGCCGCCAGTCACCAGGGCATTTTTCATGGCGCCTTTCCTGAGGTTGGGGTGAGTGAGGGTTTGGGTAGCGGTGCAAGTGCCTCAGCATCGATCAACACTGCGGCGCGTCCATCCATTAGCAAACGACCCGCTGCGCTGACGCTGAACTGATAAAGAATATTGTTTTCGCTGCGCGTGATGCAGCTAGCTTCCACCAGCAGATCGGCGGCGATGTCGTCCAACAACGGCACATACAATTTGATGCCGCGCGCGCTGACCAGGTAACCGACCCGTGCGCTGGTACTGTCGGGCGGCGCCAGCAAGGCACCGTGTACGGCCATGGCCTGTGCCGCGTATTCGATACCGCAGGCGGCACCCAGTCGGCCGTAAGCGCGCAAGGGGTTGTCAGCGTTGCGATGGCTACTCGCACGACACTGGATGCGCTGTTCGTCCCAGGCCTCAACATAATCCAGCAGGCACATGCTGCCCTGATGTGGGATGTGACGGGCAATCCAAGCGTGGTCCAGCCTGGTTTGATTTAGCACGGCACGATTGCCACGGCGAGACGTATGCTATCAAGGTAATCCAGCACCACGTGTTGGTCTTGCCGCAGGGCGATAGCGCGCAACAGCGGCAAGCCACGCGCGGCAGGTATGGCTATGCGCAGGCTTTCCAGGTCGGCATCGGCGAGATGAGCAGCATAGGCGTCAGTCAGGCTAACGGTAATTTTCGCCAACGCCTGTGCGCTGCGTTGCGCTGCCAGCACCAGCGCAATGCCAAACGCATCCGGGATAGGGCGGACGCTGTAGAGTGGCTCTGGGTAAGCCGTGTCGTAGGTCAGCAGCACTGTGCGTTGGTTATCCACGACAACCTGGATAAGCGCTTCCAGGAGCCCCGTGCCGAAGCTGGCGTCGTAGGCACTCAACACCGAAGAGCTAGCCATCGCCCCGGTGGCGATACTCCAGTAGCCGGCGGCCACGTTATGTACAGAATTATGAAAACGCGTAGGGGAGATTTGCCGGTCGCTTGAGGCGAGCATTTCACAAAGGGCATGACAGTTTTCTCCATCGCCGCCGGACGACGAAAACACGCTGGCCAAGGTGGCAGCGTCGAGTCCCGCTGCTGCAATGGCTTCCAGCCCAATCGCCATGGTGAGTTTAACAATCGCGCCACTACGCCGGCGTTCTGCCGCCGGTAACAACACGGGTGCTGGCAGGACGGTGCGCTGTGGTTGATAGGGCTGCTGCCCGCTAAGTATGGCCTGACTGCTGGGCCAGTCGGTCAAACCGGGGCCGAGTAAGCCTATGCCTTCAATATATGCGGTGAGGGTGGGCACGGGGTTCAATTCCGGGTCTGATCAGGCGTCGCGCTCGGAGTACTACTCGGAGTTCCGCTCGGAGTCCTACTTGCATGAGCAAAAACCGAACTCGCACGAGCAAAAACCAGGCTGCAATTGGTGCCGCCGAATCCAAATGAATTGCTGAGCGCGCGCGCCACCGGCTGCTCGCGATTATCCAGCAGATAGTCGACGTCCAGCGTCGGGTCGAGTTGCTGGATGTTCAGGCCCGCGGGCAGCAAGCCGTGTTGCAAGCTTAGCGCGCATATCACCGCCTCGACGGCACCAGCAGCGCCCAAGGTGTGGCCGGTCGCACCTTTGGTGGAGCTACAGGGCGTTGCTGAGCCAAATATATCTCTAACCGCCTTGCCCTCCGCTGCATCGTTGCTTAGCGTAGCAGTGCCGTGCAGGTTGATGTAGTCAATTTCAGAGGGATGCAACCCGGCCATTTTCAGCGCGTCCTGCATCGCCATGCGCGAACCCAGGCCCTCCGGATGCGGCGATGACATGTGATAGGCATCGCTGGATTCGCCTATCCCGAGCAGAAGCACCGCATCAGCGTCCAGGTGCGGCGGAGTGCTTTCCAGTAGGGCGAAGGCAGCCGCTTCCCCTATCGAGATGCCGTTGCGTTTTACATCAAATGGACGACATGGATGTTCAGAAAGTAGGCCGAGCGAATTGAAGCCATACAGCGTCGTCAGACATAGCGTATCCACGCCACCCACTACGGCTGCGTCTATCAGTCCCGCCGCCATCATGCGTCGCGCTGAAGCAAAAACCTTGGCACTGGACGAACAGGCGGATGAGACTACAAGCGCGGGACCGGTCAGGCCAAAATAATGGCGTGTGAAATCTGCAACGGAAAAACTATTGTGCGTAGTACGGTAACTAAAACCGGCAGGGAATGCGCCAGTCTCCGGGTCGCGTCGCCGATAAGCCAACTCGGTTTGCAGTATGCCGGAAGTACTGGTGCCGAGAAAAATGCCTATGCGATGTGTACCGTATTTTGCGATGGCAGCGCGCACGGCCTCGGCAAAGCCGTCCTGAGTCAATCCCAGCAACGCTAGGCGGTTATTACGGCAGTCAAATTCGGCCAGTGCTTCGGGAAGCTGCACCGCATCCACCCCCGCGACCTCGCCTATGAAAGTCGCCAGATCCACCGTATCAAATGTGCACGGCAGCAAGCCGCCGCGCCGCTCGCGCAGGGCGCTCAGGGTCAGGTCGAGACCGCGCCCGATGCTGCTAGTGGCGGTGAAATGGGAAAGCCAAAGTGGGTTCAAAGAAAGTGGGCTCAAAGAAAGCGGGTTCAAAGAAAACCAGGCCTGTCTAAAGTTGAGAGGATTTTAGTGAGTTGGAGGGCTAGATTTGGATCTATTGGAGCGACATTGGACTTGCACGATTAGCGCCCCGCAGACAATTTCGCAATGACAGAGTAGCAGCCAGTGCCCCCAGCAGGAGGCCCGCCAGCACATCAACAGCCACATGCTGGCGCGTGGCCAAAGTGGAATAGACGATTCCGCTACACCACACCCCATTGAAGACAAGTACCCACAGCGGTGCACTCAAACGACGTAGCAGATACTGTAACCAGATACCCGAAAAGACCGCTGTAGCGACGTGGAGCGAAGGGCAGGCATTGCCCGTGGCATCTATATTTTTTAGGAAATTCACGTCCGGATACTGAGTCCAATCGATACTGGCTGGGGGCACCACCGTCGGCCAGAAGTAGAACACGAACAAGCCTGCAAGGCACATCGCGGCCATGGCTAAAGCGTAGCCATAGAGTTCGCGCCGCGTCGCCAACAATGCCTGGGGCAGAGACACGTACACCCAAAGGGAAAAGTATAGGGGCAAGGCGCGAGGCTGAAAGCCGATCAGATGATCGAGCAAGGTAATGGGCATCACCGTAGTCGGGTAGGCCGGCTCGTTGAGCAAGTAGAAGTAGGCACCGAAGAACAGGCCAATGAAAAACATGGTCCCGATACTTTTGAGAAGCATATGTTTGGCCAACAATGCTGCAGCTAGCCGATACCAGGGTGTCCGCTGAGTTTCGTTCATGGCGTGGTCCCCTTGAGATACAGCAATAAAGACACGAGTCATGAAAGGGCGTGACGCAAGCTTACAAAGCGCAGATTAGCGGCTCTCGCTGCTGCCAAAACAGGAGGAAGCACTTCGAGAATAACAGGGATGCCGTCGAGCGTGCGTGCAGCGTTGCCATCGTGCAGTAGCAGAATGGCGCCTGCTCGCAGGCCGCGTAACAAGCTGCTTTTAACGCGTTCAGCGTCGCCGATCCGCGTGTCGAAACCACGTGCTGACCAGCTGGCTAGCCGCAGCCCGAGCCGAGCCAGCACAGGCTCCAGTAAGGGATTGCGTAAGCCGGCAGGGGCACGAAAGAACAAAGGCCGCTGGCCGGTAATCGTCGTGAGCGTGTCCTGGGCGGCCTGCAATTCATGCATGAAGCCGGATGGGCCCATCAGCGCAAAATGAACGTGATGATGCTGACTATGGTTTTCCACGGCATGCCCACGACACACGATCTCCCGGCACAAGTCCGGGTAACGCTGGGCATTTTCACCGATGCAGAAAAAAGTAGCCTGGGTCGCGTAACGATCCAGCATATCCAGTACCTGCGGCGTAACGATCGGATCGGGACCGTCGTCGATGGTCAGGGCGATTTCATTTTTTCTGGCAGCCGCAGTGGGCAGCTGTGTCCAGTTCGGCCCGAGCCAGTGACTGCGCGGCCACAGACCGACCAAGGTTAACAGGGCGTGATTGGCCAGCACGGCACCCAATGTCCAGCGCCACTGTGCGGGTTCGGTAATAACGAAAAGCAACGCCAGTAAATGGAGTGCAATAGATACGCGGATCAACATCGTGGGTTGCCAGCGTTGGCTAGGCATAATCTTGCTTGGCAAAAATCGCAGAATAAATCAGCGCAAAGACAACGCCCGGTGCCACCGTCACGCCCATGGCTTGCAATATCGACACCTTGGAAAACGCCAGCAGGCCGAAACCTGCGACGGTCGTGAGGTTGGCAAACAGCATAGACGCAAGCGTGCGGTGAGAAATGGCGTGGGCTATCGGATTAGGCTTAAGGTTTGCATTTGATAAAGGGTGATCAGCTCGATCAAAAAACAGGACGTAATTGGAGCCCACTGCGACGACCAATAGCAAGCCGACCAGATGCAGAATAATTAATTGTTGGCCAAATACAGCCAATCCTGCCGTGACGGTGATGACGGCAGCCGCCAGCGGCGCGATGATCCCTAGCACGCGCAGGGGGGAGCGGAAAACCAATAGCAGCAATCCGATAATCGCCAGCAGCCCACCTAAAGATAACAGGATGGCTTCATGCAAGTAGCCAGAATAAAGCTGGTCTGACTCAGCTTTCATATCCACAAACAGCACACTGGATACGCCCGTGGTGCCCGAGGCGCCCATGGTGCCTGGGCCACTTAAAGCAGCGCGAATTCGGCTGGCGTCAATGCCGCCTCCGTTCCCACTCTTAGGCGCGGTTAGTGGCAATAACGCGCTCCAGTGCTGGGCTTGCTGGATGAGTAGCGCATCCACGGCCATGGCCATGGAGGTCTGTTCGAGATCGCCAGCTTGCAGCAAAGGTTGGCTGCGCGCGGTGGCAACATCGGCAAGAAACGGTGCAAAAAGTTGCGCACGCACCGGTAAGCCCTGAACAGCTTGCGCCAGGCGCGCTTCCAACACGGCGGGCGATGGCAAGCTGCTCTGCTTGGCGCGCTGCGTAGCTGTGCTGGGAAGATAACGGCTGGGACTTTCAAATCCGGCGAGCTCGCCTTGCTCGACCAGCGTTTGCAGTATCGTCGAAACGTGTTCGGCAGCGCTCAATACGGATTCGCGACTGGCGCCGGATACCACCACCAGATAACGCACATCGGGCGCGCCCATGTCGGCGCGCAGGCTTTCATCCAAGGCCACTTCGGCTTGAGATACCGGACTTAATGAGGACAGCTTGTCATTCCACAAAGTGGCGCGATGCTGAACGAGGATGGCGCAAGCCGCCAGCAGCAGTATGGCTGCCGCCCACCGCAGCGCAGCGGCGCGCTGCGCCAGACGGGATAGAACCCGGCCGATCGCCGATACATCATGAATGCGAAAGTTTGCCGGCAGCAGATGCGGCAAGACATAGCGCGTCACCATAGCGGCCGCTATCAATCCGGCAATCGAATACAGGCCGAGTTGCGCCAGACCAGGAAAACCGGACAGTAGCAAGGACGCGAAGCCGACTATCGAGGTCAGCACACCGAGGCGGACGGTCGGCCAGAAGCGCTTGATCCAGCTTTGCGGGTCTGCATCACCCTGCTCTGATTGCACAAACAGATAGATTGAATAATCCACGGCCTCGCCGATCAGCGCTGTACCAAATCCCAGGGTAATGCCATGTACGACGCCAAACCCCAGACTGACGGCCGCGACGCCTGCCAAGGCGCCGCTGATTACCGGCAGAAAACCCAATGTCAGGGCGGTAAACGAACGATAAACGACTAGTAACAACGCAGCGATCAACACGACGCTGATGATGGACAGGCGGCTGACCTGACTCTTGATCCTGTCGCGTGAAGTTACCGAAAACACACCTGGACCCGTCATGACCAGTTTGAGGGCGGGAGTGGCCAAGCTGACGTTGGGTGACGTGTCAAAGGCGAGTCGGATGGCGGCCATGGCACGTTGTTGAGCGTCGGTATCGGAGCCCGACGCGCGCGTTTGCATCAGCATCAAGGCGCGCGTACCGTCGCGTGATGCCCACGCACCATCCACCAACTGCGGGCGCGTGCCACTGTTGAGTTGGGCGAGTAACTGCAGCATTTCACCCGTCGGGTCACGGGGCAGTAGCGACTTGACCAGCAGCCCCGCAGGCGAGGCGAGCAGGTCGATGCTGTCACTCAGAGCGGCATGCAGGCCGTCTACGCTGAAGCGCGCCGGTGTCACCGTCGGACTGAGCAGGTAACGATTGTTGAACAGAAAAGCACGGTCGCGCTCGACACTGACGGGCTCGCCATTATTGACCGTGACAAAAGCCGGATCAGCGCGCAGGCGCTGGGCAATTTGTTTGGAAAGTCTGGCGCGGGTGGGTGCGTCGGCGCCTTCGATGCCCACCAATATCAGCCGCGAGGCCAAACCGTCACGTATCTGCTCCAGGAGCAACCGCTGTGCTGGTGTGGGGCTACTGGGTAGAAAAGCCGATAAATCTGTGGTGATCAGGCTGCGGCTGACGATGATGCCGCAGACGAGAAGAGACGCCAGCCATAGGGTTATGGCTATGGCTCTCCGGCCACGCCAAGCTGAGGCCTGCCTCACCGTTTAGCTAACTTTTCTATGAGCATCAGCGAGCTGTCGCCATCGGCCTGGGTAATTTCAATGCTGCGCACGGTGTCGCGTACCCCGGCTATGCGGATGCGCTTTACCACTGCTTGCATTTTTTCATCCATGGGCAGGAGTTGCAGTGTCCAGCGCTCCTCTGTGCCATCCAGAGTCAGTCGGTAATTGCGCTCCAGCGCCTTACGGTCACCCGCCAGAGTGCCACGTATGCTGTCGACGTAAGCCGCCAGTTCTGGGTGATCCTGCAATTGCAAGCGATGTTTCTGGCGGCCGCGCTCGATCACCAGAGTGCCCTGATCCAAGATCATGGATTCTGGTTTGGGTTTGATGGTGCGCTTTTCCAGATGGTCGGGGGCGGTGTACAACAACTCCCCGGAAGATTCCACCGGTTTGTCGAGCATGGCGATGAATTTTGTCTCGACAAAACTGGCTTGGTCGGAGCGAATTTGTGCCAGGCCACTCATGAGCTGGTCAATCGTCCACTCGGCGGCATGACTCATCACCGATACCTGCATCAGTGCCCATACAAGAAGCACGCGCCACATGAGGCGTAGCGAAAAGACCGAAGAGGAAGGCATAGTCATCATGATTTGAGAGGGGTTGTTGTGGTGATGGGTGTGGGCTGCCAGAAATCAAAAAAATTAAACCAGTTGTATGGCGCCTTACGACAGTAGTGCTCCAGCAACGCCGCATAACGGGTGATAGCCGCCTCCAGTGCGGCATCGCGTGCGCCGCGCTCAACGGTGGAAAAATCCGCCAGGGGATCGAAATGGACGGCGTAGCGATTGCCGCCCAGATACAGCCCCGTCATAAATACCACCGGACGCCGCAGCAAGGCGGCCATGCGGAATGGTCCGCTCGGTAAGTTCGCGTGGGCGCCGAGGATTTGCACCGGGTACATAGCGTCGTTACCTGGTGTGCGATCCGCCAGCATACCAACGAGAAAGCCTTCGTCCAGGCGCTCTTGCAGCTTGAGCATGGAATCAATGTGCCCCAGTGCAATAATATCCTGCACCGCTTCGGGATTAATGGCCGCGAGCATGGCGTTGATTTTTTGTGCGTTGTCCTGATGCATAACCATAGCAACGCGCAAATCGGTATCTTTCCGGCCTATCGCTCGGATCACTTCAAAGCTGCCTAGATGCGCGCCCATCAGAAACAGGCCATTGCCATCGGCTAGCAGACCGCGCAGCGTATCCTCACCGTGCACTTCAAAATCAAACATATCGAAGCGTCGGTTGACCAGATAAACACGGTCATGGATGGTGGCGGCAAAGGTGAAAAAATGCCGGTACAGATCGCGCCATAGTGGAGGGCGACCTAATGCACGCTTGAGGTAATCGCTGGAGGCACGGCGACTGGCCGGAGCAAACAGCAGAAAATAGGTGGCAATCAGATGCAGCACGAGGCGCCCTACGCGCCGCCCCAGGCGCAGCGAAATCCAAGTCATGACGCGCAACATGAGCATGTTGCTGCGCTCTGGGGTATGCGCCCAGGTGGCTAGTGTGGGTGTCGAGCGCGAGGTCAAAGGCGTGATCCCGGAACGATACTGCCGCTGGCAATTTTGCGCAGTCCAGCCATGATGTCGAAACGTATTGTGCCGCTATCCGACAGCGTGTGCTGGATCACCAGTTCATCTCCCGGCGTTGCCGGACTTAGAAATTTGACCGCGCTGACCTCACAGATATCCAGCGCGATTCCCGTGGCAGCGGCGAGTGCGTGTAATGCCGTATCCAGCAGCATCACACCCGGGAAAATGGGGGTGCCGGGGAAATGTCCGGCAAAGACGGGGTGATCCAGTGGAACAGTCCAGTGTGTCGTGTTAGTCATGCGGACTTCCGTACGCTGCGTGTCTGGAACAGGGCTTGCAACATGGCCCTCGGCAATTTTCCCGTGCTGTTGCGGGGGAGTGCATCAACAAACAATAAGGGGCGAGGGAGGAAAACCGGGTCGATACGGTCTCTTAGCGCCGCCAGCAGATAGGGCGCATCCATACTGGGCGCCACCACACAGGCGGCAAGCCGTGTTACGTGATCATCGCTGCTCTCGTCCGGCATGTAAAAAGCCCCGTCCACCACACCGGGAATGGAATTGAGCAAGTGGTTAAGGCTCGCCAGCGAATGCCTTTTTCCGGCGATATTGATCAGGTCCGCAATGCGCCCGTGCATTAGAAAATGCTCGTCTGTAACCGGTTCAATGATGTCGTTGAGGATGAGCGAAGTTTCAATGTGCCCGCCGCAAGCGCGTGCACCATCACCCTCCACGATCAACTTTATCCCGGGAAACAACTGCCACTCTGCCGTTTGCGTAGGTCGCCGGCTAGCTATCTGGCCGGTTTCGGTACTGCCATAAATTTCCATTAGCGGAGCTTGGAAACCTGCCTCAATATCCTGTGCGAGTTGGGACGAGAGGGGCGCGGTTGCAGATACCACGCAGGTGACCTCGGGTAGCGCCACTCCCGCATCGAGCAGGGCGCGTAGATGCAAGGGCGAGGACACTAACACTCGTGGCGCGGGAATCGCCGCCAGTGCCTGGCAAATATCTGCGGGAAAAAATGGCTGTGCATGGCTGAGTGCGTTGCCACTGCACCATGCCATCAGCACCGTGGATTCAAACCCGTACATGTGTTGCGGCGGTACGGTGCCAACTATGGTGCAGGGCGTGTTGTGCACCACCCCGAGGTGCAATGCTTCAGCCTGCACACTACTGACGAGAGCACCCCAAGTTTTGCCATGGGGTTGCGGGATACCGGTCGAGCCGGAAGTAAATACCACCGCGACGCGCTGCTTGCTATCAATTTGCGGAATTTCAAATGCGTCCGATTGGAGCATACCCATGACCGGGTAACGCAGTTGGGGCATATCCACCGTGCATAGGTCGCGATCTGTCAAGCAAAACACGTCTGGCGCGAAAATCTTGATCTGGCGCACCACTTCCGGGGTGTGAGTAGACGGCAACAGGCTGACCTTACCGGCCACAATTGCGGCGGCCAGCCCCACGCTAAAGTGGTAACGATCACTGCACAGATTGAGGAGATGACCTCCTGCTGGAAACAACCTGACCAGTTGCCTAACTTCTGCCAGAAACTGGCGCAGCGAGACGGCGCCATCGGCGCGCCTAGCGATGATGCTGTCCGGAATAAGGTGCGAAACGAGTGGCAATGACGACATAGGTTAACGCTGTAACACTAATGTTCGGCTACGCAAATAACCGCAATCGCAAGCGCGCGCGTGGTGCCGTGCCAGGCTTGTATTCGTGGTAGGCATCACTAGCGTGGACGCGCAGAGCTACTCCGGAACGCCCGCACCGCGTTGAGGATGTGCATATGCGGCGCGTCGGGTAGGAGCCATCTGCGTATTCGATTTTCGACTATGAACATCAACGCAACTAAAGGCAAGGTTAGAAAATTGGCAAATATCGACCACGTGGACAAGGGTGCTAGAAAAAAGAGCAAGGTGGAGGCCAAGGCCATGGCGGCAAAAAATGCAGTCCAGGCGACCGTGACCTGACGGGCGTAACTTTCGTGTTGTGGCGTCAATGGGGCATGCATCATCTCTGCAAAACGGGTGCAGAGCGGTTGCCGCCCCGCGATCAAGGTACGCCCAAATGTCATGAACAGGACTAATTGCATCCCCACATTCTGTAACCAGTAAACCAGCCCAAAGTGCTGCTCTAGCGTGGGCCACCCAGCCCAAAGAGCCAAGCCCAGCAATACCAGTACGCCCAGCATGATGAGGCGCTGAGGAGAGCGCCAAGCTAGCACCCATGCAATCAACACCACGGGTGCAATGGCCACGAACGCGCCTAAGTCGCCACCGGGCGCGGATTCATTTGTGTAATGCGCCAGTAATGGATAGCCGATCACCAGCACGGCAATACCTAGCCAGCGCAGCATACGGGCTACCATTAGCGTGTACGCTGGGCTGCGATATAGTCGGAGAGGCTGCGTAGTGAACTGAAAATGTGTTTGTTGTCTTCACTGTCGCTACGCAGTTGCAGGCCATAACGCTTGGAGACCACCAGCGCCACCTCCAGCACATCTATCGAATCTAAGCCCAAGCCTTCGCCATACAAGGGCGCGTCAGTGTTGATTTGATCTGCTGTGACCTCGAGGTTGAGAGACTCGATCATTAATTCAGCAACCTCATGTCGCAACTCTGCAGTGCTAGAGCCAGCGGGTTTTTGATTTTCTTGCATGATTTTCTTAATGGAACGCTGACAAGTGAGTAGTAAATGTAGGAGGGCGCCTATGCGATGAGTGAGGTCAGAGAATCAAGTTTTATTAGTCTGCCCTCAAGGACTGTTTATCAAATTGTATCGTTTTATGCTCATGTAGCGTACCTGTCGGGCGCATCGAAGACTGATATTCTCTATGGGGCGATAACGCAAATGGTGCTTTACGACGGCGGCTTCTTATCGCAACATGATCGCAATTTATTGAGGAGGGTACCCCATGCAATTATTGACCATCATCGCTATGTTGTTCGCGGCAGTCAGCGTCACGTTTGCCCTACAGAACAATGTGCCCGTGGCGGTGACCTTTCTGCTATGGCGATTCGACAGTTCCCTTGCCATGGTATTGCTACTCGCCATTGCCTTGGGCGGCCTCATCGTCGCATTTGTTTCTACACCGTCGACCGTGCGCCGGCAATGGGCCATCAATCGCCAGCGCAAGCGTATTGAGGAACTTGAACAGTCTTGCAGCGAGCAGAAGGGGAGAATAACCGAACTGGAGCGCCGGGCGATGGGTGGCGAACCACAACCGATAGCGCAGGCGCCCTATGTCGGTCTCAAGCAATTGATCGTCGGCGACGCTCCGGGCGATGAATAATAGCGGTGCCTTTTCATCGCCACCGCCTCATTCTTAGTCCGTGTCCGGTGGGAAGCAACGCTTTTGGTCGCAGCGGCCTATCTAACCGGAACCCGTGTTGTTCTCCACGTGCTAGTTGACATAATATAGATTAGGCGAAGTTATTAGATTGAAATAGGTGGGGTACATTTAAGGTTTTGACGTCTCGTGCTTCCTCGTGCCATGTAGGTTGACGACGCTTTCGGCGCAGCTTGGTGAATGCAATTGGTCGCCCTTAACGCGTAATGCGGCGAGCGGCGGCGATTCAAAGTCTGTTGGGGACGACTAGGCTCGATGTCTAGAACCCTGCGCTTGGCCCAAGAATAGCCTCGAGAAATTGCCGCTTTTGCCGCGCTCTGGGCATATAGCCGGTCGATGAGTTGCTGCGCCACCTGGTGGGACTTCTACCCGCTGAGCGTGGCGAAGTATAGGTGGGCGATTGGACGCTTACGATAATCCACCGGAAATCTTGACTGTCCTGCCCTGGCTATTCTTTCGCGCCCGCCCCGCGCAGCAATTTCACCACCGCTTCATGTCCACCCTGCCCCGCCAGCTTCAGTGCGGTTATGCCGTCACTAGTTGAAAACTTCGGATCCGCCTTCGATTCCAATAACAGCTTTACCATTGGCGCGTGACCATTCTTGGCGGCAAGCAGCAAGGCCGTCATGCCGTTGGGTGCCACTGCGTCAACTTTGGCGCCCCGCTCAATTAACAGCTTGCTAATGTCGACCGATCCGCTAAAGGCCGCATAGTGCAGCCCTGACCAGCCTGCCTGATCCACGTCGGCCCCGGCCTTAAGTAATGACCGCACGATATCCACATTGTCTTTCAGCGCCGCCGACAGCAAGGCCGTGTCGCCAACCTTATTCCTGGCGCCGAGCTGCGGCCGATGCGCCAACAACAAATCGACTAGCGCCAGATTTCCGTTGCCGGCCGCAAGCGTGAGCAAGGAATTACCGGAAGAATCTACGGTATTAATATCCATGCCCCGTTGCAAGAGGGCCGTGACAGTCCCGGTGTCGCCGGCATCGACGGCTCTCAGCATATCCTCGTATATACCTGCGCTGGCGGGCGCAGCGCTAGCCACCCCTAAAATCAAGACCAGTGCAGCGCCAAGGCGCCTGGCCGAGGTAGTGGTATTCATGACAGCGTTACCCGAAAAAGCTCACAGAAGTTACGCGTGGTCGCTGCGGCGACCTCCTCCACAGCTATCCCCTTCAGATTAGCAATTTCTTCAGCCACAAACCTTACATAGGCCGGTTCGTTGCCTTTACCTCGATGAGGCATGGGCGCGAGATAGGGTGAGTCGGTCTCAATGAGCATGCGGTCCAGTGGGACGAACTTTGCTACCTCCTTGAGTTGTTTCGCGTTCTTAAAAGTCACGATGCCAGAGAATGAAATGTAGAAGCCTAGTTCCATGGCTTTTTCCGCCACTTCTTGCGTTTCGGTAAAGCAGTGCATGACGCCTCGCACCGTCGATGCCCCCTCGTCTTTCATGATGGACAGGGTGTCCTGCGCTGCTTCCCGAGTATGGATAATCAAGGGTTTATTGCACAGCTTGGCGGCGCGGATATGCACGCGAAAGCGCTCGCGTTGCCATTCGGTATCGGTCTTGTGCCAGTAGTAGTCGAGGCCCGTTTCGCCTATGGCGACGACGCGCGGATTGTTTGCATGACCGACTAGGGTCTCGACGTCCGGCTCCAAACAATCACGGTGCTCCGGATGTACACCTACCGATGCAAACAAATGATCATGAGACTCGGCCAACCCGATGACGCCCGGCAAGCCTTCAAGACTGACAGCCACACAAAGGGCCGCGCGAACTTGCGTGTCGGCCATCGCATCCAGAACTTGCGGCAAACGCTCGACGAGACCTGGAAAGTCCAGGTGGCAATGCGAATCGACCAGCATGGCTAAATAGTATGAGTCTGCCGACCGGCGGGATAGCCGGCGAGTATCGTATCGATCTTGCGCCTGGCCGCATGCCCCGATTCGTCGTCGCTGAACTGCACGCCTATGCCTTGGGTTTTGTTGCCCTGTGCGCCCGCCGGGGTCACCCAGACGACCGTGCCAGCTATCGGCAGCTTGCCCGGCTCATCCATCAGCGAAAGCAGCATGAATACTTCGTCGCCCAAGGCGTAAGGCTTGGCGGTGGGGACGAAAATGCCGCCGCGCTTCAGGTAAGGCATGTAAGCCGCAAAGAGTGCCGACTTGGAGTTAATGTTGAGCGAAAGAACGCTGGGGCGCGCACCAGGAGGAGGCTTGACGGGATCGGTCATAGGGTTGGTATCTGGGTTACTTTTTAGTAACGGCGCGACTATAACGTGCCAACAAATCTTCGAGAAAAAGACGTGCATTAAGCGGATGTTGTGCGACCGCTTTGATACGCAGCAGTTCATTGTAGCAGTCTATCAATCCGCTGGTTGTAGCGGCGGCAGCGGTGGTCCTGAGATCACCCAAACGCTGCTCGTGATAAATTGCCCGGTCAGAAATCTTTATTGAGACAAGGTCATACAGCCATTTTTGTAACCAGATTGTTAAGAGCCGCTTGTCCATATCCGTGCCGCCGTCCTTGCCTTCTTTAAGCCAGGGTTCCCACTTGGCGGAAACCGTTACCGGACCAATGCGTGGTAGCGACAAGACATCCTCTAGAAATTGCTCCCGCCGTTCCGCCCACCCTGCCTCATCAATCGCGGCCAATGGCATACCGCCGACTTGGGCCAGCAAGGCTTCAGCCGGCGCAGATTTTGGTGGCAGGTTGGCCCGCAACCAGGTTAACGCCAGAGTTCGATCAGGCTTGGGAAAAGCGATGGTTTGACAGCGGCTGCGTATTGTCGGCAGCAAGCGCCTATGATTGTCACTTACCAATATAAACAATGTACTTGGTGACGGCTCTTCAAGTACTTTAAGAAGTGCGTTAGCGGTAGCCTGGTTCATCGCTTCAGCGGGTTGGGTGAGTACTATGCGGGCGCCTTGTCGGTGAGTACCAATGGCCAGAAAGTCTCCCAACGCGCGTATCTGATCGATGCGAATTTGCTCGGATTTTTTTTTGGCAGGCGCGGATTTAAGCGTCGTCTCGCTCGGCTCTTCGGCGCCATCGTTGCCACCCTCTGTCGGCTCGGATGCTTCCGGCTGAACCAAACGAAAATCCGGATGGTTACCAGCCGCCAACCAGCCGCAGGGGAGGCAATCGCCGCAAGCCTCTTCCGCGCCAGTCGCTTTTTCGCACAGCAGGCGGGCTGAAAAGCGGCGTGCGAACTGGGTTTTTCCGCCCCCTGGTGGTCCAAGCAGCAGTAACGCATGGGGTAGCCGGTCCAGTTGACCAAGCAATTGTTGCCAGACTTGTTGCTGCCAAGGTAATAACATTATTAGATACTTATAATAATATTCTCAAGTTGTTTCTGAACTTCACTTATAGGCTGGCGCCCGTCTACAAGCTTGATTCGGTCGGGATTTTCTCTTGCGCGCTCTAAGTAACAGGCGCGAACCTTGGCAAAAAAGTCGCCAGCTTCCTGTTCGAAACGATCCAGACTTTGGCCGGTTTTTGCCAACCGTTCGTAGGCAAGCTCAATGGGCACGTCAAACAGCAGGGTCAAATCCGGCTGGAATTCACCCTGCACCCACCGTTCCAACTGCGCAATCTTCTCCATAGACAGATCGCGTCCGCCACCTTGATAGGCGTAGGTAGCATCGGTAAAGCGGTCAGACAGCACCCATTTGCCCGCCGCCAGGGCTGGCAGGATCACCTTATCGAGATGCTCGCGCCGCGCGGCAAACATCAACAGCGCCTCGGTTTCCAGATGCATCGATTCGGCGAGCAACAGAGCACGCAATTTTTCCCCCAGGGGCGTGCCCCCGGGCTCTCGCGTGGCCACGACATCGTGTCCCGCTTGTTTCAGGCACTCGACTAGCCAGGCGTGGTGCGTGCTCTTACCCGCCCCGTCTATGCCTTCCAGCGTTATAAACTTCCCTTGCGGCAAACCTATCTCCTTGTTTCAGCGCCTATTCGGCTTAAATTCAGCGTAAATTTCGTCTCTGATACTTATTCACCGCGCGATTGTGTTCTTCCAGCGTGCGCGAAAACTGACTGGTCCCGTCACCGCGGGCCACGAAGTAAAGAGCGTCGCTGGGGGCGGGGTGCAACGCCGCTTGTAGCGAGGCCAAGCCGGGCATGGCGATGGGTGTGGGAGGCAAACCCGGCCGCATGTAGGTGTTGTAGGGGCCGTCGGCTTGCAAATCGCGCTTACGGAGATTCCCATCAAATTTCTCGCCCATGCCATAGATCACGGTCGGATCAGTCTGGAGCAGCATGCCCCGCTTCAAGCGGTTGATAAACACCGCGGCGATCATACGCCGGTCTTCCGGCTTGCCGGTTTCCTTTTCTACTATGGACGCCATGATCAAAGCTTCATAGGGCGTCGCATAAGGCAGTCCTTCGGCGCGCCCGGCCCATTCTCTTTCCAGGCTTTGCTGCATCTGGCGCTGCGCACGTTTGAGTATGGCGAGGTCGCTGGTCGCCTTGGCGAACAGATAGGTATCCGGGAAAAACGCACCCTCGGCCACTTGCTGGCTGAGGCCGAGCTTTTCCAGTATCTGGCCTTCGCTCATGCTTGCGGTCTCGTGAGTGAGCGCCGGATTTGCGTCCAGTGCCGCGCGCATCTGGCGAAAGCCCCAACCTTCGGGAAAAATAATCTCCGCCTGACTGACATCGCCCCGCGTGAGTTTTTCCACGAGCAGCCAAGGGGTCAATCCTTGCTCAAACTCATAGCTACCCGCTTTTATTGCCGAGGCTCGACCCAATATTCGGGCAAGCAAGGTGAATTGCCATGCAGGCATGTCGATGCCCGCTTCCACTAGTTGCCGCGCCGTCTGTCGTAGGCTGCTGCCGGGCTTTATGGTGAAATCTAAGGGTGCGGTTTGAAGCGCCAAGGGCGCCTGAGCGAAGTAAATCATCCCGGCAATAAGGGCGAGTACGGCGAGTACCAAAAGGCCCAATAAGCGCGATAGCGTACGCATCATCGGAAGGAATTGGGAACCAGAGGACAGAGCAGTGCCGGCACGGCGATATAATACCGCAAGCAAACCTCAGGCTAAGAGACCGTCATGAATCCCGTTTGGAAAACCTATTTGGAAAGCCGCGGTGCGCGCTTCGACGCCGATGATCCCGCGGATTTTGGCGACTTACCGGCCGAGTTGGCGGCCGCGCAAAACGGTACGGTCGTCGCCGCGCTGGGGTATGTGGGCGTGATGCGCTGCCACGGCGAAGACGCCGCCGCCTTCCTGCATAACTTATTGACCAACGACATTCAGGGGCTGCCGCGTGACCGCGCACTGATTTGCGGTTTCTGTACGGCCAAAGGTCGCATGCTGGCGGACTTCCTGGTGTGGCGTGATGACGCTGATTACCTGTTACAACTCTCCGCAGACATACAGACTGCGGTGCAGAAGAAACTCTCGATGTACGTATTGCGTTCCAAAGTCAAAATCACCGATGCGAGCGACGAGCTCGTCATGATCGGCTTGGCCGGTCCGCAGGCCGAAGTTCTACTCGGCACGCTAGGGTTGCCAGCGCCCCAAGAACCATTTGGCGTGAGTACCATCGACGGCGGACAGCTTATCCGCCTGGATGAGCAGCGCTACCTCCTGGCGCTCAAGGCGGGGGCTGGAGAGCCGCTCTGGGAGCGCCTCTCCAGCCATGCACCTGCGGTAGGCAGCGCAGCCTGGCGTTGGCTGGACATTGTCGCCGGCAAGCCACACATCACGGCAGCCACGCAGGAAGAGTTCGTACCACAAATGGTCAATCTCGAATTGATCGGCGGTGTCAGCTTCACCAAAGGCTGTTACCCCGGCCAAGAAGTGGTGGCAAGAACCAAGTACCTGGGCAAAGTAAAGCGCCGCACCCTGCGTGCCCATGTGGCGGCTAGCGAGTTGCCCACGCCTGGCACCGACCTCTACATTCCATCGATGGCAGAGCAATCCAGCGGCAAGGTCGTCAATGCAGCCGCCGCGCCGGAAGGTGGCTACGAATTGTTGGCCGAACTCATCACGGCGAACGTCGCAGGCGGGGAAATTCGACTGGGAAGCGCAGACGGGCCAGTACTCGAACTGCGCCCCCTGCCCTACTCCTTAGAGTGAGCCTTAGGGAAACGCTGAATAAGTCGGTATCGCTGTGAACGATTTTTTAGTCATGTGGTCAGATAATGGAAGGCGAACACAAGGGATGGAACGATGAAGCAGATGACGCTGGCGACGAGACCGGGTTTTGAGAAACCCAAGC
>JBBQGH010000025.1:0-35893 GCA_038322845.1 Gammaproteobacteria bacterium
CCGTCAACGCTGCGGTTGATGCCGACGCTATGGCCTAGGGCGTCGTAGGCGCGGATGACGTTGTTGCCATAGTCGTAGTCGAATCCGATGGTGTAGCCGTCGGGGCTGGTCACGCTGAGGGGGTTGCCGGCGCCGTCGTACATGTAAGCTGTTATCGAGCCGGCGGCGTCCTTCCTGGCGTAAGGTCGGTCGGAATCGTCGTAACTGGTACTGCTGCTATCTACAAGCGTGCTCCCCACCGTCAGTTGCTGGCCGATGGGATTGCCGTTGGCATCGAAGCTGTAGTCGCGCAGCTTGCCGAGGCGGTCGGTGGCTTGCTTGATACGGTCGAGGGCATCCCAGTTAAATTGCGTGGGGTGCCAATCGGCATCAATGCCAGTCTTGAGGCGACTCAACGAGTCATAGGTGAACGTGGCGCTGGTCTGGGTAGTCGCTGAGACGTCGCTATTCTGGATGCCGGTGCGAGATACGCTAGAAACGTTCAACTGATTGGAGTCATAAACGCCGGTCATGATCGGCCCGGTGGAACTGGTGGGCGTGGGGCTGGCGACCTGGGCAGCGAAATCGCGTACGCGTTTGCTGCTGGTGCGGTTGCCGGCGCTGTCATAGCCATACACCGACCAAGCGAGTATCTGCGCTGAGGGCGGCAACGCACATTCAGCGCTGGCACAGGATGCAGGCGTATAGCTGGCGGCAGTGCGCAGGCTGTCGATCAGGTTGCCTTTGACATCGTAACGCAGGATTTGCCAGTTGCCGCGCGCATCCTGGATACGGCGCGGTTGGTTGTAGGCGGTGAAATCCAAGAGCTTCGTCGTGACGCCGCTGGGCGCGGTAATTTGCGTGACATTGCCCTTGCTGTCATAAGCGTACTGAGTACGACGTCCAAAGTCGTCGAGGCCAGCGGTGCGGTTGTAGGGCTGGTCACTTTGCGTGTATTCGTAGGTATGCTCGGCGCCGTTTTCATCGACGATCTTGAACGGATTACCATTGGCATCGAAGAAGAAGTGCCGCTCGCCGCCGCGCTCGCTGGTCTGCACAGTTTCACGGCGGAAGTCGTTGTAGGTGAATGTATTGACTTGGTCCGCCGCCAAGCTGCCGTCCATATTGACCACCGTGTGACGCATGGTGCGAGCATTGGCGTAGTACTCGAATTTCATACCATTGCCACGCGGCAAGGTGTATTGCTTCATCAAGTGCGAGAGACTCGTGCCATCGCTGGCGATGTAATAGCTGTAGGTCACGGGTTTCTGCGCGCCCGCCACCGCCAAGGGGTTCTGGAAGCTGCCCAGATTGCCGTAATTATCGTAGCCATAACGATATTCGCGCCCGCTGAAATCCTGGATTTTGGTGATGTGGTTGGGGGCGTAGGAAATGCCATAGGTGAAGACGAGCGTGGTACCGCGCGGCAGACCGTCGCTGACGCTGCACAGATTGTTGCCGCAGCTGTAGCTATAGTTCAGCGTCAACGTATTGCCATTGCGATCAGTGATGGTGCGCAAGCGTGCGATGACGGGCGTCACACTCCCCGATGCGCCAGTGGGACCGGCCTGGCTCTCAAAGCTATAGGTGAGCCCGTTTTTTTCGGTGACGCTGAAAGTCCCGTCCGCCAGGCGCTGGAGGGTCACAAAGGTACCGGCCGGGCTGGGAATAACGCCCGTCCCGATATTGCCGTTGGTTTGGCTGGTGGTGGAGAAGAATTTCTCTGCGCCAGTGCCGTCTACCCAGGAGAGTCTGGCGGCGCCCGCGTCGACGCCGTACAACTTCACGAAGTGATTGAAGCTGTGAGTCCAGCCATAGCCCAGCGGGCCATCAACTGGATTACGGCTGTTATAGCTGCGCTCAAAAACAATGGGTAAGCCGCCGCGCCCCTTGATACTGATGTCGCGCTCGGTGTGATACATGTTGCCGGTGACCATATTCACCGGATCACCAGCGGAGGTGGCAGGTGGGCCGTTGGATTTTGTCGGCGCGGCGATCCCTGGACCAGGACTGGATCCGGGTACACTTGCCCACCAACTATCCGCCCAACTGCTGCTGGGGTTGCTGTAGTAACCACTGCTTAGCAACGAGTTCTCGCTAGTCAACGAGGTGTAGCTACTCGGAAGTGAGTCCGCAACCGTGTACCCACCATGCAATTTGTTGATGCCGTAGATGCCCGCAAAAACCCCGGATGCGCGCTCGCCCAGATACACCATGCCCTTCCAATCACCATATTGGATGGCCGTCTTGGGGAGGGTAACTTTAAAGCCGGCATTGATGACGGAACGCACCCCATACGTATCGTTGTCAATCTGACATTTCGGGTACAGCAAGCCACTGACGGTGCAGTTGTTCGCGTCTGCCGTGGGGTCGGTGCCGGTGCCGGGGTCGCCGTACACGGAGAGTTGCGACCGCATCGCGCTCCAACTATTGGTTGTCGACGCGGGGTCTATCGTGATCAACGGAATGCTATTTTCGCTCGCGAACTGTAGTCCGCGTGCCGTGCTGACCGCGTCAAAGCGGGCATTTTCTTGCCAGATGTAGGATTCGTAAGCCGAAGCCGTCAAGCCCGCCAGCCTAAAGCTGCTCCAGGAGGGCACGCCGGTGGCAAGATCCACGTCGCGCAACCTACCGCCAGGCACGTCTATCAAAAAGCCAGTTCGGTGAACCGCATAAGGCAGATCAAACACATAGTCCACCTTGACTTGCGCCGAGGCGAGACCAATGTGATTACCGCTTTCACCTGAGGTGCCGTTGAGGGCGCCGATTTTTTTCGCGGCGTCGGTGATGTAACGCATGTATTTCAGACTCACCAGATGCAGAAACTCACCTTCGGTGGCGTCCAAGGTGTCAGCCGTCGCGTTCGGATTAGCGGTGGCATTGACAGTGGCCGTCAGGCCGGCGTTACGGCGCGCAATCAAGGTGTCCGAGCCTTGAAAGGCATACGCCTGCAAGGCATGCACATTGGCGGCGGCAATGTTCGTATAGGTCGCGGTATTCAGTGCGGTGGACGACGAAACCTCATCAAGATAGACGCCAAGCGTGAGCCTATTGCTTTGACTGCCTAAGGGGACACTCGCCCCGGCAATCAATTTATCAACGCCTTCCACCCGTAATGCCGGCACCACATTAATGGTAGCCGGCATCGCCCCGGTGCCCGTGCGCCAGGTATCGAGCGCCGTTTGATCGGCGGCAGTCGTACCCTTAAACGCCAGCGTAAGACGAGACAGCACGATGTCGGGCAGATACAGGTTGTACGGCGTTGCAAGCCCGAGGTCGCTCACCGCCAGGCGGTAACGATGACTTGCCGGTAATTGCGCCGCCTCAGGGGAGCTGCTGCCGGGCCAGGCAGTGAAGCTCACTACATCATAGGGGAGCGACGCCGGCAAAATATCCAAACGTAATTTCTTGAGTTCACCTTGGTAAGGCACGTCGTCGAGACTAGCGTTCGGCTTGGTACTGTGCAAAGCCGCCTCGACCTGTTGCGCAAAAGCTTCGTGCGGCAGACTGTCCGGACCATTGGTGCGATGGGCTAGATAGCCGGCGTAATCGAAACTTACCCCCGTCGCGATGCCGCTTTGATACTGCTTGTCCTTGAAGCTGGGATCGAGCGGAATCCAACGCTCGCCGCTGGCGTCTAGCGACGCGCCGCGGTAATGGCCATAGGGTACGCAGGCCTCCACCCAAACGTGATTAAACGTCACGGTCCGTTGGCCTCCGCCCGAACTCACACTGGCGCTGAATAAGCCGCTATACAAAATATTTGCAGCGGCAAAACCATTCTTCGCCCCTACCCATCTGGCAACTCTGCCACCAGTGGGGTCGCTTAACGAATCCACGATCTGCACCGTCCCACGTACATAGCGCGCGGGGATGTTGGAGGCACGCAGCAGCGCAATCAACAGTGACGCCTGATCGGTCGGGCCACCCGCCTTGGTCTCGAGTGTGGCCGCGGCGCCCTTGAGCGCGCCGTAGTAGGGTTGGAACTCGATGGTGTTGGAGATGTACTGGAATATTTTGGTGGGGGAATAACTGAGCTTGGCGGCCAGCGCTTGAATATCGGCGGTCTGCGGCGCATCGGCATTGGCTGCCAAATCGGCAGCAACGTAATTGCAACTGGCCGCTTCGGCCGGCGTGGGCTGTGCCGCCGCGAGCAGCGTGTTGCCGAGAAAAGCATAGAGGGGGCCGCTAGACGCACGCCTTGTCAGGTAGGCCGGCGATTTGTCGGTAGGCGCCACCGGATAAGCAGCCGGTGGTGCATCGTTTCGGATGGTAGGGCCAGGCAAGCCGCCAACGCCTAAGTTGCGTGCAACCGCATCCCCGCGTAACGCCTTGAGTTCCGTACTGAGGCCCGACAAGGCACGACCACGCGCGTCTTCATCATCAACGTCAACTCTGGAAAGCGCCTTGTTGAGCCGTTCAAAGCGATGCTCCACCTGGCTCTGCAAGCGATCCCAGTCATGGACTTTTTCGGTAAGGCCCAGACTAACGAAGCGCTGACGTATCTCCGCGAACTCCTCGCGCACTTGTAGGCGCACGGTTTGGATTTCCCGAAGCTTGCCTACCGCCAACATGCGGCGCGATTGGCTGGCCGAATGACGTTCGGCAACGCTCAACTTTTTGAGCGCCTTGTTATCTGGGCCGCGCGAGATTTCGTCGATATCCTCAAGATGATGGGACAGCGCCTGGGCGGCGGCAGAACCGCCTTGTGCGTTTTGCCCTGCCAGCAGCTTCTGCACTACCGCGTCGGACACCGGTGCAGGATCGGTGTGAGTGGCAAACGCCATAATCGGCGCCCCACAAACGAAGAGGGAAATGAGTCCGGAGGCGATGACGCGAGCGGGCGATAGCATGAGATGCTTCCTCAATGGTTGTGTGGCGACTAAAACAGTTAAGGGCGACGACTCAAAAACTCAGGGAACGCCTTCAGGTTGCGGCGACTAATCGCCCAGCAATAGAAGAATAATCTCAGCGATCACACTCGGAGACAGCGGCGGTGGCGTGGTGCTGGGCGCGGGGTCGACGACAAGCAAACCATCAAATACCTGATTGGCGCCGACCACATCGCGAACCTGGTATATGAACTTGAAGGTTCCCGCCACCGTGGGTGTGCCGCTGATCGTTCCATTGTTCGCCAGAGTCAGCCCCGTCGGCAAAATGCCCGAGGCCAAGGAGAAGGTATAGGGGCTGGTTCCGCCACTGGCGCTGAGCGTATAGGTGAAGGCGACATTTTGCTGCGCGTTTAGCACCACCACATTGCCCACGATACCCACCGCCGGCTTGCCGTTGCCCGGCAGCAAGCTACGACCGTCGGCAATGGCCGGATTGGTTCCAAGAATGCTTTCCACCACATCAGGCACACCATCGCCGTCCGTATCCGCCAGGATGGTGGGTGGCAAGGTCTGCAAGGCGAGCGCGGTCTGGAATGGATCGCTGACCCAAGTGCCGCTCGATTGCTGGCGACCCACTAGAAAGTCCTGTGCGCTAGCCAAAGCAGTATGCGCGGGATTGACTGCTTGAATCGCTAAGTAAGCCGCTGCTGTTTCGAGAATACCGCTATTGCCGCTATCGCTAAAACCATGGTCACCGCTGTTCTGCTTCGTGGCAAGAAAGGCGACGCCGTTGCTAATGAGCGTAGACAAAGTGAAGGACGTGCCGGCGCAACCACCACCGGTAAAGCGCGCGGGGTTGGTGTTGATTTTTTGTAACAGCAAAACCACATAGGCTGTCGGCACCACGGCCGGGGCCGCGGGTACCGATGCGGCACTGGTGTAGGACCAGCCGCCGCTCGCGCCCTGAGTCGGCACAATGGCGGCGCACAGGGCCGATAGGAGGTCGGCATTGGTATAGCTAGGTGTCGTATCGAGTATGCCCGATAGGGCGAGTGCCGTATCCAATGGGTCAGCGCTGTAACCTGGCAAGGCACCCCACGCCTTGCTCATATTAGTGGCGGCTTGTAACTGACTACTCAATTGCGTGGTGTCGCTGCCGATGCGACCGAGGATCGCCAGCCGACGGGCTTGTCCGTCTATGCTGGACGGCGCCACATTCTCCAGCTTGGCGACAGCCGCATTGTAAGTGTTGCCGCGTTTGATGCCGACGTTGATAAAGGCGTCGATGGCGGCAGCGGTGGATTGCACGTCGAGCCCTTCTACAGCGGCCCAACCGCCATCACCTTTTTGATTTTGATAGAGCCAGGCGAGGCCCTGCTTTCGTGCGTTATCGAGTTGGGTAGGTGTTGCTGCGTAGGAGAGCAACGGGAAGGAGAAAATCAGTGCCGTTATTGCCAAAGCAAAATGCGCAATCTGAGTACGATACGCCACAAGCACCTCCCCTCAAAGGTTAACGTCGCCCGCCGACCAGAATTAAAATAAGACTACAGATTTATTATTTTTGGCACTTCTGTTTGGAATGAATGTAGCATGGATATGCGGTTTAGGTTCCATCATTTGACGAAAACAATTCGCATATGTTTTTAAGACCTTGCGTTTTATGCGACGAAATAATGACAATGGCTCTGCGGGCGATGGTCCAAATTGCCTATTGATTTGATGGGCAACAATCACGCCAAGCCGAGGGCCTCGAGATAGGAAAGAAGGATTTAATTGAGTCGTTGTTCGAGATGTATCTGCTTGCAGCAGCGAGGTTCAAAAGAACGTCAAATATTAAGGGCGGCGTCTATTGCCGAAGTGATTTCAATCGTGAATACTGGTCAAATGGAACGTCAGATGTCATTCAACCTTGTTAGGAGGATCAAATGAAAGTACCTAAAAAGTTCGTACTACTACTGGCACTTGGATTGATGCCGTTGTCTGGGTATTGCGGGACGTTATCGGGCACAATTCAGTCGATTTTGTATTACAACGCAACAGCAAATTTTGCATGGATATATCTTAACGGGACCACCGACCCTGCTACAAAACCGGCTTGTACACAATACCCAACCAGAATGGCGATAGATATATCGACTCCCGCGGGGAAGGCCCTCTTGGCCCACTTAGTCGCGTTGAAACTCAGTAGTCCGTCCACCGCTGTAATGCTAGGCGGTACGGGTACCTGCGACCCGATCTACAATAGCACTGAGGTGGCGTCGCTGGTGTTTCTCTGAGCTAGCTCTTTGACGAAATTGACATTACTTGGGAAGCCAGTACCGCCCTACGTCCCGAATAGGTATGTACGAACGTCGAACTTTCGGATGTTGCGTGCACGAGCGACGCTCGGCTTGCAGTTAGTGGAGCCGCAGCGTCGTTGCGCAATGGCACGCACCCCCCACATCTGGAAAGCGAGACTCACCTCGGACCGGGCGCTCTGCGATCTCACCCCATCCGTGCTTCCGACGTGCGGGCATTAATGCAACATTTCCCAAGAAGCTAAAGACTAATGCTCACTCCGGCTCAGAGCACCGAAGTGAGCATCAGCCGCTGCCTGAGATATCGCAACGCTCCAGCCGCGATTGACTGGCTTCGCACGACGTTCGGTTTCGAGAAGCATTCACTCAATGCGCCATGATCATCCACGACACCCCAAAGCGGTCGGCCACCATGCCGAAACTCGGCGAATAAAACGTTTTTGCCAAGGGCATATTGACTTGTCCTCCTTCGGCGAGCGCGTTGAAGTAGCGCTCTGTCTCCGCGGTGTCGGCTACCTGTAGCGATAGCGAAAAGCCCTGAAAGCTCGACTGACCGGTGCACCGGCCATCGGACGCCATCACCAAGTTCTCACCGATGCGTAAGCTCGCGTGCATCACCTTATTCTCGGAGCCGGGCGGAATCATGCCGGGTTGGATAGGCTCTGGGTTGTCCGTGAAGCGCATGAGCATATCGACCTCCGCGCCGAGCGCCTTGCGATAAAACTCGATGGCCTCTTCGCAGCGACCGTTGAAGAACAAGTAGGGTTGGAGCAACACGAGGTTTCCTTTCAGGGTTGTGGGGATTGCTAACAATTAGTCGAATTGAATCGCGCGAAATCGACAGAGTGAGACAACTTATTTATCTGCCGCCGGTTTTGGGTGGCTCGGTGTCAGCCACGCATCGACGCCGTCGTTACCATCGGGCGGCTTAAATGCGAGCAGAACAACGCGTTTGGCGCATTTTGGGCCGCAGGTGTATGTTAGCAATGAAACAAATTTTTAAGCATTAAGCAACTCAATGCCGCGGCCCCTAAACGACCGCACCGAGGACCTCACCGAACTTGCGCCGAAGGAATAGATATGAAAATTGCCGCTTCCACGCCGTTTGTACTGCGCCCCTACACCGTTTCGACGCTCGTTTCCGACGCCGCAGTCACTGATGACATACTCGGCAAACCTAGCCTCAGTCTGGGCCGCGCGCTCGCCGCATCGGCCGATGCGGGGCGATCGGTGGTCGTGGCCTTGCCGGCCGATTCAGGCGTCGCTGCCGATAAGCCCGGTGACTACAAGCGCCTTGCGAAGGCCTTCGCCGCCGTCGCTGGTGAGACTGTCACGCGTTCGGCCGTCGCCAAATCGGCGTGGCACCTGAGTGCGCTGCCCGCCACTACCACGCCGCAGGAACTCACCAAACTCCTCGTCGCCAACAATGTGTCCCCGATAAAGGCGCCGGAATTCGCGACCGATATCCTCAAAGTGCTGAACGATCCCGTCTCCAAGGGCGTGCTTATCGCGATCTCGGCCGGTGCCGCCACCTACATTGTGGTGCAACGTACTGAGTTCTCTACCGCCAAAAAATGGACCATCATCGTCGGCGTGGGCGCGCTGGCCGGGGGCCTCTACGCATTGGCCCGATATTGGGAAATGATGGTCTAGTCTAAATGGGTCTAACTTGACCCGGCGCAGGCCTCAGGCCCAGGTTGCAGCAAATACCGGCGAGCCGCTCGGCCGCCTCAAGAAATCCAATTTCCGACCGTTATCCTGTGGGGGGCTTAGTGCGCCCTCGCATCTCGCCACGACGGAAGGATTTTGATGGATTCCTTGATTCATTGCATCTACGCAAGTGCCGCAAGGAGTGCGTTTAGCGACCCCGAGCTGGTCGCGCTGCTGAAGCAAGCGCGCGCAACCAATGCGGGCCTGGGTATTACCGGCATGCTGATCTATGCCGAAGGCAGTTTCTTCCAGGTGCTCGAAGGCGAAGCCGAAGTGGTAGACAACCTATACACCAAGATATCGGCCGACCCGCGCCACGAAAAAATCACCCAGATTATTCGGGAGCCTATACGCGCTCGCGCCTTTGGCGACTGGACCATGGGGTATTCGGTGATGAGCCGCGACGATATCGAGGCCATCGAGGGCATGAACGATTTTTTTGGCACGGCGTTCTGCCTCACACAAGTAGACATGGGCCGCGCGAGGAAGCTGCTGCGTAGCTTCGCCGCAGGACGTTGGCGCTCGCGCAGCAGCGGCACCGCAGAACGCCGAACGGCAAGCTCGCTACTACTGTGAAATCTTCCGCTTCTTCTGCTATATGCAACGTGGCCCTCGCCAAAACGGCGGCCACCCTGCCGGAATTCTCATTCGCGTTCCAGCCCATCGTCGATGCTGATGCAGGCACTATCTATTCGTATGAAGCGCTAGTCCGCGGCCTCGCCAACGAGTCGGCCGCCTCCATTTTTGAGCAGGTTTTGCCCGAGGACCTGCACCGCTTCGATGAGGAGACCCGCCAAGTTGCAATCGCGCTGGCCATGCGCCTCAATCTTCGATGCCATCTAAACCTTAATTTACTGCCACGCAGCGTGCAGAATTCCGACGCGCCGATACGCAGTATGCTTGCCACTGCGGCCCGCTGCGGTTTGCCTGCCGAGCGGATCATCCTCGAGGTGACTGAGGGAGAGGTGATCGACGATCAGGCGCATTTCGCCAGCGTCGTGAATCGCTATCGCGGCCTGGGTTTGAAAGTGGCGATCGACGACTTCGGCGCCGGTTACTCGGGCCTCAACCTGCTCGCGGATTTTCAGCCGGATATGCTGAAACTCGACATGAAGCTGGTGCGGGGCATCGAGAGCAAGGGCCCACGTCAGGCCATCGTCCGCGCGATCCTCCAGGCGTGCAACGACTTGGGCATCGAGTTCCTCGCCGAAGGCGTCGAAACGCTGGACGAATACCAATGGTTCCGAGACCAGGGCGTGCGCCTGTTCCAGGGTTACTTGCTTGCGAAACCCGCGTTTGAGAAGCTGGCCGATTTCCGCGATCCAGAGCGGCGCGGTTCCGTCTAATTTACGTAGCCGTTAAGTCGGCTTTCGATGATGCGCGGATTATCCCCATTGGCGATGCCAATGAGGCCATCGACAAACATTTCGCGTATTAAAGTTTGGCGAGAGATGTGGGCGAGGAGTTTTTTGGCAATGGGCAGGAAAAAAAGATTGGCAAAGCCGACGCCGTAGATAGTGGCGACAAAGGCTACGGCGATGCCGGCGCCGAGTTTGGATGGATCGGAAAGATTTTCCATGACGTGGATGAGACCCATCACTGCACCCAGTATGCCGATAGTGGGTGAGTAGCCCCCAGCCGACTCCCACACCTTGGCGGCGAGCTTCATCTGGTCTTCGCGCGCGTAAATTTCCACTTCGAGCACTTCGCGCAGGCGGTCCGGTTCAGCACCGTCGACCAGAAGTTGCAAGCCTTTGCGCATCAGCGGATCGGAGAGTTCGGCGAGAAAACCTTCGAGCGAAAGTAGGCCTTCCCTGCGCGCTGTCTGGCTCCAATCAACGATGCGCTCGATAAATTCGTCTTGGGCTACTTGCGGCGGTGAGAATACCCACTTGGCCATCTTGAGGCCGCGCACGAACACTGGTAGCGGGCTTTGTAGCATCACCGCACCAAAAGTACCGCCCATCACAATGGCAAAAGCCGTCGGCTGCAATAGCGAGCCGATGTGGCCGCCTTCCAGATACTGGCCGCCGAGTATCGCGCCTACGCCCAGAGCGATGCCGATGAGGCTGATGGTATCCATGGATTAAGCCGATATTCTCTATTCGTTGAGACAGCACAGGGCGCGGCACCAAGCGTGCTGCGCGCCGGCGGGCCGTCGATGTCGATTATTTTTTCAGCAGCCGCGCCCGCATGCGCGCGATGGCCTGGCTGTGCAACTGACACACGCGCGATTCGGAGACGCCGAGAATTTCACCGATCTCGCGCAAGTTGAGTTCGCGCTCGTAGTAAAGCCCCATCACCGTCCGCTCGCGATCCGGCAGATCTTCGATGGCTTTGACCAGCACATCGCGCATGTTTTTGTCGAGTAGGGCGTCGAGCGGGTCTCCGTTACTGCTGGGCAGATGACGGTCGAGATAATCGTCGTCGCCCTCGCTACCGAAATCTTCCAGATAAACGAGTTGATGACCGCGCGCGTCTTGCAACATTTTTTGATATTCGACGAGCGTCATATCGAGGGTCTTGGCGAGTTCGCCTTCGGTAGGCTGGCGGCCGTACTGCTGCTCCAGCGCGGAGATGGCGCCTTCGATGCGACGCATGTCGCGGCGCAAGCTGCGCGGTAGCCAATCGTTTTCGCGCAGACCGTCGAGCATGGCGCCGCGTATGCGCTGAACGGCGTAGGTTTCGAATTGCGCGCCCATGCCTTCTTCGAAGCGACCGATGGCATCGATCAAGCCAAGCATGCCATTCTGAATAATGTCGTCGGCCTGCACACTGGCCGGCAACTTGGCCATGAGGTGATAGGCGATCCGCTTCACCAGCGGCGCGTGATGCAGGATGAGTTGCTCTCTGTTGAGCTGGCCTGTCGCGGTGTACATCCGCTCTTCCCGATGGGTGACTGTCATGACTACGGCCCCTTAAAAAGACTATACCGCTGGATTGGCCACCGGCGAATTGCGCGTGCCGTGACCGAAGTTTAGAAAATTCTTGCTGCGCGCATGGCCTTCATCTGCCTGTGCCATTTTCGTTATCTGCGCCAACTGAGCCGCCTTCGGCACAGAGGCCGGATGCAGCAAGGTTTCCGCCAGTGCCTGGCTGGCCGTCTCCGGCGCGACCTGCGTCGGCAGGCAGCCCATCAATACCAGCTTCACACCCAAATGCTGCTGGGCGACGTCACGCATATTGGCGAATACGGTTTCCCCCGCTTCGCGGCTCGCGGCCCGCGCGATGATCACTTCAAAGCTGCGGCAATCCGCTTCTTGCGCCAGCCGCTTGATCTGCGCATAGGCGTCGGTGATGCCCGAGCTGTTGGTGGCCGCAACGACAACCACACGACGTGGCGGCGGTTGCAATAGCGAAACACCCTTGGCGTGGCCAGCACTATTCACCAGCACGAAATCGACACCTTTTTGCAGGCGACGCAGCCACTCAGCCACGGCCCGCCTTTGCATGGGGTCGAGGCGCGAGCTCTCGCGCGCCGCACGCGCGGCGGGAATAATGCGTATTGCCGGCTCAGCGCACAGCACGACCTGATTCGGCGGTACATCACAATTCACGGCCTGCATGAGATCGAAGCGCACGGCGACGTCAAAGACGGCCGCGGCGCTTTCCGGCCCCGAGTGTTCATCAAGAATAATGACTTCCTTGCCCAGCGCGGCCAGCCCACGCGCGATACCGGCAACGATGGCGCTGCGCCCGCCCGCCCCCGCAAAGGCAACAGCAACCGGATCTTGTCGCCGAGAAAAAATGCGGCGCAGTCCGGCGGCTTGATCTTCGCCCAGGCTAAGCATGATGTTTTGCTCCGAACGTATGCAGCGATTCTGCGCGTGCGGCGCTGGCCGCAAGCAGAAGGCCCGCTTCGTCGCCGGCGAGCCGATGTGGTGATGGCTCGACCGATTCCTTCAAGGCGCGATGCAACAGATAAGTGCGATTCGGTACGTGCAAATCTTCGGGCACGCGCTGGCCGTTGGTCACGTAGTAAAGCTCAAGGTTGTGGCGGATCAGCGCGTCGATAGCGGGGGCGAGGCTGGCGGCCTCGTCCACCTTGGTGAGTATGGCGCCGGCCATGTCGGCGCCGCCATAAGCGCGCACCACATCATCCAGCGTATCACCGCGACAGGTGGCATTGAGCAGCAGTAGGCGACGTATGTTGCCGGCACTATTGAGCATGGCGGACTGCTCCGTCACCAACCTGTCGCGCTGGCTCATGCCTATGGTGTCGATGAGGATCATGTGCTTGCCACTGAGATCGGCCAGCGTCTGGCGCAGGTCTGCCGCATCGCGCACGGCATGCACGGACACGCCGAGTATGCGGCCATAGATGCGCAACTGTTCATGCGCGCCTATGCGGTAGCCATCGGTGGTGAGTAAGGCAACGCTATCCGCGCCGTGGCGCACCACACAGCGCGCCGCCAGCTTGGCGGTGGTGGTGGTCTTGCCCACCCCAGTCGGCCCGACGAGGGCGTAGATGCCGCCGCGGTCGATGATTTCTTCATCCGAACCCAGTGTGGTAAGGCTGCGATTCAAGACGCCTTTCATCCAGCTGCGGCTTTCTGCGCGCGAGACACCATCAGGCAAGTCTTCTACTAATCGACGCGCCAGCAAGGCACTGAAGCCCGCGTCCAGCAGTTCGCTAAGGAGTAAGGTTTTCTCCGGCGGACCGGCGGAAAGGCGGCTCCAGGCGAAGCCAGTGAGCTGTTGTTCCAGTAGTGTCTTGATGGCGGCAATTTCGCGCAGCAATTCGCCTTGCTCAGTCGGCGCATCACCGCCCGCATTGAAACTCAGGAGCGGATAGCGTTCGGCAGCTCTGCGCTCGATCTCGTGTGCCGGTGGCTTGGGTGCGCTCGCTGCTGTCTTTGCGGGGGCTTTGGTTTCGCGTCGCTTCTCCGCCGCCTCGCTGGGCCGCCAATTGCGCACGATAGGCTTAGGCTCGACTGGGCGCTGCGGCGCTTGACGCGCGCTGGAGGACAGGCTCACGGTGAAATCTGCATCGCTATCGTGTGCGCTGTCGCCTGCGGCATCGCCCGCCATGGCTGTAGGTGACGGGGCGGCTGAGGTTGACGTGGTTGACAACGATGAGGAGGTTAACGATGTGGCGCTCGCCAATCTCGACGGCGCAGCGCTGCCCGAGGACTGCAAGTTACCCAGCTCGCTCGCCAGCACGGCCGTCATTTCGACGCCGCCTTCGACGCTGCGATTCGAGAGCACGATAGCGTCCGGGCCCAACTCATCTTTGACGCGACGCAAAGCTTCACGTGCAGTAGGGGCAAAATACTTTTTAATAGACATCATTTACCTCCGATGATCGAAGTGACTTTAATCGTGCGGCTGTCAGGCACTTCGGAATTCGAGATCACTTTAAGTTGCGGCGCGGCGCGGCGCAGGAAGCGCGAGAGCAACCAGCGCAGCCCGCCCGGTACTAGCAGCACCGCCGGTAAACCAATTTCTTCCTGGCGCTGCGCGGCAGCCGCCGTCTCGCGCAGGAGCGTGTCGGCCAAGCCCGGTTCGATGCCACTGCCGTCAGGGCCGACTGTCTGCACCGCTTGCAGCAGCACGCGTTCCAGCGTTGGATCGAGCGCCATGACAGAAAGCTCCACGTTGCCCGGGTAGATCTGCTGCACGATGGAGCGGCCGAGCGCCACGCGCACGGCGGAGGTGAGTTCGAGTGCGTCCTGCGTACGCGGCGCTTGCTCGGCGATGGTTTCGATAATGGTGCGCATGTCGCGTATCGCCACGCCTTCCTCGAGCAGGTTTTGCAGCACGCGCTGGAGTATGGAGAGCGACACCTGCTTGGGTACCAGGTCTTCGATGAGCTTCGGCGCATCTTTGGCGATGTGGTCGAGCAGTTGCTGAGTTTCCTGGCGGCCCAGCAAATCGGCGGCGTTGGCGACGATGACCTGATTGAGGTGCGTCGCTACCACCGTGCTGGCGTCCACCACGGTATAGCCCAGCGCATGGGCCTGGTCACGATGCGTGGCATCTATCCACACCGCTGGCAGGCCGAAGGCTGGGTCGCGCGTTTGGTTGCCGACCAGCGGCCCGGAAACGCGGCCGGGATTGATGGCGAGAAACATGCCGGGATAGGCTTCGCCATTGCCGACGTCTACACCCTTCAAGGCGATGCGATAGCCATTCGGCTTGAGTTCCAGGTTGTCGCGGATGTGCACCGGCGCAGCCAGAAAGCCCACCTCTTGAGCGAATTTCTTGCGCAGGCCGCGGATGCGCTTCAACAGCTCGCCATCCTGGCCACGATCCACCAGTGGAATCAAGCGATAGCCGACCTCGAGACCGAGCACATCAACGGGCGCCACATCCGCCCAGCTCGCCTCTTGCGATTCCAGCGGCGGCGCCACCGGCGCGGGTGCAGTCTCAGCCGGCGCAGCGCGCAAACGCATGCTCGTGAAGTAGGCGATCGCGCCGAGGCCGCTCGCCAACAGCAGGAAAGCGAAGTGCGGCATACCGGGAATCATGCCGAGCATGCCGAGTATGCCAGCGGTGATGCCCATCACGCGCGGGTTGGAGAATATTTGATTGACGAATTGCTGGCCGATGTCTTCGTTAGTCGACACGCGGCTCACCACCAAGCCGGCAGCGGTGGAAATGATTAGCGCGGGAATCTGTGCCACCAGGCCATCACCAATGGTCAGCAGCGTGTAGTACTGTGCCGCCTGCGCCAGAGGCAGATCGTGCTGCAAGACACCAACGATCAAGCCGCCGATGATGTTGATGAAGAGAATCAGAATGCCGGCCACCGCGTCGCCGCGCACAAATTTCGAGGCACCGTCCATGGAGCCGAAGAAATCCGCTTCCTGTGAAATCTCGGTGCGGCGCTTGCGCGCTTCCTCTTCGCCGATCAGGCCGGCGCTCAAATCCGCGTCTATGGCCATCTGTTTGCCGGGCATGGCGTCCAGCGTGAAGCGCGCCGAAACTTCGGCGATGCGGCCGGCGCCCTTGGTGATCACCACAAAGTTGATCACCACCAGGATAACGAACACCACGATACCCACCGCGTAATTCCCACCGACAAGAAAGTGACCAAAAGCTTCGATCACCTTGCCCGCGGCATCTGGCCCGGTGTGACCTTCCATCAGCACCACACGCGTGGACGCTACGTTGAGTGACAGGCGCAGCAGCGTGGTAACCAGCAGCACGGTCGGGAAGATGGAGAATTCCAGTGCCTTCTTGGTGTACATCGACACCAGCAAGACCATCACCGAGAGCGCGATATTGAAAGTGAAAAACAGATCGAGCATCACCGTGGGCAGCGGTAGCACCATCATAGAAAGAATCATGATGATGAGCATCGGCGCAGCCATCTGACGCAGATTGCCTACGTTGAAGAAGCCCTTCGCGCTGAGTTCGCCGTTCATGCAACGCCCTTTAACATTTCTTTAATCATCATGCCGCTCCCGGATCGAGTTCCGACGGCACGGGCAAATCAGCGGGCGTCACGGGCGCAAAGCCACCGTTGGCGACGTAGTGATTGAGTTGGTACACATAAGCCATCACCTCGGCGACAGCGCGATATAGCGTGGGTGGGATCAGGTCGCCTATTTCGGTGTGGCGAAACAGCGCGCGCGCCAATGGCGGCGCTTCGAGGAGCGGTACGCCGTTCGCCTGCGCGATTTCGCGGATTTTCTGCGCAATCAGGCCGGCGCCCTTGGCCACCACGCGCGGTGCGGGATGGTGCTCGTCGTATTGCAAGGCAATGGCGTAATGCGTCGGGTTCGTCACCACCACCTGCGCCTTGGGCACCGCCGACATCATGCGTTGCCTGGCCCGCTCGCGCTGCATGCTGCGTATGCGGCCCTTCACTTGCGGATCGCCTTCCAATTCCTTGAATTCCTGCTTGGCCTCTTCCTTGGTCATGCGCAGGCGGCTGTAGTATTGCCAGAGCTGATACGGCACGTCGATAGCGGCAATCAGCGCCAATGAACTGACTATCACCAGCGCACTGAATATCAAGACTTGGCCCACCGACTGCAAGCCCACATCGATCGGTTGGCCGATGAGCGAGAACACAGCTTCCTGCTGATGCATCATCACCCACACGGATACGCTGGCAACCAGCAGAGACTTCAACACCGCCTTCACTAGCTCGGCCACACTGTTGACGGAGAACATACGTCCCAAACCTTTTAGCGGGCTCATGCGCGTAAAGTCGGGCGAAAAAGCCTTGGTGGAAAAGTTGAAGCCACCCAACAGAAAGGGTGTCGCAAGCGCCGCACCGATCAAGACGAGAAAAAACGGGATAAGCGCCAATAGCGCATCGCCCGTCATGCTCAGAAAGAAATGCGGCAGCGCCTCGCTGTCGAAAGCTGCATTGCGATCCACCGTCAGCCCGCGTCGCACGATAGTCGCGATGCTGCCCGCCAGCCCGGGGCCCAGGGTCCATAAACCCGCAGTGCCCGCCATGAGCACGAGAAAAGACGACAGTTCCCGCGAATGCGGTATCTGTCCTTCCTCACGTGCCTGCTCCAGCCGTCGGCTGGATGCGGGTTCTGTACGTTCGAGATCGGAATTTTCGGCCACTTGCCACCTCTTTTGACGTGGGCAAGTATTGCCGCTAGAGGCCAAGGATGGCGGGCAGAAAAGAGCGGGGTTAACCCGTTAATTCGGTTATTGCGCGCCCGGTGGGCTTGATTGCATCGGCTACCACAGCGTCCAGGCGCCCCACCGTTGCGGCATCAAACGCCTTGCCTAGCGTATAGTCTTCCGCGGGTAGTGCCTTTTGCCATTGATTGATAGGCTGACCTTCGCACCAGTGTGCCGGGTTGCATCAAACAGCGGGCTAGTCAGCAGCAATGAAGTAAGACTGTGTCATTGGCAGTAAAACTGAAAACACGAATAAATCCCGTTTCATTGCGTGCCTGTTTGCTTCTGATCAGCCCGCTCTTTTTCATATTCCTCATAAGTCTTCCTATTAAGGCGCGACAGGCAGCGTTCGCGCTCATCAGCGGGTTGTTGCTGGCATTCATTCTCAGCACCGCGCTGCACGCCGCCATACCATGACTCGGTCGAGCACCCAGTAATCGGTAGCGAGACGGCTGCAAGCAATGTTAGAAAACAGATGGGTCGGATTTTCATAGGGTAACTTTCGTAGCTTAGAAATTGACTGGAAAATTTGATCGAGACTGAGGTATCCGGGCTTTCCCGGACACATTTGGAAGTAGACAATACCTGTGGAGGTGTCAGATGGGAAAGGCAAAATGAGAAGGTCAATCCGGGGGCGCACCCATCCGGTTTTCGACGGAGTTCAGGCTGGAACCGGTCACGCTAGCTGAAGTACCTTCGTCAGCGCCTGAACGGATTGCCCTTCCCCTACCCTTGCGTCAAACTCCGATCTCCTTATCTCGGAGTCACTGCCTTGTCATCCAAAGAAAGCTGCAAGCAAGCGCCCGGCGTATTTGTGCCGGTGATTAATCGGAACGATTGCGAAGGCAAAGGTGCATGCGTGACTGTTTGCCCCATGTCGGTTTTCGTGGTCGACACTTTGCCGGCGGCGCAACGGATCAATCTGAGCATCAAGGGCAAGGTCAAAGGGTTTGTGCATCGCTGGCAACAGGCACTTCTGGTGCGCCCTGAAGCGTGCGAGGCCTGCGGGCTGTGGTCTCGGCCTGCCCGGAAGATGCGATACGACTGGTACGTGTCTGAGCGTATGCCGAGCCGGCCTTGGTGGAGGCACTGAAGGACCAGGGGGCGTGGACGATCTGCTCGCCTATACAGTGCTGCCCTTCATGGTCTGAAAGGCAATGCTGAAAATCCGGCGATACGTTCGCGCTATGTCTTGACCACCTCATCCCGCAACGCGCGACGCAGTATCTTGCCCACATTAGTCTTGGGCAGTTCGCTGCGGAATTCGACTTGCCTGGGAATCTTGTAGCCGGTGAGGCTTTCGTGGCAGAAGGCGATGAGGGCTTCGGCGGTGAGTGCCGGATCTTTCTTGACGACAAATATTTTGACGGCTTCGCCGGAGCGTTCGTCCGGCACGCTGACGGCGGCGACTTCCAGCACGCCGGGATGCATGGCGACGACGGCTTCGATTTCGTTGGGATAAACATTGAAACCGGAGACGAGAATCATGTCTTTCTTGCGATCAACGATGCGCACAAAACCTTTTGCGTCCATCACGCCGATGTCGCCGGTGCACAGGAAATTATCCGCCATCATGACCTTTGCCGTTTCGTCGGGCCGGTTGAAATAGCCTTTCATCACCTGCGGGCCGCGTATGCAGATTTCGCCGGATTCGCCCAGCGCGACATCGCGCCCCTCGTCATCGCGAATGGCGATTTCGGTGGACGAAAGCGGCAGGCCGATGGCACCGTTATAAGCCTTAATGTCGAACGGATTAATGGTAGCGGCGGGCGAGGTTTCGGTCAGCCCGTAAGCCTCTACCAGAGTGACGCCAGTGACTTCCTTCCATTTATCCGCCACGGCTTTTTGCACAGCCATGCCGCCACCCATAGAGATGCGCAACGAAGAAAAATCCAAGGCGGCGAAACCGGGACAATTCAGCAAGGCGTTAAACAGTGTATTCACGCCAGTGATGACGGTGAAGCGATGCTTGGACAACTCTTTCACGAAGCCTGGCATGTCACGCGGGTTGGTGATGAGCAGATTCGCCGCGCCGATCTTGAAGAAGACCATACAGTTCGCAAGCAGCGCAAAGATGTGATAAAGCGGCAAGGCGGTAACAACTAACTCGCCGTGCGTGGTGAGCATGGGCTTGAGCCAGGCGTGCGCCTGTTCAAGATTGGCGATGATGTTGCGATGCGTGAGCATCGCGCCCTTGGAAATGCCGGTAGTGCCCCCGGTGTATTGCAAGAACGCGATATCTTCGTGGGTGACCTCGACCGCTTTGAACTCGCGCTTGGCACCCGTTACCATTACCTCATCGAAGCTTATTTTGCGCGGCAGGCGCCATGCCGGCACCAGCTTCTTCACATACCGTACGACGAAGTTCACAATCTGCCGCTTGGGGAAGCCCAGCATATCGCCCATGGTGGTCACGACGATGTGCTTGACTGGCGTTTGAGCAAGGCACGCTTGCAGCACATGCGCAAAATTCTCAACGACGACGATGACGTCCGCACCAGAATCCGTGAGCTGGTGCTCCAGTTCCGGGGCCGTGTATAAGGGATTGCAATTCACCACGGTGTAGCCGGCGCGCAGCGCGCCGAACATGCAGACCGGGTATTGCAGCAGGTTGGGCATCATCAAGGCGACGCGCGCGCCCTTGGGCAGGCCCAGCGATTGCAGCCAGGCGGCGAAGTGGCGCGCCTGCACATCTAGTTCGCCGTAGGTAATACTGCGCCCCATATTGATGTAGGCGATACGGTCGCGATAAGCGGCAACGCTAAGGTCGAACATCTGGCCGATGGATTGATACGCATTGATATCAATCTCCGCCGGCACACCGGCCGGATAACTCTTCAGCCAGATTTTTTCCATATTTTCTCCCCGATTTTTGGACAACAGTCAGGCCTGCGCTCTACGGCACAGCGCCCATACGGAAACGAACTTAGACCAAACTGAGACTAAATCAGACCACGCCAGGTTCGGCGGGCCAGTCGCGGATATAGGCCTTGAGCATGCGATTTTCGAAGCTTTGCTCTTCTAGCACGGCCTTGGCGACATCGTGAAAGGAGATGACGCCCATAAGCATGCTGGCATCCATCACCGGCAGGTAGCGCATGTGGCAATCGATCATGAGCCGGCGTAACTCGTCCAGATCCATGTCGGGCCCGGCGACGATGGGATCATGCACCATGACATCCGCCACTTGCACATCTGACCAGTTGTTGCCATTTTTCTTAACGGCGTTGAGTACTTCGCGGAAGGTCAGCATGCCGGCCATGAGGCCACTGTCGAACACCACGAGGGAGCCGACATCCTGCTCGCTCATGATAGCAATGGCGGCGGCCAGGGTCTTACTGGGAGCGATCGTGTAAAGGACGGCGCCCTTGATCGCAAGTATCTCACTCACCTTCATGATAACCCCCTAATCCTAGGTCCTGGTGTCAGGTGATTCAACCGACGCAAATAGCGTGTAGTCAAATCTCATGGTAGTCCATTACAACGACATGGCAAAGGCTGTCGCTAGATTTCCAGCAGTTGCCCGTCACTGAAAATCAGCGCTGAACGCACCTGCTTGAGCGGGAACACCGCCGACATCGCCTGGCGGTAGCCAAGCAGCTGGTCGCAATACTTGGCCAGCAGTGCATCATCCGCCGTCCCGCTCTTGTAGTCCAGTACCCAGATTTGGTCCGCCATTTCAACCAGCCGGTCGATGCGGCCTACGCTGCCGTCCGCCAGAGCGAACTCGACTTCGTTGGCCGCCCGCACATAACATGCCGGGTGGAAAAACTGCCGCAAAGCGGCCTGAGCCATAAGGGTTTCGGCCGCGAGCCGCAAGGCCGGCCATTCGTTGGCCGCAATACCCGACGGACGAGCCTGCGGCGCGGCAACAGCGGTGAGACCGCTCAGATATTCCAGTGCGAGGTGCAGTTTCGTTCCCCATGCCATGCCCGGATTCGCCGCCGGCAGTCTCGCGCCTATCGGTAGGCTGGAGGGTGCGCAGGCAGCAGGCGTCGCCATAGCGGGTGCGCTGGCAGGCGGTGTCGGCGCCACCGGTAAGACATCCCCCCAACAGGTATCCGTTGCACCTAGGCGCTTTATGGCCTCGGCTATGCGCTCGTAGGCGCTGGCTTTGGCGGCCTTTTGCCCCGTAGCAATGCCGCTGGCGATGAAAACCTGCTGGGCCCGCGTGAGCGCCACATAAAGCAGATTCAGCTCCTCGCGCGCGGCGTAGGCAGCTTCTGCCTCGAAGCGTGTTTGGCGGGTGCCGCCACGATCTTCTTTCCTGCCGACTACCGACAAATGGCTGGGCCGCGTGGCTTCGGGCGGCCAGTCGAGCAACACGCTGTAGGCGTCGTTATGCTGGCGAGCGTTGTGGGCGTCGATCAGCCAGACGATCGGCGCTTCCAAACCCTTCGCGCCGTGCACGGTGAGGATACGCAGACGGTCGTGGGCCAGGCTTTGCGTCGCGTCCATAGCCTCAGTAGCCTCGGTAGAAATAATGCCTTCATCCGGTGCCTCCTCGTCGACCGCCTCGCCCAGCCTTTCCAACTCGTCCAGAAAACGCGGCAAGCTGGGGTAACGACCGGCATCGAGCTGCAATGCCAACGCAATAAAGGCTTCGAGGTTGGCTTCCACACCGGGCCACATGGCCGCCGGCACGGCAGCGCGATAAGCGGCGATGAGGTCCCCTTGGTGGTAGATACGATCGAGCAAGTCGTGCACCGGCAGGGTGGTGGCAGCTTCCTGCCAGCTGCGCAACAGCGTGGCCGCACGCGTTAGAACAGCACCGGCGCTTTTGTCTTCCACCGCTGCCAGCAAACGCTGCCACCAGTGCGCCTCCAGGCGCGCAGCGAGTTGCAGCAGATCGGCGTCGTTGGCATTGAGCAGCGGCGTGCGCAGCGCGTGTGCCAAGGCCAAGTCGTCGCCCGGTGTGACGAGGCAGCGTAGCAAGGCGGTGATATCTGCGGCTTCCAGGGTTTTCAGCAAGCCGCCATGACCCACGCTTAAATACGAAATGCCGGCGGCGCGCAGCGCACGCTCGAACTCGGGCAGCACGCTGCGCCGACGCGTCAGTAGCATGATGTCGCCCCAAGCTACTCGGCGCTCGCGACCTGTGAACTTATCGACCACCAGCCAGTGACCGACAATTTGGCCGAGCTTAGTGACCAGCTGCGCTGCCTCGGCGCGACGGCGCGTGTTTTCCGTCGTCTGCTGCGGCGTGGTGAGTGGGTCGCGCAGGCGTAGCCAAGTGTCTGCTGCGACTGCCTCACTCGCGGCTTCCTCGCACAAGGGCAGCACTTCCACACGACCCGGCAGGCTCACCTGCCAGGCGGTGTGGGCACGGAAGGGTTGGAAAGCCGGCTCATCACGGAACACTTCATTCACCACCTCGATAATGCGAGGCGCATTGCGGCGCGTGGTGTCGTTGTCGATTTTCACGGCGCCGTAGCGCTCGCGCAGAAAACGTGCGGCGGCCTCGAAGACGCGCGGCTCGGCGCGCCGAAAGCGGTAGATGGACTGCTTCGGATCGCCGACGACGAAAACGCGTGGCTGCGCCGCGGCGTCCGCGCCGTAGGCGGCCAGCCAGGCAAGCAAAATCTGCCATTGCAGCGGGTTGGTATCCTGGAATTCGTCGAGCAGAATGTGCTTGTAACGCGCATCCAGCCTCGCTTGCAGGAAGGCTGCCTGGGCTTCATCCGCCAGCATGTTGGCGACATGCCATTCCAGATCAGCAAAGCCCATGAGCCGGCGTTCACGCTTGTAGCGATCCAGCGCGTCGATGTACGCAGCCGCCGCCGTGATGGCGTGGCAGTTGAGTAGGCAAGCGCGCTCATCAGAGCAAGCGCCTAGCGTCTGCAGCATCGTTACGCCCAAGGAAGCGTGCAGCTCAAGCAGGCGCGCGGCGCGCGTACCGAAGCGCTTTTCATGCGCCTTGGTGGGCTCGCGCTTGCGCAGCGTGCCGCTGGTGGTGATCAGCGCGGCTCGAACGTGCTCGAAACGTCTTTCGGGCGTGACCATGGGCTGGGTCTCAGCGGCTAGGTCGAGACTGGCCAGTACGTTGCGATCTTTGTCGATTTCGCTACCGAGCAAGATGTCGGCATACTCGTGCAGCGCCGTCTGCACCGACTTGTCAGCGCAGAATGCACGCACAGCGGCGCCCTCGCCGGCGAACCCGAAATCCGCCCGCACTTGATCTAGCGCCGCTTGCAAGCTCGCCGATTCGGTAAGTGCGGCGCCGCCGAAGTAGGCGTGCCATTCGGCGCGACGCTCGGCGAGACTGAAAAGCATTTTGCGCGTGCCGGCGAGCCCTACGTTTGCCAATAACCACAGCAGAGATTGCGTAGACTCGTTGTTCTCACGCCCTAATGCATCGGCGTAGCGTTGCCACACATCTTTCTTCAGCCGACTACCCGCATCGTGCAAGGCAAAGCCGGCTAGATCGCTGGTGAGTGGTGCGCCCTGCACCAGCCGCGCGAACCAGCCATGGAAGGTGTTTACGGTGAGCGCCGGCACCGCAGTCTGCACGCGCTCGTAAAGGCCGCGCGCGCGCGGCACGGCGGCATCGAGTTGGTCTGACGCTACGCCACGCTCGGTAAGAAAGGCGCGCACCGCCGCTTCATCGGCGACGGCCAGGTGAGCCAACCAGTCGGATAGGCGCTCTTCGATTTCGCGCGCGGCTTTTCGCGTGTAGGTGATGGCAAGGATTTGTCCGGGCGCAACCGGCTGTTCCGCATCCAATAGCAGCCTCAACATACGCGACACCAGCAGCCAGGTTTTGCCGCTGCCGGCACACGCCTCTACCACCACCGAAGCGCGGGGATCGAGCGCATGAGTGAGAAATTCGCTCATGCCTTCCCGCCTGTGAGCGGCTCCGCGTGATAGTCGCGGCGACACAAGCCGCGCATTTCGCAGTAATCGCAAACCTTGTCTATGCCGTGAGCTGGCATGGCTGCGCCGCGCCGCAGCGCGGAGTACGTCACAACCAGCCGCTCGGCTTGATCCTGCGCCATGGCTTGCGGATCGGGGAGTGCCAAGGTGCACACGGGCTGCTCGTCCAGCGCGACATAGGCGGCCTGGCTGACCGCCTCGCCCTGCAAGATGGTGTAGACGCCCAGCTGCACGTCGTCGCCGCCTTGGTTCAGGCGCTGACGTAATGCTTGGGCGGACTGCGTTTTGTAATCGAGCACCGCTTCTCTACCTTCGCTGTCGCGGTCCAGCCTGTCCAATCGGCCGTGGAGCGTCAGCGAGCTGCCGTCTTCCATCGGAATAGGCAGTGCGCGGGCCAACTCTCCGCCTTCATAACGCCAGCCCTCAGCTTCGCGTTCGCGTTGCCAGGCGAGGTAGTCCGGGATGTGCGCCTGCCAACGCATGAGCCAGGCATGCTCAAGAAAATTTGTGGCGATGGCACGACGAAACGCTGCCAGCGTGAGTGCTTCCAGCGACGCCACCAGCGTCTCGTCGGACTGCTCGGATAACAGCGGAAATTGGCCATGAAACCGTTGCAGTATGAGATGCACGAATTGCCCGTAATCGCGCTTCTCCAGGGCCTCGCTCACTTCTTCTACCTCGTCGAGCCCGAGTACGCGCCGTGCGTAGAATTGATACGGGCAGGCGACCAGGCTGGCGTAAGCGCTGGCCGAGATGCGCTGCGGCAGGTGATGCGCCGCCACTCCGGGCGCGGGCATCAGTGTGCCTGGGCTGTCTCCACGTACTCGCAGGCGCGTGAGCTTGGGGCGCAGGTCATAGTCATAAGCGCGACTATGTAGCAGCGAGAGTGTGGCGAGATCGCGCGCGAGCAGATTGGCTTCGCCGCCACGCAGCGTCTGCCAGGTTGCGCTCACTTCGTCGCAGCTGGCGATCAACATCGCCAAATCGTCGCGCAGGCGCGCGGCGGCTTCCAGCCCGGTGGGGAGTCCCAGTTCGGCGCGCACCGCATGGTTGCCGAAAACCGCGCGCGACGCCGAGGCGGTCAAGTGTTCACGGTCGGCACCAATGATGATGGCAGCATCGAATCGACGCAGCCGCATGGCGGACAAATGCGTCATGGTGATTGGGCTATCTATGCCCCGATCAACGAATGTTGCGCTTTCCAGTTCACGGTTGAGCCAGTCGCGCCAAGCGCCGAAGGAGAGCCGCAGCGGCTCGCTCGCCAACTCCTCGCGCCGCGTCCGCAGCAAGTCAAGCAAGGTGCTGCCGGCTTCGTCCGCTTCGAGTGCCTTGATCGCACCGAGATCTTCGAGCGCCTGCTCCAGCCTGCCCAGCCACTGAGCCGGGGAGCCGGCATTCATGACCATGCCAGCGCGCGCTGCGGTAATGCGTCTGACCAAAGCGCGCGCCGCAGGGTAATCCGCGTCCTGCGCCAATAGCGACTCATAGCGCGGCAGGCCACTGATCAGGTTGTGGCGCGCGACTGCCGCTTCCAACTGCAACACGGCTTCCCGACGTTCCTCGATCGTCACATCGGCGCAGACGAATGGCGATTTAACGAGATCGAGCAGATCGCGGTAATAAGCGTCCGCCGCCACCACTTCCAACCAGGCGTCGATAAGTGCCGCTGCGCGCGTGGTGGAAAGCTTCCAGCCGGTTTCGTCTTCGACCAATATGTCTACACGCTCCAGCAGCGCACGGGCGCGCCGCGCGGCGACACGATCTACCGCCACTAAGGCAATGCGCCGCTTACCCGCGGCCAGCCAGCGCTGCACTTCGCCGGCCACTGCGGCGGCTTCGTCTTCCAGACTGGCGGCACCGATGAGTTGCAATCGATCCTGCAGGGGGCTGTGTGGCTGGTCGGCACCTGCGGCGTCGGCCCGATCCCCCAGAGGCGTGCTGGTCTCCGCGACAGGCCATGCGTGGTTTAGCAAACGCAGTACGGGCAACGTCGCTGTGGCACGATCTGGAAAGAAAACCAGCGTTTGCTGGCGTTGGGCCCAGGCATCGAAGAAGGCCGCCTCGGTCGGGCTGGGTTGGCCTTCGCACAAGGCGTAAAGCGGCACGCTGGCGCTCATCGCCAAACGCGCCAGCGTTTGCAGCGTGGCGATCTGGCGACTCGCCTGGCCGGCCGCCTCGGCACGCCAGAGCGCATGCACGACTTGCGCTTCGAAGCGCAGTGATTGCGAATTGCGCAGGCCGTAGGCTAGTTCGAGTTGCGCGACGAAATCGGCTTCGTCCTGCGGCAAGCCAATGGCATGGCGCGTGAGCTCGTCGAATAGCGTGATGAGTTCGGCGCAGATTTCCCAGAGTGCGCCATCGTGAAACCAGCCACGGCCCTTGAGTTCACGATAGAGAACGAGCTGACGCAGACTGTCGGGCAGGTAAGGAATCGCATCGGTTACGCTGGCCGCCCATTGGCCCAGCGTGACTATGCGCGGTAACAGTAGCGTACGTCCCGCAGCAGCAGCCAGCGCCGCGCGCAAATCAGGCGCGATCGCCGGATTGGGGATGACGATTAGACTTGCGGAGAGATCCGCGGCGAGGGAATGAGATACGGGAAGAACATCGCGGCGCGCGTCGATGATACGACGCGCGCACTCTGCGACAAAATCAGTTACATAAGGAAGACGGCATTGCTCTGCTGCAAGCATTGCCGGCGCGTGATATCAGCGCTCAAGCTTATCCAGCTTGCCCTTAACCTTTGCCCACTCGTCGGAATCAGCGGCGTGTTCCTTGCGCTCGGTGATGGGCTGCCAGAGCTTGGCCAGCTCGGCATTCAGGGCGATGAAGCTATTCAAATTCGCCGGCACGTCATCTTCGGGATAAATGGCTTCGACCGGGCATTCGGCGACGCACAGCGTGCAGTCGATGCACTCCTCGGGATCTATCACCAGAAAGTTGGGGCCTTCGCGAAAGCAATCAACGGGACACACATCGACGCAGTCGGTGTATTTGCACTTGATGCAGGCTTCTGTAACCACATAAGTCATAGTTTTATTCCTCCAGGAAGTGCGACAAAATCAAAGCGTTCATATCGCGGGATTAACAGATCAGATAAAGTAGATAAAGCGCCGATGAAGCGCGATATTATCACAGGCGAAACGGCGCATTCTGTGTGGCTTAAGCGTCCCGCTTCCCATGTGCCAGGTTTTTCGCTAGGATAGCCTCATAAACGCGGCGAATGCGGAGCTTCAGCCCGTACAGTCCCGTGATCGGTTTGCTCTCACTTTCTCTCTCTTTCTTTTTCCGGCTTCCAATTGCGGCTGCAATCCAAATCAACCTAACCCAATCTTATGCGACACTCCCGTCGTCAAGTCGTCTCTTATTCAGTGAGGAAACAATGAGCGAGCATATTCATTACGTCACCGACTCCAGCTTCGATAGCGAAGTGTTGCAATCGACCACGCCGGTGCTGGTCGACTACTGGGCGGAGTGGTGCGGCCCTTGCAAGATGATTGCCCCCATCCTGGAGGACGTCTCCAAGGAATATTCGGGCAAGCTCAAAGTCGCCAAGCTCAACATCGATGAGAATCAAGAAACGCCCGCCAAGTACGGTATACGCGGCATCCCTACCCTGATGCTTTTCAAGAACGGCAATATCGAAGCGACCAAGGTCGGCGCGCTGTCGAAATCGCAGTTGACAGCGTTTATTGACAGCAACCTCTGAAAGCCGTAGAGTCGGCCCTGAATACTCTCCGCGCCGCAGCGGAATTCCACAAGATACATAGAAACCTGGAAACTCAGAAATAATAGCGGCGCGGCCTCGGTCCAGACATCGTATCTGTGTCACACCCCCGAGCTAGCTCTAAGCCTCTAACCTATTCAAATTCCCGATTTTTTTAAGTTTTTTAAGTCCCCTTCAGTCTTCTCCCCTCCGAGCATTTCGGAGTCACCTGTCCGCTTTACCTACACACCTCTAGGTCGTTATGCACTTATCGGAGCTCAAAACTCTCCACGTCAGTGAATTGCTGGAGATGGCTATTGCCAGCGAGATCGACGGCGCCAGCCGTTTGCGCAAGCAGGAACTGATCTTCGCTCTACTCAAAAACCGCGCCAAGAAAGGCGAAAACATCTTCGGCGAAGGCACGCTAGAAGTGCTGCCGGACGGTTTCGGCTTCCTCCGCTCGCCGGATACCTCCTATCTCGCCGGGACTGACGATATTTATGTGTCGCCCTCGCAGATCCGCCGCTTCAATCTGCATACCGGCGATTCCATCGAAGGCGAGATCCGCACGCCCAAGGACGGCGAACGCTATTTCGCGCTGGTGAAGGTGGATAAAGTCAATGGCGAGCCGCCGGAGAATTCCAAGCACAAGATCCTCTTTGAAAACCTGACGCCGCTGCATCCGACCGAGGTTTTCAAGCTCGAACGCGAAATCCGCGCGGAAGAAAATATCACCTCGCGCGTCATCGACATGATCGCGCCCATAGGCAAAGGTCAGCGTGGCCTGCTCGTCGCCAGCCCGAAGAGCGGCAAGACGGTGATGATGCAGCACATCGCGCATGCCATTACGACCAATCATCCGGAAGTCATCTTGATCGTGCTGCTCATCGACGAGCGGCCGGAAGAAGTGACGGAAATGCTGCGTTCAGTAAAGGGTGAGGTGGTCGCCTCAACCTTCGACGAACCGGCCACACGTCACGTGCAGGTCGCCGAAATGGTGATCGAAAAAGCCAAGCGGCTGGTCGAGCACAAGAAGGATGTGGTCATCCTGCTCGACTCCATCACCCGCCTCGCGCGTGCCTACAACACCGTCGTGCCAGCCTCTGGCAAGGTGCTGACGGGCGGCGTCGACGCTAACGCTTTGCAACGCCCCAAGCGCTTCTTCGGCGCCGCGCGCAATGTCGAAGAAGGCGGCTCGCTGACCATCATCGCCACCGCATTGATCGACACCGGCTCGCGCATGGATGATGTGATCTACGAAGAGTTTAAGGGCACCGGCAATATGGAAATTCACCTCGAGCGACGCATGGCAGAGAAGCGCGTCTATCCGGCCATCAACGTCAATCGCTCGGGCACACGCCGCGAGGAACTGTTACTCAAGCCGGATATCCTGCAAAAAGTCTGGGTGCTGCGCAAACTGCTCTATAACATGGACGATCTCGAAGCGATGGAATTCCTGCTCGATAAAGTCCGCTCGACCAAGAACAACGCGGAGTTCTACGACGCCATGCGCCGGGGCTAAGCGACTGTCTCGTTTGCATTAGCCCTGAATTTCAGAGATAATGCGCGACTTTTTCCGGATGACCACAACCGTCATCCTCCTTGTTCCAGCAGAGGAAACCCCATGAAAGCCGATATCCATCCCAATTACGTTGAGATCGACGTTACCTGTAGTTGCGGCAACAAGTTCAAGACGCGCTCTACCAGCGGCAAGCCGCTGCAAATCGAAGTCTGCTCTGCCTGCCATCCTTTTTATACCGGCAAGCAAAAGATGATCGATACCGCTGGCCGCGTCGAGCGCTTCAATCAGAAATACGGCACGAAGAAAGCCGCCGCCGTCTAAGCACGTAAGCTCCGGCAGTAAACAAAGGCAGCTTCGGCTGCCTTTTGTCATTCTGGTCGTGGGCTTGGGTACAATCCCGCGTCCAGACTAGGAACGAGCCGCCAGAAAGTAAGTCCATGTCCCCCTCTAGAGTCTTCTTGCCTGCCCGCTGGCGCCTGCCTTTCGCCTTCCCGCCTACTGGCGCGGTGCTGGTGGCTTTCCTCGCGCTCTATCTCTTGCCCGGATTGGTCGGCCACGATCCATGGAAAAGCGACGACGCCAAGCATTTCGGTCTGACCTATGCATTACTCGAAGGCCAGGGCTGGCTGGTGCCGCATCTGGCCGGGCAGGCATGGTTTGATAATCCGCCGCTCTACTACTGGGTGGCGGCATTGCTGGCGAAGGCGTTCGGCTTTTTCATGCCGCTCTACGATGCCGTGCGCCTAACTTCGGGCCTCTTCGGCGCCCTGTTCCTGTGCTTTTTGATACTCGCTGCACGTCGGCTCGGTAATACGGCCTCCGCCCCTGCCGCGGGTCTGGTCGCCATAGGCTGCCTGGGTCTGCTGGTACACATTCACGATACCCAGCCGGCGACGGCGTTCCTCGCCGCCATGGCCGCAACTTACTACGGCCTCGCACTAGTGCTTACGCGCCCCTGGATAGGCGCGCTCGTTACCGGAACAGCTATCGCTGTCGGCTTTGTTGCCATAGGCGTGCCTGCGTTGCTGGGTTTGTTGCCATTGCCACTATTGTTACCGCTGATTGCACCAGCATGGCGCAGCCGCGGCGCTTTGCTCGGTCTTTTCGTCGGTCTATTAGTGACGGCAATGCTCTCGGCCATCTGGCCTATGCTGTTGTCCTTGTACGAGCCTGCCGCTCTGGACGCCTGGTGGGCGCGTGAAGTGGCCGATTTGCGCCCGGTCACGAGCTGGCCCGCCAGTCTGTGGGGCTATCTGCAACTGTTGGTTTGGTTTGCCTGGCCGGCCCTGCCGCTCGCGGCGTGGAGCGTCTGGCGCGACCGGCGGCGTCTGCGTCTACCGCGCGTCATCCTCCCTCTGCTCTCGTTTGTCGTCATGTTACTGCTGCAAAGCCTTTGCTATGAGCCACGTAGTCTTAACGCGCTTCTATTGCTGCCACCCCTGATCTTGTTGGCCGTGCCAGCCACGAGCACATTGCGGCGTGGTGCGAGCAACGCCTTTGACTGGTTCGGCATGATGACTTTCACGCTACTCGGCGCTCTGATTTGGCTCGCTTGGTCGGCCTTGATGTTTGGCGTGCCGGCGCAGATCGCGCGCAATGCCGCGCGTCTCGAACCCGGCTTCATCGCCCAGTTCTCCGCGCCAGCCTTCGCCGCGGCAATCGCGTTGAGCTTGGCGTGGCTGTGGCTGGTTTTTGGCAGCCCACGATCGCCGCAGCGCGCCACCGTGCATTGGGCCGCCGGCATGATACTCACTTGGGGGTTGGCCGTTGCGCTGCTGCTGCCGTGGATCGATTACGGCAAGAGCTATCGCGCGGTCGCCACCTCGCTGAAACGCGCCTTGCCGGCCGATGCCGGTTGCATTATCGGGCGCGACCTAAGCGAATCCCAAAGGGCGTCTTTCCATTATTTTGCCGAGATACAAACGCTAGCCCACGGCGGCAAAGTGGCGGCAAGCTGCAAACTATTCCTGGTGCAGGGCACTGTACGCGGGGAGACCTTGCCGGCGGGCAAAGGCTGGCGCAAGGTGTGGGAAGGCAATCGACGCGGCGATCGCGTAGAACGCTTCCGACTCTACCAAAGACCCTGAGGAGTCTGTTCGCGGCTATTCGCGGATGGCGGAAATAAGCGCTGTCACTGCGCGCTTACAACTTGATGAAGTTGTCCCGGTAGTAGCGCAGTTCTTCGATGGATTCATGAATATCGGCCAGCGCTTCGTGCTTGCCTTTTTTCACCACGCCCTTGCTCAACTCGGGCTTCCAGCGCCGCACCAGTTCCTTTAACGTACTGACATCCAGATTGCGGTAGTGGAAATAGGCTTCGAGCTTGGGCATGCCGCGCGCCATGAAGCGACGGTCCTGGCAGATAGAGTTGCCGCACATGGGTGAAGCGCGCTCGGGCACCCATGCGCGCATGAAGGCGAGTAGCTGCGCCTCTACGTCGGCCTCGCTGAGTTGAGAGGCTTGCACTCGTTCGATGAGGCCCGAACGACCGTGGGCTTTTTTATTCCAGTCGTCCATGGCATTGAGCACTGCGTGCGACTGATGCACGGCGCAGGTGGGCGATTCAGCCAGCGTGTTGAGTGTGCTGTCTGTGACTACCATGGCGACTTCGATGATGCGATCTTTGTCCGGGTCCAGCCCGGTCATTTCCATGTCCAGCCAAACAAGATTGTTTGCGTCCTGTGCCATAATCACTCGCGAACTTTCAAATGGGCGATTCTGTCATAGATTCGCTCCCACGTAGCCACGGCAAACCCTTGAATATGACCGGCCCTGCTTCCACCTTTACCGCCATTTTTCTAGCGGCGCTGCTTGTCACCACGCTTTTGCGTCTGTGGCTGGCGAATCGTCATATGCGCCATATCGCCGCCAATCGCGAGAACGTTCCCGCCCCATTCCGCGACAACATCACGACCACGGAACATCAGCGGGCCGCCGACTACAGCACCGCGAAGTTGCGCGTGTCGCTCGTTGAACTCGTGGTCGGCGCGGGCTTACTCCTGACATTGACCCTGGGCGGCGTACTGCAGGCGCTCTACGATGGCTGGGCAGATGTGTTTACGGCCGACGGCTACGCGCATGGCATTGCCCTCATCGCCAGTCTGAGTGTGTTGAGTTTCCTGATCGATCTGCCCTTCTCGCTTTATCGCACCTTCGTGCTGGAGGAGCGCTTCGGCTTCAACAAAATGACCGCGCGACTGTGGCTCATCGATCTTGTCAAGAGCACGCTGCTGGGCGCCGCCATTGGGCTGCCGCTAATGTTCGCGGTGCTGTGGCTGATGGCGCAGATGGGCGCGTACTGGTGGCTGTGGGTGTGGGCATTATGGATGGGCTTCAATCTGCTGGCGATGCTGATTTACCCAACCTGGATCGCGCCTCTGTTCAACAAGTTCACACTGCTCACTGACGACACACTGAGAGTACGCATTGAAGCCTTGCTGAAGCGTTGCGGCTTCCGCGCTAGCGGTCTTTTCGTGATGGACAGCTCCAAGCGCAGCGGCCATGGCAACGCTTACTTCACCGGCTTCGGCGCGGCGAAGCGCATTGTATTTTTCGACACCCTGCTGGAAAAGCTGGCGCCGCAGGAGATCGAAGCCGTACTTGCCCACGAACTCGGTCACTACAAACATAAACACGTATGGAAGCGCATCGGGGTGATAGCGCTGGTGAGCCTGGGATTTCTCTGGCTGCTGGGCACCTTGATCGGGGAGCCGTGGTTCTATCAGGGCTTGGGCATGGGTTTGGGTGATCAGGGGCAAAGCACTGCGGTGGCTTTGGTATTGTTCGTCATGGTCATGCCACTATTCACGTTTCCGCTCGCGCCTATCATGAGCGCTTTCTCGCGCCGCCACGAGTATGAGGCCGACGCCTATGCCGCGCAGCAGACGCAAGCGAACGATCTAGTTGCAGCCCTGGTAAAGCTCTACCGAGACAACGCGGCCACGCTGACGCCCGATCCGCTTTACTCGACCTTCTACGATTCGCACCCGCCGGCAGCGGCGCGCATTGCGCAATTGCGCGGCCTGGCGAATGCTTGATGGAGGACAGCATGAGCGAAAATATCTCCCAATTTCACACTGCCAAACAGCTTGCAGAGCAAGGCTGCAAGCGCCTCTCCGGGCATCAACATGCGCTGGATGAAAGCGAAATCGGAGCTTTGCTGGGCTTGTTGCCGGGTTGGCAGGCGCGGAACCGCGGCATCACCAAGCAGTTTCGCTTCGCCGATTACGATGCCACTTTGAAGTTCGTGAACGCCATTGCTGACATAGCGGTGCATGAAGACCATCACCCCGACATCACGTTCGGCTACAACAGTGCCAGCGTTCACTACGCCACCCACGATGTGGGCGGACTATCGCTGAACGATTTCATTTGCGCCGCCAAGGTCGACGCGCTGGTGGGCCATTGAATAAAACCTACGTCAGCAAAGGCGTGGTGGTCGCTGCCTTTGGCCGGCAATATGAAGTCGAACTCAACGATGGAAGCACCGCGCTGTGCTATCCGCGCGGAAAGAAGAGCCTCATCGCCTGTGGCGACCGCGTGACGGTGGAACTCAACTCGCCCGACCAGGGCGTCATCACGGTCATCGCGCCGCGCGACACCTTGCTTTATCGCAGCGACGCCTTTCGCGAAAAACTCTTCGCCGCCAATGTCACGCAAGCTATTGTTGTTGTCGCAGTAGAACCGGGCTTTAGCGATGAGTTAATCATGCGCTGTATCATCGCCGCCGAGCAGCAGCATCTACGCATCGCCATCGCCTTGAACAAAGTCGATTTGACCGAGCAGGTCGCCGTAGCACGCGCGCAACTCGCGCCATTCCACGAACTCGGCTATACCGTAGTAGAACTCTCGGCGCGCACGGAAGCCGAGGCGCTACGCCCACTGCTCGCCGGGCAAACCAGCGTGCTGGTCGGGCAAAGCGGCATGGGGAAATCCACCCTCATCAACGCGTTGCTACCGGAAGCGCGGGCCGCCACGCGCGAGATATCTGCCGCGCTCGACTCCGGCAAACACACCACCACCCACACGCGCCTCTATCGACTCGACGCCAACAGCGCTCTCATCGACAGCCCCGGCATGCAGGAATTCGGTCTCTCCCACCTCAGCCGCGCCGACATGGAGCATGGCTTCGCCGAATTCCAACCCTATCTCGACAAATGCCGCTTCCGCGATTGCAAACACGACCGCGAACCCGACTGCGCCTTACGCGCAGCGGTCGCAGCGGGAAAGATCAGCACGAAAAGGTTGGCGCTGTTTCATGCCATCTGTGCTTCGATAGGAAAGTAGTCGGCCTCGCACGGGCGCGGGCACCTCAATGCCGAGGGGAACTACCCGGAGAGGCAAGCTGGACGCGGCTTTCCAGCCATCGTTCTAGCTATTGAGAATGAAGTTTCGTAGGCTGGGTGGAGGCGCATTGCGCCGTAACTCATCAAAAGCTGGGACGATGGGTTGCGCTACGTTCCACCCATCCTACTTTGCTTCACCCACCATCCTCCGCCGTCGCCACTGCAGCGCCCGCACTAGGCGGCCATGGCATTTCGCGTCGAGTGGGTAAAAGAGAATGGTTACCGTCGCGAGGACGGCGAAGAGCGCGGGCACTGCGAGCATCACAACCTTGAGGCTGGCGAGCGTCTCGGGCGTCTGTGCGACGTTGGCGGTGTAACCGATCAGGCTCAGCACCTCGCCGAGCAGGCCGGCGGCCAGCCCCAGCGAGGCCTTTTGCACGAACGAGACGAAGCCGAACACCGCGCCTTCTGCGCGCACGCCGGTCCGCCACTCGCCGAACTCGACGGTGTCCGGCATCATCGCCCAGGTGGACAGGAAAATCGCCCCGCTGCCGATGCCGAGCAGGCCGACAAAGGGCAACCAGTAGCGGTGATCGAGTGGCCCGAACCAAAGGGCCAGGTAAGCCGTGAGCGCGAGCGCCGTGCCTATGAGGTACACCGTGCGCTTGGAAGTGCGCTTGGTCACCTGCGCCCAAATCGGAATCGTGAAGGTGATGCACATCGCATAAATGCCCAATGCCGGCCCCATCAACTGTTCTTTCCCCAAGCCGTACTTCATAAAATAGGGCAGGCACTTGTTGAAGAACACCGTCGCGACCGAGAACAGCAGGAAAGCGCCACAGGCCAGCCAGAAAGCGCTATTGCTGCGGAGCATGACGATCATTTGCTTGAACGAGGGCCGCACCTTGAGTGCGTCGCCACTCACCACTTCGCGCGCCACAGCGAAAGTGCCGAGAATGGACAGCGCCGCGCCGGCGCCATAGACGAGCGCCACCTTGAAGAACCCCACCTGCCCGCCGCCGAAAACCTCCACCAGCTTCAGCATTCCAAACGCCACCACCATGCCCGCCGCCGCCTGCAGCACCAGGCGGAAA
>JBBQGH010000026.1:0-34761 GCA_038322845.1 Gammaproteobacteria bacterium
CCTTGGCTATTACTGCCGGCTTGACTCCCATCTCCAATTGCGTTTGGATCATCGTCCGCTCTTCAATACTCAACTGTGTGTAGATTTTTCCCATGCAACATTCTCTCCCAGAAATGTTGCACTTGGATTTTGAGCGCGCCACCTCTTTCAGCGAGCCCAACCATGAAAAAACTTATAGTCCTCACCGCCACTTTCCTTTCCGCCTGGACCCTCGGTTTTTCCGCGCAGGCGGCCGACCCCAAAGTGGAAATCAAAACCAATTTAGGTAATATCGTGCTTGAACTAAATCAGGAAAAAGCACCCAAGACCGTCGATAATTTTTTGCAGTACGTGAAAAGCGGCGCTTACAACGGCACGATTTTCCATCGTGTCATTGACGGCTTTATGATTCAGGGCGGCGGCTACGATGCCGATATGAAACAGAAACCGGTGCGCGCGCCAATCAAGAACGAAGCCACCAACGGCCTGAAAAACGAGCGCGGCACGGTTGCCATGGCACGCACCGGCGACCCACACTCCGCGACAGCACAATTTTTCATCAACGTCGCCGACAACGTCTTTCTCAATCATGTTTCGCCCGAACAAAACTGGGGCTACGCGGTGTTCGCCAAAGTGGTCGACGGCATAGACGTAGTCGATAAAATCAAATCGGTGAAGACGGGCGACAAGGCCTACATGCAGAACGTACCGCTAGAGCCGGTGGTAATTCAATCCGTTAAGCTTCTGCCCGAAGCCAAACCGGCGAAATAATAATTAAGACAGAAGAAAACAGGAGAACCAGATGATAAAACTACATACCAACTTTGGCACCATCACTCTCGAACTCGACGCGGAAAAAGCGCCCGTGACGGTGAAGAATTTTATTTCCTATGTCAAGTCCGGCCATTACAACAACACCATTTTCCACCGCGTTATCGACGGTTTCATGATTCAAGGTGGCGGTTTTACACCGGGCATGGAGCAGAAGCCGGTCAATGCACCGATACCCAACGAGGCGGCGAATGGTCTCAAGAATGACTGCGGCACCGTCGCCATGGCGCGCACCGGCGACCCCCACTCCGCCACTGCGCAGTTCTTCATCAACGTGGCCGATAGCGGCTTCCTCAACCACACCGCGCCTAGCGGCCAGGGCTGGGGCTACTGCGTCTTCGGTAAAGTGATTGAAGGCATGGATGTCGTGGAAAAGATCAAGGCGGTCAAGACCAGCACTACCGGCTTCCATCAAAACGTGCCGGTGGAGGATGTGGTAATCGAAAAGGCGGAGGTGGTTTAAGCCTTTCAAGACCGCAGCACGCCGGCGCCCGCATCGTGTCCACGCTGTTCATTTCCGACCTGCATCTCTGTCCTTCCCGGCCTGAGATCAACGCGCTGTTTTTCCGCTTCCTCGCCGGCCCGGCGAGGGCAGCACGCGCACTTTATATCCTCGGCGATTTGTTCGAGTACTGGGCGGGCGATGACGACGCGGACGCTTTCATCGGTGAAGTCACTCATGCCCTGCGCCTTCTTGCAGACAGTAGGGTGACGATCTACTTCATGGCGGGCAATCGCGATTTTCTGCTCGGTGCCCAATATGCCCACCGCGCCGGACTGCATCTATTGAACGACCCGACGCTGATCGATCTCGAAGGCACACCGACGCTGCTGATGCACGGTGACACGCTCTGTACGGATGACCTTAGCTACCAGCACTTTCGCGAGCAAGTCCGTACGCCGACGTGGCAACGGGATTTTCTCGCCCAGCCCTTACCCGCCCGCAAGACTCAGATCGAAATTTTGCGTCGCAAAAGTGAAATTGAAAAAAGCGCGAAGCTTATGGAGATCATGGACGTCAATCAGGATGCCGTGGTTACCGCTCTGCGTGAGCAAGCTTGCACGCGACTAATCCACGGCCATACACACCGACCGGGCCATCATCTTCTGACCGTTGACGGCCGTCCTTGCGAACGCTGGGTGTTGGCCGATTGGTATGCCAGTGGCAGCTATCTAGAATGCAACGCTGGCAGCTGTCGCGCCATCCATCTCAGCTAAGAGTTTGGCCTAAAACTTCGCCTAGAACTTCACGTAGAACTTCGCCTCAAATTTCTCCTAAATCGACGCCAGACCACGCGCCAAGTCGGCTTGCAGGTCCACCAGCGATTCCAGTCCCACTGCAACCCTCAGCAGATTTTCTTTAATGCCCGCCTCGGCCCGCGCCTCCGCCGTAATGCGACTGTGAGTGGTACTTGCGGGATGGGTGATGGTGGTCTTGGTGTCGCCCAGATTGGCGGTGATGGAAATCAACTGGGTCGTATCCACCACCTTCCATGCCGCCTCACGCTCTCCGCGCACCTCGAAGGAAACAATGGCCCCCCCCGATTTCTGCTGGCGCCGCGCCAGAGCATGCTGCGGATGCGAAGCCAGCCCGGGGTAATAAACCCGTGTCACCTGCGGCTGCGCTTCCAGCCATTGGGCCAAGACCAAGCTGCTGGCGGATTGAGCTTCCATGCGTATGCGCAGCGTTTCCAGGCCCTTCAAAATGACCCAGGCATTGAAGGGCGAAATTGAAGGCCCGGCGGTGCGCAGGAACTTGAAGACTTCATTGCTCAACTCTTTGCGACCCACCACCGCGCCACCCAGCACGCGGCCTTGGCCGTCGAGATACTTGGTGGCGGAATGAATCACCAGATCGGCGCCCAAGGCCAAAGGCCGCTGCAAGGCAGGCGTGCAGAAACAGTTATCGACAACCAGGAGCGCCCCAGCGGCATGCGTCACCTCGGCGAGCGCGGCGATATCGAAGACCTCCATCAAGGGATTGGAGGGTGTCTCGATGAATACCAGACGCGTGTTCGGTTTGAGGGCAGCGCGGAACGCCGCCGGGTCGCTACCCGCAACGAAGCTAGTCTCGACACCGAACTTGGAAAAAATGTTACCGAACATCTGTTGCGTCGCGCCGAAAATGCCGCGCGAAGCGACGATATGTTCGCCGGCTTTCATGAGCGCCATGACAGTCGATAATATTGCCGCCATGCCCGAAGCCGTCGCAACGCAAGCCTCGCCGCCTTCGAGCGCGGCGAGTCGCTCCTGCATGACGGTTACGGTGGGGTTGGTGAAACGCCCATACACATAGCCCTCTTCCGCGCCGGAAAAACGCGCCGCTGCCTGCGCCGCATTGTCGAAAACAAAGCTCGACGTGAGATAGAGCGCTTCGGAGTGCTCGTTGAATTGGCTGCGTGCTATGCCCGCACGCACGGCCAGCGTATCGAAATCAAATTCGTCAGTCATGAGAAATACTCAACAACGATCCAGTATTGGCCCAATAAAAAAACCCGGCGCGGCATCGCGACCGGGTTTCCCCACGCTTTAGCCGTATTTTTTACGCGCCCGCAAGCTGATATCAAATCGGCGCAGTTGGAAAGTTACGCCAGCGGCAAGCCCCTGTCAATCCGACACGACGAGATTAAGATCGAGCTGGGCCGCGTCGCCCTCTTCCTTTTCATCTCTTTCGCGCGTGTCGCCATTGCGTTGATCTTCGACACTCGAAAGATATTCAGCGGTGATATCGCCGGTGATATAAACTCCATCGAAACAGGAAGTCTCGAAATGGGTAATGGCGGGATTCACCGAATGCACTGCGGCCTTGAGCGCATCAAGGTCCTGGTAGATCAGGCCATCGGCACCGATCTCGTGACATATTTCAGCGTCGCTGCGGTCGCTGGCGATCAACTCGCCGCGCGTCGGCATGTCGATGCCATAGACATTGGCATAACGCACTGGCGGCGCGGCGGAGGCGAAATAAACTTTGCGCGCCCCGGCGTCGCGCGCCATTTGCACGATCTCGCGACTGGTCGTGCCGCGTACGATCGAATCGTCCACCAGCAGCACGCTCTTGCCTTTAAATTCCTGGGCGATAGTATTCAGCTTTTGCCGCACCGACTTCCGCCGCTCCGACTGTCCCGGCATGATGAAAGTGCGGCCGATGTAGCGGTTCTTGACGAAGCCTTCGCGATAGGGAAGATTCAAGCGGGTCGCCAATTCCATAGCCGATGGCCGACTGGAATCCGGAATCGGGATCACCGCATCGATGTCGATATGCGGTAGCGTGTGCTTGATCTTCTCCGCCAGGTATTCACCCATTTTGACGCGGCTTTCATAAACGGAAATGCCGTCCATCAGGGAGTCTGGCCGCGCCAGATATACAAACTCGAACATACAAGGGGCACTCATAGTGCGCTCGGCGCACTGCTGGCTGTGGAAATTGCCCTGCATATCGATTAGCACCGCTTCGCCGGGCGCCACATCGCGCATTATTTGGAAACCGAGGGTATCCAGCGCCACACTCTCCGAAGCCACAAGATATTCGTTGCCATCGGGCGTAGTATTGCGCCCAACGATAAGTGGACGTATGCCATAGGGGTCGCGGAAGGCAAGCACGCCATAGCCGGCTATCATCGCCACCACCGCATAAGCGCCCCGCACGCGACGATGCACGCCAGCGACGGCCTTGAAAACGGTAGCCGCGTCGAGGCGGTAACCGGTCGCTGCCGCTTGCAGCTCGTGCGCCAGCACATTGAGCAGTACTTCGGAATCCGAACTGGTGTTGATATGCCGCAGGTCCTGCAGGAACATTTCGCGCTTCAGCTCGTCGGCATTGGTTAGATTGCCGTTGTGCGCGAGCATCAGCCCGAATGGTGAATTGACATAGAAAGGCTGGGCCTCGGCGGAACTGTAGGCGGAGCCGGCGGTGGGATAGCGACAATGTCCGATACCCCAGTTTCCCGCCAGGCTGCGCATATTGCGCGTGCGGAACACGTCACGCACCAAGCCTTGGCCCTTGTGCATGTGAAACACATCGCCTTCAGCCGTCGCGATGCCTGCCGCGTCCTGTCCGCGATGCTGCAAGACCTGCAGACCATCGTAGAGCAGCTGGTTCACCGGGTGCTTCGCGACGACGCCTAGAATTCCGCACATGCTGTTTTGCCCTATGCCTCTTTCAATCTATCGGTATCTAATACGCTTGGCCACCGCCGGCGGCAGCCAGGGCTTCATGGCTAACACCGCCGTTTCCAGCGGCGGCGCAGACCAAGCCTCGCGCCACCAAGCCTGCTGCGGTAGCATCGTCAAGCCACCCACCAAGACCGCAGCCAGCACAACCAGCAGGCCGCGCGCCACGCCGAACACGCCACCTAGCACGCGATCCAGCGGACCCAGGCCCATGGCCCGCAGCAGCCGCGAAATTGCCAAACGCAGCAAGGTCACCAGCAATAGTACGACTAGCACTACTACGGCAAACGCGGCGATGTACTGTAGCGCTGGCTCCTTGATCCAGCCCGCCAGCACCGGCTGAATTTGCGGCGCGAAGGCACGACCGACGAAGAAAGCCGCCACCCACGCTAGCAATGCCAAGGCTTCGCTGACGATGCCGCGCCAGGCCCCGAGCAAGATCGAGGCGGCGAGTATCGCCAGCACCGTGTAATCGAATACCGTCACTGCTTCTGGGCGACGACACCATCGACCCCGATGCGCTTGATGCGTTCACGCGCCTTTTCCGCCGCTTCCTTATTCGCGAAAGGGCCGGCCCGCACGCGGATTTTCTTGCTGCCGTCAGGCGCGTCCAGCGCCTCGGTATAAACGTGGTAGCCCTGCGCCTTGAGCTTTGCCTGCAGATTGCTTACGTTGGCCGGATCTCGATAGGCGCCCAGTTGCACCACCCATAGCTCGGCGGCGCCGTTCAGCGCGGCTACTAGTTTGGCCTGCTCGGCTTTATCGTTGGGCTTGGCAGCGGCTTTTTCACCCACCTTGTCTGCCTTCTCCACTACCCTCTCCACTACCTTCTCCACGGGCTTAGCGGCAGACTTGTCGGCAGGTTTCTCGGCCTTGGGCGCAGGCTTGCTTTCGAGTGCCGGCTTGATCTCGGAGGCGGGCTGGGCTACGTCGGCCGACTTCGCCGTTTCAGCGGGTTTAGGGTCCGGCACCGCGGTGGGCAAAGGCGTGGCAGTAGCCCCCGGTTTAACCGGTAGGATGCGCGAGGTGTACGAACCTGCGTCCTGACTGGGTATGCGGATCTGGATATCTTGCGACGTGGGCTTGGGTTCCTGGTCCATCACCATGGGCAAGACGATGGCGGCCAAGACGGCCAGTGCAATCGCGCCGACCAATCGCCTGCGCGCGCGCTTCTTCAGTTCTAGCTGGGCATCAACTTGTGCATCTCGTTGTACGTCTTTAGCGCTCATCATTTTTCCGCGGCAATCGCGCGCAAGACATCTGCGACTAAGAGGAACGAACCGAAGGCGACGATTCTATCATTTTCCTCGGCGCCTTCCCGCGCCGCGCGCCAGGCTTGCGCGGGCGTGTCATAGCACATCACCTGCGTGATACCGCGCGCAGCCAGCAGTTCCGCTATCTGCGCCGCAGTAGCCGCGCGCGGGCCTTCGAGCGTCGTCACGAACCAGTGATCGATGCGGCTCTTGATGCGGTCTATGACACCGGCAATGTCCTTGTCGCGCAGCATGCCGAATACCGCCAAGGTGTTGGGATGGAAAGCCATATTGCCCAGGTTATCGGACAGCACGCCGGCGGCTTGCGGGTTGTGGGCCACATCCAGCACTGTCGTGGGCCGGCCCGGCAAGACTTGAAAGCGGCCAGGCAATTCCACTTCGGCGAGGCCGCGCCGTATGTCCTGCATGGCGACCGGCAGCACAGCCTTCAAGGCCGTCAGCGCCGCTATCGCTGTGCTGGCGTTGGCGAGTTGCACTGCCCCGCGTAAAGCCGGATGAGCGAGGCCACCGCGTCGGGTCACGCTTGCGTCATCACGTCCCCACCATATCCACTGCTGCTGCTCCGCCAGATAACCGAAATCGCGACCGAGTACGGCTAGCGACGCCCCGATCTTTTCCGCATGATTCACCATGCTCGCGGGGGGCGCCGCATCACCCACTATGGCCGGTTTGCCGGAACGGAAAATCCCAGCCTTCTCGTAGCCGATGGCTTCGCGCGTGTCGCCCAGATAATCGGTGTGATCGATATCGATAGCCGCGATGACGGCGCAATCCGTATCGAAGGCATTCACCGCATCCAGCCGGCCACCCAGGCCCACTTCAAGGATGACGACTTCAACCTTCGCAGCGGCGAAACTCGCCCACGCTGCCAGCGTGCCGTACTCGAAGTAAGTCAGCGGCACGTCGCCTCGCGCACGCTCGACCGCGGCAAAACCAGCGCACAAGCTCGCATCATCGGCCGCCGCGCCGGCTATACGGACACGCTCGTTGTAATCGAGCAAGTGTGGCGACGTGTACAAACCAACACGATAGCCCGCGGCCAGCAGGATGCGTTCCAGCAGGGCGCAAATTGAACCCTTGCCATTCGTGCCACCTACGGTGATGACCGGCACTGTTTGGGCAATGCCCAGAGCGCGCCTGACCTCATGCACGCGATCGAGGCCTAGCGCGATCGGTTGCGCGTGCAGACGCTCGATGTAAGTAAGCCAGTTGGGGAGGGTTTTCACAAAATCTGTTTCAACCCCGAGATCGCAGCGAAAAGAAGAAACAAATTTTGCGAGTTCTGCTCTGTATATGTTTAAACGGCGGGAATTTTCTGGAGCAATGTCAGCAGCGAGGCGAGTTTGTCGCGCAGTTCTCGGCGGTCGACGATCATATCGATGGCGCCCTTCTCGAGCAGGAATTCAGCGCGTTGGAAGCCATCCGGCAATTTCTCGCGCACGGTCTGCTCGATCACACGCGGGCCGGCGAAACCGATTAGAGCCCCCGGTTCGGCAATGACCACGTCGCCGATAAAGGCGAAGCTGGCCGAGACGCCACCCATGGTCGGATCGGTCAGCACGGAAATAAAAGGCAGGCGGTTGGCGGAGAGCTGAGTAATGGACGCCGTGGTCTTGGCCATTTGCATCAGCGAATAAAGGCCTTCCTGCATGCGCGCGCCACCACTCGCCGTGACGCAAACGAAGGGCAATTGCTGTTCGACAGCACTGCGCACCCCGCGCACGAAACGTTCGCCTACCACCGAGCCCATGGAACCACCCATAAATTCGAATTCGAAGGCCGCCACGATCACAGGCAGCATTTTGATGGCGCCTTGCATCACCACCAGCGCGTCGCCCTCCTCCGTCTCTTCAATAGCGGTATTAAGACGATCCGCATAGCGCTTGCTGTCCTTGAATTTGAGCGGATCGACCGGCAACACTTCCGCGCCGATCTCGAAACGACCTTCCGGGTCGAGCAGCATGTCGAGGCGCGCTCGCGCGCGCATGCGATGGTGGTGGCTGCATTTCGGGCAAACGCCGAGGTTCTTCTCCAGGTCCGAACTGTAGAGAGTCGCTTCACAGCTCGGACACTTGCACCACAAGCCTTCGGGTATGGATTTTTTGGCGCCCTCGGTACGCTTGATGCGCGGGGGAAGTAGCTTCTGCAACCAGCTGCTCATTTGACCACCTCGCTGTTCACCTTCGGCACGGTTTGTTCATCCATCGCCGCGCGGATACCACGCAAAAACGCCGTAAGATTGGCGGCCGCGAGTTCACGCGGGCTCTGCTCTAGTTCCTCTATGATGCGGCTACCGATCACCACCGCATCGGCGACAGCGGCGATGCGCCGCGCGCTAGCCGCATCGCGTATGCCGAAGCCCACGCCTACCGGCATGCCAACCAGGGCGCGAATCTGCGGAATGCGGTGTGCCACTTCATCGAGATCGAGATGGCCGGCGCCGGTGACGCCAGTCAGCGACACATAATAAATATAGCCGCTGCCCACCTGCGCGACCTCGGCAAAACGCGCTTCCGTGGAGGTCGGCGCCAACAGAAAAATCGGATCAATGCTAGCCGCGCGCAAGTGGGCAGCCAAGTTCACGCATTCCTCTGGTGGGTAGTCGACGACCAGCACGCCATCGACACCCGCATCCGCTGCGGCCTGGGCGAAGGCTGCCGCACCATAAGACTCGATGGGATTGGCATAGCCCATCAGCACGACGGGCGTGCGCGTGTCGATGGTGCGAAATTCGCGCACCATACCAAGCACACTGCGCAACGACACGCCATGCTTTAAGGCGCGCTCAGAAGCGCGTTGGATGGTCGGCCCATCGGCCATAGGATCGGAAAATGGGACGCCCAGCTCTATGATATCGGCCTCACCCGCGACCAGCGCCTGCATGAGCGTGACGGTCAAGTCGGGATGCGGATCACCCGCCGTGATGAATGGGATCAGCGCCTTGCGGCCCTGCGCCTGCAATTGCTCAAAAGTAGTTTTAATTCGCGACATATGAGCGGCGGTTAAAGCATTTCAAAATTGGATTCCTGATTTCTCGGCCACCGTGTGCATATCCTTGTCACCGCGGCCAGAGAGATTCACCAGCAGTAACTTATCCTTGGGCAAGGTCGAGGCTAACGTGGCGGCGTAAGCGAGCGCATGCGACGACTCCAGCGCGGGAATGATGCCTTCGAGTCGGCATAGCGTATGGAAAGCCGCCAGCGCTTCGTCGTCCGTCACCGCCACATACTCGGCCCGGCGGCTGTCTTTTAGCCAGGCATGCTCGGGGCCGACGCCCGGATAATCGAGGCCTGCAGAAATTGAATGTGTTTCGGTAATCTGGCCGTTCTCATCCTGCAATAGATAGGTACGATTGCCATGCAGCACGCCAGGCCGCCCTGCCAGCAGCGATGCGGAATGCTGGCCGGTGGACAAGCCATAACCGGCTGCTTCCACACCGACCAATTTCACCGCTGTGTGCGGAATGAAGTCATAGAAAATCCCCATGGCATTGGAGCCGCCACCTACACAGGCAATCACATAGTCAGGCTGGCGGCCCGTCAATTCGGGCATCTGCTCGATACACTCGGCACCGATGATGGACTGGAAATCGCGCACCATCATGGGGTAGGGATGCGGCCCAGCCACGGTGCCGATGATGTAGAAGGTGTTGGTCACATTCGTGACCCAGTCGCGCATGGCTTCGTTCAGTGCATCCTTCAGCGTTTTAGAGCCCGATTCCACCGGCACCACCGTCGCGCCTAAAAGCTTCATGCGGTACACATTGGCGGCCTGGCGCTTGACGTCTTCGGATCCCATGTACACCACGCATTCCATGCCGTAGCGCGCCGCCACCGTAGCCGTCGCCACACCGTGCTGGCCTGCACCGGTTTCTGCAATGACGCGTGGCTTCCCCATACGCCGCGCCAGCATCGCTTGACCGATACAGTTATTTATCTTGTGCGCGCCGGTGTGGTTGAGGTCTTCGCGCTTGAGATAAATTTGCGCGCCACCCAAGCTTTCCGACCAGCGCTGCGCGTGGTAAATCGGGCTGGGGCGCCCAACGTAATGCTTCAGGTCATAGGCAAACTCGGCCTGGAAGATCGGGTCGTGCTTGGCCGCTTCATAAGCAGCGCGCAACTCGTCCAGCGCAGGAATTAATGTCTCCGCGACGAAACTACCGCCATAGGGTCCGAAATGGCCATGCGAGTCGGGTAGATCATACATTTGCACGTCTTACTCCATCCATAAAAGCCGCGATCTTCCCGGCGTCTTTGACGCCCTTGCTGACTTCCAAGCCGCTGCTAGCATCCACCGCCCACGGTCGCACGGCGCGGATCGCCTCGGTGATGTTGTCGGCGTCGAGTCCACCGGAAAGTATCACCGGTAAAGACAGCTTCGTGGGGATTAACGACCAATCGAAGGACTGGCCGCCGCCGCCATAGCCTTCGACATAGGAATCGAGCAGCAAACCTTGCGCGGTGGGAAACGCAGCCGCGTATTTTACCAAATCGAGTCCCGGCTTGACCCGGGCCGCTTTGATGTAGGGACGACCAAAGCTCGCGCAGTAAGCCTCATCTTCTTCGCCGTGAAATTGCAGCAGTTGCAGCGGCACACTCTCCAGTACGCGTTGCACCACTGATGCCGGTTCGTTCACAAACAATCCGACCAAGGTCACAAAAGCTGGCACCGCACGCGCCAGTTCACGCGCCTGCTCTATATTCACCAGGCGCGGACTGGGGGGGTAAAACACTAGCCCCAAAGCATCTGCGCCAGCGTCCACGGCTACGCGCGCATCCGCCGCGCGGGTGATGCCGCAAATTTTGACTCGCGTTCTAAGCACGCTAAATGAGGGGCAAATCGAAAGGCGCGATGATACGGCCATTCATAGGCAACTGCCAGCGCGCCTCGTAGTCGATGCCGCAGAGATACAAGCCGGCGGGCGAGAAAGTGGGCGCCGCGAGACTGCGGTCACGGCTTGCCAGCATCTCAACTATCCATTCCGGCGGGTGCTTGCCCTTGCCCACATACACCAGCGCCCCAACCAGGTTGCGCACCATGTGGTGCAGAAAGGCGTTAGCGCGGAATTCGAAGACGATGCAATCACTCAGGCGCGAGACCGTTGCCTCGTGGAGGGTTTTCACCGGCGATTTGGCTTGGCATTCGGCGGCGCGAAACGCACTGAAGTCGTGTTCGCCGACGAGGTAATGCGCGGCGCTCTGCATAGCATCAACATCCAGCGGCAAATGAAACCAGCCGACTCGACCATGCAGCAGCGCCGGGCGCACGGCATGATTGAAAAGCACGTATCGATAGCTACGCGAGCGCGCCGAGTAACGGGCATGAAAGTCCTCAGGCACTGTCCGCGACCAACGCACCGCTACGCTGTCCGGCAAATGCGCATTGCTGCCGCGTACCCAGGCGTTCAAGGGGCGCGCCGCCAAGGTCTCGAAATGCACCACTTGCGCGGCTGCATGCACCCCTGCGTCGGTGCGCCCGGCGCAATGCACGCGCACCTCAGCGTCTGCGATTTGAGCCAGCGCCTGCTCGAGCACGTCCTGGACGGTATTACCCTGTGGCTGCGACTGCCAGCCCGCAAAAGCCGAGCCATCGTATTCAAGCCCGAGGGCGATCCTAGTAGTCATGCCTTTGGGATAATCGGGGTGTAGCACTACCCCGGCAACCAAGAGAAATGTAAATAGAAGGGGGAAGAAAAGGAGAAAGAACCGTGAGGGGGAACGGGGGCGCGTGCCCCCGTTCCCGAAAATCAGCCTAGCTTGGACAGCAAGCCGCGCGCTTGACCCTGCTGCTCGCCGCTGCCTTCTTTCAAAACTTCCTGCAAGAGCTCGCGCGCGCCTTCCTTGTCGCCCATTTCTTCGTAGGCCTTAGCGAGTTCTAGCTTGGTCGCTACATCATCACCACCTCCAATGGGCGGCGTGCCCAGATCAAGGTTGATGTCGCCTAGATCCAGCGTAGGCGCAGCAGCCTGTCGCTGCGGTTCGCCGGAACCACCCAGATCGAAGTCGAAATCGAGCACATTGGCGCCCGCTATCGTCTTGTCGAAATCGACCACGTCCCCACTGGGTGCGGGCGTTGCAGGCGCTTGGCCAAGGTCTAGATCGAAACGCATACCTTGGTCGTCGTCCGCAAGCGAGGCGTTCTTACTCAAATCGAGTATTCCGGTCCCTTCGGAATCCGTCTCATGGTGGGCCGCGGGGCTACTATCCAGACCCAGGTCGAAATCCAGGCCACCTACGGTTTCCGCCTCGATCGGCGCAGCGACAGGCTCAATGGCATGGGTACGGGCGCCGACATCAAGATCGAAATCCAGATTAGCCGGTACCACCGGCGCGTCAGCAGCCGCGACGGCATCCCGGCTAAGAAAGGTCGTCGCTGACCCATTTTCTACGGCCTGAGATATCTGGCTCAATTCACCTGGCATGGTCCATGTGTTATGCAACTTCTGGTCAGCCGGAACGATCACGGTGGCATCGGTCGAACCGCCTTGGGTGATCGGCCCGCCGCCGTAGAGCGGATTGGCCGGATCAAGTTTCTGACCCATGGCCCCGACCTTTTCCCAGTCAGGGCCGATACCACCACTCTGCGCATAGAGATCGCTCGCCAGGGTTTCGAACTGCTTGACGTTCTTACGTGCCGCGTAGATTTCCAGCAACTTAACGTGGATGGCGGTGCGCGCCGGATCGGACTTCAAAGCGTCCAGCAAAATTTCCTCGGCTTGCGCGTCGCGGCCATAGGCCATGTACACATCGGCTTCAGCCACCGGATCAACGCCTTCTTCAGAATCAATGGCGCTGATGGAAGCCTGGCTGAAGTCCGTCGCCATTGAGCTGGCGCCGGTCGTGTCGACACTCTGCCCACCCGTGGCGCCAAATACCGAGTTGGTCGCTAGATTGGCCGTGGTAGTCGGCGCGCCGTCACCTTCCATACCCTGCTTGCGACGCTGCCGGATGACCGCATAAGCCAGCAAGCCCAGCACCAACAACCCACCGGCGGCAATCGCCGGGTTCTCAAGCAAAGTATCGACGAGGCCTTCTTCCCGCGCGGGCGCAGGCTTTTTCACCACCGGCTTGGCGACCGGCTTAGGCGCTTCGACCGGCTTGGCGACTTCCGCTGGCTTTTCAGTGGCGGGCGGAACCGCCACTACAGGTGGCATCACTTCCGCAGGCTTGGGCGCTTCGATAGGCGTCGCAACTTCGGGCGCCTTGATGGAGGCCGGCGGTTCAGGCTTTTTCACTTCCGGTACGGGTGCCAGCACAGGCGCGGGCTTGGCAGCAGCTTGCTTCTGTAGATCAGCGAGATTCTGGTTCTTCAGATCAATCAGCTTTTGCAAATCGGTGACACGCTTTTCAAGGTCGGTCTGACGCGATTGCGCTTCCTTGAGTGCCTTGGCCTTTGCAGTCAAGTCTTCTTCAAGTGCGGTAATGCGGCCCTGCGCAGCGCGGGCTTCTTTACCGGACTCCGATTTGGATATCTTGATCTGATCTTTTGCCTCGCCCGCAGGTGCTCTTTCTTCCACCTTGGGGGCGATCTTGCCGGCGGCCGTCTGCTGCGGTACTACGTCTTTCGCCACGCTACTTCCAGCGGCGGACGCGAGCTTTTGACGATAGGCGTTGAAGTCCGCAGTGTGCGCAGAAATTACACGGCGCGCTTCAGCAGGCGTTACCGCAGCCACCGTTTCAGGTTCCGGGAGAGAGAGTATCTTTCCGGCCTTCATGCGATGCACATTGCCGACAAAGGCGTCTGGATTGCTTCGGAATATCGCCACCAGCATCTGATCGAGGCTGACACCCTCGGGCTTCGTTTCAGCGGCGATCTGGTTCAGCGTATCGCCACGCTTCACTTCGCGCGTGGACATGCCTTCCTTGGCGACTTCGCCAGGAGCTTCCCTGATTATCTCTCGGACTTTAGCGGGCTTGGTGGGCTTAGCGGGCTCGAGCGGCCCCTTGGCGGTTTTCGCCTCTTCCGGCTTCTTCATCAGAGCCGGTTTTTCTTCAGTGGTTCGCTGCTCGGGTGCGACGGGTACTGGCACTGGAAGTGTCATCACCGGTCCAGGCTTGGCCATAGGCAGCACCACTTGCGGCGCGGACTTGGGCGCTAGCATGTCCGGCGGTGGGTCGAGCAAGAAGGTGTATTCACGTACCAAGCGACCCGACGACCAGCTTAGTTCAAGCAGAAAGTCTAGGAAGGGTTCGTCGATTGGCCTGTCACTGCTCAGACGAATAAACGACAGCCCGGACGGCCGCTTATCGATCGCGACGCTCACGCCGGCCAACGCCGGCACGAATTCAAGACCGGCTTGCTTGAAGGCATCATGCGAGGCGAAACGCGCGGATATGGAGGAAAGCTCCTCGCGCGTCGCCATCAATTCAACCTCGGCACGCAAAGGCTGACCCAGCGCCGAAAGCACCGTGATCTTGCCTAGACCTGCAGCGTCTGCCCCCAGCGGTAGCAGAGCCAACGCCGAAGCCAGTACGGTGGCTTTCATGGAGTATCTATGTGGTTTTTTTTGCACCGCGTCACCCTCGCGGAAAATATTCGGAACAATTAACATAACATCATGAGCTTAGCTATGCAAGCTAAACTTCCTCCTCATACGTTGTGACGCAAGCCGGCGATTTATCTACCGGAACGTTTGTGGGCGAGACCTTTAAAAGGGCCTCGTCTCGGTTCAGCTTGTTATGTTGTAGTCGCTGGCTTGAGCAGGTCCGGCTTGTGTATCGACCACCCTGCGCCGCCTATGAACGCGGCTGCGCGTTAGGGAACTAGGCTGCGAGCAGAATGCGCAGCATACGGCGTAATGGTTCCGCCGCTCCCCATAGCAATTGATCGCCCACCGTGAAGGCGGAAAGATACTCACCTCCCATAGATAGCTTGCGCAGGCGGCCCACCGGCACCGCCAACTTGCCTGTAACCGCAGCAGGAGTCAATTCGCGTAGGGTAACGTCGCGCTGATTAGGCACGACGCGTACCCAGTCGTTGGCTGCCGCCAGCATGCCTTCAATTTCGTCCAATGGCACGTCTTTTTTGAGCTTGATGGTCAAGGCTTGACTGTGACAACGCATGGCGCCTATGCGCACGCAGAGCCCATCGACGGGAATCGGCGTGGCCTCGCGACCTAGTATCTTGTTGCACTCTGCCTGGGCCTTCCATTCCTCTCGACTTTGTCCGTTGCCAAGGTCTTTGTCTATCCACGGAATCAGGCTACCCGCCAAGGGCACGCCGAAATTGGCCGTAGGGAATTTTTCGTCGCGCAATATGCCCGCCACTTCGCGGTCGATGTCGAGGATGGCGGAAGCCGGGTTGTCGAGCAGTGTCTGCGCTACGCGATGTGCCTCGCCCATCTGCGCCAGCAGCTCGCGCATATTCTGCGCACCGGCGCCAGACGCGGCCTGATAGGTCATGGCAGTCATCCAGTCGATTAGATCGTGCTGGAACAGGCCGCCCAGCGCCATCAGCATCAGGCTGACTGTGCAGTTGCCCCCGATCCAGTTTTTGCCGCCCTTCGCCAGCGCGTCGTTGATGACATTAGCATTGACGGGATCAAGAATGATGACGGCGTCGCTTTGCATGCGCAGCGCGGAGGCGGCATCGATCCAGTGACCTTGCCAGCCGGCCGCCCGCAGCCTGGGAAGGACTTCGTTGGTGTAATCGCCACCCTGGCAGGAGATGATGATCTCCATGGCCTTGAGCTCGTCGATATTGTTCGCATCTTTCAGCGCCGGCACATCCCGACCGACTGCCGGGCCCTTACCGCCCACTTGCGACGTCGTGAAGAACACCGGCTCGATCAGGTCAAAGTCGCGTTCTTCCAACATGCGTTGCATGAGCACGGAGCCCACCATCCCGCGCCAGCCTACCAGCCCTACTCGCTTCATTTTGCTCCCTCTTCTTAATATACCTACAGCGATACCTACAGCGTGCTCAAAGCGCCGCGAGCACCGCGTCGCCCATTTCCTTAGTGCCTAGCTTCTTCGTGCCCGGCTCGAAAATATCGCCGGTGCGAAAACCTTCCGCCAGTACTTTTTTTACGGCGCTCTCTATGCGCACTGCTTCCGCTTCGAGGTTGAAACTATAACGCAGCATCATCGCGGCCGAGAGTATGGTCGCCAACGGATTGGCCACACCCTTACCGGAAATATCCGGCGCCGAACCGTGGATAGGTTCGTAGAGCCCCTTGTTCTTTTCGTCCAGCGAAGCCGAGGGCAGCATGCCGATGGAACCCGTCAACATTGAGGCTTCGTCCGACAGAATATCGCCGAACATGTTGCCCGTCACCATGACGTCGAATTGTTTAGGATTGCGCACCAGTTGCATGGCGGCGTTATCCACCAACATGTGCGACAGCGCTACGTCCGGATATTCTCTCGCGACTTCGGTGACGACGTCACGCCAAAGCTGCGTACATTCCAGCACATTCATCTTGTCCACCGAACACAGCTTGCGCCCACGCTTCATGGCCGCCGTGAATGCAACGCGGGCGATGCGGCGGATTTCGCTCTCGCTGTAGATCATGGTGTTGAAGCCGACGCGTTCGCCATTGCGCGTGTCGATGCCGCGCGGCTCGCCGAAATAGATGTCGCCAGTCAGCTCGCGCACGATGAGGATGTCCAGGCCCGCCACCACTTCCGGTTTGAGGGTAGAAGCATTGGCGAGTTCGGGATAGAGCAATGCGGGCCGAAGGTTGGCGAAAAGATTGAGATCCTTGCGGATGGCGAGCAGACCGCGCTCGGGGCGCTTGTCGCGCGGCAGCGTGTCGTACGTGGGACCACCTACCGCGCCTAACAGCACGGCATCGGCCGCACGCGCCAGTTTGCGCGTGGCTTCCGGATAAGGCTCGCCGGCCGCATCCACCGCGCAACCACCGAGCAGCGCGTGTTCCATTTCTAATTTCAACCCATCGCGACGCAGCGCATCCAACACGCGCAAGGCTTCGCCTACAATTTCAGGTCCGATGCCGTCGCCGGCGAGTACGCAGATTTTCATTGCTTGGTGTGCGGAGTGAGGGTCAGGGCTAAGAAGACGGGAGCGCCAACGTACGATTAAAAAAGCCAAGGCTGTTCAATGCGTCGCTTCGCTTCGAACTCGCGAATCTTGTCAGCATGACGCAAGGTCAGCCCGATATCGTCGAAGCCATTTAACAGACAATATTTTCGGAAGTCATCGACTTCGAATTTTAATGTCTGGCCGTCTGGCCGCGTGACGGTCTGCGCTGCCAAATCGACATGCAGGCGATAGCCTGGTGACGCAAAGGCCTGCTGAAACAATATCTCGACTTCCGTCGCTGCCAACTGGATGGGCAATAGACCGTTCTTGAAGCAATTGTTGTAGAAGATGTCGGCGAAACTAGGGCCTATCAGCGCGCGGAAGCCATAATTTTCCAGTGCCCATGGCGCATGTTCACGTGAAGAACCGCAGCCAAAATTGTCGCGCGTGAGCAGGACTTCGGCGCCGCGATAGCGCGCTTCGTTCAAAACAAACTTTGGGTTAAGCGTCCGCGTGTTGTTGTCCCGCCCCGGTTGACCAACATCCATGTAGCGCCACTCATCGAACAAATTGGGCCCAAAGCCCGAGCGCTTGATCGACTTCAGAAACTGCTTGGGAATGATGGCATCCGTGTCGACGTTGGCGCGGTCGAGCGGCGCCACCAAACCGTCTAGCACCGTGAATTTTCGCATTTACTTCGCTGCCTCGTCGATCACTGGGTCACCTTTTTCAATGTCATGGCCCACGCCGTGCAACCTGTTGCAGCCTGCCACCACAACCGGCGCGGCACCAAGCGCGGCGTAAAGATGCATGTTGTTCATACTCGGTCTCCGAATGACTTGCTGCTAAAGAATTTCGCGCACATCGGCGAAGTGGCCGGCGATGGCCGCTACCGCCGCCATTTGTGGACTCACCAGATGTGTGCGTCCGCCGGCGCCCTGGCGTCCTTCGAAATTGCGATTCGACGTAGACGCACAGCGCTCGCCCGGCTCCAGGCGATCGGCATTCATGGCCAGACACATCGAACAGCCCGGCTCGCGCCATTCGAAACCGGCGGCGCGAAACACCTGATCCAGCCCTTCCTGTTCGGCCTGCGCCTTGACGAGGCCCGAGCCCGGCACCACCAGCGCCAGCTTAATATTGCCGGCGATATGGCGGCCTTTCACCACCGAAGCAGCGGCACGTAAATCCTCGATACGCGAATTGGTGCAGGAGCCGATGAACACCTTGTCGATTTTTATCTCACGAATCGGCGTGCGCGGCGAGAGGCCCATGTATTGCAGCGCGCGCTCCATGCTCTCGCGCTTCACGGCGTCTTTTTCACCCACCGGGTCCGGCACGGCACCTTCGATGCTAGTCACCATTTCCGGCGAGGTGCCCCAGGTAACTTGCGGGACGATGGCGCGCGCGTCGATGTCTATCAGGGCGTCGAAACGCGCCTCTTCGTCGCTTTTCAACGTACGCCAATAGGCCGCCGCTTGCTCCCAGGCCGCACCGCTAGGCGCGAGCGGACGGCCTTTGACATAGTTCACCGTGGTTTCATCCACGGCGACCATGCCCGCGCGGGCACCGGCTTCTATCGCCATATTACAGAGCGTCATGCGGCCTTCCATAGACAGCGCGCGGATGGTGCTACCACCGAACTCAATGGCATACCCCGTGCCGCCCGCCGTACCAATGCGACCAATAAGATAGAGCGCGATGTCCTTAGCGGAAACGCCCTTGCCGAGCGGCCCTTCGACGCGTACCAGCATGGTTTTAGATTTCTTCTGCAGCAAGCATTGCGTCGCCAGCACATGCTCGACCTCTGAGGTGCCGATGCCATGGGCGAGGCAGGCGAACGCGCCGTGCGTGCTGGTGTGCGAATCGCCGCAGACCACCGTCATACCTGGCAGCGTCGCACCTTGCTCCGGGCCGATGACATGCACGATGCCCTGACGCTTATCGCGGAAAGGAAAGTAAGCGCGAGCCCCAACTGAACGTATGTTGGCGTCCAGCGTTTCAACTTGCAGGCGAGAGATGGGGTCCTCGATGCCTTTATCCCAATCGGTAGTGGGCGTGTTGTGGTCGGCCGTCGCGACGATGGAATCCGCGCGCCACGGCTTACGTCCCGCCAACTTCAGGCCCTCGAAGGCCTGCGGGCTGGTGACTTCATGCACCAGATGACGGTCGATGTAGAGCAAGGCCGTGCCGCCCTCCTCTTGGTGGACTACATGGCTGGTCCATAGCTTGTCATAGAGCGTCTGTGGCATGATGCGGGTTCTGCTGAAAGGGTTGAATTATATCGAATCTGCGGTCACATCGTTGCACCGCAACACCCTGTAGGACACTATGAGCACCTTGGAACTCTACGTTTTCTACTGTGCCATCGCCCTTGCGGCCGGCAGCTTCGGCTACGTGCTGTGGCAGAAGTTCAAGAAGTGGAAAACCGAAATACTCACCGTCAAGGTCGCCGCCGCCATCACCGACTACTTCCTGCAAGGCCATGTCAAAGTCGCGGCGCAATGCGTGCCTCAGCCCCAAGAAAAACATTTCCTGGCCTTTCTCGATTCCGAGCCGCACAAGCGGTTTCGCTATTCCCACATCGTCGAAACCGTACTCATCAAGCACATTGAAAAAACCGTAGGCGTTCGTATTGACCGAGTCTATTGGCGTTTCCCGCTGCCAGAGCATCAGCATGCGGGCACGCCTTTGGTCGCTGCGGAGACTGTTGCACCGTCCTTAGCAGCCGCCCCCGGCGCGGAAAGTTCGGGCCGCAATGATGGGCAAACCGGCGCCACGAAAAACATTAAGGCGCAGGAAGACGAGTACGTCACGTTGGGATTGTTGCGTGCCAAAGTACGACACGACTATCTGGTCAACGAAGGCTCGTGGGAAGTCTTCGAAAAAGCCATGCTTGACGGCGAATTGGAGGCTCAAGCCGAAGCCGCCGAGGTGCGCGAAAAAAGCCTGGATACCGACGCGAAGAGCCCCGAAAGCGGTTAGCTGCTGCGAGGTAATGTCGTACCAGCATTCGCCCGCCAGCCGAGGTGTATGCAGACCATGCCGGCCAGCGCGAAGCCCGCGCTCAAGCTGTAGGTAAGCGAAGGGCCAATGACATCCCAAGTCCACCCACTCAATAGCCCACCCAGAAGACCGCCAGCACCAAAGGAAATACTGCCGTAAAGCGCCTGGCCGCGCGCCTGATGCCGCCCGACGAACCAGCGATTGACCGCCGCGATGGCACAGGCGTGATGCACGCCGAAGGTTGCCGCATGCAGCACTTGCGCCAGTATGATCAGCCCTAACCACGCCACGCCCCAGCCTATGGTCAAGAAGCGCAACACGGCGCAGCCGAAGCTAAACAGCAGCATGGCGCGCAACGAGTAAGCATGCAACAGACGCGGCATGAAAATAAACACCACAATCTCGGCCACCACCCCTAGCGTCCACAGCAGGCCCACCAGCGAAGTACTGTAACCATGGGCGACCAGGTAAAGCGAGTAGAAAACGTAGAGCGCGCCGTGGGCCGCCGACATGAAGAAGCTACCCGCAAACAGCGCGCGCACTTCGCGCCGGCGCAGGATGTCGCCTACCGGAATATAGTCTGACTCGTGAGGCGCTTGGGCCTTTTCCGGCAATAGAAAAGCGACCACCAGAATGCCCGCCAGTATCGCGGTCACTACCCACAGTAAGGACGATAGCGGCAACCTGTCGAGCAACCATCCCAGACCCAAGACGGCAGCGATGAAGCCCACGGAGCCCCACAATCGTACCCTGCCATAGCGATGGGCCTGAGCGCCCAAATGAGAAAAGGTTAGCGCTTCGACCAGCGGCAAAGAAGCGCTCCAAAAAAACGCTAATAGGGCCATGCCGAGAAAGAAACCGGCAAAACTATGGGTCAAGAAAAAGCTGGAAAAGCCGATCAGACTCATCAGCGCTGCGGCGCGCACGATGGGAGTCTTGGCGCCGATGCGATCCGCTAGCCAGCCCCACAGATTGGGCGCTAACAATCGCATGAGTTGCATAAGCGACATCAGCACGCCGATTTCCCAAGCGGAAAACGCCAGAGACTTTAGGTACAAGCTGAAATACGGCGAGAACGCGCCGATAAAGGCGTAGTAGAAAAAGTAATAGGCGGAGAGTCGCCAATAAGGAAGCATCAGGGAACCAAACACGGGCGCAATAAACGCGGCACTGTGCGTGCCGCAGGGTTCAGTCGACCTGCATGCCAATGAGCGCCCCGGTAAGCCAGCGGTTCTGCATACTGGCATTTCTTGAGCTCAAGATGAGGTAGGCGTTCACTCGGGTTCCCGCTATTTTGTCGAGGAATCGTTAAGACCTAGATTTGAGTAGTAGAGGGCTGAACGCACCATTAACCGTAAACAATCTGTGCGTAGCCGCTACGCCGGCGGCATTGCAAAAACCTCATAGAGTTCCTGTAACTCTTAACCCGAACGTCACCGCTGGAATTTTAGGTCTGCGCTTGGACGCGCAATATGGCGTAGAGCTCGTCCTTCAGACGCAGACGTTCGCGCTTGAGGGTTTCCAGCGCTTCATCAGTAACGGCTTCGGCATTCTCTTCAATACGGCGAATCTGCTTATTCACCGCATGATATTCATCGAAGAGTTTGGCAAAGTGATTGTTGCTCGTCTTGAGCTGATGGATGGCGTCTTTGTATTCCGGAAATTCGTGCTGCAAGTCGTGCTGCTGCAATTCCATAGCGTGTCCTTGATAGAAAAGGGGTGATGGCGAATCAGGCCTCGTAGGGTTCGGGGTCGTCGATCACGACGCCGCTATAGTCCGGTCGGCTCGCGTCGGGCGCGCACGCGGTTAGTTTGGGTGTCGCGCAGATTACGTCGGCGCACTGGGCGCGGTGCCGCAACGCATGATCCATCAACACCAGCGCCAACATGGCTTCCGCGATAGGCGTCGCACGTATGCCGACGCAAGGATCATGGCGGCCATGCGTTTCGACCAGCACCGGATTGCCCTGCTTGTCGATGGAGCGGCGCGCTAAACGAATGCTGGACGTGGGCTTGACCGCAAGCTTAACGACGATGTCCTGACCCGTGGAAATACCCCCCAACACGCCGCCGGCATTGTTCGACAGAAAACCTTGCGGCGCCATTTCGTCCGAATGCTCGGTGCCGTGCTGCGTCACGCTGGCGAAACCAGCGCCGATTTCCACGCCCTTCACCGCGTTGATACCCATCATGGCATAGGCGATGTCCGCATCGAGACGGTCATACACCGGCTCGCCCCAACCCACGGGCACCCCTTCCGCCACCACCGTTATCTGCGCACCGACCGAATCGCCGGACTTGCGCAGCGCATCCATGAACTTTTCCAGTTCAGGCACGATGTCCGCATTGGGCGCGAAGAAAGGATTGCCGCTCACCCCTTCCCACGCCTTAAAGGGGATCGTAATCGGCCCAAGTTGCGACATGTAGCCGCGCACTGTGACGCCATAACGCTCGTGCAACCACTTCTTCGCGATGGCACCGGCAGCGCAACGCACCGCCGTTTCGCGCGCCGAACTGCGCCCGCCTCCACGGAAGTCGCGGATGCCGTATTTCTGCCAATAGACGTAATCGGCATGGCCGGGGCGGAAGGTCTCGGCGATGTTGCCGTAATCCTTGCTACGCTGATCCTCGTTGCGGATCAACAGCGCGATAGGCGTACCCGTAGTCTTGCCATCGAAAACGCCGGAGAGAATTTCCACCGTATCCGATTCCCGACGCTGAGTGACATGACGCGAAGTACCCGGCTTGCGACGATCAAGCTCACGTTGGATGTCGGCCTCGTTCAAAGCCATACCCGGCGGACAGCCGTCGACCACGCAGCCTATCGCCGGCCCGTGCGACTCGCCAAAGGAAGTAACGCAGAATAATTTGCCGAGAGTATTGCCGGACATAATTTAACTAGGTTGAAACTGCGCGCTGGCAGGAGGTATACAACGAGTTTATCATAGGCGTTGTGGTCACTTTTTCACTCGCTATGCCCAAGATCAACGCTCGGCCAAAACCGCACACGCCATCGCCGCGCCCCGCACTAGGCGGGCAACGCGGTGCTAAACAAGCTACGCAAACTGAGGCCATAAAGTTTGCACAACCCCTAGTGCGCTGGCAACGAACGCAGCGTTATGCCTGGGATAAAGGCGAAAATACGGGCCGAAATAAGGGCGTAAGCAAGGGCCGAAGATAGGCCCGCTCACCCCCAAATTTTTTTGAACCAAGCAGCGCTCGTGGCACGTAACACCACCGCACCCTCTCTCGCACTACTCGCTACTTCTCGCCAAGCTTTTCCAACTGACGATGCGTATCCTCGGCACCGGGGAAGGGCTTACCTATTTCCAGGGCTTTTTTGAAAGACGCGACGGCTTCTTTGCCCTGGCCTTTTTCAGCATACACAACGCCCAGGTGGTATTGAAAATCCGCCCGCTGCGGCTGCTTGGCGACCGCCTTCTCCAGCACCGGAACAGCCTGGTCCAGCTCACCACGCGCGTGGTGCACCCAGCCTAGCGTATCCAGCGTATCGCCCGATTCCGGCGCGATTTCCACGGCTTTCTTGGCCCAGACCAGCGCCTCTTGCAAGTGCTCCTTACGTTCGACAGCCATCCAGGCCAGGTTGTTATAGGCGCCAAACATTTTGGGGTCCGCCTCCGTTGCCTTTAAGAACGCCTTTTCCGCCTCTGCCCACTTCTTTTGCGATTGGTATACCGCGCCCACTTTCAGATGGGCTAGAGCCAGCCCGGGCAAGGCCTTCGCCGCTGCTTGATACTCGACCAGCGCCTTATCTAAAGAACCCTTGGCGACAAAAATATCGCCGCGGTCCAGACGCGCAGGCATATAGCCCGGCTGAATCTGCAAAGCCTTGTTCATCGCTACCAGCGCCTTGTCGTATTTCTTCTCGGAGGCATAGAGCCGTCCCAATTCATGACTGGGTACGGGGTCCTTAGGCGCGAACTTCGCCGCTAATCCAAATTCAGTAACAGCTGCATCTGATTCTCCTTGCATGGCCAGCGCGGAGCCCAAACCCAAATGCGCGCCAGCCTGATTGGCCTTGAGTCTGATGGCCTCGCGAAAGGCGTTGGCCGCCTCGCTAATTTTGTGCAAGCCGCGCAAATAGAGGTTGCCCAGATCGACATAAGCATCGACAGCCTTAGGATCGGAGGCGATCGCCAGCTTGAGCGCATCTTCTGCTTCCGCAAACCGGTTCTGCCCGAATAGGTGGAGCCCCCAGGCGCGTTGTGCCTCCGCACTCTTAGGATCAGCGGCAACCGCTTTTCGCAACCAGAGATCGACAAGATCGGGGTGATTCTGGCGTCGCGCGACCTCGGCCATGGCGATACGCGGCAGTGGCGCCTTCTCGTCCAACGTTGCAGCCTCGGTGAAAGCCGCCGAGGCGGCGTCTAAATCGTTACGCTTCAGGGCCTCAAACCCCTTGGCCAGGCTCGCCTGGCTAGGCGTCGCTTTTCGCGCCAGTGACGTCCGCTCCGGATTCAATATAGGCAAAGCGTGCGCGATGACAGGTATCGCGCTCAAAAAAGCCAGCAACGCCCAATAGTGAGTAGTTTTAGCAGAGAACATAGATTTTCCCTCGACAGGAATGGGGTGCTGCATTATCGCCGCAAAAACAACTGCGGTGGACTGCGTAGCCAATTCTACGGGCCAAAAGCGTACGCGTCGCGCGACGAGGGGACCGTCAAATCCTCGCTTTAATGGGTCAAATGAGGATAATCAATACGCCAACGTTGCCCCACAAAAACGACTACGGCCCCAAAAGGGGCCGTAGTCGCAACAGCATGAAACCAGGTATAGCTTAGACGTTCTTGCGACGGCTCACGCCCAGTCCAATAAGAGCAACACTGAGCAGCGCCAGCGTGGCAGGCTCAGGCACGCCTGTCACCACCTCATGCAGGCCACCGCCGCCGTTGCTGATCACCACGTTGAAGCCCCTGAGTGCAGGGTTGTCAGCAAGGTGGTCCGTGAAGCCCAGCGCATCAAAGTAGCTGGCCTCATAAGCCTGGTGGCCGAAGCAGCCGATATCAGGCAGCGGGCCAGCGACGGCACCGAGACCGAAGGCTGCGCCAGCAGCAGTCAGGAAGTTACCATCGAAGCAAGAGCCGAGGCCACTGTGACCCCCACCCGAGCCCGCCACGTGGCTGTTTGAGCCGCCAACGGTACCCAGCAGAAAGTCCCAGGCTGCATGGCCCTCGAAGTTTTCAATACCGATGCTGCGACCGGCGTCGGAGAAAGCCTTGATGTCGGCTTCATGACCAGCGATGACCGCGTCGTTCTCGCTGCAGCACGTACCCGGCGAGGTGATATAGATGCCCGAGTATTTGGTCAGCAGGTCAGCCAAAGTCGGAATCGAAGTTAGCCAGACTGTCCCGGCGGCCGCATTACCAACCGGCCGGTTGTCGCCAACCGCCAGCACCGGCAACGTATTGTCGCTGGAGTACTTCTGCAAGCCGTTTTGGAAGTTGTTGCTGTAGGGATTAAGACTGTGAAAGGTCTGCGAATCGCTACCTTCCAGAATGATCAAACCTGTCGCTTGCGCCGTTGCCTGCCCCACCAGCGCCGGTGCTGCCACAGCCATAATGGCGACGCCCGCTCCCAGCAGCATCTTACGGAGCGTATTCGCTACGTTGAGTTTATTTTTCATATCCATCTCCTTAATAAGTGATTGCCTGACTTGAACCTAAGCCAGTCGAACGAACCTGACGGCGTTCACTAAGCAATACCCAGGCCATATTTTATGTATCTGATTATTAAGTATTTTAATAAAGCCCTCCCCATGGACTGTAAAAAAAACTGACAGCGGACCTAGAGTGCTGGGGGGCATATCGGTATATCTTTGCGCTACGGCCATTTCCAGTAGAGGGACGAAAACGATGAAACCTAAACTCGCGCTGGTCGCGCTGCTCAGTGTCTACAGTGTTGCCAACAGTAGCGACGTGCTAACGCAAGACGACAACGCCGGGCGCAATCTGGCCTCGGCCTGTGCCAGTTGTCACGGCACCAACGGCCACAGCGTCGGCGGCATAGAGCACCTGGCCGGCGTGCCCCAGGAAGTCATCGTCGAAAAGTTTCGCGCCTTCCGTTCAGGCGCCAAGCCCGCGACTGTAATGCACCAGATTGCCAAGGGTTACAACGATCAACAGCTCGAACTCATCGCAGCGTATTTCGCCGGGCAAAAGTGAGGCGACCATGACACTCAACAGACGCGACTTTCTCAAGCTCACCGGCGCCATGGCCGCCAGCAGTGGCCTCTACGGCTGTGCCGGCGCAAGCAAGGCTAACGGCCATGTTGTCGTAATCGGTGGGGGCTTCGGCGGTGCAACGGCGGCGAAATACATCAGCATGTGGAGTTCGGGCAATATCGATGTCACGCTCATCGAGCGCAATCCGCAGTTCGTGTCCTGTCCCATGTCGAACCGCGTCATCAGCGGTATGGCACAATTCGACTCGCTCATTCATAGCTACGACGGCCTCAAACGCCACGGCGTGCGCATAGTGCAGGGTGAAGCGGTGGCAGTTGATGCCACCCAGCGCACGGTGCGGCTCGCGGATGGCCAGATGTTCAGTTACGATCGCCTCATCATTTCGCCCGGCATCGATTTCTTGTGGGACAGCGTACCGGGGCTGACTCCCGAACTCGCCGAAAGCAAATTCCCCCACGCCTGGAAAACCGGCTCGCAGACCATCGCACTGCGCCAGCAACTGGAAGCCATGCATGACGGCGGCGTCTATGCCATCACCATCCCCAAGGCGCCCTTCCGCTGCCCGCCCGGGCCGTACGAACGCGCCAGCGTCGTCGCCCACTACCTCAAGATGCACAAGCCTAAATCGAAAGTGCTGGTGCTGGACGCCAACGAGGATATCGTCTCCAAGAAGGGGCTGTTCCTAAAGGCCTGGAGCGATCTTTACAAAGGCATTATTGAATACCGTCCCAGCCACACCATCAGCGGCCTCGACGCGCAGAGCAATACGCTGAAATTTGAATTTGCCGACCCGCTGCGCGCCGACGTGCTGAACATCATTCCCGCGCAAGCCGCCGGCGGCATTGCGCGCCAAGCCGGGCTCATCACCGCCAACAACCGCTGGTGCGGCATAGACTGGCGCAGCATGGAATCGACCGCGCAACCCAACATCCATGTGCTGGGTGACGCCACGCTCGCGGCGACTGCCATGCCCAAGTCGGCGCACATGACCACCCAGCACGCCAAGATCGCCGCTGCTGCCGTGGTTAATCTCATCAACGGCCAGCCCACGCCCGACCCCATGGTGATCGCCAACACCTGCTACAGCTTCGTCAGCGACAAAAGCGCAGTGCACGTCGCCTCGGTGCACGCCTACGACGCAGCGGAAAAAACCTACAAACCCGTGCCGGGATCGGGCGGACTATCCAGCGCACCGAATGAACTCGAAGGCGAATTCGCGCTGGCCTGGGCGAAAAATATTTGGGCGGATGTGTTGGGCTAGAAAAGCGTGTCCGGCGCACCACTCAAAGAAAATTGCTTGCAGCAGGAACCGGTCAATTCATCAGTCTCCAGATGTACTTCATTCGAGCCCAACTCTTCTCGGGCTGCCCGTTGACCTGTTTTGGAAGGTAGTGACATTTCCGCAAGCTGGACTTGGCCGCCTCATCCAATCGTTGATAACCACTGCTGGCCATAATTTTTGCATCGGACACTGATCCATCAACGTCAACCTGAAGCACAAGAGTTACGATCCCGCTTTCGCCCAAACGAAACGATGCCACAGGATACTCGGGCATATCGCAAGGAAAGCGTCGATCAATCCGCGCGAGAAATTGCTCAGCGTCATCGACGAGCTTCCAGGTAAATTTGATGTACGACCAGCTCTGCTCCGGCTGCCCGTCGCCCAGCTTGGGAATAAAGCGGCATTTGCCCAAGGCAGCGACAGTTGCCTCGTCGAGTCGCGGATAGCCACTGCTGGAGAACACTTTGGTTTCAAGCACTGCGCCGTCCACATCAATCAGCATGTTCAGCACAACGCTCCCCGTTTCACCGAGTTGGATAGATTCACGAGGGTATTCTGGCGGCGTGCAATGCACACGCGGATTAATCTGCGCCGGCGCCATGGCGCCTCCCGGCGAACTCACTGGCGTCTCTGCTGCCTGAGCCGTGAACCAAGTGCTGATTAAAACCAATACCACAATTTTCGCTGCACCCATAAACAATCTCCGATAGAGGTTTTTGCGGCGCTCGGCCATTCACGAAACTGGTATCAACCCTTCCCCGTACTCCCAAACCCGCCCGCACCGCGCTTCGATTCGTCGAACTCATCGACGACGTTGAACGCCACTTGCAGTACCGGCACCACGACCAATTGCGCGAGACGGTCGAGGGGGTTGATGACGAAGTTCTCAGTGCCGCGATTCCAGGTCGACACAAAGATTTCACCCTGGTAATCGGAATCGATCAGACCGACGAGATTGCCCAGCACGATGCCGTGTTTGTGGCCCAGGCCGGAGCGCGGCAGGATGATGGCGGCGAGGCCGGGGTCGGCGAGATGGATGGCGATGCCGGTGGGGATGAGTTGCGTGTCGCCGGCATGCAGCTTGAGCGGGGCTTGCACACAAGCGCGCAGATCGAGGCCGGCGGCACCCGGCGTGGCGTAATGCGGCGGATTGTCCCTAAGACGGGGATCGAGAATCTTGACGTCGATGCGATGCATGTGGGGCTTTCTTATTTTTCGAATTATTCGTCGTCGCCGGTGTCCGTGCCCATCAGGTGGGCAATGTGAGCGACGATGGCGCGCGCGACTTCCAATTTCGATGCCGGCGCAAGTTGGTGTCGCCCTTTGGTGTCGTAGAGCACGACGGTATTCTCATCACCACCTAAGCCGTCCTGCAGCAGGTTGCCGACCACCAAGGGCAGGTTTTTTGTCAGCCGCTTTTTCTCGGCGTGGTCATCGAGGTTCTCGCTCTCGGCAGCGAAGCCGACGCAAAACGGCGGCTGCTTGAGCGCGGCCACCTCGGCGAGAATGTCGACGTTGGGCTCCAGCGTGAGCGTCATAGCCTGGGTACTTTTCTTGATTTTCTGCGAGGCACTTTGTGCCGGCCGGTAATCGGCCACCGCCGCGACGCTGATGAATACGTCGACGCCACCCTCGGCATGCAATTCGTGCAGCACCGCCTCATGCATGTCACGTGCGCTCACCACGTCGACACGGCGCACCCCGGTGGGCGTAGCCTGGTTTACCGGTCCGGCCACCAAGGTCACGTGAGCCCCCGCTTCGGCGGCCCCGCGAGCAAGCGCGAAGCCCATCTTGCCGGATGAGCGATTGGTTAGCCCGCGCACCGGATCGAGGGCTTCGAAAGTTGGCCCCGCCGTGATCAGCACGTGCTGGCCGGCCAATCGCTTGGGTTGAAAGCTAGCCATAACGGCGGCATAGAGTTCGTCCGCTTCCAGCATGCGTCCCATGCCCGTTTCGCCGCAAGCCTGATCGCCGGCGGCGGGCCCGAGCAGGACAACTCCGTCGAGCGACAATTGCTTGACGTTGCGCTGAGTGGCATGGTGCTCCCACATCTGCCGGTTCATGGCCGGCGCCGCGAACAGCGGGCAGTCGCGCGCGAGACACAAGGTGGAGAGCAGATCGTCAGCGAGGCCATGGGCGAGTTTTGCGATGAAGTCCGCCGAGGCCGGCGCAATGACGATGGCATCCGCAATACGGCTGAGGCCGATGTGGGCCATGTTGTCTGGCGCGCGCGCGTCCCAGATGTCCGTCCACACGGGATTGCCGGTGAGTGCTTGGAAGGTCGTGGGCGTGACGAAGCGCGCGCCCGCATCCGTGAGGACGGCGTGGACCTCCGCGCCCGCCTTGACGAAAAGCCGCGCCAGCTCAGCCGCCTTATAAGCCGCCACACCCCCGGTGACGCCCAGGATCAACCGCTTTCCACTCAATTCCGCCATGACGATAATCCGAGGCCACTATGGAGGAGCGATTCTACTGGATACCTAGGCGCCTGCGCGGGGCTCACCCTCATACGGCTCGACATCATGAAAGCGCCGCAAGTCGATGACGCGGCGACCGTCGCCCTCCGTCCGGATGATGTCGGCAAAGCGATGCCCGAAAAGCAGGCGCTCGGCCGGGTAGCTATATAGCGCGTGCACCGCATCGGCCATGGTTTCATCATGTCCGGTAATGGAAATCGTCATGCGCGCGCCGCTAGCCATCAATGCCTCCTTGCTCCAACCGAATAACGGACTGGTTTCATCGATGCTATGCATGAACGTCCATGTCAGTGAAAAAACCTGAGAGCGATCGCGCGCCCGCGGCAAGTTATGGAGACGGAAAAAAGTTTCTCCAGTAGCCGTGGTTTCTTCGCGCACCAGCCCCAGTGTTGCTTCCGCTTCCACGATGCGATTCTGACGCTCGTTGGCCGCCCGCAACATGAGTGTTTGCTGGCCCTCAAATTCACGTACCACCAAGTTGTGACTGAACAAAATACGCGCCGTGGGTTTGGCGAAGCGAAAGAAAATCAGGCCGGTCACCACCGCCAGACTAATCATGCCGCAGAAGATTTCTATCGAGGCGACGATGTGACCGTAGAGCGAGCCAGGCGCCATTTCGCCATAACCGACGGTCGCCAAGGTTTCCACGCTGAAAAAGAAATAATCAAGAAAAGCGCCGACCCGCGCGTTGGTTACGCTGCCCGGGTTCAACCAATAAAGCGTGGCGAAAAGAATATTGGTCGCCAGAAAGAAGGCCAGCACCAGCGCAAAGAAGCGCGCCCAGGACAAGGTCAGCACGAAGTGATAAGGATCGTTGAGCGCGCCCGAGCGGGCCCCAATCTTGATGACCTCCTGATTGCCCAGGCGCACCGCACCAGGCTGCCCACCGGCTTTTCGTCTTCGCATGAGCGTCTCCAACGTCTACTATTGACGGGGCCATTCTAGCTTGCCGCATATCGTGCAGTACGTACGGACACATGACAGCAAGATAGAATCGCGGCTAGTCATCAAGGAGCATGGCATGGCAATCACCGACTGGCCAGAGCAGGAACGACCGCGCGAACGGCTGCTGAAACACGGCGCGGCTCAGCTGTCCGACGCCGAACTACTGGCCATCTTCTTGCGCGTAGGCGTCAAAGGCAAAAGCGCAGTTGATCTTGCCCGCGAGCTACTCACGCGCTTCGACGGGCTGAATGGGCTCTTTGCCGCGCCGCTCAAGGACTTCGCCGCCATCAATGGCATGGGCAACGCCAAGTACACGCAATTGCAAGCGGTGCTGGAACTGGCCCGCCGCGCCTTGCGCGAGGAAATCGCTGACGGCGTCGCCCTATCTTCGCCGGGCGCCGTACGCGACTATCTGCGTCTGTCTTTGGGCGCCCTGCCCTACGAAGTCTTCATGGTGCTGCTGCTGGATACACAAAATCGCGTCATCGCCAGCGAAGAATTGTTTCGCGGCACGCTCACGCAAACCAGCGTCTTCCCGCGCGAAGTGGTCAAGCTGGCGCTGGACCACAACGCTGCCGCAGTGATCTTTGCGCACAATCACCCTTCCGGCGTCGCCGAGCCCAGCCCGGCCGACGAGCTGTTGACCAACACGCTCAAGCAAGCCCTGGCCTTAGTAGATATCCGCGTGTTGGACCATTTCATCGTCGCCCGCAACGCCACACCCCTTTCCTTCTCGGAACGCGGCCTCTTGTAGGTAAAAAGGAAAAAAGGTCTTGAGCCAAGGCTAACAAGTCGCGTATAATTCTCGGCTTTGCTATTCCTGACTTTGGAGCACCGACATGGCCCGCGTTTGCCAAGTGACCGGTAAGGCACCGATGGTGGGGAACCACGTTTCCCACGCTAATAACAAGACCAAGCGTCGCTTTCTGCCTAATTTGCAGAACCGCCGCTTTTGGGTCGAGTCCGAAAACCGCTGGGTGAGCTTGCGCGTTTCTAACGCCGGGCTGCGCACCATCGACAAGAAGGGCATCGACGTTATCCTCACCGAATTGCGTGAGCGCGGCGAAATCTAAGGATCTGAATCATGCCCCGCGAGAAAATAAAACTGGAAAGCACGGCCGGTACCGGCCATTTCTACACCACCACCAAGAACAAGCGCACCAAGCCCGAAAAGCTGGAGCTCAAAAAGTTCGATCCCAAGGCGCGCAAACACGTGCTGTACAAGGAAACCAAGCTTAAGTAATCGAGCTTTAGCGCATTACCAAAAGTAAGCAACAAAGCAATTAACAAAAACGCCCCTCACGAGGGGCGTTTTTGTTAGCGCAGACTATGCTCAGGGCGCGTAACGCCGGAGCCTCAAGGAGAACTCTTCGAGTTGGCGGATACCACTGGCTTCGGCGCGATGGCACCAGTCTTGCAATTCCTTCAGTAATTGCTCGTGCGTGGCGGTGGAACGCTGCCAAAGCGCGACCAGTTCATGCCGCATCTGATAAACCAGCGAAAGACGGCTGCTTTGTTCCAACGCGGCATCGAGTTTTTTCTTGTCCTGCACAGACAGCGCCTCACCATCGTGGGCAAGCCAGCGCTTTAGCGACTTCAGTGATTTCGCGTCTAGCGAAGTTTGCAGCTTAGCCACTTCCTCGCGGTAAATCTGCTTGTGCGATTTCATGTACTTCGCCATGACGTCGTAACGATGCGTGATGATGGCTTGAAGGTTGTCGAGATCCAGAGTCGGTCGCGCGGCGGCCAGACGTCGCGTCGGTGCGATTTTCTTGACGTGGGCGAGCCTGGCGATTTCCAATAGACGGATATACATCCAGCCGATATCGAACTCGTACCATTTATTCGACAGCTTGGCCGAGCTTGCATACGCGTGGTGGTTGTTATGCAATTCTTCGCCGCCGATCAAAATACCCCAAGGGACAATATTGGTGCTGGCGTCTTCGCAAGCGAAGTTGCGATAACCCCAGAAATGTCCAATGCCATTGATAACACCGGCGGCCCAGAAGGGTATCCACAACATCTGCACACCCCAAATGATAGCGCCGGGCAGGACGCCAAAAAGCGCGATGTCGATGGCCAGCATTAACAGAATGCCGAACTTCTGAAACGGTGTATAGATGCGCCGCTCCAGCCAATCGTCGGGCGTGCCATGGCCATAGCGCTGCATGGTTTCCGCATGGCGCGACTCAGCCACGTAGAGAAACACTCCGCCCCAGAGCACGCGGTTGATGCCCAGCACTTGCGGACTGTGCGGGTCTTCCGCCGTTTCGCATTTTGCGTGGTGCTTGCGATGGATGGCCGCCCATTCCTTAGTGACCATACCGGTGGTCATCCACAGCCACAAGCGGAAGAAATGGCTGGGCAGCGGATGGAGATCAAGGGCACGGTGCGCCTGATGGCGATGTAGGAAGATGGTGACAGCGACAATGGTGACATGGGTCATCGCGAGCGTAATGACCACATATCCCCACCAGGGGAGATCGAGAAAACCGGAAAACAACATGGGATGGACTCAGAGAGGAATGAAGGAGGATTCTAGAACACAATGTGGACTACAACGACAGAAATCGCTGTAACCTTAAGACTCGTTTTTGGGGTTTTCGTTCAATACCCGCACTTCGCGCTGCGGATAGGGAATCTCGATGCCGGCGCGCTTTAGTTCACGCCAAATGTCGAGATTGATGGCCGATTTCGTGCCCAGTGTGCCCATATGCGGGTCGCCGATCCAGAATCCCAATTGCAAATCGATACCGCTATCGGCGAAGCGCAGTAAAAAAGCTTCCGGCGGCGGATCGTTCAGCACGCGCTCATGCCGCTGGGCCGCCTCAACCAGAATGCGCATGGCCTGCTCCACATCGACCTTATAGCCGACCTGCACCGTAACCGCCTGACGCACCTTGGTATTGGTGTAAGTCTCGTTCTGCACTACTGAGCCGATCAGCAATTCGTTGGGCACGATGGACTCCACCCCTGTCAAACCGCGCAGCACGGTATAGCGCGTGGTGATCTTCGTCACCTGGCCCGAAAAGGTGTCAACGGTAATCATGTTGCCAAGGCGGATCGAGCGATCAAGCAGGATGATGAAGCCGGCGACGTAATTGCCAGCGATCTTCTGCAAGCCGAAACCGATGCCCACGCCCAGCGCGCCACCGAAGACGGACAAGGCAGTCAGGTCGAGGCCGACCAGCGGTAGACTGATCAACACCGCCAACAGTATCAGCAAAGCCTTCGTCACCCGCGACAGCACGACACGCAGATTGGCGTCCAGCGTCTCTGCCCCATGCAGCCGCGCTTCGATAATGCCGCCTACCCACAGGGCCACTAGCAAGGTAACCAGCACCGTGCCCGTACCTTGCAACAGCAGCCACAACGTAAACTTTTGCTTGCCGGCGGAAAAGCTCACGGCTTCCAGCGCGGCGATGAGATCCGGCAACAAACCCGTCAGGTGCACGGCGACGACGCTCCAGGTGCGCATTTCGCGGAACGTGACCGCTGATTTCGCGTCATCGTGACCGATGGCGGAATGCTGCATGGATATGGCTAAATTTTACCGCAATCGGTCACGCTCGCCATGAAACGGCGGTCACGCTTTGGCGAAACGTCGGTCA
>JBBQGH010000027.1:0-34453 GCA_038322845.1 Gammaproteobacteria bacterium
GCGGGAAAATGCCTCGTATCAAGCACCAGAAGCGGGCATATCTCCGATGGAATTTCGATTTCGTTCACAATTTTGCCTTGATCAAATTGATCTGAATTTGATGGCGCGCTTCGCGACTACTTGTTCAGCGTTTCCTTAGTCGTCTGCAAGACAACCGTTTCGTGGAGCTAGGTAGAGACGCTTTGGTCACACACGATTAAAGCTACACCCCCCACACCACCGGCACCTTCGCCTTGAGCGAATATTCCAGCAATTCGATGAGCGGCACAGCGCGGCGGGCGAGGCTGACGAATTCGCGCTGATCGCCTTCGGCGGTTTCCTCGATTTTCGGTTGCGCGTCGTCTTCAGTTGGCGCCTGATTGACTTTGTCTTCAGCCACTGCGGCTTTGAGACGGGCCAGCGCATCAGGCAACTGCTCGACGGTGACGATGCCCTGGTCGCCCGGGCTTTTGTCCATGACTTCCATGAGGCGCTGGGCCACATCGCCAAACATAATAACGTCGCCCGAGGCCTTCGATTTGAATGTGATTAACATGATGGTTCGGTTCTATCCCGTCTTGAATGGCACAATATAGCCTCTCGGGGAGATTTGAAGTGCGCTTTCTAAAAGAACTGTTCGACAACAACCGGGCCTGGGCCGAAGAAACTCTGGCGCGCGATCCCAACTTCTTCGCCAAGTTGGCTAATCAGCAGTCACCCGCCTATTTATGGATAGGCTGCTCGGACAGTCGTGTGCCGGCAAATGAGATCACCGGCCTCGCGCCGGGCGAGGTGTTCGTGCATCGCAATGTGGCCAACGTGGTGGTGCATACCGATTTGAATTGCCTATCGGTGATGCAGTTCGCGGTGGATGTGTTGAAGGTAAAGCACATCATCGTTTGCGGGCATTACGGCTGTAGCGGGGTTTCTGCCGCGTTGTTCAGCGACCGGCTGGGTCTCATCGACAATTGGCTGCGGCACATTCAGGACGTACGCGACAAGCACGCTGCGAAGCTTGCTGGCATTGCCGATCCGGCGTGCCGCGCAGAACGCCTGTGCGAACTGAATGTGATCGAGCAAGTGGTGAACGTCGGCCACACCACCATCGTGCGTGACGCCTGGATGCGCGGCCAGGAGCTCGCAGTGCACGGCTGGATTTACGGTGTACGCGACGGTTTGCTGCGTGATCTGTCCATGTGCGTAACGCGTCAAGATGAATTGTCGGGCGCATACGAAGGCGCGCTGCGCGCCGTACCGGGGCAGTGAACTGCCCCGCCTATAACGAACGCCGGTAGTTGATCAAAACTCCAGCGGATCCACATCAATGTGCCAGCGCAAGGCCTTGGGCGCTTTGAGGTCACGGAGCGCCGCAATCCAATGCGTTAGAAAGGCTTGTAGCGCGGGCCGGCTGCGCGATTCGACCAGCAATTGAGCGCGCTCCAGATGCGCGCGGCGGAAAAGCCGCATGGGCACAGCATCGTAGAGCCGCACGTCGGGCATATTCAACGTATGAGCGAGATCAGCAGCGGCGCGTAGATAAGCGACCGCTAGGGCCAGTGCCGGCGCTTCGGCGCGCAACATGGCCTGATGGGAATGCGGCGGAAAACCGGCGCGTTCACGCTCCGCCAATTGCGCGTTGGCAAAAGCAGCGTAGTCATGGGCCGCCAGGGCACGATACAAGGGGTGGTCGGGATACTGCGTCTGGATCAGCACCTCGCCCGGCAGGGTCGCACGTCCGCTGCGCCCGCCCACTTGCATGAGCTGAGCGAACAAACGCTCGGGCGCACGAAAATCGGCGGCGAACAGCGCCGCATCGGCATTCAACACTCCCACCAGCGTCAGCCGCGGGAAGTCGTGGCCTTTGGCCAGCATCTGCGTGCCGACCAGGATGTCAGCGCGGCCGGCGTGTATGTCATCGAGCAACGCATGCCATTGCTTGGCGTTCTTGGCGCTGTCGCGGTCGACGCGCAGGATGCGCGCCGTCGGAAAGCGTGCAGCCAGGGTCGCCTCCAGCCTTTGCGTGCCGCGCCCGAAAGGGTGTATGTCTTGATTGCCACAGGCGGGGCAAGCGAGCGGGATGGGCGATTCACGCCCGCAATGGTGGCAGCGCAGGCGCTTGTCGGCGAGATGCACCACCATGTTGGCGGCACAGCCGGCGCATAGGCTGACCCAGCCGCAAGCCGTGCAGGCCAGCACCGGCGCGTAGCCGCGGCGATTCAGGAAGACGAGACTTTGTTCGCCGCGTTCTAACCGCACCTGCAGCGCGCGCAGCAAGTGTTCGCTCACGCCATCCTGCAATTTCTCGCGGCTGGTGTTGACGCAGCGCACCGTAGGCAAAGATTCGGCGACGGCACGGCGCGACAGCGGCAGCAAGTGGTAACGCCCGCTTTGCGCCGCTGCCCAGGTTTCCAGAGAGGGGGTAGCCGACCCGAGCACGATGGGAACGTCACGCTGCTTGGCACGCCACACGGCGACGTCGCGTGCTGAGTAGCGCATCCCGTCTTGCTGTTTGAATGAGGCGTCCTGCTCTTCGTCGACCACAATCAACCCTAAACGCGCCAGGGGCGTGAAAATGGCTAATCGCGTGCCGAGCACAATATCGGCCTCACCCGACATAGCCTGTAAAAAACCGCGCGCCCGCGCGCCATCGGCCAGACCGCTATGTAGGCTGACCAAACGCGCTTGGGGGAAGCGATCACTTACACGTTTTTCAAGCTGCGGCGTCAGAGCGATTTCTGGGACCAGCAAAAGCGTCTGGTCACCCCGTGCTAAGACGCGTTCGACGAGTCGTAAGTAGACTTCCGTTTTGCCACTACCAGTGATGCCATGCAGCAGATAACTCGCGTAGCGACCGAGATGTTCGGCGACCGCTTCCACCGCCGCCGACTGTTCTTCGTGGAGTGCCGGCCCCGCGGCGGCGCGCGGCACGCACGCGGGCGAGGCTGTTGGCGCAATCCAATCCTTCTCTAGCAACTCGGGCAAACGCTTTATTGCGCTAGAGGAAAGCGCCCGTAATTCACTGCGCCGCAATTCGCCCTGTGCGAGCCCCGACAACATGTGGGCAACCACGCTGCGTTGCGGCAGATCGGCCAGCGCCGCGCGGCCGGCCTCGGTGATCTGGTATGCCTCATCTTCAACGACGCGCGGGAGCGCACCACGCCGGCGCAAACTCGGCGGCAACGCGAAGCCGATTACTTCACCGACAGGATGTTGATAGTAGCGGCTGCAAAAATCAGCGAGCGCTAACCAATCGGGCGGCAACGAAGGCATATCGCGCAAAATGGCGGAGACGGGTTTGAGTTTTTCAGCGGGCACATCGGAGGCGTCGACTAACGCTACGATCACGCCGATTTTCTCGCCCGGCCCAAAAGGAACACACACTCGCGCGCCAATGTCCGCCAGGCGCGCCTCGGGAGCGAGGTAATCAAAGTTACGCGCAAGCGGAACATCGAGCGCTACGCGTACAATTTGAGAAATGGTTTTCATCGCTGTAAGAAAAAGCGCGCGTAGATCATGCTGTTCGTTTCCCTTCTTCGCGCGAAGTATCGAAAACGATGCTAAATACCTGCCACAAAAGCTTAATCTTCTTGTCCACAATTTCTGTGGATAACTTTGTGGGAAACCCGCGAGTACAGGTCTTAACTCCGCTAGAGCAAAGAGCTTTTGTTACTTTGCACCTAAATTGATCACAATAAAACTTATTAAAAACATACACTTAAAAACAACCCTCTAGGGAACAGGCGAAATGGGCTTATTTCACGGTGCGGAGCAGGGGTTTGTGCATAAGTCAACCCCCGGCCCCCTCTGGAGACGCCCTATTTCAGCGGCTTTCCGATAATTTTATTTTTCGACTTCACGGCGCGTGGGGGTTGTTGTTTCAGCTCTTTTTTGCGCACCAATTGGAGAATTAAGTTGCGCGACTACGCAGCGCGCGGCTGTGCTCATGCACCGCATTGACGAGCGCCGTCACATGCTCCGGCGGCGTAAATTGTGAAATCCCGTGACCCAGATTGAAGACGTGCCCGCTGCCTGGACCGTAAGCCTCGACGATGCGCTTAACTTCAGAAGAGATGTTGTCCGGCGATGCGAACAGGGCCATGGGGTCGAAGTTGCCCTGTAGCGCAACTTTGTCGCCGACGCGCGCACGCGCTGCCGCGATGTCTACCGTCCAGTCCAGCCCCACCGCGTCGCAGCCGATAGCGGCGATCTCTTCCAGCCACTGGCCACCCCCTTTGGTGAAGACGATGCAGGGCACGCGCTGGCCGTCGTGTTCGCGCTTCAATTCGGCGACGATGCGCGCCATGTAGGCCAGCGAAAACTCGCGATAAGCGCTAGAAGACAACGCTCCGCCCCAGGTATCGAAAATCATCACCGCTTGCGCGCCGCATTCAATCTGGGCGTTGAGGTAATCGGTTACGGCGCGCGCATTGACCTCCAACACATGGTGCAATAAGTCCGGCCGGTCATAGAGCATGGTTTTGACGCGGCGGAAATCATCAGAAGCGCCGCCTTCGATCATGTAACAAGCCAGCGTAAACGGGCTGCCGGAGAAACCAATGAGGGGAACAGAATTGTCCAGGGCGCGACGAATCTCGCTAACGGCATCCATCACATAGCGCAAGGCGCCGTTGGGATCGGGCGCTTCGAGATCGCGGATCTCCCATTCTTCGCGCAAGGGACGTTCGAACTTGGGGCCTTCGCCTTCGACAAAATAGAGACCGAGCCCCATCGCATCGGGCACCGTAAGTATGTCGGAAAAGAGAATGGCAGCGTCCAGCTCGTAACGCGCCAAAGGCTGCAAAGTGACTTCGCAAGCCAGTCTTGGGTTTTTGCACAACTCCATGAAGCTGCCGGCGCGCCGACGGGTTTCGCAGTATTCGGGAAGGTAGCGACCGGCTTGTCGCATCAGCCAGACAGGCGTGTGCTCGGTGGGCTGACGCAGCAGCGCGCGCAGAAAGCTATCGTTATGCGGTTTGCTCATGCGGACAGTTTACCAGCCGACGGCATCGCACAGCGGCTTACTCTTCCGTCTTGCGGCCGACCTGCAAACCCAGTGCCTTGAGCTTGCGATAGAGGTGGGTGCGTTCCAGACCGGTTTTTTCGGCGAGCCGCGTCATGTTGCCGCCTTCGAGGCGCATATGATGTTCGAAGTACACACGTTCGAAAGCTTCACGCGCTTCGCGCAGTGGCTGATCTAGCACCAATTCAAAAGCGGGCGGCGGCGCCGGCGGTACTAGAAGACGGGTCACATCGTGAGCCGAGATTTCTTCTTCCAGCGCGCCCAAGGCCAGGGAACGCACCGCCGCCTTGAGTTCCACGTAACCCCCCGGCCAGGGTTGATTGCGCAGCGCATTCATGGCCGCAGTGGACAAACTCCGCAACGGCACTTCGCCGGCTTCGACGAGGTGCGTGAGTATTTGCCGGGCCAGCTCGGGCACTTCATCTTTGAGTTCTGCCAAACCCGGCGCGCCGACCAGCGTATCGAAGAGGCGACGCAATAATGCTTCCTCGAAGCCAGCAGTCACCAATTCGGCCGTGCCTAAGGTGCTCGCAGCGATAAGGCGCAGGTCAAACTTTTCCAGGCGGTCGATGGCGAAAGCGAGATTCTTCTGCTGCAAGCGCGAGAGGGCGGACAGCTCCTGCACAAAGAGCACGCCGCCGTTGGCGGCTTCCAGCGCTTCGAGCGCCAGCGGTGCGCTGTGCGCCGCCAGATCAAGCCAGGGTTTGCCGGGCACAGCGACGGAGCGGGCGCACAATTCGGCCAGGCTGCCAAAACCCGTCTTCAACATAAGCACACGACTTTTCGCCGCGACTTGCTCCAGACGTTTTTTCAGATCGCGCAGCTGTGGCGAGTGAGCGAAAGCGGCGAGGGTCAATTCGCTGCGCACCGGCATGCTGGATTTTTGCAGGGCGCGCTTCACTGCCGCCAGCAATTTTTGCAGCGCGATGGGCTTTTCCAGAAAGTCTTGTGCGCCTATGCGCGTGGCCTCCACCGCCGTATCGATGGTGCCATGACCGGACATCATCACCACCGGCATGTTGAGCTGCCCGGCGGCGGACCACTCCTTGAGCAGCGTAATGCCGTCGGTGTCGGGCATCCAAATGTCCAGCAACACCAAATCCGGCCGCGCTGCGTTTCGCGCCAGGCGCGCCGCCTGGGCATTCTCGGCGGGCTGTACGTCGTGGCCTTCGTCGGAAAGAATTTCCGAGAGCAGCTCGCGTATACCTATTTCGTCGTCGACTACGAGTATCTTCGCCATACTTTTTTATCCATCATGCTGCCAACGGCAGCCTTATTTTTACTTGCGCACCACGCGGCGGGTCGTTGGCAATCTCAATCTGGCCGTGATGTTCATCCACGATCTTCTTCACGATCGCCAAGCCTAAGCCCGTGCCTTTGGTCTTAGTCGTCACATAAGGTTCAAAGGCGCGCGCCAATATTTCTTTCGGGAAGCCACCGCCATTGTCACTCACTATCAGTGCAACACCGCGCCCGTCCATACGTGTAGCAATGCTAATTTCGGGTTGCGCTGCGTCGCCCAGCGCATCCTGAGCATTGGTGATCAAGTTGTGGATGACCTGACGCAACTGGGTGGCATCGCCGACTACCGGTGCCAAGTCTGTCGCCAGAGCAACGTTGATGCGGGTTCGCGACGATTCATAGAGGCCCAGCACTTCCCGCACTAGCGCGTTGAGGTCCAGCGCACCGAGTTTCGGCGGGGGCAGGCGGGCGTAGTCGCGAAAGTCGTTGACCATAAGTTTCATGGCGACGACTTGCTTCACAATAATTTGCGTCGAGCGTTCCAACATGTCGCGATCGGTTTCGTCCAGCTTGGCAGCCAGCTTGTGCTGCAAACGTTCGGCTGAGAGCTGGATGGGCGTAAGCGGATTTTTAATCTCGTGCGCGAGCCGTTGCGCCACTTCGCCCCAGGCGGCCGAGCGCTGCGCGGCGATCAACTGTGTGATGTCGTCAAACACGACCACGCAACCACCGCCGCCAGCCTCGGGCAGGCGCGTGCCGCGCACCAGCAAAGCCTGCGGCAACCCGGTACCGTTTTGCATCTCAATTTGCCGCTGCCACGCCTCCGCCTGGTCGGCCAGCCCCTCGACGATGGCGCCCTTGAGAGCCGTGTGGCGTTTCCAGTCGGCCAGCGCGAGGCCAACGATGTCTTGCAGGTCGTCGTGAAGAATCGCGCGAGCGCCATCGTTGGCGGCGCGCAGCCGACACTCCGCATCGAAGGCCAGAACGCCGGCAGATAAATTTGCCAGCACGCTCGCCAAATAAGCGCGCGCGGCCTCAACTTCGGCGCGACTCTTTTCCGTTTGTGCGCGAGCGTCGTCGAGCTGGCGCGTCATTTTGCTGAAGGATTGCGTCAGTACACCCAACTCGTCGCGCGTGGCGACTATTTCGCGCGGCGAGAAGTCGCCCGAGGCCACGGCCTGCGTACCTTCCGCCAGAATCGAGAGCGGCGCCGACAGCCGCCGCGCCATAAGAAAAGCCATGCCTATGGCGCCGAACAGGGAAAGCAACAGAGTCAGCGTGAGCGTTAAGGTGTACATCTGCTTCAAGCTGGAACGCGCCAAAGACAACTCCTGGTAATCGCGATAAACGGCTTGTACGCTTTCCGCACTATTCGCGATCACGGCGGGCACCGCCTGGGTGAGCTGCAGGATGCGCGTTTCACCGGCGAGGGTAAAAGTAGTCACCGGCAACAACACGCGTAGCACCAGCCCGCTGGCCGCGTCACCTTCGACCGCACTGTAACCGCGCCCCTGACGCGCCTGCCGCAAATGTGAGGCCGTCGGGATATCGGGCATTAGCGCGCCCATTTCGCTCGAACTGCTAGCGATCACCTGACCATTCGCTGCCATCAGGGTCACCGTTTGTACGCCGGACTGCTCGCGTAGGCGATTGAGTTGAGCCGACGCCGAGCCGTGGGTGCCGTCGGAGAGATCGAGCGCCATGTTGCGCCCTTTTTCGGCGAGATCGGTCAGCAGATAATCGAGCGCGCTACGGCCGAGGTTCAGACCATTTTCCAGCGCCTTGTCCACGCGCACGTCGAACCAGGATTCGATACTCTTAACGGCGAACTGCACCGACACCGCGTACACCAACACACCTGGCAACACCGCCATCAAGGCAAACATCACCATTAGACGCAGCTTCAAGCGCGAGCCAAATACCTGCGCGCGATGTTCGCGCCAGAGCTGGCGCAACTGCCACAACACCATGCCCAGCAAGGCCGCCGCAATGGCCACGTTACCGCCCAGCAACCAGCGGTAGTAGCCCGCGAAGAGTTCAGTGTTTGCGCTGGCCGAAGTGAGCATGAAGAGCAGGATGCCCGCCAGCGCCGCCGTGATGATCAGGAAAATCCTCATTTCGATGTGGCTTCCGGGACGACGTTACTCGCCGGTGGCACGCTCGGAGGTTGCACGCTTGCCGGTGGCATGCTTGCGGGTGGCAGGCTCGCCGGTGCCACGCTCCCGAAAGGCTCCTGAAAGCTCCAGCGCTTGATTTCGGCGGAGATGTTCCACTCCTTATTCCCTATAGAAGTCACCTGAAATGGTTTAGGCAACTGGGTGAGGTCGAGCTTCATGCGCAACTCTGCGTTGTAGACCTCGCCCGCGTGCAAAAGCGACTTGTCTGCGACGTGCCAATTGCGCAGATTGGCAAGCACCGCCAAGGCTTCTTCCAACGTCGAGAAGTTCTGATAAAGCGCGCCGGCCGACAAACGATATTGCCGCGTGAGCGCGTGGTAGAAAAGGCGATGGGTTTGCGTACGGCCGGTGATGCGCTCATCCGCCCACCACCAGCGTGGCCGCGAGAGCTCGAACTCGGTAACAAAGTAAAGCGCGACGCCATGCGCCACCACGTCTTCCAGACGCGGCCCTAGGTTAATAATGAACTCGGCATCGAGCGCGTAGCCTTCTTCACTGGGCATGAGCTGCGAGCTTTTCACCTGAATTTCTGCCGCGTGGGTAACTTGCACGCAGAGCAATTGCCCGCAAGCCAGCAAAGCCGCCAGTAGAAAGCGACGCACCAGCGGCACGCTGATTCCGCTAAGCCAATTTTTGCAGCAGTGCGTAATAAAAGCCGTCATGTTCCGGGGTGGGCAGCAGTTGAAGCTCGGGCGCTCCAGCGAGTTCAATTCGCAGGCAATCTTCTTGTCGGGCGGCAAAGGCGGCGACCTGTAGGCCGTTCTCCTCAGGGAACAACGAGCAGGTCGCGTACAGCAATTTACCACCGGGGGCGAGCACCCGCCACAAGGCAGCGAGAATTTCCGCCTGCTGCCTGGCGAACTTGGCGATGTCGGCCTCGCGTCGCAGCCATTTGATGTCCGGGTGTCGACGCACCACGCCGGAGGCCGAGCAGGGCACATCCGCGAGGATGCGGTCGAACTCGCGGCCATCCCACCAGGTATCGAGATCGCGGCAATCAGCCACTTGAACGCGTGCCGCAAGACCCATCCGCGCCAGATTTTCGCTCACGCGCGCGGCGCGCGCGGCATCGACGTCGAGCGCCAGTAGGTCGACGTCGGCCAATTCAAGCAGGTGTGCCGTCTTGCCACCTGGCGCGGCGCAGGCATCTAGCACGCGCACAGCGTCCGTAACGCTCAGCAGCAAGGCCGCCCGCTGCGCGCCGGCGTCCTGCACCGAGCACAAGCCTTCCGCAAAACCCGGCAGGCGCTCTACCGGTAGCGGCCGCGCTAGCAGCAGCGCGCCGCCGTCGAGCAGGCGCGCAGCGATGCCTGCGGCATCCAGCCGCGCCAGGTAGTCATGCGCCGAAATACGCCGCTGATTTACGCGCAACGTCATAGGCGGATGCGTGTTACCCAGGTCGAGCGCAGCCCCCCAGTCATTTGGATAAGCGCGTTTCAGGCGCGCCACCCACCAGCGCGGATGCCGGTAGCACGCCACTGGGTCAGCCTCGGCTTCGGCCAGCAACGCAGCACGTTGCCGCAGGAAGTTACGGAGTACAGCATTCGTCAGTGATTTGTATTTGCCGCTCGCCACCTCGCCTGAGGCTGCCACTGCCTGATCGACGATGGTGTGCGCCTCATCCGGCCGCACCTCCAGGCGAGCTAGCGCACACAACAACAGCGCATGCGCGGCACTATCGCGCAAAGGCTTTTCCATCAGGCGCGCCAACAGAAAATCACCACGCCCATACTGCCGCAGCGCGTTGTAAGCCAAGTCTTGTACCGCGCCCCGTGTTGCCGCCTCAAGCTTGGGATGCTCGCGCCAGCAACGCGCCAGCGCCTCGGTAAGATTGTGGCCGGCGATCACCTCAGCCACCGTCGAAGCGGCACGGAAAAAAGCAAAAGCGAGAGAGGTTTCCGGAATAGCCATAGGTTCCGACAAGCGGGATGTACTAAGGAAAGGCAACGCAGAAGAAACGCCACGCTGTTTTAACAGCGCGGCAGTATATCAAGCGGCAGAGAAAGCCAGCGATGCGTCGAGCGGGCTTGCAAAATAGGCGATGTCCCAGCGCGCCAAGTGCGCCGCTGAGCTACGACCTTGTGGGGGCTGGCGATCCGACCTTCCCTCGGATAACTGCGTGCTAAATAGTAGGTGGCGTTACTATTGTTAACCCAACCAAGAGGAGTTCTTTTATGGCCACCAAAAAGGAACGCGATAATCCGTTACCTCAAGTCGCTCACATAGACTGGTTTCTTCAATCCTTGGTGGCCATGGCGAATAAATCCAATCTCGAAATTGGTATCACCTTGCAAGTGAGTGGCATGCTTGTCTCTGGCAGCATGGTGAGTGGCGAAAAATATTTCGAAGGTTTTGCGGAAGATTTTTCAAGTCCGTTCACTGCGGACCCAGAAGCGGCTGCGTCGATCAAGACGAGCTTTTCTTCCTACGGTGAGCTGTACAAGAGGGATTCTGAATCTAATGGGCTTATCCATCCACCCCAATACGTTCACCTGAAGAACGCGCGCTTCTTCAACACTACCGGGAATACCATACCGGGAAACAGAGGCATGTGGTGGCGTGGGCGCATTAGCGAAGTCGGTGGCTTCTCATTGGGCAGCCTGAGTGCTGAAAGCCCCTAATTCCATTTCTGACCGTCCCGGACTTTATCGACTTCGTGACAGCTGGGTGTTTGGCAAGGGTCACGCCTGGCAGGAATAAAAAACAAACCCAACGCGGAGGACGCCATGCTTCTTGGTTTACGTACAGCTATCTATCCGGTCACTGATCTTGGTCTGGCCAAGCTTTGGTACGAGAAAGTGCTCAACATGAAGCCCTATTTTGATGAACCGTTTTATGTCGGATTTTCCGTAGGCGGCTTCGAACTCGGTTTGCTGCCGAGCGGAACCCCGGCTACCGTTGGCCCGCAGCCACTCTGGGGCGTAGCCAATGCGACGGCGGCTTTTGCGCGATTGCTGGCGCTCGGCGCCACCGAGCTGGAAGCGGTTACTGAAGTAGGCGAGGGCATCAAGGTGGCGGCTGTGCGAGACCCCTTTGGCAATCGCCTCGGTATCATTGAGAACCCAACATTCAAAATCGCTGACGTGCGGTAATCGTTGTGCGTTTGTGGTCCTTACATCCGCGCTATCTAGATAGCAAAGGCCTGGTCGCCTTATGGCGCGAGGCGCTGCTGGCGCAGAAGGTACTGAGTGGCGGTACTAAAGGCTATCGTAATCATCCCCAGCTCGACCGCTTCAAACAATTACGCAATCCTGCCGGTGCGCTGGCGAGCTATCTAGCCGCCGTGTGGCGGGAAGCAAATGCGCGTGGTTACCACTTCGACAAATCGAAGATTGGGACTTGCTCGCGCGGAAAAAAAATCGCGGTGACGCGCGGTCAGATGGACTACGAGCTGGCACATCTCCGGGCGAAACTTCAGCGGCGGGACTTGGCCGCCTATGGCCGCATCGAGAATCTTAAACGCGCTGAGCCTCATCCCTCTTTCGAGCTTGTGCCGGGGCCGGTGGCGGACTGGGAAGTGACGAACGAGTAAAGCGCCGCGGTTACAAGGGCTGTCATACAAGGGCTGTCATGAATATTGAGTTTCGGAGGCTTTTACTCTATTCTGCGCGGCCTTGATCGCGGCGATAAAATGACTGTGAGCAGGCCCTCGTGAGCGAATCCCGCAAAGAACATACCTACCGTGGCAAGCTGGTGATGGTCGGCTTCGGCTGTGTGGGCCAGGGCGTGTTGCCTTTGCTCTTGCGTCATATCGACATGCGGCCTGAGCAAATCCTCATCATGACGGCCGATGAAGATGGCATAGGCGTGGCGCGCAAGCATGGTGTGCCACACATGGTTACGCCGCTCAATCAGGAAAACTATCTTCAGCTTCTTGAACCGCGCCTTTCCCCCGGCGATTTTTTGCTTAATCTGGCGGTGGATGTTTCCAGCTTGGCCTTGATCGCGCTATGCCAGCGCAAGGCTGCGCTCTATCTCGATACCTGCATCGAGCCCTGGGCGGGTGGTTATACCGACGCCAACCTACCCGCAGAAAAGCGCTCGAACTATGCCTTCCGCGAAACCGCGCTGGCCATGCGGCGGCCGGATGGCAAGGGCGCAACCGCGGTCATCACGCATGGCGCTAACCCGGGATTGGTCTCGCATCTCATCAAGCAGGCGCTGTTGAATATTTCTGCTGATGCCGGCGCACCCGCAGCTGCGCCGAAGACGCGTGAAGGCTGGGCACGCTTGGCGCAGGGCTTGGGCGTGCGCGTGATTCACGTCGCCGAGCGCGATTCGCAAGTGGCGAGCAAACGCAAAGTGCCTGGGGAATTTGTAAACACCTGGTCTGTAGACGGCTTTGTGGGCGAAGGCTTCCAGCCGGCCGAACTAGGCTGGGGCAGCCACGAGCGCCACTTCCCCACTGATGGCTGCCGCCACGACTATGGCTCCAAAGCGGCGATCTACCTGGCGCGCCCTGGGGCCAGTACACAGGTGCGCACCTGGACGCCGCTAGGGGGTGCGATCCACGGTTTTCTCATCACGCACAGCGAATCGATTTCGAGTGCCGATTACTACACCATCGGCGCTGGCGAGAACCCAGAATACCGGCCGACGGTGCACTACGCCTATCACCCCTGCGATGACGCTGTGCTCTCCATACACGAACTCGCCGGACGCAACTGGCACATGCAGAAGAAGCAGCGCGTGCTGAAGGACGAAATCGTTTCCGGCATCGACGAACTGGGCGTGCTGCTAATGGGTCATGGCCGTGGCATTTATTGGTACGGCTCGCAGCTTTCCATTTCCGAAGCGCGTTCCCTCGCGCCACATAACAGCGCCACCAGCTTGCAGGTGACGGCGCCGGTTATGGCGGGTGTGATCTGGGTCATGAAAAATCCGGGGTGCGGCATCATCGAGCCGGAAGAAATGCCCTATGACGAAATCCTGCAAATTTGCCGCCCCTATCTGGGCAACGTGGTCGGCGCCTATGGTGACTGGACGCCGCTGCACGATCGTGGCCTGCTCTTCGACGAAGACCTCGACCGCGACGACCCCTGGCAGTTCAAGAATTTCCGCGTAGTCTGAATCCGCCGTTGGCGCGCTTCAAGCCATCGCGCGCAAACGCGCGACGCGTTCTTCTGTCGCAGGATGGGTGCTGAACAGTCCGCGCAGGCCGCCACCCGATAGTGGGTTCATGATCATCATTTGTGCGGTTTCGGGATGTGCGTCGGCAGTTTGCAGTGGTATGCCGCGCGCATACGCATTGATTTTCGCCAGCGCGTCGGCCAGCGCATGAGGATCGCCGGAAATTTCGGCACCACCGCGGTCTGCCTCGAACTCGCGCGCACGCGAGATAGCCATCTGTATCAGCATCGCCGCGATGGGCGCCAGGACCATAATAATGATGGCCACCACCGGGTTGGGCCGCCCATCGCGCGATCCCCCGAAGAACATGCCGAAGTTGGCCAGCGCTGAAATCGCCCCGGCAACGGTGGCGGACATCGTGGAAATCAGGATGTCGCGATGTTTCACATGCGTTAGCTCGTGCGCCATGACGCCGCGCAATTCGCGCGCACTGAGTAGTTGCAGAATACCGGTAGTGGCGGCCACGGCGGCATGTTCGGGGTTTCGCCCCGTCGCAAAGGCGTTGGGTTGGGCCTCGTCGATGAGGTAGACGCGCGGCATAGGCAGGCCGGCGCTGTGGGAGAGTTCGCGCACCATGTTGTACAACTGCGGCGCGGAGCTGGCGTCGACTTCCTGCGCCTTGTACATGCGCAGCACGATCTTGTCGGAATACCAGTAGGCAAAAATATTCATCGCGCCGCCCAGTAGCAGCGCCAGCAGCATGCCTGGCCCCCCGCCCAGCACAGCGCCGATGCTGCCGAATAACGCGAGTATGCCGCCCATGAGTAGCGACGTTTTCAACCAGTTGCCCAGCATGACTTTCCTCTGTGTAGTGACAACGACACCTAGATGGGGTGTAGCGCGAAAAATTCAATCCTGTACCCGCGCAAAGCGCGCGCCCGGCGCGATGGGGAAGCCGCGTAAAAAATCGGCGGCGGGCAGTCGCTTGCCGCCGGGCTTTTGTAGTTCAGTGAGTCGCAGCGCACCGTCGCCGCAAGCCACGGTAATGCCCGCTGCAGAAACGTCAAGCACCGTGCCGGGTTCGCCGCGCGCGTCGACCGCCCGACCCACCCGCCCCGCCCAAAGCTTGATGGCCGTGCCGTTCAAATGGCCCAGCGCGCCAGGGTAGGGGTTGAAGGCACGCAGCGTGCGTTCAAGTTCCACCGCCGACTTATGCCAATGAAGTTCGGCTTCGCGCTTATCGATTTTTGCCGCATAAGTCACGCCCGCTTCGGGTTGGCGGGTGGCTTGCAGTTCGCCGCGCGCGAGTTTGTCCAAGGCTTTGACGATGAGCTGCGCGCCCAGTGCCGCCAGCTTGTCGTGCAAGGTCTGCGCGTTGTCGTCCCCACTGATGGCGAGGCCTTCCATGATCAGCATCGGTCCGGTATCCAGGCCCGCATCCATTTGCATGATCGTGACGCCGGTCTCGTCGTCGCCGGCCTGCAATGCGCGCTGGATGGGCGCGGCGCCGCGCCAGCGCGGCAGCAGCGAGGCGTGTATGTTGAGGCAGCCCAAACGTGGCACGTCTAACGCGGCCTGCGGCAGGATCAGGCCATAGGCGGCCACCACCAGCACATCGGCTTGGGCATCCATGAGCGGCTGGCGCGCTTCCAGCGTTTTCAGCGAGGCGGGCTGGTGCACCGGCAGGCCATGCTGCAACGCGAGCTTCTTCACTGGGCTGGGTTGCATGGCCAGGCCGCGCCCAGCGGGGCGATCCGGCTGGGTGAGCACTAGCGGTACGGTGTAACCAGCACGCAAGATAGCCGCCAGCGCGGCGGCCGCGAACTCCGGCGTGCCGGCGTAAGCAACGCGCATCAGATCGAAGTTGACCTAGAACGCATCAAGCGGTGACCCGGGCCTGTTTAGCCAGACGCGATTTGATACGCGTCTGCTTGAGACGGGAAAGATGCTCGACGAAGACCTTGCCTTGTAAATGATCGATCTCATGTTGCACGCACACCGCCAGTAGGCCCTCCGCTTCGAGCGTAAAAAACTCGCCCTGTTGGTTGAGTGCGCGTACTTTGACGCGTTCGGCGCGAGCCACCTTGTCGTAGATGCCTGGCACGGAGAGACAGCCTTCTTCACAGAGTTGTTCGCCGGAAAGCGCTAGGATTTCCGGGTTGATAAAGGCCAGCAGTTGCGACCTGTTTTCGGAAACATCGATGATGATAATTCGCTGGTGCACATCCACCTGAGTCGCGGCGAGGCCGATGCCCGGCGCTTCGTACATGGTCTCTGCCATGTCGGCGATGAGTTTGCGGGTAGCATCATCGACACGATCGACCGGCGCCGCTATGGTGTGCAGGCGAGGATCGGGATAACGCAATATGGGAAGTAGGGCCATAAAAAGCTTGCCGATTTAGGCAATTAGATGCAACAATTAATGCAAATTTGTAAAAGATCGAAGCTAGACGACTAGTCTTCGACACGGAAACTTGGTTCCAAGGCTCGGGAACCTTGCGCGAGGCCAAAACTATGATTCGCATTATATCTGCGCTGCTACTGACTTTATCAACCGCCTGCGCGCTGGCGCAGCAGGCGAAACCCATCGTATTGGCTGACAACGCGCCTGACCGGCATGTCGTTGTTCGTGGCGATACCTTGTGGGACATCTCCGCCAAGTTTCTCAAAGAGCCGTATCGCTGGCCCGAGATCTGGCGCATGAATAAAGACCAGATCAAGAATCCGCACTGGATCTATCCCGGTCAAGTGGTGATTCTTGATCGCAGCGGTGCTGAGCCGCGACTTCGGCTCGGTCAGTCAGTAGGCCAAAACGTCAAGCTGGACCCGAAGATCTACGTCGATCAAGAAAACCAAGCCATACCCAGCATTCCGCAGCAGGTCATCGAACCTTTCCTGTCGCGACCCCTAATAGTCGATGAAGAAGGCCTGAAGAACGCGCCTAAGATTATCGCCATCGAAGAAGGTCGCGTCTATCTCGGCCCGGGTGGCCGCGGCTATGTTAGTGGCATGACGGGCGACGCCAAGCTGTGGCAGGTTTATCGCAAGGCGAAGCCAGTGCTAGATCCGGCCACCCAGGAAGTGCTGGGCTATGAAGCGGTTTATCTGGGCACGGCTAAGCTAACGGCTAAGGGCGAACCGGCCACCATTGAAATCCTTTCCGCCAAAGAGGAAATTGGCCTCACCGATCGCTTAGCACCGACGGGCCGGCCAGAAATAGTGAGCTATGTACCGCATGCGCCGACCCAGCCTATCAATGGTCAAATTGCGGCTATTTACGGCGGCGTGAATCAGGCGGGGCGCAACTCCATCGTCACGCTCAATCGCGGCACCCGCGACGGCCTGGAGGTCGGCCATGTGCTGGCGCTTTACCGCAACGGAGGTGAAGTCACTTACCGCGAAGATGAAGGCGACCGCAAGACCGAGTACAAACTGCCGGCCGAGCGTTACGGTTTACTCTTTGTCTTCCGCACTTTTGATCGCATCTCCTATGGGCTGGTAATGAGTGTCACCCGACCGGTGGTGGTTTCGGACTTCGTTCGCACTCCCTAAGTAATACTGAGCAAGGCCTTGGCTGACAGCGATCTCGCCGCCTGGCTGCGACTCAGTCTCACGCCAGGCATAGGCGGCGAGACACAGCGCACACTGCTTGCCGCCTTCGGTCTTCCACATCACATATACGCCGCCAGTGTCAGCACGCTGGCGCGCGTCATTCCGCAGGCCGCTGCCGAACGTCTCCTCGCTTACAACGCCAGCGCCGCTATTGAAGCGGCATTGTCGTGGGCCGCGCAGCCCGGTAACCACCTCCTCAATCTTGCGGACAGCGCGTATCCGCAACGCCTATTGGAAATTCCCGATCCACCTAGCTTGGTCTACGTGAAAGGGCGGGTGGACTTGCTCAATGCGCCGGCGTTAGCCATCGTCGGTTCGCGAAACGCCACGCCACAAGGCTTGGCCAACGCAGAGGCTTTCGCGGCGGCGTTATCGGATGCCGGCCTCAGCATAGTCAGCGGTTTGGCCTTAGGCATCGATGCCGCGGCGCATCGTGGCGGTTTGCGCGGCGCGAGTTCGACGGTTGCGGTGATCGGCACCGGCATCGATCGCGTCTACCCGGCGCGCAATCAGGAACTGGCGCGGTGCATCGCGGAAGACGGCGCAATACTCAGCGAGTTTCCGCTCGGCACGCCGGCGCTTAAAGAAAACTTTCCACGGCGCAATCGCATCATTTCCGGACTGGCGCGTGGCTGTCTGGTGGTGGAGGCCGCTGATCGCAGCGGATCGCTCATCACCGCGCGCCTAGCCGGCGAGCAAGGCCGTGATGTATTCGCCATTCCCGGTTCGATCCACTCGCCATTGTCCAAGGGTTGTCATCGCCTCATCAAGCAAGGCGCAAAACTGGTGGACGACGCGCGCGATATTCTCGACGAACTCAACATGTCCCCCAGCGCCATGCGCCCACCCGCAGTCGAGGCGATGACGGATGCGGCGAGTGCGCGCTTGCTCGATCAGCTCAGCTTCGACCCTTGCGATGTTGACACGCTCGCCGCGCGCAGTGGCTTGACGGCGGAGAAGCTATACGCCATGCTGTTGCAACTGGAACTGGAAGGGCTGGTCGCCAGCCTGCCGGGAGGCCGGTTCCAACGTATAGTCGCGGCAATGCAAGCGGGCCGCGCCTGAACAGACGACGCACAACATATTTCGCCGCCATGTTCGACATACTGGTTTATCTCTTCGAAAATTATTCGCATACCGAGGCTTGTCCCGATTCAGACCAGCTCGCATTGAAGCTTTCCGCCGCCGGTTTCGACAACGACGAAATTCACGAGGCTCTGGAGTGGTTAGACGGCTTGCAGCAATTAGGCGGCATCAGTCGTCCACGCATCGCCGCCGACAGCATGTCGACGCGCTGTTATTGCGACGACGAGCTGGCCAAGCTGGATGTCGAATGTCGCGGCTTCATCGCCTTCCTGGAAAACGCCGACGTACTCAGCCCACTCACGCGCGAAATGATCATCGAGCGCGCTATGGCGCTTTCCGAATTCGCGGTGCCTTTGTCCAAAATGAAAATCATCGTCTTAATGGTGCTGTGGGCGCAGCATCAGACTATGGACACCTTGATACTGGAAGAACTACTTTCCGGCGACTCGGCGCGCTTCATTCATTGATGTTGTTGCTCACCTCGCTGCAGGCTCTGCTTGCCAGCCCGCCGCGTTCTCCTTATCATCCCGGCCTTTCCACGCATAGACGGCCAGCCTCGAAGGGGCGCAGCTAGCATGGGCAAACAACTGATTATTGCCGAGAAGCCCTCAGTAGCGCAGGACATCGCCAAAGCGCTGGGCGGCTTCACTAAACAAGGCGAACATTTCGAGAGCGACGACTATGTGCTGTCGTCTGCCATCGGGCATCTGCTCGAACTGGCCGTGCCCGAAGAATACGAAGTCAAGCGCGGCAAATGGTCGTTCGCCCATTTGCCGGTGATTCCTCCGAGCTTCACGCTCAACCCCATCGAAAGAACCGAAGAGCGGCTAAAGCTGCTCACGCGGCTCATCAAGCGCAAGGATGTGGCCGGTCTCATCAACGCCTGCGACGCGGGCCGCGAAGGCGAATTGATATTCCGTTACTTGGCGCAACATACCAAGTCGGAAAAACCCGTACGCCGCCTCTGGCTGCAATCCATGACGCAAGGCGCTATCCGCGAAGGCTTCGCGCATTTGCGCAGCGACAAAGAAATGCTGCCGCTGGCTGATGCGGCGCGTTGCCGCTCGGAGGCCGATTGGCTCATAGGCATCAACGGCACGCGCGCCATGACGGCCTTCAACTCGTCGACCGGCGGCTTTCATAAGACACCGGTAGGCCGGGTGCAGACGCCAACTTTGGCGATTCTGGTCGAGCGTGAAGAAAAAATCCGCAGTTTCAAGTCGCGCGATTACTGGGAAGTCGAAGCGGAATTCAGCGCCGTGGCCGGCAGCTATCGCGGCCGCTGGTTCGACGAGAAATTCAGCAAGGCCGAGGATGAACATGCCCGCGCCGAACGTTTGTGGGACGCCAAAAAAGCCGAGGCCATACGCGAAAAATGCCTGGGCAAGCCGGGCGCGGTCGAGGAAGAAAGCAAACCCACCACCCAGCTCTCACCGCTGCTTTTCGATCTCACCTCATTGCAGCGCGAAGCCAATGGCCGCTTCGGTTTCTCCGCCAAGACCACCTTGTCCATCGCGCAAGCTTTATACGAAAAACACAAGGCACTGACTTACCCGCGTACCGATTCGCGCTATCTGCCGGAAGACTACATTGCGACGGTGAAAGACACGCTGAAGAGCTTCGCCGGCACGCCTTACGCGACGTTCGCGAAAGACATCACCAAGAACGGCTGGGTGCATCCGAACAAGCGCATCTTTAATAACGCCAAAGTGTCGGATCACTTCGCCATTATTCCCACGGGTGCCGAACCGAAGAATTTGTCGGAAGTCGAGCAAAAGCTCTACGACTTTGTGACGCGACGTTTTCTGTCGATTTTCTATCCGGCCGCTGAATACCACGTCACTACGCGCATAACCCGCGTTGAGAAGGAAGCCTTCAAGTCAGAAGGCAAGGTATTGGTATCCGCCGGGTGGCTGGTGGTCTACGGCAAGGAAGCGCAAAGCGACGACGAAGCGCCACAGCTCGTCCCGGTACAAGCTAAGGAGCGCGTTTGGGCCAACGATGTCGAAGTCAAAGCCTTGCAGACCAAGCCACCGGCGCGCTTCAATGAAGCGACGTTGCTCTCAGCGATGGAAGGCGCCGGCAAGCTGGTTGAGGACGAAGAATTGCGCGATGCCATGGCAGCGCGCGGCCTCGGTACACCGGCCACCCGCGCCGCCACCATCGAAGGTCTCATCTACGAAGAATATGTACATCGCAACGGCCGCGAGCTGGTGCCCACGGCCAAAGCCAACTCATTGCTCTTCGCCTTGTCCAAGCTGGGCGTGGAGGGGCTGCGCTCGCCCGAACTGACGGGTGAGTGGGAATACAAGCTGAAACAAATGGAAGCCGGCGAACTCGCGCGCAATGAGTTCATGAATCACATCGCCACCCAGGCACGCGACATGGTCGAGCGCATCAAGCATGGTGAAATTCCCGAAGAAGCGTTCAGCACACTAAAGACGCCTTGTCCTAAGTGCGGCGGCGTCATCCAGGAGAACTACAAAAAATTCCAATGCAAGAAGTGCGATTACTCATTGTGGAAGGTCGTCGCCAGTCGCCAGTTCGAGCCGGAGGAAGTCGAGGAATTGCTGGAGAAGCGCGTGGTTGGGCCGTTGCAGGGCTTTCGCAGCAAGATGGGCCGACCCTTCGCCGCGATGATTCGCCTCAATAGCGAAAATCTCCCTGAGTTCGATTTCGGTCAGGGCAACGCCGGCGGGGAAGCGGAGGAAGTCGATTTCAGCGGGCAGGAAACGCTAGGTCCCTGCCCCAAGTGCGGCGCGGCGGTGTACGAGCACGGCATGGGCTATGTCTGCGAGAAATCGGTAGGCGCAGCTCGCACCTGCGACTTCCGTTCCGGCAAGATCATCTTGCAACAGTCGGTGGAGCGCGGCCAGATGCTGAAGTTGCTGTCCACCGGGCGCACTGATCTTCTGAAAGACTTCGTCTCCAGCCGCACCAAGCGCAAGTTCGCCGCTTATCTGGTGCGCGGCAGCGACGGCAAAGTGGGTTTCGAATTCGAACCGCGCAAACCCAAGGCGGGCGCCAAGACTGCAGAACCGCAAGAGGCCAAGTCGGAAACTGCGGCGACAACTTCGTCAGCGGTGAAAGCTTCGAAAGCTGTGAAAGCGCCCACCAAGGTCGCCGCCAAAGCGCCGATCAAAAAATCCACCGGCACCACGACTAAAAAAGCGCCGACCGCGACCAAAAAGCGCGCTGTTAAAAAGAGCTAGGCGCACTCCTCGCGCCCTTTCCAGCGTTAGCTACGCGTCGGATTCTCTCTCCACCACGGATTATTTTTTGCCGGCGGGATAATCTTTGGTGACACCGGGAGGCTTCAATCGGTCGACCGGTTCCGCGGGTTCATCCAAGGTGGCCAGCACGAAATCGGGCTTCATCGCTTGCTGCAATTTGGTTGCCTCGGGATCGTGACGGTCTATTACATTCGGCAAATCGCGCCGCAACTCTTCCAGCAGGTGGATAACTTTAGCGGCCTTCTGTTCGGTTAATAGCGTCACTTTCAGATCGAGGTGCTCGCGTCGTTCTGCGAGTTTGGCGGCACGGTTCTGCTTGGTGAGCACTATCGTCGCGGTGAGTAAGGCACCCAAGCCGACTATCCCTTGTAACCAGAAAAATGGCGGCGGATCGAATTGGGTCATGCCCCAATGAAGCAATACGACGTTGCTGAGTATCCACAGCACTACAAAGGCCACAATGGCGGCCAAAAAAATCGGCCCTCCGATAAAGCACCCTATGCGTTCAAGGATTCGCAGGGAAGGGCTGATCTTTTGTTCTTCTCGCCTGTAGAAATCCAAAACCACTTCAATGTTCTGGCTGATCTGATCGCGTTCGGATTCGAATGGCGGGTCGCGGGACGCGGGGGCGACTCCACGGGAGTGCCGGGTTTGGTTATCATCCGAGCAGAGTACTTGATCTCACTGAGTAGAGCGCGGAAAACTCCAGGCCGTACATCGACGCTCGCTGAGACTATCAGCCTTCAATTCGTCAGGCTTTGCTCGGCAAATTTATTTTTACCAATTGCACCAACGCAGTCAGGAGCTTCTGGATATGCATCCTGGTCGGCTCATCGGTCAGCCTTCCGCTCTCGTCAAAACGCTGCTTGGCATTGCCGATCATGACTTCAGGTTGATTGACCACGGGCATATTCAAGGTGACGAGGATTTGCCGAAGATGGTATTGCGCCCGTGCCGTTCCTAAGAGCCCAGTAGATACGCCCATTAGCGCCGCCGGCTTACCCGCCCAGGCACTTTCGCCATAGGGGCGGGAGGCCCAGTCGATAGCGTTCTTCAGCACACCGGAGATGGAATAGTTGTATTCCGGCGTGGCGAACAAGATGGCATCGGCGGCCAGAATCTGCCGCTTAAACTCAAGTACGCCGGCGGGTGGTGCCATTTCCTCGTCCTGATTGTAGACGGGGATGTCATGGAGTTCACACAGCGTCAACGCCACGCCCTCGGGTAGCAGTTCCTGCGCCGCCTTCAGAGCAGCATGGTTGTAGGAGTCTTTGCGCAAGCTCCCGACTATGCCGAGAATTTTTATCGTATTCATTTCGTATGACTCCTTCTTGCAAGTTTGTCTCGACAGTTTACGCAAGGATGTCCGCAAATCACGCCCGGGGCTGTGCGTCAGCGCACGCAAAACATCCGGAAAAAGCTCCACGCTTGTGTGCGCTACCGAACGGAATAGAGGCCTTACCGTGGTGCATCGTGCATGCCTGCCCGCAGCAGGTGAGTATTTTTTTAACAGATGATGCAAGCGGGTCTTTTGGCGAACTGGACTAGCGCTTTATTTTTCTAGCGTCCGTCCGCAGGGCGCCTACCTTTAAAGGAGCAATTATGATCAATAAGTCCAAATCCCCAATAAAAATGCTTAAACGCGTGGCCCCGGTTGCGGCGCTGTTACTGGCTAGTGCAAACCTGTATGCCGCACAACCCATGTCGATTAACCTGAAAGGCGCTTCCGAAGTGCCGCCCGTCACCACGTCAGCGAGCGGTACGGGGCAAATCACCGTAATGCCGGACCACGCGGTGAGCGGCAGCATCAAGACTACTGGTATGGTCGCGACCATGGCGCATATTCATGAGGCCGCCCCAGGAAAAAACGGCCCGCCTATCATTACCCTAACCAAAGGCGCGAATGAAAGCTTCACGGTACCGGCTGATGCCAAGCTGACCGATGCTCAGTACGCGAGTTACATGGCCGGCAATCTTTACGTCAATGTGCACACGGCGCAAAACCCCAACGGCGAAATTCGGGTTCAACTTCCCCGCCCGGAAACAGCAAAAGCGCCCATGCACCCGGCGATGTAATTCGACACCAGCCGGTAGGACGGGGGTTCATTAGTCTCTACGTCACCGTATGAACCCCTTGTCCGTAACACCCGCCGCAATCTCTAAGTCCAGGCCGCAAGAGCTTGCACTCTCGGGCTCCTGGACTGCACTGGGGCTGGGCGCCATTGAGCCTCAACTCGATGCGCTTCCGGCGGTATCTAATTCAGAAGCTTTCGTCGACGCTGCGCACATCGTGGCGCTCGATAGCGCCGGCGCTTGGGTTTTGCAAAAACTCCTATCGCGACTGCGCGGTGAGGGTAACGCTTTGCAGGTGCGTGGCTTGCGGCCTGAATTCGCCCAACTGCTCGACATAGCCGCTCAGCATGTGGCCGCTGGAACAAAGGCGCGCGTAGTCAGCGTCTCCGATGTCCCCGACGTGACCGACGTCTTTGCGCGCCGGTCGATGCTTGTAGGCTTGGGGCGACGAGCCCAGGCCACGTACACGCAAACGTTGGCGCTATTTAGCTTCATCGGGGAAACGGCGTACGCACTGGCGGGGTGCGTCGCAAGCCCGGCGCGAATTCGCTGGCGCCCTATTCTGTACAACATCCGTAGCGCGGGCTTCGACGCCCTGCCTCTCGTGGGCTTGCTGTCCTTCTTGCTCGGCATCGTGGTGGCGTATCAGGGTGCTGACCAGCTAAGACAGTATGGCGCTAATATTTTCGTCGCCGATCTCGTCGGCTTGTCCATGCTGCGCGAATTCGCACCCTTGATCACCGCCATCATCATCGCCGGGCGCTCGGGTTCCGCTTATGCCGCGCAGATCGGCACCATGGCGGTGACCGAAGAAATCGACGCCATGCGCACGCTCGGCATTCCGCCGCTGGATCTGCTTGTACTACCAAAAATAATCGCGCTCTTGATCGCGTTGCCGCTGTTGACCGTGTTCGCAGACGTACTCGGCGTGTTCGGCGGCATGATCATGGCCCGCGCGCAATTGGGCGTCGGCTTCGAAGAATTTCTCGAGCGCTTCGTCAAAGCGGTGAGCATGAATGCTTATCTGGTCGGCGTTTTCAAAGCGCCAGTGTTCGCCGGCATCATCGCCGTGGTGGGCTGCTTTCAGGGTTTTCGCACCCAAGGCGGCGCCGAGAGCGTCGGCCGCCAGACCACGCGCAGCGTGGTGCAATCGACCTTTCTGGTGATCGTTGCCGATGGCCTGTTTTCGGTCGTCTTCAGCGCGCTGGATCTCTAGAGTGGAAAGCCAGGCCCATGCGGACAGCGCGCAAACAAACGAGCCGGTCATCGAGATCAGCAAGTTGTCGACGCGCTTCGGCGATCACGTCGTGCATGCTGAACTAAACCTGGAGGTGCGCCGTGCGGAGATATTCGCTCTGGTGGGCGGCAGCGGTTCCGGAAAATCGACGCTGCTGCGCGAAATGATCCTGCTGCATCGCCCGGATTCAGGCGCCATTCGGGTGCTGGGCGTCGACCTGCACAAGCTCGTGGATAGTGACAATGACCCCAACGCCCTCGCGCTACGTCAGCGCTGGGGGGTGATGTTCCAGCATGGCGGTTTGTTCGGCTCACTGACTGTGCAGGAAAATGTGGGCCTGCCGTTGCGCGAGCACACCCAGCTTGGAGATGTGGTGATCGACGAGATCGCCGCCTGGAAGTTAGCCCTGACCGGCCTTGCGCCCGAAGTCGGTGCACAGTATCCCGCCGAACTCAGCGGTGGCATGATGAAACGCGCCTCGCTGGCCCGTGCTCTCGCGCTTGATCCCGAATTGCTGTTTCTCGATGAACCCACGGCCGGTCTCGACCCTGTCAGTGCCGATGGCGTCGACCAACTCGTGCGCAAGCTGCGTGATCAATTCGGCCTGACTATTGTCATGATCACTCACGATCTCGACCTGTTATGGCAGGTGGCCGACCGCGTCGCTGTGCTCGCCGACGGCAAGGTACAAGGTGTCGGCTCGATGTCTGAACTGTCGCACATGGACAACCCGGCCATCCGGCAATTTTTCGACGGGCCGCGCGGCAGAGCTGCCTATGAACAGGAGAAGGAACAAGCCGAGTTGCAGCACGGTAAAGAAATGGGGAGGCCATCATAGAAACGAAAGTGAACTTTGCGGTGGTAGGCGCATTCGTGCTGGTCCTCGGGACGGTGCTGATCGCCGGCGTGCTCTGGCTGGCCTCGGGTGGCGCTTTTCAGAAAAAATACGACCTGTATGTGGCAGTCGAAGACGAGTCGGTTGCCGGACTGAATTTAAATGCGCCGGTTAAATTCAATGGGGTCGACGTCGGCAAGGTGCGAAAAATTCAGCTAGACACGACCACCCCAGAACGCGTGAATCTGCTCTTCGCCATCGAGCGCGGCACGCCTATCAAGGAGGACACCGTAGCGGTTCTGAAAACACAAGGCCTGACCGGCATTGCCTATGTTGAACTCAGCGGCGGCGCGCGGGATGCCCCGCCGCTGCGCGCCGTTGCGGGAAATGAGTACCCGGTGATACGCACCAAACCCTCGCTTGGCGCCCGATTGGAGAACGTGCTCACCAATGTACTGGCAAAACTGGACAGCACGTCGACCAGCATCAACGCGATACTCAGCGACGCAAATCGGGCCGCATTCACCAGTGCGCTTGCCGACATTGCCACCGTAACGCACACCATCGCCGCGCACAAAGACAGCATCGACTCGGGCATAGCCAGTGCCGCACGTACCTTCGAAAACACCTCACGTGCATCGGCGCAGGTCGGGCCGGTGATAGATCGCATTGGGCACAGCGCGGAGGCCATAGAGAAAATGGGCAAGGAGGTGGCGCGGACGAGTGCCAGCGCCGGCAAGTTGGTCGATGCCGTCGGCCCCGACGTGTCGCGCTTCACTGGGGAGACACTACCGCAGCTGGAACGGCTGATGGCCGAGCTCAGCGTGCTATCGACATCCTTACGCCGCCTGAGCGAGCAAACGGAACGGGATCCGTCGGGCTTGCTGTTCGGACGCAAGGTGGTCCCGGACGGGCCAGGTGAGTCTTCAACAGGCGTATCAACTGCAACACCCTCACGAGAGCGCAAGCCATGATCCACTTATTCAACGCACGACTACGCCGATGTGGTGCCGCCGCGCTGTGTTTGACACTGATGGCCGGTTGCGGGGTACTCAGCCCGACAACTACGCCGCAACCGTCGTTCTATTCTCTCGATAGTGCGCGGGTCGAAGCGCGCGCTGCAACGGGAGCACCCACATCTACACCCACGAGCGAAGCGCTGATCTCATCTAGCGCCGCACCCACCTTGATCGTCAATCCCACGCACGCGACAGCGGGTTTCGACAGCCAACGCATCATCTACACGCGCGAGGCGCACAAGCTGGAATATTTTGCGCACAGCGAATGGGTAGACACGCCGGCTCGAATGATCGCACCGCTCATCGTTGCCGCTCTCGAGAACAGCGGCAACTTCCGCGCTGTCGTGCTGACACCGAGCGCCGCAGCGGGCGATCTAAGACTAGACACCGAGATTCTGCGCTTGCAACATAATTTCAGTGGCCCGGCGAATGGCGTGCGCTTCACGCTGCGCGCCTACATGGTAGACAACCAAACGCGTCAGGTGCTGGCGTGGCGAGAGTTTGATGAAAGCGTCGCGGCCGCGAGTGAGGATCCCTATGGCGGCGTGGTTGCGGCCAATCGTGCGGTGCAAGTGGTGTTGGGGAAATTGGCGAGCTTTTGCGCTGAAGTCGCCGGCAACTGGAAATCTCCCAGTACCGAAGTTCCGAAACGCAGCGAAGAGAACTTGCGTCCGGATAAGCGTAAACAACACCTCACACCACCCTGACACTGTCGCTGTCGCTACGACGTCGATAATTTTTGAAATGAAACGAGTAAGCCTATGAGCAAGGGTAAACCCACGTCTAAAAAAAAGCAGTCTCTGTGGGCCCGACTAGGGCCAGGTCTTATTACCGGCGCGGCGGACGATGATCCCAGCGGCATCGCCACCTATTCTCAAGTTGGAGCGGGAATAGGCTACGGCATCCTGTGGACGGCCTTCTTCACCTTCCCGCTGATGGTCGGCATCCAGACGGTGAGCGCCCGCATCGGCCGAGTGACGGGGCAAGGACTCGCCGCCAACATCCGCCGCCATTATTCGCCCTGGCTGCTGTACGGCATCGTCTTACTCCTGCTGGTTGCCAACACCATCAACATCGCTGCGGATATCGGCGCCATGGGCGCGGCGATGCAGCTACTTGTCGGCGGATCGGCTCACTGGTACGCCATCGCCTTCGCGACGCTAGCGGTAGTGCTGCAGGTCTTCGTACCATTTTCCCGCTATGCGCCGCTATTAAAAGTGCTGACTCTGGCGCTACTCGCTTATGTCGTAACCATCTTCTTCGTCAAGGTTCCTTGGGGCGATGTGCTCTACCATACGGTCATTCCGAAGCTATCGTTCAAAGCCGAATACGTGATCGCGATCGTGGCGGTTTTCGGCACGACCATCAGCCCCTATTTATTTTTCTGGCAGGCCGCGCAAGAAGTCGAAGACCAACGGGCAGCGAAAGATGAAGCGCCGCTGATCGCCGCGCCGAAACAAGCCCGCACGCAATTACGGCGCATCAAAATCGATACCTACGTAGGCATGGCGTTTTCCAACCTCGTGGCTTTCTTCATTATGTTGACGGCGGTAGTGACCTTGAACTTGCAGGGCCTTACGGACATACAGACTTCTGCCGAGGCGGCGGAAGCCTTGCGCCCCCTGGCCGGGGATTTCGCGTTCGCGCTTTTTTCCGCTGGTATCATCGGCACCGGGCTGCTCGCGGTACCGATACTTGCTGGCTCGGCCGCCTACGCCGTCGCCGAAACGTTCAAGTGGCGCGCCGGCCTAGGCCTACCACTCTTGCGGGCACGTGGGTTTTACGCCATCGTTATCGTCGCCACGATACTCGGTGTGGTGCTTAATTTCACCCCTATCGAACCGATCAAGGCGCTCTTCTGGAGCGCTGTCATCAATGGCGTAATCGCTGTGCCCATCATGGCGGTAATGATGCTGATGGCGGTCCGCAAGGACATCATGGGCCCCTTCGTCATTACCCGCCGGCTGAAGGTGCTCGGCTGGCTCGCGACCGCCACTATGGCCATCGCGGTGCTCGCCATGCTTGCAACGTGGGGGCAATGAACGTGCGGCCACTCTGGGTCTATCGGGAGTCCAAAAAACTCGGCTAGCAATCACGAACATTCCTGATCGACTCGAAGTCATAACGCGGTGCGCAGGCGAAACTCCAGTGCATACATTTCGTCCTTCACTTCAAATTTCTCTCGCGAACGATAGGCGGCACGAACTTAACTGAAAACTTCCAGCCTTCCGGCGTGGCTTTGAGGATCAGGGCTTTCGAGTTGGCGCCTTCTTCGAAAGCCGGCGCTGAGCCGACCAGTTCTATCGCGCCGATACCTTTGATGACGCAGGCGCCGGGGAGCGTGACAAAAGCAGATTCCGCCGCCACCAGGACGAACTGCCCTTCCTTCGATTCTGTACAGGACAAACCTTTGGGCAGGGTGGAGGGATCGCGTTTCCAGGCTAGTCGTAAATTGTCGAGGCCGTTGAGCAATTCCTCGGTGGTCTGAATGGCGAGAGCAACTTCAACGGACTTTGTATGGCTCATGCTTTTTGCTCCTGCGTTAAGTTGCCCCGACCATTTTATCCTTCGTTGAAGGCTGCGCCAGAGATGGCGGTTGCAAGCCTGCCCATGGGTTGAAATCGCCAAACGCTTGAGTAACGGGTTTTTACCCGCCTTGTTCACGCTTTCACTCCTCCTAGGTCCGGCTAAGCTGGCACCCAGGATGATGCTCAATACGAACCACACTCCGCTCGCTGATCACGCGATTCCCGCGGCGATGGCGGCCCGTGCGCGCCGTGCCACCGACGAACGACTATTCGACGGTGCAGACGGCTTGCTCGATGACGACACCATGCGCGCCAACTGGGCGGTGCCGTGGTCGGATCTCATGATGATCATGTTCGTGCTCTTCGCAGCGCTACTCGCTGCGCAGACCTTTCATGGACGCGCGGAGCGCAAGAAGCAACAGCACGCGCAGGAGTTCGAAGTGCAGACTCAGGTGCTTGAACGCGAGAAGATCATCAAGCAGGAAGTGCCCACTCCCGTTCCCACGCCAACTCCCACTCCCACTGCAACTCCAACTCCCTTCGCTGAGACGGCTGCAAGCTCGCCGCCAGATAAAAGTATAGAGCCACTCACGCGCATCAACGTGCTGGCGCGCAGCCGTGAGGCGGTGCGCGAATCCAACCTGCAAAATGTGGAGATCGTGCTGCTGGAGGACCAGTCCGTCAAAGTGAGTGTCAATGGGCCGACGTTCTTCGCCCAGGGCAACGCCGATCTGCGCCCCGAGATGAAAACGTTTCTTGATCGTCTGGCTAACATCATCAAGCAGACGCCGTATGACATTCATATCATCGGCCACACCGACGACCGGGCGATAAACACTGGAGCCTTCCCCAGCAACTGGGAACTCTCGTTGCTCCGCGCCAGCCATGTCGCGCGCTATCTCATCGGCACGGGCGAAATCGACCCGGCGCGCTTCATGGTGATAGGCCGTGGGGAATATGCGCCGGTCTCTGCCAATATCTACGAGCAGTCACGCGCACTTAATCGACGCGTGGAAATTATATTTACCCGCGATGTAGGCAAAGCCCAGGGAGCGAATCGCCCATGAATAAGCATAACTGGATAGCGGTGGTGCTATTCACCGGCATATTCTTCGCCAGCTTTTTTGTCGGCGGCCATGCTGCGCTGTTCATCAATGTGATTGCGTTCGTTATTGTGATTAGCGGCACGCTCGGCGCGCTATTCCTGTGCTATCCCACCGCGGATATCCATGCGGCGCTGCGCGTGATGCGCAATGTGTACCGGCATCCGCCGCCTACTTCTACGGAAATCATCCGGACCATGCTTGAAGTCGCGGTGCACTCGGGTGGCAATGACGGCAAGAATATTATTGCGCTGGAGAACATGAGCGATCAGTCCACCGTCAGTTTCCTTAAACGGGCGCTCGGGCTATTGATCGACCCACTCAAAGACGACGAACTCTCTGAAATCCTGCATACCGAGATGTTTTATTTCAAGCAACGGCGTGCGCAGATAGAGCGCATGTTCCGCCAGGGCGCGTTATTCGCGCCGGCATTTGGCGTCGCCGGCAGCGTGATCGGCTTGATCAACATGCTCTCTGGCATTGCCGACCCGGACATGATTTTGCAGTCTATACCGGTCGCCCTGACTTCACCGCTTTACGGCATCGTGCTTGCCAACGCGGTATTTTTTCCGCTGGCGGAAGGCATCCACGCCAAGACCCAGAAGGAATTGCTCATCCAGATGCTGATTACCGACGGCGTCCGAATCATCCGCCGCGAACCGAATCCACTCCGGCTTGCGCTCAAGCTTGAATCCTTCCTCACTCCCTCCGCACGAACTTACGAAAACCGCTCGATGAAGGAAATCCGTGAGCGCCTGCGCAAACTGCATGTGGACGTCGGGGTTGTGCCGCCGGCTTGGATCTACAAACGCGCAGTGGCGTAAGACTAGCCCCGGCGCGAATCGTCAAAGTTGGAAACTACTAAATGCTCTCATGACGGAGACGGAGTTATTGCTTTTCATTGTCGTAAAACAGCAAATGCCTCCAATGACCGCTTTCATAAACGGCGAACGCACCCTATCGACCCAAACCTGCCCGTGACCGATAAGGACAGCGGACCTTCAACATAAAGTAACCGGCTTGCCACTTGCGGCCGGTCAAAGCGACCAGAGGGAGCGGCGTTGACCGCCAAGTTAGGTTACCGAGTTGGGAACACGAAACGTCTCTAAAGAAATGTTGGTGTTTGCCAAAATATTAAAGCGTACTTCTTCGTGGCGCAAATAATGTTTGACGATCTTGCGGATAAGTAAGTCGTTGACGCCAATCCAAATAACAACACGGCCTCCGCGCGGATGCCGACCAGAAATGCGATGACAAAGCACACCATCGAGCGAGCGAGCTCTGCGAAAGTGCAATCTATTTAACATAGTGAGAGAGAAGCCACCAACGCACTCAAGAAGCAACTCGCTTACGGTGTGAGCTGCGCCGCTTGAAATACCAGTGGCCCCCGCCACCGCAATTCGTAAATCTTCTTCGGCTTCAAAAATTGACTTTGAGCCTGGGGGTTGCGTATAGAGATAAGAGGCAGCACCATCGCTACCCACAATGTATTTGGTCTGTAGATGCCGAAGTGGGCGATATGGATGCGGTCGGATAAATTGACAGCGAAACTGTTGTGGGCGCACGAAGTGGGTTTCAAACCAACAGGAAGGAAGATTCAATTTGCCAATGAGGCGAACGATACCAACGTCAGAATAGGACTGTATTGCGCGATAACGTTCTGCAACTGAAGAAATGCATTCGCTAGCGGAGCAATACGTGGGCATTCCTAACGTCCCGCTTGGGCCACGAACAAAGTGCATCGCACTTTTTGAGTCGGGCGCGCGGTGCGCGCGAACTCGAAGCGATTGTTAGAAAACAGTCTTGATGTAGTTGGCTGCATTGCTGCTCCCCAGATTCTCCGCCTCCTCAAGCGGCGTGGCGAAATCATCGATGTCCGTTCGGATTGACAGGTTAGCGCCAAATTGCACAAGAAGCTTGAGGGCCTGAACGTCGTCACGTGCAGCAGCCAAGTGAGCGGGAGTCCATTCATTGAATCCTTGGAGATTAACTGGCGCACCCGCTCTCAGAAGCGTTTCTAGGATTTCGTATTTCGCGTCGCTGCCGCGGTCGATTGCCGCATGAAGAGGGGTGTAGCCTTCTTTGTCTCGAAAGTTGAGATCGACTCCTTTTAAAGCCATCCATCGCACGCATGCGGCTGATCCAGTATCGATGGCGTTAATGATCCAGCGGCGCTGTACAAGAGGATCGAAGCCCCCCGGAAAAGTTGATTCTCGCTCCGCCATGTTTTCCCACGAATCTACGTTGCCCGTCCTTAGGAGGTGCAACATTGCTTCGTAGCTCGTCTCCATACTCTTCTGTTGTCTAACGAGGCTGTAGAAAAAGTAGTTGAGGGGTCTTGACCCCACATTTTTGTGGGTGGCAAAACCATTCCCCGCTCGGCGCGGCCATTTTGGTGGGCCGATGTATTCGTTCGTCCATATGCAATTTCCAAAACGGGATTTTTCTAAAGCTTCAGCGAACTGAAGCTAACCGGCTGGCTGCGCCGACGTTCGCCAACTTGAAGACACGTGCCGGCCCGTGCGGTTGAGCGCAGGGTTACGCTTAAGCATCGAGTTTTGACGCGATGAACTCTCGGGCAAACTCAGTTGCCGCTTCCACGTCGTTCAACTCAAATTCTTCCCACTGGGCGTGGCTAGCCTTGGTTCGCACATGAGCTGCAACACGAGCCCGCTTTGCTTTTACAGCAGTCAATTCACCGCGCTTTGTTAGGGTCGTTATCAAATCGTCGAGCTTCATGCCTTTTTCTGGCTCTCCGAGCTTGCGGCAAAATCTCCGAAGGGAATCCTCGAATACAACACCAGCAATTATCCCAGCTTCGTTCTTTCGTCCTTCGTTAGCATAAAAGTCTGCATGATCCAGAAAATCGTCAAAGGTTTCTGCGCGTGCGTGGTCAGCGATTGAGGAAATCAGTCCGGCCTTGGCGTCGGAAACTAAACCCTTGAGCAGTGCTGCCATTTCGCCGACGGCTTGATTGATGAGATAACCGTGATCTGCTGCTAGCAGCGCTTCTGTATGCTTTCGGTAGGCGTTCTCCGGAGACTCACAAAGACGTTGGACGGCATTCGCGGCCGAAACTAGCCACGCTGCGCATTCTTGGCGCTGTCGATCTGACGTGACTTGCCCATTTCCGTCGCTAGCTGCTAGTCGAGTAGAGGCCGCGATCAGCTCGTCGATTCTTGCCACAATTGTGTCTTCAATCGCCACGACTAGAGACCGTAGGCCCAACGAATAGCGTTTATCGGCCGACGAGGCGACGTATGGATGAGGCGATGGTTCATATCGGCGGATAAACCTTGTTGGACTGAACCGCCGCGACGGCGGAGGCTATGGGGATTGTAAGGTGGGCGGGTTGGAAGTCAATCGTTTGGCATGAAGGTAATGGCGGCAATGCGGGCGTGACAAGGCCGAAACGAGCGACATTGCCGCGCCTACGACCGCACGGAGGCGGACGGCAAGTCCCCAACATCCACCCGCTGCTGCGCACGCACGAACGCCGCCGGAAGCGCAGAGATCATCGCCTCGAAGCTCAGTGGTCGACTCGTGTGCTGCCGAGATCACGGCGGCCCCCTGGGGCGGGGTGAGCGGTATGCCGGCTGGATGGTCGCGACAAGACGAAACTGTCCGCTGCCGCAACGGGGGCAGCGCTCATGCTCGATGCGCGCGACGCGCCGCAAGAAATCCGCGATTGACTCGAGCGTGGCTGGCTGCGGTGGCGGCACATTGAGCGCGGCGCGTGCCGCCGCCAAGCGCTGCGCTTTGCGCGCAGGCGAGAGCAAGCCGTAATGACGAATGCGCTTGAAGCCAGATGGCAAGACATGTAGCAAGAAGCGCCGGATGAACTCGGATCCCGGCACACGCAGTGTCCGCTTCTTCCCGGTGGCCGCATCGGCCCGCACCCGGAAAGCGACCGCATCGCCGTCGATGCCGAGGATGCGCTCATTCGAGATCGCCACCCGATGCGTGTAGCGGCCCAGGTAATCGAGCACCGCCTGGGGGCCACCCAAGGGCTGCTTCGCATACACCACCCAGTCGTAGGCATAGAGACGCTGGCGCAAGCGCTGCCAGTTTGCCGAGGCAGCGAGACTGGCGGGCGCGCCCGGGTGCTGTCGCAGGGTCTCGAGTGCGCTGATGAACTTGCCGCGAAACATCTTGGACAGGGCGCGCACCGGAAACAGAAACCCCTTCTTGGGCGAACGCCACTCGCCGCTGGCCGTCAGCGCCCCACCGGCGACCAGG
>JBBQGH010000028.1:0-33904 GCA_038322845.1 Gammaproteobacteria bacterium
AGGCGGGAAAATGCCTCGTATCAAGCACCAGAAGCGGGCATATCTCCGATGGAATTTCGATTTCGTTCACAATTTCGCCTTGATCAAATTGATCTGAATTTGATGGCGCGCTTCGCGACTACTTGTTCAGCGTTTCCCTAGAACACTATCGCACTATCTTCTCGGCCTCGATCGACTAAGTCGACGTGTCCGCCGTCGCGGTTTGTTAAACTAGGTGCTTTGCACGATCTTCTGATGTCCGCCACGCTCCGCAGAATTCTTGTCACCAGCGCCCTGCCTTACGCTAACGGCGCTATTCATCTCGGCCACCTGGTCGAATACATCCAGACCGACATCTGGGTACGCTTCCAGAAAATGCGTGGCCACGAATGTTGGTATGTCTGCGCCGACGATACCCATGGCACCGCCATCATGCTGCGCGCCGAGAAGGAAGGCATCACACCGGAAGCGCTGATCGCCCGCGTGCATGGCGAGCACACGCGCGACTTCGCCGGCTTCCACGTCGAGTTCGACAATTATCACAGCACTCATTCCGCAGAAACGCGCCGTTACGCCCACGACTTTTACGGCAAACTCCAGGCTGCAGGGCTGATCGAAGTCCGCGCCGTTGAGCAGTTCTTCGATCCGGTCAAGGAAATGTTTCTGCCGGATCGTTACATCAAGGGCGAGTGCCCCAAGTGTGGCGCGAAAGACCAGTACGGCGATTCTTGCGAAGTCTGCGGCGCGGCCTATGCCCCCACCGATCTGAAGAATCCCTACTCAGCGGTGTCGGGTGCAGCACCAATACGCAAATCTTCCGACCACTATTTCTTCAAGCTCTCCGACCCGCGCTGCCAGAGTTTCTTGCGCAAATGGACGCGCGAAGTCGGCCGACTGCAACCGGAAGCCTCCAACAAAATGCAGGAATGGCTGGGCGCGCCGGATGAAAACAAGCTTTCCGATTGGGACATCTCGCGTGACGCGCCCTATTTCGGATTCGAGATTCCCGATGCGCCGGGCAAATATTTTTACGTCTGGCTGGATGCCCCCATCGGCTATTTCGGCTCCTTCCAGAATCTCGCCGACAAGAAGCGCGCGGAGGGTATCAACATCGACGTCGACGCTTATCTCAAACGCGACGCAGGCCAGGAAAATGAGACCGAGCTGGTGCACTTCATCGGCAAGGACATACTCTATTTCCACGCCTTGTTCTGGCCGGCCGAATTGGCGCATGCGGGTTATCGCACGCCAACTTCCATTTTTGCCCACGGCTTTCTCACTGTGGATGGCCAGAAGATGTCCAAGTCACGCGGCACCTTCATCACCGCCGAAAGCTATTTGCAGCAAGGTTTGAACCCGGAATGGCTGCGCTATTACTACGCCGCCAAGTTGGGTTCGGCGATGGAAGACATCGACCTCAATCTGGAAGATTTTGTGGCGCGGGTGAATAGTGATCTGGTCGGCAAGTACATCAACATCGCCAGTCGTTGCGCGGGGTTTATCAGCAAGCGCTTTGGTGGCAAGCTCGCCGCATCCGATTCCGCGCTGATTAAGTCGGTGTGCGAGGCTGCGCCGGCGATTGCCGATCTCTACGAGAAACGTGAATACGGCAAGGCACTGCGGGAAATCATGGCGCTGGCGGATCGCGCCAACCAGTTCGTCAATGACGAAAAACCCTGGGAGCTAACCAAACAAGAAGGCAGTGAAGCTTCACTGCATCGGGTGTGCTCGGAAGCGATCAACCTGTTCCGCTTGCTGACCTTGTATCTCAAGCCGGTGCTGCCCAAGCTCGCCGCCGATGTCGAAGCCTTCCTCAACATCGTGCCGCTGACTTGGCAAGATGCCGCCACCACGCTGCCTACGGGCCACAAGATCAACGACTATAAACACCTCATGACGCGCATCGACCCCAAACAAATCGACGCCATGGTGGAAGCCAACAAGGAATCGCTGCTGCCCACGCCCGCGCCGCAGCCCGCACAATCCCACTCACCGCAACGCCACGCCGAGCACCAGCAAAAAATGGAAGAGAAAACCGCCGCCGACCAAATCAGCATCGACGATTTTTCCAAGGTCGATTTGCGCATCGCGCGCATCGCTAACGCCGAGCATGTGGAAGGCGCGGAGAAGCTGCTCAAGCTCACGCTGGACCTCGGCACGGAAACGCGCACGGTGTTCGCCGGCATCAAGTCCGCCTACGATCCGGCCACGCTAGTGGGCCGCTTGACGGTCATGGTCGCCAACCTCGCGCCGCGCAAAATGAAATTTGGTCTTTCAGAAGGCATGGTGCTGGCAGCCTCGGGCGACGAGCCGGGCCTGTTTCTGTTAAGTCCCGACAGCGGCGCGCAACTGGGCATGCGCGTGAAGTGATCATGAGCAAGTAATCTCAACCCAGTGATCTCTCTCGAGTGATCCATTTTCGCCCCAAGTTACTGGACTGTCTGCCGGGTTATCGCGGCGCCGATCTGTTGCGCGACGCTTCCGCCGGCCTCACCGTGGGCGTGCTGGCGCTGCCGCTGGCCATGGCCTTTGCCATCGCGTCCGGCATGTCGCCTTCATCGGGTATCTGGACAGGCATCGTCGCTGGCTTGGTGATCGCGGTATTTGGTGGCTCGCGCGTGCAGATAGGCGGCCCCACCGGTGCATTTATTCCCATCATCTTTGGCATCGTGGTCCAGTATGGCGTCGCCAACTTGTTGATCGCCACAGTTCTGGCCGGTCTGATCCTGCTGGCGATGGGGCTGGCCCGGCTGGGCGGCATGATTCGTTTTATTCCGGTATCGGTGGTAATCGGCTTTACCAACGGCATCGCCGTGGTGATCTTTCTCTCGCAGATAAAAGATTTTTTTGGCTTGCGCATCGCTACGTTGCCCGCCGATTTCTTCGCCAAAAGTCGCGTACTTGCGGAAGGTCTGGCCACGCTTGACATCGCTACCACGGCGTTTGCCGTCGGCTCGCTGCTGGTCTTGCTCGGGTGGAATGCGTTGGCAAAACGTTGGACGCCGCTAGCGCGTCTGCCCGGCCCGCTGGGCGTGCTCATCATCGCCACCGCTGCAAACGCGCTATTCGACTTGCCGCTCGAAACAATAGGTAGCCGTTTCGGCGGCATTCCTCAGGGTTTGCCGGATATCGCCTTCCCTGCGCTCGATCTGGAGCGGCTGCGCAATCTCATCGCTCCCGCTATCACCATCGCACTGCTGGGCGCCATCGAATCGCTGCTGTCGGCGCGCGTTGCCGACAGCCAGATCGATGATCGTCACGATCCCAATCAGGAGTTGATTGCGCAGGGCTTGGCCAATATCGTCGCGCCGATGTTTGGCGGCTTTGCCGCGACCGGCGCCATTGCCCGCACGGCCACCAATATCCGCAGCGGCGGCCGCACGCCGGTGGCAGGCATAGTGCATGCGCTCACACTACTGGCGGTGGTGCTCTTGGCGGCGCCGCTGGCGCGCCATGTGCCGCTGGCCACGCTCTCGGCAATCGTGGTGCTAGTCGCGGTGAACATGGGCGAGTGGCACGAGTTCCGCGAACTCAGGCGCTATACGCTGAATTACCGCACGACCCTGCTCACTACGTTCTTCATCACCGTCATCTTCGATCTTTCGCTGGCGGTCGAAATCGGCATGGTGTTGGCAAGCCTGTTCTTCATTTATCGCATGTCCGATCTGACGCAGCTGGAACGTTTGCCGCTGGAAGACTTCTACGGCAGCGCCGCTTTGAGCCGGCCTGACGGGACACCGCGCATCGTCGCTTATCGCTTGTTCGGTTCGCTGTTTTTCGGCGCCGTGAACAAGCTCGACGAGCTCATCACCGCCCAGCGCGGACAGCCGGATGTGATTATCCTCGATCTATCGAAGGCCATCCATATCGACACCACCGGCCTGGAAATTTTGGAACTGGTGCAGAGCGAGCTGGAAAAGCATGGCGCCACGCTGGTTTTGGCGGGATTGAATGCGCAACCTCTATCCTTGCTCACCCGCTCGGGCTTTCTCGCCAAGCTGGGCAAGGACCATCTGCTGGATAACCTCACCGAAGCCATACTGCATGCGCAGTCGGTGCAGCGTCGGCCCACCACGATCCATCATGCTTGAACCCACTTCGGCACGTCGTCTGCTTATACACGGTCAGGTACAAGGCGTGGGTTATCGTGCTTCGTTGTGCTTAGAAGCGCGCCGTTCGGGCGTTACCGGCTGGGTGCGCAACCGTCGCGACGGCACAGTGGAAGCCCTGCTGCTGGGAGACGCCGAAGCGGTGGCGAATCTTATCGCCTGGGCGCGGCATGGCCCACCCGGCACAGACGTGAGCCATGTCGAAGTGACGGCGGAAGAAATGGCGCTAGCGCCGCTCACCGACTTTCGTCAATTGCCCCCAGTTTGAGCAGGGTGGCGCATTGACATGCCGCAATCAACGCATTTAGACTTGGTTATATACGCTGCGAGTCTAGGGCTTTAGGACTTACGCTCTGGGGCTAGCATTCTGGGTCTAAAGTAATTTCCAGCGCCGGTCTTCCGTTTCAACCCACCCCCTCGTTTCTATCACCTCTAAGGAGATTTCCATGGCCGTTTTGGTAGGCAAACCCGCCCCCGATTTCACCGCCAACGCAGTACTCGGCAACAACGAGATCAAGAGCATCAAGTTCTCTGAATACACCAAGGGAAAATATGCCGTAGTGTTTTTCTATCCGCTCGACTTCACTTTCGTCTGCCCGTCGGAGCTGATCGCCTTCGATCATCGCCTGGAAGAGTTCACCAAGCGCGGCGTGGAAGTCATCGGCGTTTCCATCGACTCGCAATTCACCCACCTCGCCTGGAAAAACACGCCCATCGACAAGGGCGGCATCGGCCAAGTGAAGTACGCGCTGGTGGCCGACGTTAAGCATGAAATCTGCAAGGCTTACGACGTCGAAGCCGATGGCGGCGTGGCTTATCGCGGCTCCTTCCTTATCGACAAGAAGGGTCAGGTGCGTCACCAAGTGGTGAATGACTTGCCGCTGGGCCGCAACATCGATGAAATGATCCGCATGGTCGACGCCTTGCAATTCACCGAAGAGCACGGCGAAGTCTGCCCCGCTGGCTGGAACAAGGGCAAGCCCGGCATGAAGGCCAGCACCGAAGGCGTCGCCAAATACTTAGCCGAGCACGGCAAGGGCCTGTAATCCGCAGCAGCTTTGCAAGAAAGGCCGCGCCTGGCGCGGCCTTTTTCATTTCCACCGGTAGCCTTAAAGTTCGACCTCCCCCGCCGTCAAATCCTTGGGGTGGCCCATAGCGGTCGCGTGCCAGCAAGAGCACCAGAACAATCAATGCGGCGAAGGCCATGCCTAGGCCAAATCAATAGGCACTAAGGGTTTGGATTACGCGACCGGCACGCGCGGGTTGGCGGCTTCTGCCGTTTTCACATCCTCATTCGCATTGGAAGGCGACGTGAAACTCAGTGCGAGCTGCGGATAGAGTTCGGGGCCAATGCGCGAACTCAGCGCTTTGCCTATCAAGGCAACACTCATTAGGCTGATGACCATGCCATGGCCATCGATCATCTCCATCACGATGATGGCGGAGGTGATGGGAGACTGCGTTACGGCGGCGAGAAATCCGGCCATGCAAAGGGCGATTACCGGCACGGCATCTGTGGGCATGCCTGGCAAGTGCGAGAGGTTGGAACCAATGGCGGCGCCCACTGCCAACGAGGGCGCGAAGATGCCGCCCGGGATACCTGAGAAGTAGCTGACGGCAGTGGCTATGAAGCGGGTGATGGGGGCGTGCCAAGGCAGCGCAAACTCCCCGCCCACAACGTGCGACGTGATGGTGTAGCCGCTACCGAAGGACATCCCACCACCGGCCCAACCGACACCCGCGACAATCAGTCCGCAGGCGCCAGCAAAAAGCACGGGGTGAGCGCTGCGCCAGCGCCAGAGGCCGTTGCCCGCGTGAGTTTGTGGATAGAGTAACAACCGGCTGAAGGCGCCCCCCGCCAACCCGCAAATACCACCACACAGGAGCACAGGCATCAGGATTTCACGGCCTACGTCATTCACTTTGAGGTGGCCAAAGTAGTTGTAGTTGCCCATGAACGCAATGGCGACCAGGCCAGCCAGAATGATGGTGCCAAGCAGCACACCGCTGGTGCGCGCTTCGAGCCGTCGCCCCAACTCCTCCACCGCGAAGACAATACCTGCCAGCGGGGTGTTGAATGCGGCAGCAATGCCCGCCGCACCGCCGGCGAGGATCAGATCGGATTCGCGCAAGGCCCGCGTGTTCGGCAGAAAGCGATGAAAGGCGTGCACAATGGAAGCCGCCACCTGCACCGATGGTCCTTCACGGCCGGCAGAAAACCCACCTAACAACGCGATAACGCCAAGCACCATCTTGCCGCAGGCAATGCGTAAAGAAACGAGATGACCGACTGGTTCACCTTGAGCGGCCAAACGCGTCGCGACGATAACTTGTGGAATACCGCTGCCTTGGCTACCGGCGAAATATCTGCCGGTCAGCCAGACTACCAGCATGCCCAAACTAGGCGCCAACAGAAACGGCGCCCATGAATAGGTGTGCGTCAGAAAGAAGAACAAACGCAGCGCTTGATCGGCCAGTTTCGCGAACAGGACCACCGCGAGACCCGCCGTGGCGGCCGCGGTCCACAGTGTGAGGCGGGTGCGCCAGCGCAACGTGCTTAAGGAGTTAAGTAAGCGCGTTTTCATGGTGTCCGTGTGGCAAGTTGAATTTTCACGCGGCGCATGAGGCGACGACAGGCTTCGCTTTTGCACGGACGATCGAACGGCTGGCTGCCGCGCGACGCTTTACGCAGTTGGCTGGGTCGCACGCCAAGCTTGAGGAATTCGGCCGCCACCGTCGACGCACGCTTGCCCGACAGCGCAATGCTGTATTCCGGGCTGCCGAGGTCGTCGGTATAGCCGACGAGCAGTGCTCTAGTGCCGACATTGGCCAAAAGGCTTTTTGACAACTCTGCGATGACGGCACGCGCTGCGGCGTTCAATTCAGTCGAACCCAAAGCAAAGAAGACGTTATGTTCAGGATCTACGACAGGTAAAGGTCTATCGGCCCGCGCTTTGGGGGTTGCGGATTGCACCGTTGGTGCGGGCGATGTCGTTGTCGTGCTATCTGGCTTGGTCGCAAGCGAAGTGGTGCTGACGGCTGGCACTGGGGCTGGCACTGGGACGGGCGCTATGGCGCATGCGCAGAGCGAGGCAAGCAACCCCATAGCGGTAAGTCGGCGACACGGTAAGGCGAACATCGTGATTCTTGTCTTATAGATCGGCAAGCGGTTTCTCGGCAAATCGCTCATCCCGTAGGTTGAGTTCCGAAATCACCTGGGCGAGCGCCGCATCCAAGTCAAGCAAAGCCTTATTCGGCAAGGCCTTGAGCGCATCGGGCAGCACACCTTCGGCAGGCCCTGGCGCCTTCGTCAGTAGTCGTTTGGCCACGGCGGTCAGGGCGAGCCCAACCCGGCGTTGATCGGTCTGGCTGCGCGCCTTAGCGATCAATTTTTGAACACACAGCTTGTCGACCAATAGACTGCACGTCGACTGATGAATCGATAACCGTTCAGCGAGATCGGAAACGCCGATCCCCGGACTCTCCGCAATCTCGTGCAGTATCCAAAGTTGCGAACCGGACACGCCGCAGGCGTGCTCCACCTGGCGAAAATGTTGCCTAACGGAGCCGTAAATCAAACGGAACTTCTTGAGTACCTCTAGGGACATAGAACGACTCGTCTTCGTCTTGCTCAATCAATTACTCCAGTTTGTTTCGGCGAATTCAGTACAGTGCACTTTGATGCATTATCGTTGCTTTTAACATTTATCTCAATTATATTTACACCAATATATCATTCGTGAGGAAAAAATTATGGCTTACACGAAACAAACGCTGCAGTCGGTATTGTCAATTGCCGGTGCGGTTTGTCTGATGAGCCTATCGGCGTGCAGTTCCACCCCGCCGAAGAGCGCTGAACCAGAGGCTCCCGCCCCAGTGGCGGCGGTGCCGACGCCCAAGCCGGTAGCGGCGAGCGAAACCGAAGCGCAGAAGTCGCAGCGCATCCTGGCCAAATTGGCCGACAAGAGCGTCTACTTTGACTATGATGGCTTTGCCGTCAAATCTCAGTATCAAGATCTGATCAAGCAGAATGAGGCGCTGCTCAAGTCGGCGCCTACGCTGTCGATTGGTCTGGTCGGTAACACCGATGAGCGGGGCAGTACGGAATACAACCTAGCCCTCGGCCAGAAGCGGGCTGAAGCCGTGAAGCGCATGATGGTGATACTGGGGGTACCCGAGGCGCAACTTGAAGCAATCAGTTACGGCAAAGAAAAACCACGCGCGACCTGCCATGAAGAAAAGTGCTGGGCTGAGAACCGGCGGGTCGACTTTGCGCGTAAGCCGTAAAGATCCTGAGCTAACGATCCCTTGTCGTTATTCGAGGAGCTTGGCCACTCGCTTTTTTCAGAGTGCGGCGCTTGGTTCGCTAGTGCGCGTAAGTGTCGGGCGTCGTCGTTGTACGTACCTGTCGCGCACCTGCCGCCACTTGCCCCCCTGCCGTTTTCGTAAACAGTTGGCACCCAACCGAGGCGGCAGCCACTAACATAGCCTTTCGTTGGGTGGGCTCGCCCATGCCTAATAAACCTTGAAAAGAGAGCGCCATGCGACTTTCCCTGCGCTTCATTATCCCTTTGATTTTGGCCCTTGCGGCGCTGGCCTACTTTATGGCACCGCTGGTTTATCAGCTCACCTTACGATGGTCTATTCGCGATCTCGACACGCGCGCGGCGCTGATCGCCAACGCTATTCAGGAGCCGATACAACAAGAGCTGGGCACTGGGTCACAGAAGAAGTTACTGGCGTTCTTTACGCGTATCACTCAGGACGAAAGACTCCATGCGTTGGGCTACTGTCCCTCGGCGACCAGTCCCTTCTTGGCAACCCGAACGATGCCCGCAGAGATTCATTGCGACGACCTTGAGAAATACTACCCACCCGGAAACAATATTCTGCATGGCGCTCGCGGGGCCTTGCATCTGGCAATCCAGCCCTTGGCGACCGAGACTAGTCCGAATGGGAAGCTGGTGTTGGTGCATGACATGAGTTTCGTTGAACGTCGCAGTGAAGAAACCAAGCTTTACATGTTTTATTTCTTCTCGGGCCTCGCTTTTATAGTCTCGATCATCACCGTCATCATTGCCCAATTAAGCTGGCGCGGCTGGATGCAGGGCATGCGCGCGCTGATGCGCGGGGAAGGACTCTTGCGACAGCCGGGGGCCGCTATACAAGTGCCGGAACTGCGCCCCATCGCACGCGATCTTCAGCAGCTCATCAAAGATCTTGAGCTAGAACATCGCGCACGCGACGAAGCGCAGCTCGCCTGGAATCCGGAAACGCTGCGCGCCATCCTTCATGGCGAATTGCGTGGCGATGACGTCATTGTCGTTTCCAACCGCGAGCCGTATATTCACGTGCAGACCGATGCTCATAATATTGAGGTCCAACGACCGGCGAGTGGCTTGGTCACTGCGCTGGAGCCCATCATGCGGGCCTGCTCAGGCACATGGATTGCGCACGGCAGCGGATCGGCGGATCGCGCGGTGGTAGATCGCGATGACCGTGTGGCGGTGCCGCCGGAAAAGCCGGCATATAACATTCGCCGTGTGTGGCTGACGGAAGCGGAAGAGGCAGGGTACTACTACGGATTCGCCAATGAAGGACTCTGGCCCTTGTGTCACATCGCCCATGTGCGTCCGACCTTTCGTTCCAGCGACTGGACACATTACGTCGAGGTTAACCGCAAGTTTGCCGACGCGGTGGTCAAGGAAGCAAAAACCAAAGATCCGATCGTCCTAGTGCAAGACTATCACCTTGCCTTGCTGCCCCGCATGATCCGCGAGCGCTTGCCGCAGGCAACGGTGATTACTTTTTGGCACATTCCGTGGCCTAACCCCGAGTCGTTCGCTATCTGTCCGTGGCGTGAAGAAATCATCGCCGGCCTGCTGGGCAGTAGCATCCTCGGCTTTCACACACAGTTTCATTGCAACAACTTCGTAGACACTGTGGATCGCTTCATGGAAGCCCGTGTCGACCGCGAGTCATTCGCCGTAACGCTAGGCGGTAAGCAGACGGCGGTGCGCCGCTACCCAATCTCCATCGACTGGCCACCCGAGCCGGACCTGTTGGCGACGCCGGCAGAGATGTGCCGCCGTGAAATGCGCGCGCTCAACGGTTTGCAGGGGGATCAATTCGTCGGTATCGGTGTCGACCGAATGGACTACACCAAAGGCATCGTCGAGCGCTTCCGAGCCGTGGAAAGACTATTCGAACTCAAGCCGGAGTGGATAGGGCGTTTCACGTTTATCCAGATTGCGGCGCCGACGCGCTCCAGCATTCATGAATACCAAGTGCACGAGGAGCTCGTGCGTGCCACGGCGGCGCGCGTCAACGAGCGCTTTGGCCAAGCTCAAAGGCCGGCCATACTGCTCAAGATTGAGCACCACGGCCAACGCGAGGTTTATGAATATTATCGTGCGGCGGATCTATGTTTTGTGAGCAGCTTGCACGACGGCATGAACCTGGTCGCCAAGGAGTTCGTCGCCGCGAGGGAAGATGACTATGGCGTGCTTATATTGAGCCAGTTTACCGGTGCAGCGCGTGAACTGCCGGAAGCATTGATCGTCAATCCCTACGACACAGACCAGTGCGCCGCAGCCCTGCACGTTGCCCTGACCATGCCTCGCTCTGAGCAGCGGGACCGCATGCGCCTGATGCGTAGCCTGGTGTCGGAGTTCAACGTGTATCGATGGGCCGGCCGCATGCTGCTCGATGCCGCCAGCATGCGACGTCGAGGACGGCTGCTGGACAAGCACGAAGGTGCAGCCTCTAGCGGAACGACATCAGGATGATGAAACGCAGCTTACCGGCGCCTTCGTCCGCGTGGGCGTATTTTCTGGATGTGGATGGAACCTTGCTCGAATTCGCTGAACATCCAGATGCTGTGCGGGTGGATGAAGCGTTGCTGGAGCTTCTCCGTTCGGTGCATCGCCGTTGCGACGGCGCGCTGGCTTTGGTGAGTGGCCGGTCTTTGGCTGATCTGGACCTGCGCCTGGGCATGCCCCAGATGCCCGTGACTGGGCAACATGGGCTGGAAAGGCGCGACAGCTTTGGGCACGTACATCGGCATGCGATATCACCAGTTTGTTTCGAAGCGATTGCCGTCGAGCTCGCGTCCTTGCGTCAGAGACATCCAGGTTTGCTGCTTGAGGACAAGGGCGCCACGCTGGCGGTGCACTATCGCGGTGTTCCAAAGTTGGGCAGTTACCTACATCGATTTCTCGCCAGTTGGATCAAGGATAAGAGTGGCGGCGGTGTGCAATTGCAAAAGGGCAAGTACGTGGTCGAAATCAAGCCCGATGGGTATAACAAGGGGAGCGCGATACAGGAATTCATGACGCAACCGCCCTTTCTAAGTAGGCGGCCTGTGTTCATCGGCGATGACTTAACGGACGAGCATGGCTTTGCGTTCGTCAACCAGATCGGCGGTATTTCGGTAAAGGTCGGGTCGGGAAGAACCAAGGCCCGCTATCGCCTTCCTGACGTAAGCGCAGTTCACACTTGGCTTGCCGAGCTGCTAACAGAGCGATCACCCTCTGGCAAACACCTCTCATGAAGTCCCTCGATCTCGCACTCATCGGCAATGGGACCATAGCGGCGCTGGTGGATGCGCAGGCTGAAATAGTCTGGTCCTGTTTTCCTCGGTTCGATGGCAACCCGTTGTTTTGCTCGCTGCTGCGCGAAGGCCACGGAAAGGAAGACTTCGGCTTTTTCGCTGTCGATCTGACGGATTTTTCTCACGCCGAGCAGCAGTACGAGGAGAACACCGCCGTTCTAATCACCCGATTGTTTGATGAACATGGCGGCTGTGTGGAAATTTCCGACTTCGTTCCACGCTTCAAGCGTAACGGTCGGGTCTTTCGTCCCATGACTTTGATCAGAAAAATCCGCCGCGTCAGTGGCAGTCCACGTATCTGTTTGCGCCTTCGTCCGGCGTGCAATTACGGCGAGCGTAGCCCTGGCATCACCTTCGGTAGTAACCATATCCGTTACGTGACGCCCGATCTCGTGGTGCGGCTCACCACCGACGCCTCCATCACCGCCATTACCCAGGAAACGCCGTTCTTCCTGGAAGACGCAGTGACTCTCTTATTGGGACCGGATGAGACGGTGAACCATTCGGTGGCGCAAATTGGGCAGCGCTTCCTCGAGGACACGCTTGCCTATTGGCGCGAATGGGTGCGCAGCCTGGCCATTTCCTTCGAGTGGCAAGACACGGTCATCCGTTCCGCCATCACCCTGAAGTTGAATACTTACGACGATACCGGCGCTATCGTCGCCGCTGTGACCACCTCGATTCCCGAAGCATCGGGTAGTCAGCGCAACTGGGACTATCGCTACTGCTGGCTACGTGACGGCTACTTCGTCGTCAACGCGCTCAATCGTTTGGGTGCCACCCAGACCATGGAGCGTTACCTGGGCTATATCGTCAACATCGCTGCCGGCGCTAATGATGGGCAGTTACAGCCGGTCTATGGGATCGATGGACGCGCCGCGCTCGATGAACAGCTCGTGCGAACGCTGCCTGGCTATCGTAGCATCGGACCAGTGCGTATCGGCAATCAGGCATTTCAGCAAGTGCAGCATGATGTCTATGGCTCCGCCATACTGGCCGTGACCCACGTTTTCTTTGATCAACGACTCAATCGCATGGGTGATGAGGCGCTTTTCCATCGCCTGGAAGCGCTGGGCGAGAAAGCCGTAAAGAACTACGCTCAGCCCGACGCCGGCCTATGGGAACTGCGAGGCAAGTCGCGCGTGCACACATTTTCGTCGGTAATGTGCTGGGTCGCCTGCGACCGGCTGGCGCGCATCGCCAACCGGCTAAACCTGAGCAAACAGGCAATCCGCTGGCGCGCCCGCAGCGACCGTCTACACCGCAACATTATGGAAAGGGCCTGGAGCAATAAACGCGCAAGCTTTGTGTCCACATTCGGCGGCTCCGAACTGGATGCCAGCCTTCTGTTGCTGGCCGAGCTTGGTTTTGTGAGGCCAGACGATAAAAAATTCGTCGCTACAGTTGCCGCCGTGGAGCTCGAATTGAAGCGCGGCGATTTTATCTTTCGCTATGTCGAGGAAGACGATTTTGGTGCGCCAGAAAACGCCTTCCTTGTCTGTTCTTTCTGGTATGTGAATGCGCTCTCATCGCTAGGGCGTCGAGATGAGGCGAGAGCGCTGTTCGAGAAGCTGCTGTCCTTTCGAAACCGACATGGTTTGCTGGCGGAGCACATCAACCACAAGACCGGCGAACAATGGGGGAACTTCGTGCAGACATACAGCATGGTGGGACTCATCAACGCGGCCATGAAGCTTTCTATACCTTGGGACCAGGCGTTTTGATGCACATCTTCCGAATTGAGGCGAAAAAGCTAGCGCGGCCATGATGCGGGCGGCCGCAGCCAACACGCATATTTAATGAGTTTCCGACTGATCCTTGAGTAGCGCAGTCACCCAAATAAAGCCCGCAGCCGCCGACCATAATCAACGGCGGCGGCTTCTCCCTCTAGCGGCGCCCATGGCGCCTTCTCTTGCACGCTCAGTGGCAGAAAAGGGCCGGCCTTGGCCTCGAAGAAGACCGTGCCAGATGCCAGCGCCAGCACGGTGTGGTAGACCCCATGCGGCACGTTGATGCCCACTGCGGCGCCATCGGGTTCCAGCACGATACTCTCGGTCACGCCGCCCAGGTCGTCGAAAAACACCGCACCCAAGCGGCCGCGCAAGACGATGACGGATTCGTCCTTGTGGGGATCGAGATGGCGATGCGGCGCGATATAAGAATCAGGTTCGATGGCATTGAGCAGACGGTGCGCTGCATCGGCCTCCTGTGCGTGGAAATTGCGGTTCTTGCGGCGGCGCGGACTGGTCTTCGCCTCGTTACTTACCGCGTCGAGCAACGCCTGATTGATGATGCGGTTCATTGATAGACGATCTCCACGTTCTCGCTCCTGAGCCACTGCTGCAAGCCCGCCAGTAGTTCGTCATCAAGGCGCACGCGCCAGGTTTCGCCCAGTGGCAACTCGCACTCTGCATCATTGTTGCGATAACGCACGCGCACGGGACATGGTCCATCACGATAAGGCCCGAGCAGGCTGCGCAACTTTGCGGCATTGGCAACGCCGTTAGCGCTAGCTACGCCAGTCGTGTTCATTTGCAGACGAAGCCCCTTGGCATAACGTCCGCGCGCCTCGGCGAGGGTCATTAATTTTTCGGCGACGACCCGCAGACCGCCGCTGAAATCATCGCGCTGCACTTTCCCTTCCACCACCAGCGTCTCATCCACTTTGATCTTGCCACGCCCGGCTTCGAACAATTCGTTGAACACGGAGACTTCGACTTGTGCGCTGCCGTCATCGAGCATGACGATAATCATCTTGCCGCGCCGGGTCATCTGCGTGCGCGTCGCGAGCACGATGCCAGCGAGCAGAGTGACTTCTTTCTGCGGCTCCAGCGCGTTAAGCGGGCGGCGCACGAAGCGCGACAATTCGCTGCGATATTCGTTGTAGGGATGCCCTGAGAAGAAAAAACCCAGCGCCTGCTTTTCATGCAGCAGGCGGTCGCGCTCGCTCCAGCATGCTGCCTCATTCAATTGCGGACGCTGTGCCGGCGCCGCCCCGCCCATGTCGAACAAGCCCACTTGCATGGCGTGGCGTTCGGCCTGTTCCGCGGCTTCCAGCGCAATGCCCACTGAGGCCAGCAGCCGCGCGCGGTGAGCCTCTCCGGAGTTTGCCGAAGGATCCAGACTATCGAAAGCACCGGCGCGCACCAGCGCCTCGACGACTCGGCGATTGACCACGCGCTTGTCGATACGCAGGCAGAAATCAAACAGGTCGGTAAAGTCACCGCCCGCTTCACGCGCACGCACGATGGCGCCGATAGCGGATTCGCCCGTACCTTTGATAGCACCCAAGCCATAGCGGATGGTCCGGCCGTCGACGGGTATGAAACGGTAAACGCTGCGGTTGATATCCGGTGGCAAAAATGCCAAGCCGTTTTGCAGACTATCAATCCAGAAAAGCTGCAGCTTATCGGTGTCAGCCATTTCAGACGACAGCGTCGCCGCCAAGAACTCGGCCGGGTGATGCGCTTTCAGCCATGCCGTGTGATACGCGATCAGCGCATAGGCCGCCGAGTGCGATTTGTTAAAACCGTATTCGGCAAACTTTTCCATCAAATCGAAGAGTTGTTCGGCGAGTTTGGTCTCAACGCCACGCTGGGTCGCGCCGTCGACGAAGATGGCGCGCTGCTGCGCCATTTCTTCCGCTTTCTTTTTGCCCATGGCACGGCGCAGCAAATCGGCGCCGCCCAGCGTATAACCGGCCAGCACTTGCGCCACCAACATCACCTGTTCCTGATAGACGATGACGCCGTAGGTGGGCTTTAACACCGGTTCGAGATCGGGATGAAAATATTCTGACTTGGCGCGCCCATGTTTGCGGTTGATGAAGTCATCCACCATACCGGAGCCGAGCGGGCCGGGGCGGTTCAAAGCCATCAGCGCAATGAGATCTTCAAAGCAGTCACCTTTGAGTCGCCGCTCCAGGTCTTTGGCTGAGCGCGACTCTGACTGGAACACGGCCGTGGTATTGCCGTCCGCAAAGAGCTTGTAGACCGCGGGGTCGTCGAGCGGCAAATCTTCGAGGCGGAACTTTTCCATGTTCGGATTCAGCTTGCGCACCGAGTCCACTGCTTCTGCGAGGATAGTCAGCGTGCGCAAACCAAGGAAGTCGAACTTCACCAGACCAATTTTTTCAACGTCGTCCTTGTCGAACTGGCTGACGGCCGCTTCGGAACCGGCGGCGGAATAGAGCGGACAAAAATCGGTGAGCTTGCCCGGCGCGATCAACACGCCGCCGGCATGCATGCCGACATTACGCGTCAGGCCTTCCAGCTTTTCGGCGAGGATGAGCAGTTGATTGATTTCCTCTTCGCGCTCGGCGCGTTCGTTGATCTGCGGTTCCTTCTCGCGCGCCTCGCCCAGCGTAATCCCCAGCTCATTGGGGATCAGCTTGGCAAACTGGTCAACGAAGTTGTAGCCCAGATCGAGTACGCGTCCTACGTCGCGGATCACCGCTTTGGCCGCCATGGTGCCGAAGGTGGCGATCTGCGACACCGCGTGTGCGCCGTAATTGCGCTTTACGTAATCGATGACACGGTCGCGCCCTTCCTGGCAGAAATCCACGTCGAAGTCGGGCATGGAAACGCGCTCCGGATTCAAGAAGCGCTCGAAGAGCAGGTCGTAGCGCAGCGGATCTAGGTCGGTAATGCCCATCGCATAGGCTACCAGCGAACCCGCTCCGGAGCCGCGCCCAGGGCCGACCGGCACGCCATTACCTTTGGCCCAGTTGATGAAATCGGCGACGATAAGAAAGTAGCCGGGGAAACCCATCTGCTGGATCGTGTTGATCTCGAATGCCAGCCGCGCCGTATATTCGGCACGTTTAGCCTCGCGCGCCACAGCGTCGGGAAAAAGTTGCAGCAAGCGCTGCTCCAGACCTTGCGCAGCCTGTTGAGCAAGAAAGTCATCCAGCGACATACCTGTAGGCGTGGGGAATTGCGGGAGTTGGTTCTTACCGAGTTCGATGGAAAGATTGCAACGGCGCGCGATCTCGACGGCGTTCTCTAGCGCCTCGGGGAAATCCGCAAACAAGGCTTGCATCTCGGCTTGCGACTTGAAATATTGATCCTCGGTGAAGTGCTTGTGCCGGCGCGGATCGGCCAGCACATAGCCTTCTGAAATGCACACGCGCGCCTCATGGGCTTTGAAGTCGTCACGCTCGAGAAACTGCACGGGATGGGTTGCCACTACGGGTAGGTCGAGCTTCGCGGCGAGCGCCACTGCGCTGGCAATCAGCGCCTCTTGCTGCGGCTGGCCGCGTGGATAAACGCGCTGCAATTCGATATAGAAACAATCCGGGAACAAGGCTGCCAAATCACGCGCGGCACGCTCAGCCAAAGTCGAATTACCCATTTGTAGCGCCTGCCCGATATCCCCGGCAGCAGCACCCGACAAAGCGCCGGAGAGCGCAATCAGCCCGCTGTTATCACCGCTGCCTAGTGCCGCCATGCTGATTTCTGCGCGGCCCCGCGTGCGTGGCCCGAGGTAGGCCTGCGTCAGCAGATCACACAAGCGCAAATAGCCCTGACGATTCTTCACCAACAAGAGCAAACGCCCGCCCGCTTGCGCTGCGCCGGCGCGGGAGCTGCCATCGACAGTCGGCGCGATCCATACGTCGCAGCCGATGATGGGCTTGACGCCCTTGCCGCGCGCCGTGCTATAGAACTTCACCATGCAGAAAAGATTGCCGAGATCGGTCAGGGCCAGCGCCGGCATCTGGTCTTTGGCGGCAAGGGTCACGGCGGCGCTCACGCGCACCATGCCGTCTACGATGGAGTGTTCGCTGTGCAAGCGAAGATGAACGAAAGCGGGAGCAGCCATGGCGCTATTTTAACGCGCCCTACCCCACCGACTATCCGCGCTTCGACACTACACGGCGTTTTTGGGGTGAACGGTGATTGCAGATATGAATCACTGTGACCAGCACCGAGGGGGCTGGGTGGTATTCACGAAGAATTGACTGCGCCTCTTAAAGGGCTCTTTAATGCGCTCTTGATAGTGCGCTCCTTAGTGGGCTACTTAGCGCGACCTCAGGGAAGATCGAAGAGCAAAAATTCCGTCTCACCCAGGGCCTCAATGGCGAGGTTGGTTTCGTCCTGAATCTTAGCGCCGTCACCCGCTCGAAGCGCTAGTCCGTTGAGCGAAAGATCGCCACGCGCAACTTGCAAGTAGGCGCGGCGGCCGGGAGCAAGAGTGTGAACTGTGCGTTCGCCGATGGCGAGCAGACTCGCGTAGACAGCGGCATTTTGATGGATGACAACGCTGCCATCGCGGCCGTCATTGGAAGCAAGCAAACGCAGGTCGCCGCGCCGTTCCTCGGGCGAGAAGTGCTTTTGCTCGTAGGAAGGCGTCAGATTCGAGGCATCGGGCTCGATCCAGATTTGCAGCAGATGTACGCGCTCGGTTTTGGACGGATTGAACTCGGAGTGCATGACGCCACGCCCGGCACTCATACGCTGCACATCGCCGGGGCGAATCACCGTGCCGTTGCCCATGCTGTCCTGATGCTCAAGCTCTCCTGCAAGGATGAAGGTGAAGATTTCCATGTCGCGATGACCGTGCGTGGGGAAGCCCTTGGCCGGCTCGACTACATCTTCATTAATGACCCGTAGCGCGCCCCAACCCATCTGCGCCGGGTCGTGGTAATCCGCGAAGGAAAAGCTGTGATAGCTGTCGAGCCAGCCGTGCTGGGCATGGCCGCGCTCGGCGCTCTTACGTACGGTGATCATGGCAGGCTCCAACTATCGACAAGGCGCCGCGAGGGGCTATTCCAGCGGCGAGTCTACCCAATCGATGATGGGTCGCCATTGTTCCAGATCTTTCTCGGCACGCGATGGCGACAGATCGAATATCGTCATACCGTGCGCCGCTGCTTGAACATAGGTTTGCGTGTCGCGCAGGGTAGCGAGTACCGGCAGGCCGAGTCCATCGAGAAAGCGCTCCAGCTCGTGCGCGGCGCGAGTGCGCGCATCAACGCGCATGCCCACTATGCTGACGAAAGCCTGATGGCTGCGCACGGCCTTTTCTGCAAGCAGTATGTCGAGAAAATCCTTGGTCGCCAGTATGTCGAAAATCGACGGTTGCAAAGGCACGATGACGCGGTTCACCATCTTCACCAGCTGTTCGAGTTTTTTGCCATGCAGGCCCGCTGCCGTATCGAGAATGACGTGAGTGGTGTCCTTGGGCGGGCGCGCCGCTTTGCCCGGATCGCTGGCGTCGATTTCCCAGCTGCGGATAGTGGGCAGGCCTGGGGGACGTATCTGGAGCCATTCCCGTGAGGACTGCTGGCGGTCGATATCCCCCAGCATGACGCGATGACCCTGGCGTGCGAAGTAGCCCGCGAGGTTGGTGGAGAGGGTGGTCTTGCCGCAGCCGCCCTTGGGATTGGCGATGAGGAATGACTTGAGCATTTTCGTAACCTCTGAGCCAGGCAATCGATAGGGCGCAGGCACGGCCCGGGAAGCGCTGCGGAGCTTACATCACGGCAGCAGGATCGTCGAGCCGGTGGTGCGGCGCGCTTCCAGGTCGGCTTGGGCGCGGGCAGCATCGCGCAAGGCGTAACGTTGAGCGACCTGGCATGGCAAGACTCATGGCCACGTCCTCAAACGGGTGTCAGCTTGGCGATCGACAGTGCCAGCCACTTCACGCCCTGACGACCGAAGTTCACTTGCACGCGCGCATCCGAACCGCCCCCTTCGGCGCTCAGAATAACGCCTTGACCAAACTTGGCATGCGTCACGGTTTGACCAACACGCAAGCCGGAATCGGCGCGTGCGGGCCTGGCGTTAGGCGCATCAAATCTGGCGCTGCGCGCCGTGTCCTCAAACTCGAAACCCGCAACCGGAAAACCGGAGCCCCGCCATTGCGCGCGGGGCGGCGTGAGCCATTTTAGTAATTCTTGTGGAATCTCATCGAGAAAACGCGAGGCTATGTTGTAGCGCGTCTGGCCATGCAGCATGCGCGTCTGTGCGAAGGAAATGTATAGCCTTTGCCGCGCCCGTGTGACCGCTACGTACATCAGGCGGCGTTCTTCCTCCAGGCCGTCGTCTTGCGTGACAGCGTTCTCATGGGGGAAGAGACCTTCCTCGAGCCCGTTGATGAAGACCGCGTCGAACTCCAAACCTTTGGCGGAGTGCACGGTCATCAACTGCAAGGCATCGTCGCCCTCGCCCGCCTGGTGTTCGCCGGCTTCTAGTGAAGCATGCGAGAGGAAGGCAGCCAGTTCCCCGGTCAATTCACCTTCTGCATCGGCCACACCTTCTTCCGCAATAAAGTTGGCGCCGGCGTTCACCAATTCATCGAGGTTGGCGAGTCGGTCCTGGCCTTCTCTTTCGGCCTCGTAATGCACGCGCAGGCCTGAGTGCTCCAACACTTGTTCTATGGTTTCGGGCAGCGTCAGCCCTGCTACAGCCGACTTGAGTTTGGCGAGCAACACGAGGAATTGACCGATAGCCGCGGCCGCTTTGCCACTAAGGTGCGACGTCGCCGCATGCAGACCACAGGCATTCGCTTTGGCGGCATCCTGCAAGGCTTCCAGGGAGCGAGCGCCTATGCCGCGCGTAGGGAAATTCACCACGCGCATGAACGCCCCATCGTCGTCGGGATTGGCGATGAGGCGCAGATAAGCCAGCGCGTGCTTGATTTCCTGGCGCTCGAAAAAGCGCAAACCGCCATACACTCGATAAGGCAATGCCGCCGTGAAAAGTGCATGTTCCAGTACGCGCGACTGCGCATTGGAGCGATAGAGCAGCGCGATTTCGCTACGCGCCATGCCATCCAGCGTAAGCGATTTTATCTCCTCGACGATCCAGCGCGCTTCTTCAATATCGCTCACCGCTTCATAGATGCGGATTGGTTCGCCGGAGCCGGCATCGGTCCATAAATTCTTGCCCAAGCGCACCGCATTGTTCTTGATGATGGCATTGGCAGCATCAAGAATATTTCCATGCGAACGATAGTTCTGCTCGAGGCGGATGACGTCATCGACACGGAACTCGCGTTCGAAGTCGCGCATATTGCCTACGTCGGCGCCGCGAAAGGCGTAAATCGACTGATCGTCATCGCCTACGGCGAACACTTTCCCGCCTGATTGGGTCCCGCCCTCCCCCAGCCCCTCTCTCGCGGGAGGGGTGACTGTTTGCTCGCTGCGCGAGGAAATGTTGGGGCACTCCGTAGTCGCGTTCATCAGGGTTGCGGCTCCGCCGCTTGCCGTCCGGCCTTGGGGCGGCCCGGCGGCCGGACTACGTGGGTTGTAGCTCGCCAGCAACTTTAACCAGCGATATTGCAGCACGTTGGTATCTTGAAACTCATCAACAAGGATGTGGCGAAATCTTGTTTGGTAGTGACGGCGGATGACTTCATTGCGCTCCAGCAGCTCGTAGCTGCGCAAGAGCAACTCCGAAAAATCCACCACCCCCTCGCGTTGGCATTGCGCTTCGTATTCGCGATAAAGCTCAACGCGCTTTCGGGTGTGGTCATCCCAGGCCTCGACGGCACCTGGGCGCAGGCCGGCTTCTTTTTGCGCGTTAATGAAGTATTGCAGCTCGCGCGGTGGGAATTTTTCGTCGTCGACGTTGAGATTCTTCAGCAGGCGCTTGATGGCGGCGAGCTGGTCGGCGGAATCAAGTATCTGAAACAGCTGCGGCAAGCCAGCGTCACGGTAATGCGCACGCAGCAAGCGGTTACACAGGCCATGAAAAGTGCCTATCCACATACCGCGCGTATTGATAGGCAGCATGGCGGAAAGCCGCGTCAGCATCTCTTTCGCGGCCTTGTTGGTGAAGGTTACTGCCAGGATGCCGTGCGGCCCAACTTGGCTGGTCTGGATCAGCCAAGCGATGCGCGTAATCAGCACGCGCGTCTTGCCGGAGCCTGCGCCGGCAAGTATGAGCGCATGCTGGGCCGGCAAGGTCACCGCGGCCAATTGTTGCGGGTTTAATCCGTTGAGCAGCGGGGACATGGCAAGCGTTAGGGAAATAGCGGCCCATTATATCGTGCCACCCCACCACTCCCGATACACAAGCGTCTGGCATTTTGCTATTGTCATCGTTGCTGTTTGCACAGCGGGCCTACGCAGGCTTGATCAACCAGCGAAAATTCGCAAAGGGGAGGAAGGCGCATGGACAAAGCTCCGAAGTTCATTCGGAACCTGGCTAATCTTCGCTCGACTGACCGTCCTGGTCTGAATTTTCTCTATTTATCCGCCGCTCTCGTTATCGTCGGTGGAATCGCCTTCAGCGTTATTGTCTTCCGCGCCTCAACTGGGCACAACATCCGCGCCTTGGGGCCGGTGCTGTTGTCGCTCTTTGCTGCGACCGCTCTGCTTCTACTGGTGCGCGGGCACCGCCTCGCCGCCGGACGGGTGATGGTTTACGGCGCTTGGTTAACGCTGGCGGCGACGGCTGTCATTGGCGGTGGGCCAAATTCACCCGGACCGAATGTCAGCGTACTGATCGTCGTCATGGCGGGCTGGGTGCTCGGTAAGCGCCACGCCCTCCTGCTGGCTGGGGCGACCATCCTGACGACCTTGCTCCTGGCGCAAGGCGAACTCGCCGGATTCCTACCCCTATGGCCGCAAGGCGCCGTCCCGCCCATGGCGCGATGGTTTTCCCAGTCTGTGATCATCGCCGTCGCCACGGTGCTCATCATCTATGTACTGCGCACCTACGATGACCGCTTCCGGCTAGTTCGGCAGATCGCGGAGAACGTGCCGGCCATGATCTTTCACGGTGACCGCGAATTGCGCTGCCGCTACGCCAATCGGCGCTATGCCGAGTTTTATGGTTGCAGCGAAGCAGGCATTATCGGTATGAACTTGCGCGACATCCTCGGTGCTAGCGTGTTCGGCAGCGTGCGCGAGAAGCTGGACCAGGTGCTCGCGGGCGAAACAGTCTCCTATCGCGGCGTGCGCCGCCACGCCGCCACTGGCGACGAGCGCGAGCTGGAAGTCACCCTGACGCCCGACGTCAGTCCGCAGGGTAAGGTCGAGGGCTTCTACGCCATGGTAACGGACATCACCGACCGCCTGCGCGCCGAAGATGGCATGCGTCGATCTCAAGAGAAATTCGCCAAGGCCTTTCACCTCATGCCGCTAGCCAGCGCCATCGTTAGCACGAGCGACGGGCGTTTCATCGAAGTGAATAAGGCCTGGGAACGGCTGCTAGGCTGGCAACGCGACGAAGCTGTCGGCCACACCGCGCTGGAACTGGCCCTTTGGCCCAGCCCAGGCGAACGCGTCAACAGCCTAGCCAAATTGATACACGATGGCCGCGTAGACAGTGATGAAGTAGATATCCACACCCGCAGTGGCGATTGCCGCCGCCTGCTGATTTCATCAGAGTTGATCGACATCGACGGCGCGCCGTGCTCGCTGAGCATGGGACTGGATATCACCGAGCGTCAACGCATGGAAGAGGCGCTACGGCGCTCTGAGGAAAAGTTCTCCAAAGCCTTTCACCTCAACCCGCTCACGGTGGCCATAGTGCGTCAGCGCGACGGGCACTTTCTCGAGGTAAATAGGGCTTGGGAAGAACTGCTGGGCTGGTCTCGCGAAGAAGCTCTCGGCAAGACCTCGTTGGAACTGGGTATCTGGCCCGATTCGACCTTGCGTGCCGCGTGGGTCACCGATTTGAGGCGGAACGGTAATGTTAAAGATGTGGAGATCGAATTCCACACACGCAACGGCGAGGTTCGCCACGTGTTGCTGTCGGCCGACCTGATAGACCTTGAGGGCGAACTCTGTTCGCTGGGCATGGCGGTCGACATCACCGAACGCAAAAAAATGGAAGAGGCGCTGCGACGCTCAGAAGACCAGTTCGCTAAGGCCTTTCGCAGCAGCCCTTTGCCGATCACCATCAGCCGGCTCAGCGACGGCCGTTACATCGATGTCAATGACGCCGCTTTGAACAACTTCGGCTGGACGCGGGCCGAAACGATAGCTCGCAGCTCGCTGGACCTCAAGATATGGCCCTCCACCGAGGAGCGGGCGCGTTGGATGACTAGGCTTACCGAGGATGGTCGTGTACGCAACTTCGAGGCAACGCTGCTCAATCGGGCCGGCGCGCCGCTCAGCGTGCTCATTTCATCCGAAAAAGTGCTGCTGGATGGAGAGGAATGCGTACTCAGTCTCATTTATGACTTTACCGATCGTCGGCGCATGGAAGAGTCGCTGCGAAGTTCGGAGGAAAAACTGGCCAAGATGTTCCACGCCAGTCCCGTCGCCATTTCGCTGAGCCGCCTGCGAGACGGTCGCTATGTCGATGTCAATGAAGCCTACATTACCCAGTATGGCTGGAGCCGCGAAGAGATGATCGGCCACACCTCCACCGAACTCGGGCTGTGGGACAAGGAAGCGCGCGGCCGCTGGATCGATGAACTCAGGACCACAGGCCGAACCCAGGGTTTCGAGGCCACTTTCCGAACCCGATCCGGCAAACTACATTCGGTGTTGGTCTCGGCCGAGCGTGTCGACCTGGACGCCGAGGAGTGCGTGATTTCGCTGGTCTACGACATCACCGCCCGCAAGCGCGCCGAGGAAGCGTTGCGCCAAAGTGAAGCACGCGCGCGCGTCATGGCGCAGGAATCCAGCATAGGGATTTTCCTTTGTGCTGCGGATGGCGAAACGATATACACCAACCCTGCCATACACCGCATTATCGGTTGCGAAGCCGACGAGGCACAGGGAGATCGGTGGACCGAGCATATCCACCCAGAAGATCGTGAGAGTACCCGTCAGGCCTGGCACGCAGCGATTGCAAAACACCTAGGCTATGAGCTCGATTATCGTTTTCTGCGCAAGGATGGCAGCGTGCGCTTTGTGCATGTCAAAGCCATGGCGGTTAATGAAGACGGCAAATTGCTCTGCTATGTGGGTAACGTGGAAGATACGACGGACCGCAAGCGTGCCGAAGAAGAAATTCTGCGCCTTAACGCTGAGCTGGAACACCGCGTCCAGAGCCGCACTTCCGAACTACTCGCCGCCAACCGCGAACTCGAATCTTTCGCCTACTCCATCTCCCACGATTTGCGCGCGCCGCTGCGCGGCATCGACGGATTTAGCCAGTTGCTGCTGGACGAGTACGGCGGCACGCTGGATCGGCAAGGACGCGATTATCTGTCGCGCGTGCGCCGTGCGGCGCAACGCATGGGCATACTGATCGACGATTTGCTGAACCTCTCGCGCGTCACCCGGCAGGGCATGCGTCGCGAGACCGTCGATCTAAGCCAGTTGGCGGGCGATATTCTTGACGAATTCAGGAAAGCTCATCCGTTACGCGTCGTCGATATATGTGTGGCGGCTGACTGCCAGGTTGAGGGTGACCCTCAATTACTGCGTGTGCTACTCGAAAATCTATTGGACAACGCCTGGAAATACACCAGCAAGACCGCCGACGCGCAGATTGAATTCGGCGTGGACACATCCGGGCCGGAGCCGGCTTATTTCGTGCGTGACAATGGCGCCGGCTTTGACATGCAATACGCTGACCGACTATTTCGCCCCTTTCAGCGCTTACATAGCTCGGAGGATTTCGAGGGCAGCGGCGTCGGCCTGGCTTCGGTGGCCCGCGTCGTAGCGCGCCACGGTGGCCGCGTCTGGGCCGAGTCCATTGTGGGGAGCGGCGCGATTTTTCGCTTCATTTTGGGGCATCAGGTAGACAGTTAAAGTCTTTATCGCGGCTGACTATCCATATTGGTGCATTGCCGCAAAATATTGAATTTCTTGCCCAAGATTGCTTCCAATGCAGCGTAGAATAAGCCAAGTTAAATTTGTTGCGAAGCAATACTCTACTTCTGCGCAGCCAGGCGTCCAAAAGGCGTTAGGCGGCGTTTGCCGAGAGAACGCTGCATGACAGCCGATAAGGAAGTCACCATGAACCGCCCCATGATCCTGCCCTGGATAGCCCGGCGAGCAGGCATTTCCGACAAACATGCCGAATCGCTTTGGTCCGAGGCGCTAGCATTAGCCCGAAAAACCGCCGGCCCGACTGAAGACTCCGAGTTTTGGGAGGCCGCCGAAACCTATCTGCATGAAGGCATCAAGCGCGAACAGAATGGGCTTCGAGAACTCCGGCTAACGACCCCGGAATTCAGCTCCATGGTGCGTTTACAAATGCGCGCCGCCCACCTGCCCTTGCTCGCTTGGGAGGGCTGGTCGCTGGCCTGGATGCGCTTGCTGTCGACCCGTTGAGGGGGCGCAGCTCGCTGAGCGCCTGGCTGAGCAACTGGCTCAGCGCCTCTGCTGTGCGTGCAAAGCGCGCGTTGCTTTGAGTTTATCGGCCTAGACCCAAACGGCACGTCGCTGGGCAAGCTAGCGAATAGCACTTCGTAACGCATCGCTAAGCCCAGCAGGAGTGGCCGCATCACCGCCGTGTAGTCGCCGTTGCACAACCGTGCGCTGCGCTGGCGAACAAGCCCCGCAACTCCAAGCTTGCACTCCCCCGACTCATCCTGCCACTCGTGTCCCCGCGGCGAAGCGGCACTCTGGCAGAGTATAATTCCGCCCTTCATAACGATGCCACGAGCACTGACGAAGGCCCTACATGGAGGAGAAATATAACCCCACCGAGATCGAGCGAGCCGCACAAAAATATTGGGAGCAAAACCTTGCCTTTCGTGCGACCGAAAGCGCGAACAAGCCCAAGTACTACTGCCTCTCGATGTTTCCATACCCCTCGGGCAAGCTGCACATGGGCCATGTGCGCAACTACACTATCGGCGACGTCCTGAGCCGCCATTACCGCATGCGTGGCTACAACGTCCTGCAACCCATGGGCTGGGACGCCTTCGGCCTACCAGCCGAAAACGCCGCCATGGCCAACAACGTGCCGCCGGCCCAGTGGACCGACGACAACATCGCCTACATGAAGCAACAGCTCAAGTCGCTGGGTTTTGCTATCGACTGGGCGCGCGAAGTCACCACCTGCAAGCCGGATTACTACAAATGGAACCAGTGGTTCTTTCTGCGCATGCTGGAAAAAGGCCTCGCCTATCAAAAAACCGGCGTGGTGAACTGGGACCCGATAGACAAGACTGTGCTCGCCAATGAGCAGGTCATTGATGGTCGCGGCTGGCGCACTGGCGCGCTGGTGGAAAAACGCGAGATTCCCATGTACTACCTCGCCATCACCCAGTACGCCGAAGAGTTGCTGAGTGCGCTCGACACGCTGCCCGGCTGGCCCGAGCGTGTGAAGACCATGCAGGCTAACTGGATAGGCAAATCCTACGGCGTGCGCTTCGCTTTCCCGTATGAGTTGAATGGCAAGACCGAAAAGCTCTGGGTGTTCACTACCCGCGCGGACACCATCATGGGCGTGACCTTCTGCGCGGTGGCCGCTGAACATCCGCTGGCAACGCAGGCCGCGAAAAACAACCCCAAGCTCGCTGCCTTCATCGAAGAATGCAAGCAAGGCTCGGCCATGGAAGCCGACATGGCGACCATGGAAAAAAAGGGCATGCCGACAGGCATGTTCGTCACGCATCCGCTCAGCGGCGAACAACTTGAGGTGTGGGTCGGCAACTACGTGCTAATGGGTTATGGCGAAGGCGCGGTGATGGCGGTGCCGGCGCATGACGAGCGCGATTTCCATTTCGCCAAGCAATACGGCCTGCCGATTAAGCAGGTGATCAGCGTGGCGGGGCAGAACTTCTCGATAGACGCATGGCAAGATTGGTATGCCGACACGGAGCACGGCATCTGCGTGCACTCTGGCAAGTACGATGGTTTGAAATGCAGCGACGCCGTCGACGCCATTGCAGCTGATCTGCAAACCAAGAATCTCGGTAACAAGCAGGTGGTATGGCGCTTGCGCGATTGGGGAATTTCGCGCCAGCGTTACTGGGGCTGCCCTATTCCGCTCATCCACTGTGAAAAATGCGGCACGGTGCCGGTACCAGACCACCACTTACCGGTGGTGCTGCCCATCGATTGCGTGCCGGACGGCTCGGGCAACCCGCTCAACAAACGCGAAGATTTTCTCGTCTGTCCCTGCCCCAAGTGCGGTGGCCCGGCGCGGCGCGAAACCGACACCATGGACACCTTCGTCGATTCGTCCTGGTATTACACGCGCTACGCCTGCGCCGACAACAGCCAGGCGATGGTCGATGCGCGCGCCGAATACTGGCTGCCTGTTGATCAATACATCGGCGGCATCGAGCACGCCATCCTGCATCTGCTCTACTCACGCTTCTGGACCAAGGTGATGCGTGATCTGGGCTTGGTGAAATTCGACGAGCCTTTCAAGCAGTTGCTCACACAAGGCATGGTGCTCAATGAAATCTACTTCAGAAAACCGGAGAGCGGCCGCATCAGCTATTACAACCCAGCTGACGTTGAACTCGAACTAGACGACAAAGGCAACCGCATCGGCGCGATGCTCAAGGCGGACGGCCTGCCCGTGGAATCCGGCGGCATCGGCACCATGTCGAAGTCCAAGAATAACGGTGTCGATCCGCAAGCGCTGATCGAACAATACGGCGCCGATACGGCGCGCTTCTTCATGATGTTCGCTAGCCATCCCGAGCAGACGCTGGAATGGTCGGACTCCGGCGTGGATGGCAGCTATCGTTTCTTGAAACGTGTGTGGGCTTTCGGCTGGCGGCTGAAGAATGAGTGGCGCTCCAAGGCTAGGGCGGCGACACTCACTACCAAACTCGAAGAAGGGCTCGCAGCAGCACGGCGCGAAGTGCATGCCAATCTCAGGCAGGCCAATTACGATCTGGCCAAGCTTCAATTCAATACCGTGGCCTCGGCGGCGATGAAAATACTCAATGCGCTAGAGCGCGCGCCGGGAGCAGGCAGCGCCGCGCATGCGGCGGTCGTCGTAGAAGGCTTCGACATCCTGCTCAGATTGCTCTCGCCCATTACGCCACATATCTGTCATGATCTTTGGCGCGAACTGGGTTACGGCGAGAACATCCTGCTAGCGGCGTGGCCCGAGCCGCTGGAAGCCGCGCTGGCGCAAGATGAAATCGAACTGGTCCTGCAAGTGAATGGAAAAATGCGTGGCGCGGTGAAGGTTTCCGCAACGGCTGCCAAGGAACAAATTGAGCAGGCGGCCCTGGCCTCTGAAGCGGCGCAGAAACACATGGAAGGCAAGCCCGCAAAGAAGGTGGTGGTGGTGCCGGGCCGCCTCGTAAATATCGTCGTCTAGCGTAAGGAGTCTGGCGTGAGGAGTGAAGAGAAAAACATCGCTGGGCGCAAGTGGGTCACCTCGATGGCATGGGTGTCCGGAGTTGCATTGGCGGCCTCGTTCGCGCTTGCGGCTTGCGGTTTCCAGTTGCGTGGCGCGCAGCCGCTGCCGTTCCAGAGCCTTTACCTGAACGTGGGCGATTCCGAATTTGGCGCAGTCTTGAAGCGCAACATCCGTAGCAGTGGCGGCACACGCATCGCAGAAAATGCCCAAGATGCCCAAGCGACCTTCACCGTCGCCGCTGAAGCGCGCGAAAAAAATATTCTCAGTCTGTCTTCCGCCGGCCGGGTGCGCGAATTCCAGTTGCGCTACCGTTATGCTTTCCGCGTCAGCGATGGTAAGGGGCGTGACTATCTCCCGCTCACCGAAATTTCCGTGACGCGCGACATCACCTTCAGCGATGCCCAGGTACTGGCCAAGGAACAGGAAGAAACCCTGCTCTGGCGCGATATGCAAAACGATTTGGTGCAACAAGTCATGCGTCGCCTGGCGGCGGTGAAAATCGACGGCTGAATTTTTGACGCGGATTGCGCGGATGAAGCGGATGAGCGCGGAGACTCAAAATTGGATCCGCGTTTCTCAGCGTAAATCAGGGTTCTAATCCCCATGCTACTGCGCGCTGACCAGCTTCCGGCACACCTAGGCAAAACACTGGCGCCGCTCTACATCCTGCACGGTAATGAGCCGCTGTTGGTGATGGAGGCGGCCGACAGCATCCGCACTGCCGCGCGCGAAAAGGGATACACCGAACGCGAGGTGCTAGTCAGCGGCCCAAGTTTCAAATGGGACGCATTGCATATGGCAGCCGGCAATACGTCCCTCTTCGGCGGCAACAAGTTGGTGGATCTGCGCATTCCCAACGGCAAGCCGGGGCGCGAGGGCGGCGATGCCTTGCAGCGCTATGTCGAGCGTATGGCCGATGGTGTAATCACCCTGATCACGCTGCCAGAACTTGATTGGGCGGCGCGCAAAACCGCCTGGTTTGGGGCGCTAGGCAACGCTGGCGTGGCCATGGAACTCAATGCGCCGCCGTTGGCAGAGTTGCCGGAATGGATAGCGCTGCGCCTGGCTCGCCAACAACAATCTGCCGGACGCACGGTGCTGGATTTCATCGCCGCGCATGTCGAAGGCAACCTCCTCGCCGCGCACCAAGAGATACAAAAACTCGGCCTGCTCTACCCCGTGGGCGAATTAACCCTCGCACAGGTGGAAGATGCGGTGCTCAACGTCGCGCGCTATGATGTCGACAAGCTGCGGGCCGCCCTGCTGGCGGGCGATGCGGCGCGCTGTGCCCGGCTGCTCGACGGTCTGCGCGCGGAAGATGCCGCGCCACCCTTGCTGCTGTGGGCATTTGCGAGCGAAATACGTGCCCTCATCGGCCTGCGTGCTGCTGCGGACGAGGGCCGGCCGCTGGCGGCGGCCTTGCGCGCTGAACGCGTGTTCGACGACCGCCGCGCCGCCGCTTTGCAGCGGGCCTTACCGCGCTTCCGCGAAGCGCAATTGCGCGCCGCCTTGCTCGCGGCGGCTCGCATAGACCGCATGATTAAGGGTCTTACCAAGGGCGATGTTTGGGACGAATTCTTGCAGCTCGCGCTGCGACTGGCTATGAAATAGTTTCCGGTTCGGGTTCGGGTTGCGAGTTGACCCGCCTCCGAACCCATAACTCGAAACTCGAAGCTCGGAACACCAAATGGATATTAAAGACTACATGCAACACCTCGGCCGCGACGCGCGTGGCGCGTCGCGGCTCATGGCCCGCGCCTCAACTAACGCGAAAAATAAAGCCCTGCTCGCGATGGCGGCGGCGATACGACGTGAGGCCGCCACGCTGCTGGCCGCCAATCGCGAAGACATGCAGGCCGCTCGCGCCGCCGGGTTGGACGAGGTGCTGCTGGATCGCTTGGCACTCACCGAAAAATCCATCGCGACCATGGCGGAAGGCCTGGAGCAGATCGCCGCGCTGGCTGACCCTATCGGCGAAATCAGCGATCTCAAATTCCGCCCCACCGGCATCCAGGTCGGTAAGATGCGCGTACCGCTGGGGGTTGTGGGCATCATCTACGAAGCGCGCCCCAATGTCACGGTGGATGCCGCCGGCCTCTGCCTCAAGTCCGGCAACGCCGCCATTTTGCGAGGTGGTTCGGAGGCGATACGCTGCAATCGCGCGCTGGCCGCCCTGGTGCTGGAAGGCTTGCGTGCGGCGGGCTTGCCTGAAGCGGCGGTGCAAGTGGTGGATACCACCGACCGGGCCGCAGTGGGCGAACTTATCACCATGAAAGAATTTGTCGATGTCATTGTGCCGCGTGGCGGCAAGGGGCTGATCGAGCGCATTTCCAATGAGGCGCGCATTCCGGTCATCAAGCACCTCGACGGTATTTGTCACGTCTATATCGACGACGATGCGGACATCGAGAAGGCTATACGCATCGCTGACAACGCCAAGACCCAGCGCTATGGCACTTGCAACACCATGGAGACGCTGCTGGTGGCCGCCGACATCGCACCGGAAGTGTTGCCGGTGCTGGCGAAGATTTATCTCGACAAGGGTGTGGAATTGCGCGGCTGCGCCGCCTCGCGCACCCTGGTGCCACAAATGAAGCAGGCGACGGAAGAAGACTGGCGCACCGAGTATCTTGCGCCCATACTCTCGGTGCGCATCGTGAACGGCCTGGACGAAGCCATAGCCCACATCAATACCTATAGCTCGCTGCACACCGACGCCATTGTTACCGAGGATTACACGAAAGCCATGCGCTTTCTGCGTGAAGTCGATTCCAGTTCGGTCATGGTGAATGCCTCGACGCGCCTAGCGGATGGCTTCGAGTATGGCCTGGGTGCGGAGATCGGCATTTCTACCGACAAGCTACATGCGCGCGGGCCGGTCGGGCTCGAAGGTCTGACGAGTCAAAAATGGATAGTGCTGGGCAACGGCGAGATACGTAGCTAAATCGGAGACGAATATGAAACAGCTCCTAATCGGTGTGTTGGCAAGTGCCGCACTCATGCTGCCCTGGGCGGCGAAATCGGCCGAAGTTGCAGGCGTAAAACTGGACGACAAGCTCCATCTCGGCAATGCCGATCTTGTATTGAACGGCGCGGGGCTGCGCAGCCGCATGTTCTTCAAGGTCTATGTCGTCGGCCTGTATCTACCAGAGAAAAAAACCACTGCAGAGGCCGTGCTGGCAGTGCCGGGCGCCAAACATCTGCAAATTGTCACCCTGCGCGAGTTGTCTGCGGAGCAGTTCGCCGAGGCGCTGGTGAGCAATATCGAGAAGAACCATAGCGCTACCGAACTGGCGCCATTGAAAACGCGTGTCGAGGAGTTTCGCAATGCCGTCCTCTCCATCAACACTGCATCCAAAGGGGCCGTCATCACGCTGGACTATACGCCCGAGAACGGCACGCGTTTTGCGGTGAATGGCGAGGCCAAAGGCAAAGACATTGCAGGTGAAGATTTCTACCGCGCGCTGCTGAAAATCTGGCTGGGCAACGCGCCGGTGCAGGACGATTTAAAAGACGCGTTGTTGGGCAAGCCGCTGTAGTCCACTCACGGAGGTTCTCAAATGAAGCCCGAGTTCGATGCGGTGGTAACCGCGCCTTTTGGGGCGCTCGGCGTGCGAGTAGATGAGGCAGGCATAATCGGCATCGCTTTTCTCCCGCCAGGTACTCGCCCCCAGGCGGCCGAGACGCCACTCGCGGCACGCACTTGCGAGCAACTACAGGCCTACCTGGACCATCCTCAGCGCGCTTTCAAGCTGCCACTAAGACCTGTCGGCACCCCGTTTCAGCAGCGCGTCTGGCAAGCCATCGCCGCTATCCCGCATGGGCAAACTCGCACCTATGGCGACATCGCCCGCGAGCTAAAGAGCGCGCCGCGCGCTGTGGGACAAGCCTGCGGCCGTAACCCGTTGCCCGTGGTGGTGCCCTGCCATCGCGTCGTCGCGGCGAGTGGAGGAATAAACGGCGGGCTGGGCGGCTTTGCGCGTTCAGGAGGCGGCTATCTGCTAGAAGCCAAGCGCTGGCTTCTAGCGCACGAAGGCGCGCTTTGACGCTGGCTGCGGCCGACGCGACGCTCCTTGATAGCTTTACTGACACGCTCTGGCTGGAAGCGGGGCTGTCGCGTAACACGCTCTCGAGTTACCGCGCCGATCTGTCTCAACTTGGGATGTGGCTCGCTGCTCACCACAAAACGCTGGCGCAACTCGACGCCAGCGACCTGCGCGAATACCTACGTGACTTCAGCCAACAATCGAAAGCCAGCAGTCAGCGCCGGCTGATTTCCGCGCTGCGCCGCTTCTACCGCTACCTGCTTGCCACCAAGCAAATCAAGAGCGACCCGACGCTGCATGTCGAACCACCGGCCCACGCTGAGCGCTTTCCCAAGACACTCTCCGAGGCTCAGGTCGAGGCCCTGCTCGCTGCCCCCGATGTGGCTACCCCCTTGGGCCTACGCGACCGCGCCATGCTGGAGGTGTTGTATGCCACTGGCTTACGCGTCTCAGAACTAGTGGCGCTGAAGCTGTTCGAAATAAGTTTAAACGACGGCGTAGTTCGCGTATTTGGCAAGGGCGCCAAGGAACGCTTAGTGCCATTGGGGCAAGAGGCCATCGCCTGGCTAGAACGCTATTTGAAAGAGGCGCGGCCACAAGTGCTGCAAGGGCGCAACTGCGAGGCGGTCTTCACCACCCGGCGAGCGGCGGGCTTATCGCGGCAAATGTTCTGGAACTTGATCAAGCGTTATGCGCCTGCCGCGGGCATCGATCCCGCACGAATTTCGCCGCACACGCTGCGCCACGCCTTCGCCACCCATCTCATCAATCATGGCGCGGATTTGCGCGTGGTGCAGCTTCTACTGGGCCACGCAGATATTTCGACTACGCAGGTTTATACCCACGTGGCGCGGGAGCGTTTGAAGACATTGCACGCCCAGCATCATCCGCGCGGCTGAAAGAACGGCTGTTGGCGAGGATTCACGCGGATGACTGCGAATCAAAAACGGCGCCCACGGGCGCCGTTTT
>JBBQGH010000029.1:0-33805 GCA_038322845.1 Gammaproteobacteria bacterium
TGACCGACGTTTCGCCAAAGCGTGACCGCCGTTTCATGGCGAGCGTGACCGATTGCGGTAAAATTTAGCCATATCCATGCAGCATTCCGCCATCGGTCACGATGACGCGAAATCAGCGGTCACGTTCCGCGAAATGCGCACGGTGCCCAAGTGAGGAAAGGCGAACACGGCACGGCCATCGTGTTCTTCAAGTGGCACGAGGGTTCCGCACCGGAGCGGAACCCCGCTGGAACATTGGAACAGACTGAGCCCACGCCCAAAGTGATTCCGCTACTTAGGAGTTTCACCGTGTTCAACGCCGCCCAGATCGATGGGCTGCCAGAGCGCTATCTCAGTCCGCCGCCACCACCCCCGTGGACACCGTGCGAGGAAGCCGAGGACATCCTGATCCAAGCGGGTGCCACATTGCGTCATGGCGGCAACCGGGCCTTCTACTCGCCCGATGAGGATTTCATCCAGTTGCCACCGGCCGCGTATTTCCCCGAGGCAGAGGGTTACTACAGTACGGCGCTGCATGAGCTGACGCACTGGACTGGCCATCCCGACCGGTGCAACCGGCCGCTCGGTCGTCGGCACGGTATTGATGCCTATGCCTTCGAAGAACTGGTGGCGGAGATGGGGGCGGCGTTTCTCTGTGCGCACTGCCGGCTACCTGGCCAGCTGGAGCATGCGAGCTATATCGACGCCTGGCTGTCGGCACTGCGCCGCGACAAGAAGCTGATCTTCGTCGCAGCAGGCAAGGCGCAGGCAGCGGCGGATTACGTGCTGAAAATCGCCAACGTCGTGCCGGCGCCGGCGCTGGAAGCAGCCTAAGAAGTTGTCCACAAATCCTGTGGACAACCTTGTGGATAGTCACACGCAGGTCACGCAGCAGTCATCTCCAACATGGAGCCGCTTAATTTCTAGGCAAGTCGAGTTCCAACAACCCGAGTGTTCGGCGACGCTATGCGCTCAATAAACTGAAAGCGTCGCACCCCCCCGCCAGCCATTGAAACGCTGGCGCTTATGAAGCCCCGTCAGGCATTCCCGCCTGGCGGGGCTTCGTCGTTTACCCATCCCTTAGGAGATACATCATGAAAGCGAGCAACGATAACTATTTCGCCAAGCTGAATGCCGTCAACGTCAGCGAGTACGTCGAGAAGAAAGGAGCATTCACTTATCTCTCCTGGCCGTTCGCGGTGGCCCAGCTGCGGCTGGCTGATCCCGCCGCCTGTTGGGAAGTGAAGCGCTTTGCCGGGCTGCCCTACCTCAACACGGATGCGGGTGTCTTCGTCGAAGTGTCGGTGAGTGTGCAGGGCGTGACCCTGAGTCAGATTCATCCGGTGCTAGACGCTAAGAACCGGCCGATCCTGGCGCCGTCTGCCTTCGACATCAACACGTCGATCCAGCGCTGTCTGGTCAAGGCCATCGCGTTGCATGGCTTGGGTCTCTACATTTATGCCGGTGAGGATTTGCCGCAGGCCGAGGTAGACCAGCCGACGGCGGTTGCCGACAAAACGCCGATTCCGCTCCGCAGTGAGGGCGAGTTGATCAACGCCAGCCAGCAAGCGCGAATCCGGCAGCTCCTGGTGGAAACCCAGGCCGATCAGGCACGGTTGTTGGTCTACTTCGGTGTGGCGTCGCTGGAACAGATCAAGAACGCCGACTATCTGCGGGTGATTCGCAGTCTGGAAAAGCGGAGGGCGGCATGAGCGCCGTGCTGAAGCTCGTCCAAGGGACGGCCGAGTGGCACACCCACCGCAAGACGATGCGCAATGCCTCAGAGACGGCGGCGGTGCTGGGTATCTCGCCCTGGGTGACGCCGTATCAGCTGTGGTGTTTCAAGACTGGCCGGCGCACGCAGGAGACGACGCCCGCGATGGCGCATGGCAGTGCCATGGAACCGGCAGCACGGGCTGCCTACGAGGCGCACATGGGCCTGGTGATGCAGCCGCTGGTAATGCAGGACGGTAGCTACAGTGCCAGCCTGGATGGCATCACGCTGGAGGGGGATCTGATCGTGGAGATCAAGTGTCCGGTTCGGGGCAAGCGCTCGGAATTATGGCAGGCGGTCTTGGCCGGTCAGGTGCCAGGGCACTACCAGGCGCAGATACAGCATCAGCTAATGGTATCGGGAGCCATGACGGCGCACGTCTGGGTGTACAGCGGGGATGCGGGGCTGCTGGCGACCCTACAGCGGGACGAGGCGATGATGGCGTCGATTCGTGATGCGTGGGAGGTGTTCCAGCGTTGTCTGGATACCGACACGCCGCCGCCACTTGCAGAGGACGATGTGCTGCTGCGCGTGGATGCGGAGTGGACCATGGCGGCGCAGGGCTATGTGGAGGCGAAACGGCAGGCGGATGCGATAGCGGAGACGCTGGAGCAGGCCAGGATGCAGCTGGTGGCGCTGGTGCGGCATAGCCGGGAGCAAGGGGCGGGCGTGTCGGTAACGAAGCTCTGGAAGGCCGGGAACGTGGATTACAAGCGCGTGCCTGAGCTGACGGGGGTGGAGTTGGAGAAGTATCGGGGCGCGGGACGTGAGGAGGTGCGGGTGATGGTGGGGAAGTGACGGGCTTGGGGGCGACGGGGGTAATCGTTGCGCCCATGTCTTTCGCATATTTCATGGGACACTGGCGGGACACTACGCCACAAATCTCGGCAACACTTCACCATTTGAGGCCACACAGGTAGAATATCAACTGACTGATTTGGTTCGAGTAGTGTTTTATCGTGTGTTGTAGTTTGTTGTTGAGAAGCGATTCGTAATCAGTAGGTCGGAGGTTCGACTCCTCTCAACAGCACCAGATTTTCATGGCTTGTCTCGTGGCTTGCGTAGGCAGGCCATTTTGTTTTTCGGCATTTGTGTTTGCCCGAGGTGCTGTGATGCTATTCGAGGGCAGCCCGCATGGTGATTGAAGACCTGCCGAGACAAGTAGGCGGGGCGGCCAGCGGCTCAGCCGTTATTCAGTCGTGCTATCACTGCGGCTTGCCTATTCCTTCCGGTATCGACATCGCAGCCGTCATCACGGGCGCACCCCGTGCCATGTGCTGCGCGGGCTGTCAGGCGGTGGCGAAGGCCATAGTCGCCAACGGGCTGGCGGATTACTACCAGCAGCGCGATGCCTTACCGGAGAGTCGGCGCGAGGCGCTGCCTGAGACCCTGCGCGATCTTGCGCTTTACGATCATCCCGACATCCAAAAGGGGTTTGTGCGCAGTGTCGAAGCGCATGAGCGCGAAGTCACTCTCCTGCTCGAAGGCATCACTTGTGCGGCCTGCGTCTGGCTCAATGAGCGCCATTTGACGCGCCAGTCCGGCGTGACTGCGGTGGATATCAATTATGCGACGCGGCGCGCGCGCGTGCGGTGGGACGAGCGCCGCATCCACCTTTCCGAAATCCTGGCGGCCATTGCGGCGATAGGCTACCGGGCGCAGCCCTATGACGCGGCGCGTGCCGAAAACCTTGCGGCACGCGAGCGCCGTAGCGCCTTATGGCGACTTTTTGTCGCCGGCTTCGGCATGATGCAAGTGATGATGTATGCCTTACCGGCTTACATCGCCGACGTCGGCAGCATGAGCGCTGACATTGAAGCACTCATGCGTTGGGCGAGTCTCCTACTAACCTTACCGGTAGTGCTGTACTCCGCTGCACCCTTCTTCCGCAACGCTAGTCGTGATTTGCGCTTGCGCCGAGTGGGCATGGATGTTCCCGTGGCGCTGGGCGTCGGTACTGCCTTTGCGGCGAGTGTCTGGGCTACGTTGATCGGCTCGGGCGCAGTGTATTTCGACTCCGTCACCATGTTCGTCTTCCTTTTACTGGGCGGTCGCTTTTTGGAAATGCTGGCGCGGCAGAAATCGGTGCGGGCGATCGAGGCTGTCGGGCGTGCGTTGCCGGCGTTTGCCGAGCGCTTACTTGCCTATCCGCAGACGGATTCCGAACGCGTTGCGGTGGCGACCTTGGTGGTGGGCGACGCGGTACTGGTGGCGCCGGGCAGTGTCATTCCGGCGGATGGTGCCGTGCTTCAAGGCGAGAGCGAGGTTGATGAATCCTTGCTGACTGGTGAGAGCCATGCCGTCGCCAAGGTGGTTGGCAGTGAGGTCACCGGCGGGGCGATCAACAGGCGCAGCCCGCTCATCGTGCGCGTTGCGCGTGTGGGCGATGCGACACGTTTGGCTGCAATCGTCCGGCTGATGGAGCGTGCCATCACCGAGAAACCCCATGTGGTCGCGCTGGCGGACCGGGTGGCGAGCTGGTTTGTGGCGGTGCTACTGGTCCTGGCGCTGGCCACCGGCTTGGTATGGAGCCAGATCGATGCGCAACGCGCATTGTGGGTTTTCGTTTCCGTACTGGTGGTGAGCTGCCCGTGCGCGCTTTCTCTAGCCACGCCCACGGCACTCGCAGTTGCCACCGGTGCGCTATCGCGGCTCGGGCTCCTAGTGTCGCGGGGGCACGCGATCGAAACCTTGGCGCGTGTGACGCACTTCGTTTTCGACAAAACCGGCACGCTCACCTGGGGCCGCCTACGGCTGCTGGAAATTAAAACGCTGGGCGCCAACTCTTCCGACGAAGTCTTGCACATAGCGGCGGGGCTGGAGTCGGGTTCGGGACATGCCATCGGCGCGGCGCTGAAGCAAGCGTTGTCAAATAACGCCACAATCCCAACGATAACGAACAGGACCATAACGAACAGCCAGACGCACACGGGAGAGGGCGTCGAAGGCACACTCGCCGGCGGCTTGGTTCGCCTGGGCCGCCCTCAATTTGTACAGGCCTTGCAGGGGCTAGCCCTGCCGTCCGAAGTGATGACCATGCAGGCGAGCGGCGACACCTGCGTGGCGTTGGCGGATCAGCGCGGCTGGCTGGCTATCTTTCGGTTCGGCGACGACATTCGCCCCCAGGCGAGTGAGTTGATCGCCAATCTGAGGGCGCTAGGCTGCCGCGTGAGCATGCTCTCGGGTGATGGGCCCACTGCTGTCGCTAACGTTGCGCATGCTCTCAGCATAGACGACGCGCACGGCAATATGACGCCGCAGGCCAAGCATGATTTTATCGCGCGCCTGCAAGCCCAAGGCGCCATCGTTGCTATGATGGGTGATGGCGTTAATGATGCGCCGGTGTTGGCGCAGGCACAGGTGTCAGTGGCTATGGGTAGCGGAACCGAGCTGGCACGGAATTGCGCTGATGCGGTGCTTTTAGGCGACAACGTCGCGCTTATCGCGGAAGCGGTGAGGTTTGCGCGACGCAGCTTGCGTATCGTTCGACAGAATCTTGTATGGGCCTTCGCCTACAACCTGGTGGCGATTCCACTGGCGATGTTGGGTTGGATTACGCCGTGGATGGCTGGCGTTGGTATGTCCATGAGTTCACTGCTCGTGGTGACCAATGCCTTGCGCTTGCAGCGAGATAGCGTGGACAGCGTGGAGAGCGTGGAGAGCGTGGAGAGCGTGGAGAGCGCGTACTGATGGAAAGTCTTTATCTGCTGATTCCGCTATCGGTCGTGCTGGTGTTTCTAATCGGCGCCATCTTCTGGTGGTCCGTCAAGAGCGGTCAGTACGACGATATGGAGGGGCCCGCGTATCGTGTGCTGATGGATGACGACACAGCGCATCCCTCGGCCGACGAAAAATCCACGCGCGAGAACAGCACTTCTTGATTTTGGGCGCTTAATTTCCTTGGAAGTTTTATCCGGTTTCGCGTCGGACGACCTACCTAAAACGGACTCTTTTGTGCCGCCATTGTTTGATTTGCATCAACCGATTCGCGCTTGATCGGCGGTATCTTGCGGCCTGCATCCGCTGCTAGAATTGCATCGGTCCTTCCGTGTAACCGCCGCTCTAAATCTCTAAATATATGCCACAAAAAATGTCGTACTACTGTGGGGCACTCCATGCAGACTGAATCCACCTACAATTACAAGGTAGTGCGCCAGTTCGCCATCATGGCGGTGGTGTGGGGCATCGTGGGCATGCTGGTGGGCGTAATACTCGCTGCCCAACTGGTGTGGCCGGAACTCAATGTGACTTCCTGGCTTTCCTATGGGAGGCTCCGGCCGTTACATACCAACGCGGTGATCTTTGCCTTCGGCGGCTCGGCCTTGTTTGCTACGTCCTACTATGTCGTGCAGCGGACGTGCCAGGTGCGCTTGTTTTCGGATCGCCTTGCGGCGTTCACATTCTGGGGCTGGCAACTCGTCATCGTCGCCGCCGTCATCACCTTGCCCTTGGGCTATACCCAGGCGAAGGAGTACGCGGAACTCGAATGGCCTATCGACATTCTCCTCGCGCTGGTGTGGGTCTGCTACGCCATTGTGTTTTTTGTCACTATCGGCAAGCGTCGGGTGTCGCATATCTATGTCGCCAACTGGTTCTATGGCGGCTTTATCCTGGTGGTGGCGCTGCTACACCTGGTGAACAGCGCGGCCATCCCCGTGACCATGTGGAAGAGCTACTCCGCCTACGCCGGCGTGCAAGACGCCATGGTGCAGTGGTGGTACGGTCACAACGCCGTCGGCTTTCTTCTTACTGCCGGGTTCCTCGGCATGATGTACTACTTCGTGCCCAAGCAAGCCGGCCGGCCGATTTATTCATACCGCCTCTCGGTGGTGCACTTCTGGGCACTCATCTTCACCTATATGTGGGCCGGTCCCCACCATTTGCATTACACGGCGTTACCGGATTGGGCGCAGTCGATCGGCATGGTGTTTTCGCTCATCCTGTTGGCGCCCTCCTGGGGTGGCATGATCAACGGCATCATGACGCTCAGCGGCGCCTGGCATAAGCTGCGCGACGATCCGATTTTGAAATTCCTGATCACCTCGCTGTCCTTCTACGGCATGTCGACTTTCGAAGGCCCGATGATGTCCATCAAGACAGTCAATGCGCTGTCTCATTACACGGATTGGACCATCGGCCACGTGCACTCCGGTGCGTTGGGCTGGGTGGCGATGATCTCCATCGGTTCTCTCTATTACATGATCCCGCGTCTGTTTGGCCAACAGGCCATGTACAGCATCCGTCTCATCACGGTGCACTTCTGGGTATCGACTATCGGTGTCGTGCTCTATATCACTTCAATGTGGATCGCCGGCGTGATGCAAGGGCTGATGTTGCGCGCCACCAATAGCGACGGCACGCTGACCTATGCCTTCGTCGAGAGCGTGAAGGCCACCTATCCGTTCTGGACCATCCGCCTGGCGGGGGGCAGCCTGTTCCTGTTCGGCATGCTGATCATGGCTTACAACATCTGGAAGACCGTGGTCGGCAAGCAGCCTTATGACGCGCCGGTGCCGTTGCCCGCCGCCAGGCCAGCCTAAGGGAGCATGCAATGAAACTCACGCATGATTTCATAGAGCGCAAGATCGGCTGGATGATTGTTCTCGTTGTGCTGGTGGTCTCGGTAGGCGGGCTGGTGGAGATCATTCCGCTGTTTTTTCAGCGTTCGCTTACGGAGCCCGTGACCGGCTTGAAGCCCTACGACGCGCTACAGCTCTCCGGCCGCGACATTTACATCCGCGAAGGTTGCTATAACTGCCATTCGCAGATGATCCGCCCCTTCCGCGCCGAGACAGAGCGCTATGGCCACTATTCGGTGGCCGGTGAGTTCGTCTATGACCATCCCTTCCAGTGGGGCTCCAAGCGCACGGGGCCCGATCTGGCGCGCGTCGGCGGACGTTACTCCGACCAATGGCATCGCGTGCATTTGCTGAATCCGCGTGACGTGGTGCCGGAATCGAATATGCCCGCCTACTTCTGGCTCGACACGCCGCTGGAGACCAAGGATATCGAAGCCAAGATGCGCGCTCTGCGTGCGGTGGGCGTGCCTTATACCGACGAAGAAATCGCCGGTGCCAGGAAGCAACTCGAAGGCAAGAGTGAGCTCGACGCGCTGATCGCCCACTTGCAAGGGCTGGGCACGTCGCTCAAGCAGACGAGGTGATTCATGAATGTTAATGACATCCGCATCGCAATCACGGTGGTGTCTTTTCTGGTTTTCCTGGGCATCGTATTTTGGGCCTATTCCAGCAGACGCAAGCGAGCCTTCGACGAGGCGGCGCAGCTACCTTTCGCTGACGAGGAGTTTCCACCAAGCCAATTGGACGCTCGGCATGGGGAAGGAAAGATAGCAGGAGGAAAAATAGCAGAAAGAACAGTAGCAGAAGGAACGGCAGCAGAAAGAAAAGTAGCAGAAAGAAAAACACCATGAGCGATTTTGCCAACGGCTTTTGGAGCGTCTACGTCTCGCTGATCACGCTGGTGAGCATCGTCGGCTGCGGCGTATTGTTATGGAGCCAAAGCAAGGTCAAACAACTGCCTGCGGGTACCGAGCCGGAACTGAAAGAGCATATTTGGGATGAAGATCTATGCGAGTACAACAATCCGCTGCCACGCTGGTGGATGTGGCTGTTCTACCTCACGGTGTTTTTTGCGCTTGCTTATCTCGCCGTGTATCCCGGCCTGGGCAGCTACAAGGGCGCCTTCGGGTGGACTTCGCAGGGGCAATACAACGAGGAGATGCAAATAGCCAATGCGCAGTACGCGCCGCTTTTTGAGCAGTATCTCAAGCAAGACATCAAGCTGGTCGCAGCCGATCCCAAGGCGCGGCAAATAGGTGAACGGCTCTTCGTCAACTATTGTGCGCAATGCCACGGCTCAGATGCTCGCGGCGCCAAGGGCTTCCCCAATCTGACAGATAACGACTGGCTATACGGCGGCGAGCCAGAACAAATCAAGACCAGCATTACTGATGGCCGCAACGGCATGATGCCACCAGGCATGCTGACCGGCGAGGACGCCAAAGATGCGGCGCACTATGTACGCTCCCTGTCGGGGCTATCGGCGGATGCGGCGCGGGTAATCCGCGGTAAGGAGAAATTTGCCGTCTGCGCCGCCTGTCATGGCCCGGATGCCAAAGGCAACCAGGCCATCGGCGCACCCAACTTAACGGATAAGGTTTGGCTCTACGGTTCTTCGGAAGAAACTATTTTTGAGACGATCACCCAAGGACGCACCAACAAAATGCCCGCCCACAAGGATTTCCTGGGCGATGCCAAGATTCATCTGCTGGCGGCCTACGTGTACGGGCTTTCGACGCAGACAGGCAAGTAAGCGCCAAGTAAGATCGCTATTTCAGCGCCGTCGGGCTATCGTCCCACGGCTTTATTCGATTAAACCGAGACTCGCAAAATGGCCCGACCGGCCGCAGCCCCTCCCACCGAGCACAAAGTCTTCCCCATCAAGGAAGCGGCGCTCTACGAAATCCAGAAAAAGATTTATCCACGCGCTGTCACGGGCATGTTCGCTACCTGGCGCTGGTTCTTTGTTTTCTTCACCCAGGCTTTGTTTTATGGACTCTGCTGGATGAATTGGAACGGCCGCCAGGCCGTGCTATTTCACTTGACGGAGCGCAAGTTCTATATTTTCGGTCTGGTCTTCTGGCCCCAAGATGTCGTTTATCTAGCGGTATTGCTGATTATTTCGGCGCTGGCGCTGTTCTTATTCACTGCCATCGCCGGCCGTCTATTCTGCGGCTATGCTTGCCCGCAAACTGTCTACACGGAAATTTTCATGTGGATAGAACGCCGCATCGAGGGTGACCGCATGGCGCGCATGAAGCTCGACGCTGCGCCGCTAAGTGCACGCAAGTTCGGGCTGAAGGCGGCCAAGCAGGGGGCCTGGATCGCGTTGGCGTTGTGGACCGGCATCACCTTCGTGGGCTACTTCACGCCTATACGCCAACTCGTCGGCTCGTTCGTCACTTGGCAGCTGGGACCTTGGGAAACCTTCTGGATCTTTTTCTATGCCTTCGCCACCTGGGGCAACGCCGGCTTCATGCGCGAGCAGGTCTGCAAATACATGTGTCCCTATGCGCGTTTCCAGGGCGTGATGTTCGATCCGGATACGCTCATCGTCACCTACGATGCGGCGCGTGGCGAGCCGCGGGGAGCGCGTTCAAAGAAAACCGATTACAAGGCCGCCGGCCTGGGTGATTGCGTCGATTGCGGGATCTGCGTGCAAGTCTGTCCCACCGGCATCGACATACGCGATGGCTTGCAATACGAATGTATCGGCTGCTCGGCCTGTATCGACGGCTGCGATCAGGTCATGGAGAAAATGGGCTATCCCAAAGGCCTGATCCGCTATTCCACCGAGCATGCCTTGGCCAAGAATTGGGGCGGAAGCGAAATCGTCGCTCACGTCATCCGGCCACGCACGCTGCTCTATGGCGCCATACTGTGCGCCATCATGGTTTCTGCCAGCTGGATGTTATGGCACCGTGTGCCGCTTAAGGTGGATGTGATTCGCGATCGCGCGGCCATGGCGCGCGAGGTTCCCGACGAACAAGTAGGCGAACGCCAGGGCGAGCAGATCGAGAACCTGTACCGCCTGCAGATTATGAACACCGCCGAAGAGCCACGCCGTTTCGTCATAGACGTGAGCGGCATGGAGACGATCCAGGTCTCCTCAGAACGCATAGTCGAAGTGCCGGCAGCCACTACGCAAAGTGTTTCGGTGCGGGTACGTGCCGCCGAGAAAGCCGGCAAGCACGGCTCGAACCGCATTTATTTCGAAGTGCGGGCCATCAACCACGACGACGTCGTCGTGCGCGAAAAGGCCAGCTTCCTGCGTCCATGAGGAGCATCCCATGAGCATCACCGTTCCCGCCCCCTGGTATCGCCATCGTTGGCCCTGGCTCTTGATCGCCGGGCCAGGCATCGTTGTCGTCGCCAGCTTCATAACGCTGTGGCTCGCTATCAAAAGCGACGACGGCTTGGTCGCAGACGATTACTACAAACAGGGGCTCGCTATCAACCGCACGTTGGCGCGCGGCGAACGCGCGCAGGCCATGGGGCTCCAAGCTTTCCTCAACTGGCGTGAAGGGCGCATAGAACTGCGTCTCACCGCACATGCCGACGCGCCTTTGCCTACACGCTTGCGCCTGACGCTCTCGCATCCCACGCGCAGCGGCCTCGACCAGGTAGTGGTATTGAACGGCCGCGACGGTTTATATGGCGGCGTGCTAGCCAGCGCGCCGGCAGGGCGGAGGCAGCTCTTGCTCGAAAACGAAACAGACGAGGGGGCAAGTTGGCGCCTCGCCGGGCTGGCGACGCTCAAGGAGGGGAGCGAGGTCGTACTGTTACCGCTCACGGGGCGCGCAAAATGAAACTGCTGATCGGGATACTCTGGCCGTCTTTTGTCGTTGGTGGCATGGCTGAGACGCTCTTCTTCACGCTGTTTGACCCGGAGGACCTTCAGGTATTTGGCATGCAGCACGAACTGTCCCGTGTGGCGGTTTACTCGCTCGGCTTCTTTTTCTTCTGGTTCATGGCGGCTTGTTCCAGCGCCTTTACCTGCTTCATTCAGTCCCGAGCTGAAACGCCGCAGCGTTCCCCGCTGCCCGGCGAAGAGCGGCTGCCGGACTTGCCCAAGCACGAGAAATAAGAGTAACCCGATCGCAAGGATTGACAGCGGGCCGCGGTATCCTCAAGCTTGCGTCACGCCTGCCGCTGGTTCGGAGTACCTACTCAGCGTGGACGGCGCGTAATTTTGCCGAATCCTATGCTAATACCATTCATCACGCGAAAAAAACGCCTCCCGGATGATATCCGGCCGAGTGCGGATAAGCCGGCCCGGGTATTCGCAGCGTTACCTGATCCTGTGGTGGTGACGCGTTTGACGGATGGTTTGATTGTCGAGATCAACGCGGCTTTTACCGAAGTGTTTGGCTACGCCGCCGTGGCCGCTGTGGGGCGGACCCTGCCCGACCTCAAGTTGCTTCAGGACGACGTTCACGGCCCCACCTTCGTGCGGCGCTTGCAGGCGGGCGAAACGGTCTCCGACATGGGCTTTTGGTCCGTCTGCCGGGATGGTCAGCGTCGTTATTTTTTTGTCTCCGCGCGTGCCTTCAAGCTCGACGGCGAGGATTGCGTCATCGCTACCTTGCGCGATGGCACCGATCAGAAGGCCATGGTCGATGTTTTGCGGGAAAGCGAGGAGCGCTATCGCTTGCTGGTTGAATCATTGCCCGACGGCATTCTTATCCATCAGGATGGGCAGGTGACGTTCGTCAATCCGGCGGCGGCGCGGCTCTTCGGCGCAGCGAGCGCCTCTGAGTTGATCGGGCGGCATGTGCCGGATTTCCTGCATCCAGACTACCGCGACCAGGCGATGGAGCAGCGCGATTTGCCTCCCTCAGGTTCGCTTTTACCGGTGTTGGAGCAGCGGCTCATGCGCCTGGATGGCAGCTCTTTCTACGCCGACGTGCACGGCGCGGTCTACACGGATCGTGGTCGTCAGTTGAGTCAGGTCATAGTGCGAGACATCACGGAGCGCCGCACTGCCGAAGAGGACTTGCGCCGTAGTGAGACCACGCATCGTGAGTTGTTCCACGCCAACCCGATTCCGGTCTGGGTCTATGAGCGTGCCAACCTGCGCTTCCTCGCCGTTAATGATGCCGCGATACGCCAATATGGCTACACCCGCGCGGAATTTCTTTCCATGAGCTTGGGCGATCTCATACCTCGCGGCGCCGCCTTGCTCGCGCCTTCCGCTAAGACCACACTCTATCGCCGTAAGGATGGCACGCTGGCCGATGTAGAAATCGCGTCGCACGACATAGAGTTCGAGGGGCAAGCCGCGTGTCTGGTGCTAGCCCATGACGTTACCGCGCAAATGCGTACGCAGCAGGCATTGCGCAAGCTGTCCATGGCGGTGGAGCAGAGCCCGGTAGCCATACTCATTACCGACCGCGACGGTCGGGTGGAATACGTCAATCCGAAATTCACTCAGGGCAGCGGTTACACGCTGAACGACATGCTGGGGCGCAACGCGGATTTGCTGCGTTCGGGCGAGCATCCGACCGAAGAGGCGATACCCATGTGGCAGTCGCTCAGGTCCGGCAAGCAGTGGTCAGGCGAGTTGCATTGTCGCCACAAGGACGGCAGCACTTACTGGGAGCATGGCCATATCACGCCTCTCCTTGATGTGGATGGCACTATCACGCACTTTGTTGCCATTAAGGAAGACATCACTGAGCGCAAGCAAACCGAAGAACACGAACGTCAGCGCCAGTCGCAACTTCTGCATAGCGCGCGCTTGATCACCATGGGAGAAATGGCCTCGGCGATCGCGCACGAGTTGAATCAGCCACTCACCGCCATTAGTAATTTCAGCAGCGTCGGGTTGCGGCGGCTGGAAGGTCAAGCCGACCCCGCCAAGCTACAAGATTTATTCGGCATCATCGGCCAGCAGGCGCTGCGTGCCGGCGAGATCATTCACGGCATGCGCGACTTCGTGAAGAAGCGCGACCCGGATCGCCAGCCACTTAATGTCAATGACGTCGTGGGCGAACTGGCACATCTGGCGAGCATACAGGGCAAGGCCAGCGAGGTGGCCATCGAATTGGATCTCGACCCGCAGTTACCGCTCGTGCGCGCTGATCGCATACAGATCGAACAGGTTTTATTCAATCTCATCAAGAATGGCATAGAAGCCATGGAAGGCACCTCTTCAGGCAGGCGAATTCGTATCAGCACGCGGCAGTTATGTCCCGCGGAGGTCGAAGTTTCGGTGGCGGATCACGGCGGTGGGCTGCCCGACCCTATAGGCGCGGATATTTTCGCGCCCTTCTTTACCACCAAGCCAGAAGGCATGGGCATGGGCCTCTCCATCAGCCGATCCATTTTAGAGGCTCACGGTGGGCGCTTATGGGCGGTGCCTAATTCGGGCGGCGGTACAATTTTCCATTTCTCGCTGCCCGTCGCTGACGAGGTGCAGGTATGAGTGGGACAGGCATAACTGGAACAGGCATCGTCTACGTCGTCGACGACGATAACGTGGTGCGGGCGTCGCTCGCCATGCTCATAGAAACCGTGGGCTTGGAAGTGCGCAGTTATGGTTCCTCGCGCGAATTTCTCGACGATCCGCACCGCCACGAATGTGATTGTCTGGTGCTCGATTTACGCATGCCCGGCATGAGCGGCCTGGAACTGCAATCGCGACTGGGGTCGGGATTCGCCGCACCCATTATTTTTGTTTCCGGCCACGCCGATGGGCCTACCGCCGTGCAGGCGATGCGCGACGGCGCGGTAGATTTTCTGCAAAAGCCATTCAATGATCAGGCGCTATTAGATCGCATCGCCCTCGCCCTGGAGCGCAGCCGCCAACGCCGCAAGGAAGTGGAACGTCGCGTTTTGCTGGGCGCAACGGACCCTGCCTGGTGCGGGACGCCTCCTGGGGCGATTGCCCCGTTTGGCAGCCTGTACCTACAGCCCCTGGAATAAGTTGTCGAAGCGGGCGCGTCAAAATGAGCGCGGGCAACTCCGGCCCAGCGTTTTTTTGCACTCAGCGATGCGATGGCTGACAGAAACCACACCGGGCGCCGAGTAAGGTCGACTATTTCTCGCTACCGCCGATGATGATGAACACTGCAACCCCCATGGCCGAATCCGGCACCGACCGCACAAACCAGGCGGAAGGCCTCTCTAACGTCGAAGCGGTGCGCCGCCTGGCTGCCGAGGGCTACAACGAACTTTCTCCGCCTCGCCGGAATTCGCTCGCTCACATCGTGTGGGAAGTGATGCGCGAGCCGATGTTCCTGTTGCTGGTGGCAGCGGGGGGCATCTATCTTCTGCTGGGCGATGTGCAGGAAGCCGTCATGCTGCTGTGCTTCGTCGCGCTCATCATCGCCATCACCGTCATCCAGGAGCACAAGACCGAGCGCGTGCTGGAAGCGCTGCGTGATCTTTCCAGCCCGCGTGCGTTGGTCATTCGCGATGGCCAGCAGCAGCGCATTGCCGGCCGTGAAGTCGTGCGCGGCGACTTGCTGGTGTTGGCGGAAGGCGACCGCGTCGCCGCCGATGCCGCGCTCATTGCTTGCAACGATTTGTCCGCCGATGAGTCGCTGCTCACTGGCGAATCGGTGCCGGTGCGCAAGCGCCCGCTCAATGCGGACGAGTTGCCAGACCTATCCAGCACCGACGCGCCGCAGCCCGGCGGCGACGACCAGGCCTGGGTCTATGCCGGCAGCGTACTGGTGCAAGGCGGCGGCTTGGCGCGCGTCATGGCCATCGGCGCACAAAGCGCCATGGGCCGCATCGGCAAATCGCTAGAAGCAGCGCAGAGCGGCGCTTCGCCCCTGCAAACGCAAATGCGCGCCTTGGTGCGGCGTCTAGCGTTGCTCGCCATCTTGCTCTGCGCGGTGCTGGTGGTGGCGCATGGCGTGTTGCGTGGCGACTGGCTGCAAGCGCTGTTGGCCGGCATCACCCTCGCCATGGCCGCTTTGCCGGAAGAATTTCCCGTGATCCTCACGGTGTTTCTCGCACTCGGCGCCTGGCGCATTGCCAAGCAGCGGGTGCTGACGCGCCGCATGGGTGCCATCGAAACCTTGGGCGCCACCACCGTATTGTGCGTGGACAAAACTGGCACGCTGACTGAAAACCGCATGATGATCCGCGCCCTCTATGCCGGCGATGCGATTCATGAGGTCGACGATCCACGCGCCGTGCCGCCGGCCTGGCACGCGCTGATCGAGTACGGCGTGCTCGCCAGCGAGCGCGAGCCCTTCGATCCCATGGAGCGGGCTTTTCACGAACTCGGGCGACAGTCGCTCGATGAGGTGCGGGCCTTGCATGCGGATTGGTCCTTGGTGCACGAGTATCGCCTGACGCCTGCCTTGCTGGCCATGTCGCACGTCTGGCGCGGCGCGACGCTTGCCGAGGAGGGGCATGTCGTCGCCGCCAAGGGCGCGCCCGAAGCGATTGTCGATTTGTGTCACTTACCTGCGGACAAAGCCGCGCGCATACAGGCTGCCGCCAACGCGCTTGCCGAGCGCGGCTTGCGCGTGCTCGGCGTGGCCCGCGCCAAGCTGGCCACCGCGCCCTGGCCGGACCAGCAGCACGATATCGATTTCGAGTTTGTCGGTCTGGTGGCCTTGCACGACCCCATACGCCGCGCGGCGCCTGCGGCCATTGCGCTGTGCCGTCAGGCCGGCATACGCGTGGTGATGATTACCGGCGATTACCCGCGCACCGCCCAAGCCATCGCGCGCGAGCTGGCGCTCAACTCGGAAGCGGTGCTTTGCGGCAGCGAGATTGAGGCAATGAGCGCCGCCATGAGCGACGCCCAATTACGCAAACGGGTGCGTGACGTGGATGTCTTCGCGCGCATCGTGCCGCAACAAAAGCTGCGGTTGGTCGAAGCCTTCAAGGCCAACGGCGAGATCGTGGCCATGACCGGCGACGGCGTGAATGACGCGCCAGCCCTCAAGGCCGCACACATCGGTGTGGCCATGGGAAAACGCGGCACCGATGTCGCGCGCGAGGCCGCTGCCATGGTGCTGCTGGACGACGATTTCAGCGCCATCGTGGCGGCGGTGCGCCTGGGGCGGCGCATCTACGACAACCTGCAAAAAGCCATGAGTTATACGCTGGCGGTGCATGTGCCCATCGTTGGCATGTCGTTGCTGCCGGTCTTGCTGGGCCAGCCGCTGCTGCTGTTTCCGGCGCATATCGTGTTTCTCGAACTGATTATCGATCCGGCCTGCTCCATCGCTTTCGAGGCCGAGCCGGAAGAGGCGGGCCTAATGCAACGTCCGCCACGTGATTCAACGCAGCCCTTGTTTGGCGGCCGGCTGCTGGCTTTAAGTTTGTTGCAAGGTGCGGCCGCCTTGGTATTGTCCGTCGCCGTCTATGGTGTGGCGCTGGCGCAAGGGGTGAGCGAAGGCGAGCTGCGCGCCACGGTGTTCCTCACCATGGTCGGCTGCAACGTGGCCTTGGTGCTGGCGAGCCGCTCATTGCGTCACGGCGCACAAACGCTTCTGGGCGGCGGCAACCGCGCGCTGTGGTGGGTGGTGTTCGGCGCCATAACCGGCTTGGCGCTGGTCATGACCCTAACGGCGCTGCGCGGCCTGTTCCGCTTCGGCGAACTCGGCACGCTAACCGCCAGCTTAGGCGTGGCAGCGAGCTTGGTCAGCCTATTGGTGTTCGACGGATTGAAACGCTTGCTGCGCCCTGCGCGCAGCCAAGTTGCAACGTAGCGTGGGCAGCAAAGCTGCCCACGCTACGCATCGGAGATCGCTATCCATGCGACGGCCCTACGCCTATCGGCGGTGGGGCAAGGTTCACTATGCGCGAGAATAATTCGCGAAATTCGTCGTCCGGATCGGCGCCGAAGCGCGGGTCGCCATTCGCGCCGAAGGCTTCGGCGATCTGCACCCAGTCGTCGGCGAGCAGATGTTGTTTGGCGAGGGGGATCACCACATTTTCTTCCATGGCCATGTGGCGCGCCATTTGATCGGCGAAGGTTTCCGCGGCCGCGATGAACGCCTCTTTGCCGCCGGGTACGCCGGCCTCAAAGCGGCCCAGCGCCTGATTCAAGGCATGCACGGCGCCTTCTCCGGCGCGATGCTGCTCCTCCAACTCGAAGATCACCTTGTCCGCAGCATGCGTGCGTGCCTTCAGGCTGCGGAACAGGTAGGCCTCTTCCTTGGAGTGATGCAGCTTTTGCGGAAAAGTTTCGATGTAATAAATCATCGCCCAGAGCAACTTGAAGTCGGGTGTGGCGTTCTTATCGCGGATTTCACGCACAACAAAACGCATGCCGTGTATCACCGCCGCCAGTGAACGATGTTCGTCAAGGATGATGGAGAGCGCCCTGTTCAACATGCCGTGCTCCAACTAACAAAGATTAGCGATAAACCAGTACCGGCACCTTGGAGTGCGTCAACACCTTTTGCGTTTCCGAGCCGAGCAACAGGCCGGACAAACCGCGGCGGCCGTGCGAGGCCATGAAAATCAGATCGCACTTTGCGTCCGTCGCCGCCTGGATAATGGCTTCATAGGGCACATCACTGGTCATGGCCAGCGCGTTGCAGGTCACGCCCGCCGCCTCCGCTGTTTTGCACGAGGCCGCAAAAATTTTCTGCGCCTGCGTTTCCGCCATCTCGACGAACTTTTGCGGCGTAGTCGGATCGATTAGAGCCCCCTCACCATAAAAGGCCACGGGGAAATCCGGCTTGGCGTAGAGGAATGTAATCTTGGCACCTATTTCGCTGGCGAACTTCACCGCCTTCTTCACCGTGTGGTTGGAGAGCGCCGAACCATCGGTGGGAACCAGAATGTGCTTGAACATATTGTCTACCCTCGCTGTGTGAGGTCACATTATAGAATGTAGTCACGCTTACGATTGACGCAGATCAAGCATCGTAGACGGGCGGGCAACACAAAATCCAAGCCCCTGACGACGCTTCGAGGCTCCTCAAGATCGGCCAGGCACTCAAGCTTGAGCCTGGCGCAAACTTGACTGGCATCAAACCTCTTCGATGAGCGAACGGTGACAATGTTCCCTTGTCTCACCGGAGTACACACCATGAATGGCATCACCAGCGACTTGCACGAGCACCACAAACGTTGCGACAGCGACTTTGCAACCGCCGAAGAGGCCGCCCAGCGCGGCGACTGGACGGGTTGTGCAACAAGCTTCACGCGCTTTCGTGACGAAATGCTGGCCCACTTCGGTGTCGAAGAAGACGCGTTGTTTCCCGCCTTCGAACAGCAGACCGGCATGACTGGCGGGCCGACGGATGTCATGCGTGGCGAGCATGCGCAAATGCGGCGCCTGCTACTGCAAATGGAAGAAGCGCAGACGCAGCACAACACCGATGACTTTGCCGGCGCGGCCGATACCTTGCTCATGTTGATGCAGCAGCACAACATGAAAGAGGAAAACATCCTCTATCCCATGTGCGATGAAGCGCTGTCCGCCGATGTTGCGCTGAAAGCCAAGATCGAAATGGCACTCAAGGTGTAATGGTGAGTGCGCAGCATGTCATAGACGGCCGTAGCCTGATGCCGCCCGAGCCGCTGGAACTCACGCTGGCGGCGCTGGACACTCTGCAGACAGACGATGAGCTCGTGCTGCTGTTGTATTGCGTGCCGCATCCCCTCTATGCCGTGCTCGACAAAAACGGCTATCGCCATCGGACGGACACGCGCCCGGATGGCACGGTGGAAGTGCATATCACCCACGCCGGCTGACATGCAGCCCGCACTTTCTTTCGAGCAGGCGCCGCCCGTTTCCGTACCCTTTCGCTTCTTCCTCACGGCGCCCCTCTTCGGCGTAGGCGCTGGCTTGTTATTGCTATGGCAGGGCGGCGATGTTTTGGTCTCTCGCTGGTCGCCCGCAACCTTGGCGTTGACGCATTTGCTGGCGCTGGGCTTCATGTCGCAAGCCATGTGTGGCGCGCTTCTGCAACTGCTGCCGGTGGTGGTGGGCGCGAATATCTGGCGGCCGCGGGCGGTGGCTAGTCTCACGCATGTCGGGCTGACACTGGGTAGTGTGCTGCTGATCGCGGGTTTCCTCAGCGAATCGCCGTGGCTGTTTCGCCTGGCCGCGCCGGTGTTGGTAGTCGGGCTGGGCACATTCGCAGTCGTTGTGCTGGTGGCCTTGTTCCGCACGTCGGCCAAGAGCGCGACCGTATTGGCGTTGCGTCTGGCGGTGGGCGGGTTGGCCATCACTGTTGGCTTCGGCGTTACGCTCGCTTCCAGTTTCGGCTGGAATTTGTCGCTGCCCCTCATCGAACTCACGCAGGTCCATGCGGCGTGGGGCTTGCTTGGCTGGAGTCTGACCTTGGTGATGGGGGTGGCTTTGCTGGTGGTGCCGATGTTTCAATTGACGCCGCCTTATAAGCCAACCCTCGCGCGCGGGTTGCCGCGGGGTTTGGCGGCCGTCCTGCTCGTGTGGTCGCTGCTGTGGTTGCCGCAGGCGCGGCTTGAGGGCGCGCAGACGCTATTGGCATGCCTGGGAGCCGCTCTGGTGGCCGCTTTCGGGGTAGTTACCCTGCGCCTGCAAGCGCAGCGCAGGCGCAAGATCGTCGAGCCGACTTTGCTGTTCTGGCGCGCGGCGATGATCTCTCTTATCGCCGCCGCCGTGCTGGCGGTCTCGCAGTGGAGCGTGGTGGCGGTTGGCGACTACGCAGGCACGCCATTTCTACTCGGGGCCTTGCTGATTGTCGGTATGTTCTGCGCCGTGATCAGCGGCATGCTCTACAAGATCGTGCCCTTCATCAACTGGATGCATTTGCAGAATCTCGGCAAGCCGGGGCCGGCCGTACCCAACATGAAACAGATGATCCCTGAATCGCGCATGCGCTGGCAATTCCGTGCGCATCTTGCCGCGCTGTTGCTGTGCCTGCTGGCGGTCGCATGGCCGCCCTTGGCTTACGCCGCAGGCTTGGCGCTCATTGCGTCTTTTGGGTTGCTGGAATGGAATCTCATCACCGGCGTGCGTTTGTATGTGCGCTACCAGCGTGCGCTTGCACTGAAGAGGTGAGTAGTGGTGAGGAGAGGTGAAAATAAGATAGCCTGGTTAGGGTTCAAACTCGCGCAAGAGACGCACGTCATGCACGGTGATTTGCTTGCCTTGTACGGTGATGAGCTTGGCTTGGGCAAGTTCGTTGAAAATGCGTGACAGCGTTTCCGGCGTGAGGTTGAGGCGTGAGGCGATGACCTGCTTACTGGTGGGCAGCTCGATGTTGACGTCGCCGGTTTTGTCTTCATCGCTGCCGGCACGCTCAAGCAGAAAGCCAATCACACGCTGCATGCTGGAGCGCAGGGAGTAAGATTCCACATCGCGGATCAGGCCATGCAGGCGCACGGACAAGCCGGCCAGCATGCGGCGCGCGAAGGAGCTGTCGGTTTCCAGCATGTCGAACACGGCGGCGCGGGCGATGTGCACCAGCAGGGTGTCGGTGAGCGATTCGGCGAACACCGGATAGGGACGATCCATGAACATGACCGCTTCGCCGAAGCTTTGCTGTGGGCCGATCAGCTCGACGACCTTCTCGTTGCCATTGGCAGAAGGAAACGCCAGCTTCATCTGGCCGTACACTACAACGTAGAAGCCGCGCGATGGATCGCCCTTCTGGAAAAGGTTCTCGCCTTTTTGCAAACGCTTTTCGCGGCTTTGTGCGGCGAGGTGATCAAGTTGCTCCTGGGCGAGTTCCTGAAACAGCGGAATGCGCTTGAGGATTTGAGCGATGTCGAGTTTGTCGGTGTGCATTGGGGTCTACGCCGTGCCGAGGCGTGTGAAACATAGCATGGAAACGCGGGCGCCGGGCGTGCCGGTCACCCGCTACTGAAGAGGGAATATCGTATGAACAATCGTGCCATCTTTTTTTCTGCGCCGCATCGCGTCATGTTCATGGCGGGCGCGACGCAAGGTGTGCTCGCCATGCTGTGGTGGGCGCTGGACCTCGCCGGCCGCACGGGCGCGATGCCGGTTTTGCCCACCTGGACCTTGCCACCACTCTGGGCGCATGGGGCGCTCATGATGTTTGGCTTTTTTCCGTTTTTCATGTTCGGTTTCCTCATGACGGCGGGGCCGCGTTGGGTGAATGCCGAGCCTATCACCCCGTTTTCTTATATCAGTGCTTTTGTGCTCATGAGTCTGGGCTGGATCGCCTTTTATGCGGCGCTGTTTTGGCCGCCGCTCATGCTGCCGGCGCTGCTATTGGTGCTGCTGGGTTGGTGTAGCGGCTTGCCTGAATTATGGCGGGCGGCGCTAGGAGGCAGCGGGCGAGCGCACCTCAAGACAACGGTGGCGGGGCTATGCGCGGGTGCTTTATGCCTGGCGGCTTTCTTGGGTTTCGCCGGCGGTGGCCCGGGCTGGCTTGCTCCGTTGGCGCTGACGGGAGGCGTGTGGTTATTTCTGCTGCCCGTCTTCGTGGCGGTTTCTCATCGCATGATTCCTTTCTTTTCCAGTTCGGTATTGCCCGACTATACGGTGGTGCGGCCGCTTTGGGCGCTCTATGTCTTACTGGGTTGCTTCGCCGGCCACGCGCTGCTCGTGATAGTTGGTATGCCGCAATGGACCTGGCTCTTCGATGCGCCCGCAGCGTCTGTTGCCATGTGGCTCACGTTGCGTTGGCAACTCCGCAAAAGTTTCAAGCTGCGCTTGCTCGCGGTCTTGCATGTGGCGTTTGCGTGGCTCGGTGTATCGCTGGCCCTATACGCTGCGCAAAGCCTGTTATTGCTAATGGGCATAGTCGCTCTGGGCCTCGCACCCTTGCATGCGCTCACCATCGGGTTTTTCGCTTCCATGTTGATAGGCATGGTCTCGCGCGTAACGCTGGGCCATTCCGGTCAAGCATTGACGGCGGATAAGCTACTGTGGGCGATGTTCTGGGCCTTGCAGGTAGTTGCTTTGCTGCGCGTCGCCGCCGAGTTTTTGCAATTACCCGGTCCGATGAGTCTTTCACTGCTGGCCGCGCTGGTTTGGCTGGCGGTCTTCATTAACTGGTGGATCAAGTTTGCGCCCGCTTATGTCAAGCCGCGCGGCGACGGCAAGGCGGGGTGAAAGATGGGTTTCGGGTTGCGGGTTTCTGGTTTCGAGTTGGCGCAATTCGACTCGGCGCTTCGTTGGGAAAATGTCAGCGCGCGTGGTTTGTGAGCTGAAGCTCGAAACCCGAAACCATGTTCCTCTATCCCGCTCTGAAATATCTGCACGTCAGCTGCGTAGTGATTTCCATTTCTGGGTTCTTTTTGCGAGGGTTGTGGATGCTCGCTGATTCGCCCATGCTGGCTCGGCGCTGGGTCAAGGTGCTGCCGCATATTAACGACACGCTGCTCTTACTGGCAGCGATAGGCCTGGTCGTCGTGACGGGCCAGTATCCCTTCGTCAGCGCTTGGGTGACGGCAAAAGTCGTGGGGCTGGTGGCCTATATCGTTTTGGGGATTTATGCGTTGCGGCGTGGCCGCACCAAGGCTCAGCGCGGCGCCTATTGGCTGGCGGCGCTGGCGGCGGCGGGCTATGTGATTTCAGTCGCGCTGACGCGCGACCCGCGTGGATTTCTGGCTTGGCTGATCGTTCAGTCGTAGGATGGGCAGCTTCGCTGCCCATCCTACGGGAGCTAGAGTGGGTCATTCCCGCGAAAGCGGGAATCCAGTGTCGCTTAACAACGCCGCTCGGTCCCCGGTTTCGCGAGGACGACAAATTGTGGGAAGGGTCTGAATTGCGCCGATGCGTGGCAGCGCGAAAGCTAAATTGCGCTGACGCTTCAACAGCGCGGACGCTTAATGGCGCTGGTGATTGAGCAACGCTTTCAGGCCCGCCGCATCGAGAATGCGAATGTGCTTTTGCTGAACGGCGACTAAGCCCGTTTCCTGAAAATGCGAGAAAGCGCGGCTTACCGTTTCCAGCTTGAGGCCCAGATAGCTACCGATTTCTTCGCGTGTCATACGCAAGTGGAATTCGACAGCGGAATAGCCGCGTAGCGTGAAGCGCTGTGACAAATTGAGCAGGAAGGCAGCCAGTCGCTCTTCGGCCCGCATGGTGCCAAGCAGCATCATGACGCCCTGATCGCGCACCAATTCGCGGCTCATCACCTTGTGAAAATTGTGTTGCAGAGCGCGAATCTCGTGCGAGAGATGTTCAAGTTCCGCAAAGGGAATGATGCACACCTCGCTGTCTTCCAGCGCCACCGCGTTACAGGAATGTTTGTCGCCACTAATGCCATCCATACCGAGGATTTCCCCCGTCATCTGGAAGCCTGTCACCTGTTCGCGACCGTCTTCGAGCAGCACATCGGTTTTGAAAAAGCCGGTGCGTACGGCGTAAAGCGCTTCAAAAGGGTCGTCCGCTCGGTAGAGGTGCTGGTTGCGGCGCAATTTTCGCCGCGTACCAACGAGAACGTCGAGCCTCTCAAGGTCGTCTCCACTCAATCCTTCAGAGAGACACAGCTCATTGAGGCTGCATTGTGAGCACGCTAACTTGATAGTGACTATCGAGAGCGGCGTTAAAGCTGGAGCGGGAAGCTTGGACACGGTTATTGTTCCTAGCTTAGGGTGCCGTTTTGATCCACGTCAATACAGTCTGGACGCTGTTGCCTCATCGTCCTGCATCAACTCGTTTTAGTACAAAATCGCAATGAGTACTACCTACCAAGACCTGATTTTCGATCCGCAAGTCATACGACGCTTTGACGTCAATGGACCCCGTTATACCTCATATCCGACGGCTGATCTGTTCGTTGAGGCGTTTGACGCAGAAGCGCACAGGCTCTGGCTGGCAAAACGGACAGTCGGCGGCATCAGCCGACCACTCTCATTATATGTACACCTCCCATTTTGTAGCACCATTTGCTACTACTGTGCCTGCAATAAGATCATCACCAAGGATCACGGCCGTTCCGCTAAGTACCTAAAATATCTCGATAAAGAGATCTCGATGCAGTCCGGGTACCTGGAGGGGAGCCATGAGGTGGTGCAATTGCACTGGGGCGGGGGCACCCCCACCTTTCTCTCACACGACGAAATGCGCGCCCTGATGGCTTCCATCCGCCGCAATTTCGACCTTGTGCCGAACGGGGAATACTCGATCGAGGTGGATCCGCGCAAAGTAGATGAGGCGACGGTGGCGCTCTTGGGCGAACTGGGCTTCAACCGGATGAGTCTGGGCGTGCAGGATTTTGATCCGGTCGTGCAGAAGACGGTGAATCGCGTCCAGAGCATAGAGGAAACCGAAAGCGTCATGAAGGCTGCGCGTGCCCACGGCTTCAAGTCGATTTCGGTTGACCTGATTTACGGTCTGCCCAAGCAAAACGTCATTAGCTTCAATCGCACACTGGAAGAGATTATTCGGCTCGCGCCCGACCGGCTTTCCGTCTACAACTACGCGCACTTGCCCAGCCTGTTTAAGCCGCAACGGCGCATCGCCGATGCCGAGCTACCTACACCAGACGCCAAGCTGCAGATTCTCCAGCTGGCCATACGCCGCCTGACCGATGCCGGCTACGTCTATGTCGGCATGGACCACTTCGCCAAGCCTGACGATGAATTAACCGGGGCCCAGCGCCAGGGTCGTTTGCACCGCAATTTTCAGGGCTACTCAACGCACGCCGAGTGCGACATGATGGCCTTCGGTATTTCGGCCATCAGCATGGTGGGGCCGACCTACTGTCAGAATGTAAAGACGCTGGACGAATACTACGACCGTCTCGACAACGATAGCTTGCCTACCATGCGCGGCATCGAACTGACGTCCGACGACCTCCTGCGTCGCGCCATCATCCAGGCCTTGATGTGCCATTTCGAGGTTTCCATCGAGGCGCTGGAAGTCGCGCATCTCATCAGCTTCCGCCGTTACTTTGCCGAAGAGATCGAAGACTTGCGTGAAATGGAGCGTGCCGGGCTACTGCGCATCGATGACAAATGGATCAACGTGCAGCCACGCGGACGCATGCTGGTGCGCGCCATCGCCATGGTCTTCGACCGCCATCTGCGTGCCGACCGAGAACGCGCCCGCTACTCCAAAGTAATATAGTTTCGGGTTGCGGGTTTCAGGTTTCGAGTAGGATCGCGCATGGCGAGGCACCACGCGCCACGCAAACTTTTAACCCGAAACTAAAATTCAATGCCCGATTCCGGCTATTTCGCCGTTTTTCTCGTCGGCCTGTTGGGCGGCACGCACTGCATCGCCATGTGCGGCGGCATCGTCAGCGCGCTGACGGTTTCGTTGCCGCATCCGACACGCAAACTCACCAGCCAGTTTCCACTCCAGCTCGCCTACAACCTCGGCCGCATCAGCAGCTACACCTTGGCCGGCGCGTTGCTGGGCGCGGTGGGCAGTCTCGGCATGCTGCTGAACGATGTGCTGCCAGTGCAACTCGCCTTGTACCTGCTGGCCAATGTGATGCTGGTCCTGCTCGGCTTATACCTCACCGGCATGACACAGACCTTGGCCGTTACCGAGCGTATCGGCGCGCGCTTATGGAAGCGCATACAGCCTCTCACTGCGCGCTTTCTACCGGCGCGCAGCGTGAAGCAAGCGCTGCCGCTGGGCATGTTGTGGGGATTCCTCCCTTGCGGCATGGTGTATAGCGTACTGACCGCCGCGCTGGTCGCGGGCAGCCCTGCGCGCGGCGCTGGGCTGATGCTGGCTTTCGGCCTCGGTACGCTGCCGAATCTCCTGGCCGCAGGCCTGCTGCTGCGCAAGCTGCAAGGTTTCGCGCGCGCCCGCGCGGTGCGGGTGGTGTCTGGCTTGATCGTGTTGGCGTTTGGCGTGTTCGGCCTCGTCAATGCCTCCACGTTGGGCGGTCGGCTTTGGCAGGGCATCGTCTGTCACCTATAGCATCGTAAGCGAATAGCGTAAGCTTCATCATCATCATCGTCATCAGCACCGCCCGACTCTATGGATGCACCCGCGAAGCCAACCGAAGATCAGCAGACCGTGGCGCTCGCCCTCACCGGTATGACTTGCGCCGCCTGCGCTGCGCGTATCGAAAAAGTCTTGAACCGTTTGCCCGGCGTCGAAGCCAGCGTTAATTTTGCGGCGGAAAAAGCCAATGTGCATTACACGGCAGAAGTCGATACCGACGCCCTGATCGCCGCTGTGCGCCGCGCCGGTTACGACGCCAGCATTGCCACTCGCGCCACGCGCGAAGCCGAACGGGCGCGCAAGACGGCCGACTATCAACACGAGCTGCGCCGCTTTGGCATCTCGGTGCTGCTCACCCTGCCGCTGCTAGCGCAGATGGGCGCCATGTTCACCGGCGATCATCAAGACGTGTTGCCACGCTGGCTGCAGCTTGCATTGGCCACTCCCGTACAGTTCTGGATAGGCTGGCGCTTCTATGTCGGCGCTTACCATTCCCTGCGCGGCGGCGCCGGCAATATGGATGTGCTGGTGGCGCTGGGCACGTCGATGGCCTATCTCTTCAGCCTGGTCGTCACGCTCGCGGGTTTGCAACATCACCACGTTTATTTCGAAGCCTCGGCCGTGGTGATCACGCTCGTGCTTATGGGCAAGCTCCTTGAAGCACGCGCCAAGGCCAAGACCTCGGCTGCTATCGAGGCGCTGATTCGCTTGCAGCCGCAAACTGCGCATCTGCTGCAGGATGGTCAGCAGGTCGATGTGCCGGTGGCAAGCCTTAAGCCGGGCGATATTTTCGTAGTGCGTCCCGGCGAGAGTTTTCCCGTCGATGGTCTGGTGACCGAAGGCGCATCCAGCGTGAATGAAGCTATGCTCACCGGCGAGAGCATGCCCAGTGCGAAATCGGTGAGTGACAAAGTCTTCGCCGCCACAGTGAATGGCGAAGGGCTGTTGCAGTGCCGCGCCACGGGCGTAGGCAGCCATACGCTGCTGGCCGGCATTATCCGCATGGTCGAGCAGGCGCAAGGCTCCAAAGCGCCTGTGCAACGCTTGGTTGACCGCATCTCTGCGATCTTTGTGCCGGTGGTGACGATCATTGCCGTCATCACCTTTGCCGGCTGGTGGCTGATCGCCGGTGACTTCACGCAAGCGATGGTGAATGCGGTCGCAGTATTGGTGATCGCCTGCCCTTGCGCGCTGGGCCTTGCTACGCCCACCGCCATCATGGTCGGCACCGGTCGCGGCGCGTCGGCCGGCATACTCGTCAAGAACGCCGAGGCGCTGGAACTCGCGCAGCAAGTGCGTGTGCTGGCTGTCGATAAAACCGGCACGCTCACGCTGGGCCAGCCAGTGGTCACCGATCTCGTTGCCGCGCCGGGCACGACAGAAGAAGAACTGTTGCGCCTCGCCGCCAGTCTGGAGCAGGGCAGCGGCCATCCGCTCGCGCAGGCCATCGTCGCGTTAGCCCAATCGAGAAAGCTCGCCTTGAGCGGCCCCAGCAACTTGCAAGCGCCACCCGGTAAGGGTGTCAGTGCGGTGGTGGACGGCGTGGCGTGTCTGGTTGGCTCTAGCGCCTGGCTGCAAGCGCAGGGTGTGGCGCTGGAGGCCATGCAGGTGGCAATCGACGAACTGGCCGCCGCCGGTAAAAGCCTGGTCGGCGTGGCCCGCGATCAGCGCTTCATCGGCGTCCTCGCCATCGCCGATCAACTGCGCCCCACCTCCGCCGCCGCCGTCGCGCGCCTGCGCGAGCTGGGCGTGGAAGTGGTGATGCTCACCGGCGACAACGCCGCCACCGCCCAGGCCATCGCCCAAGAGGCCGGCATCACCCGTATCGAAGCCAATGTGCTGCCCGACCAAAAAGCCGCAGCGTTGAATCGCTTAAAGCGCCCGGGCCACCTCGTCGGCATGGTCGGCGACGGCATCAACGACGCGCCCGCGCTGGCCGCCGCCGATGTCAGCTTCGCCATAGGCGGCGGCTCGGATGTGGCGATGGAGACGGCCGACGTCACGCTCATGCGCAGCGATCTCATGTCGGTGGCTGACGCCATCGAGTTGTCGCGCGCCACGCTTTCAAAGATTCGCCAGAATCTTTTCTTCGCGTTTATCTACAATGTCCTTGGCATCCCTCTCGCCGCCTTCGGCATGCTCAACCCGGTGATCGCCGGGGCGGCCATGGCGATGAGTTCGGTGTCGGTGGTCAGCAACTCGTTGTTGCTGCGGCGTTGGAAAGCGAAGTCTTCTTAAAACCCTCTTCATACCGCGCAGTGCACAGTTCCGCAACGTCATTCGCGCTTGCGCGGGAACGACGAGGTAGGTTCTGGCTAAGATGGTCGTCTTGTTTTTATTTCATATTTCGATAATAATGGAAATATGGAAACTAACATCGCCGTTCAATCTCTTCTCGCCCTGGCGCAGGAAACCCGCCTGAACATCTTCCGCCTGCTCGTCGAGGCGGGGCCGGACGGGATGAATGCGGGCGCCATTGCCGAAGCGGTGGGCGTGCCGGCCGCGACGCTGTCTTTTCATATCGCGCAATTGGCGCGTGCCGAACTGGTGGTGGCGCGCCAGGAAAGCCGCTTCATTTTCTACTCAGCCAATTTCGCGGCGATGGACGATCTTCTCGCCTATCTCACCGACAACTGCTGTCAGGGTGGGCAATGTCTGCCTAAGACGATAGCGACGAAAGCTGCCAACGCCCCAACCAAACGCCGGCGCGTTACCGCCAAAATTTAACGGAGAGCACTGTGAGTGAACGCGTTTTCAATGTGCTGTTTCTGTGCACCGGCAATTCGGCGCGCTCCATTTTGGCCGAGGCCATACTCAACCATACCGGCAAGGGCCGCTTTCGCGCCTACAGTGCGGGCAGCCATGCGGCGGGGCGGGTGCATCCTTACGCTCTCGACCTCATCGCAAAGCAGGGCGTGTCGGTGGCGGATCTGCGCAGCAAGAATTGGGACGAATTCGCGGCCCCTGGCGCGCCGCAGCTCGACTTTGTCTTCACCGTCTGCGATAACGCCGCCGGCGAGGTTTGCCCGGTGTGGCCGGGCCAGCCGATCACCGCGCACTGGGGCATCGCCGATCCCGCCGCCGTCGAAAGTAGCGATGAGGATAAGCGCAAGGCTTTCTCCAAAGCCTACGTCGCAATGAGCCGCCGCATTTCCTTGTTCACCAGCCTGCCGCTCGCCAAGCTCGACACCTTGGCCATCAAGCGCGAACTCGACCAGATCGGGCGCTTGCCTCAGTCTGGCGAGGCGAACGAATAGAAGGAAGAGCCACCATGAGCGCGCAGTGCGAAGTGGCTATGAAACAAGTGAGCGCAGCGCCGATTTCATTTTTCGAGCGTTACCTGACGATATGGGTGTTCCTGTGCATCGTGGTCGGTATCGGTCTCGGCCAGTTTTTGCCGGCGCCTTTTCAGGTGCTGGGAAAATTGGAAGTGGCGCACGTCAACCTCCCGGTCGGCTTGCTCATTTGGGTGATGATCATCCCGATGCTCATCAAGGTCGATTTCGGCGCGCTGCATGAGGTTAAGCGCCATGTGCGGGGCATAGGCGTTACCTTGTTTGTAAACTGGCTGGTGAAGCCGTTCTCCATGGCTTTCTTGGGCTGGCTTTTTATCCGCAACCTCTTCGCGCCCTACCTGCCAGCTGATCAGATCGACAGCTACATCGCCGGCCTGATATTGCTTGCTGCCGCGCCCTGCACGGCCATGGTTTTCGTCTGGAGTCGGCTGACGAATGGCGATCCGTTGTTCACGCTGTCGCAGGTTGCGCTCAACGACACCATCATGATTGTTGCTTTCGCACCCTTGGTGGGCCTGCTGCTGGGCATTTCCGCCATCATCGTGCCATGGGACACCTTGTTCACGTCGGTAGTGCTATACATCGTCATTCCGCTGATCCTTGCCCAACTCTGGCGTCGCTCGCTGCGGCGCAAGGGGCAGGCGCATTTTGAGGCGGTGATGCAACGTATCGGTCCGTGGTCGATCGTGGCGCTGCTGGCAACTTTGGTGCTACTGTTTGCCTTTCAGGGCAAGGCCATCATCGACCAGCCGCTGATCATTGCGCTGCTGGCCGTGCCTATTCTGATACAGGTGTTTTTCAATTCAGCCTTGGCCTATGGGCTCAACCGCGTCGTCGGTGAAAAGCACAACGTCGCTTGTCCCTCGGCGTTGATCGGCGCCAGCAATTTTTTCGAGTTGGCGGTGGCAGCGGCGATTTCGCTTTTCGGTTTCGAGTCGGGGGCCGCACTGGCCACCGTGGTGGGTGTGCTGATCGAGGTACCGGTGATGCTGCTAGTCGTTCGCGTCGTGAATTCCAGCAAGGCCTGGTACGAGCGCGGCGCTGCCTGACCACGGAGAAACCATGTTTTCTGTGCCCACGTGCGAAAAAGTGCTGGGGTTGGTTGCAAGCGAATGGCCGCTAGTCGGTTAATCTAAGGAGGGCGTATGGAAACCGTAACGATCAAAGTGACAGGTATGACCTGCGGCGGCTGCGTGAAGAGCGTCACCAACGTCCTGCAAGCGTTACCCGGCGTGAAACGCGCGGAGGTGTCGCTGGAAAAAGGCGAGGCCCGCGTGGAGCACGAGAGTAGCAGTGTTGGCCGAGAAGAAATGATGCGCGCTGTTACTGACGCGGGATTTGATGCGGCCTAGTTACTGTACTCATTGGCCGTTTTTCAACCTATCGATATTGCGCTTTGATCCTCGGAATGTCGTACCGCTCTCGGTAGGCAGGCCCCAAAAGAAAAGCCGGCAATAACCAGCTTTTTTATGGGGGGGGTGGCCGTGACGGCGTCAGGTCTGTATCTGTGTCCGACTCTTTGTCCGAGTCTGTGACCGACAAATTCGCCGTCTTGGTTTTTCCGCTATTTCATGTTGCTGGTCGTTGTTGACCTGGTGTCTGATTCCTTTTTTAGCATGTTGGATGCGGCCGCGTCTGCCTTAGATTGGCGGTCCATCTGTTGCTGCATACGCATGGCTTGAGTTTCAGACATGTCGGAAAGCGGTTCCGCCGGCATTGATTTGCTGGCGGTATTAGGCTGGGTAACAGCCTTGTTTTTGAATGTGGCCGGCGCATTCAAGCTGGTCGCGTGGCGCGTGCCCTTTGCCACGCCTGACTGGGGTATCCCGTCGGTCTCTGCGTTGGCATAGGGGCAGCCGAGATTGATTGCCCCGATGAATACTATCGAGTAGAAAGCTTTAGCATTTTTCATAGACGTCACCTCTCCAGATAAATAAGCAGCAGCACCACTTTGCGGTCGGTGCGCGCCACGATACTACTATTTGCCAGTAGTCAAAGCCACATTGGCAATACGGCGCGTCGCGTCCTCCCATCTCGCTGCGTCCACTAGCGAATTTCCGGCGGCGAGAAAAACGCCAGTGGTTGTTTCACAAAACGGCGCAGCAGTAACATGGTCAAGCGTGCGATCTGGACGGCGCCTTGTTTGCGCGATTTCATGGCCACATAAAGCGCCAGGGCGAAGCTCACGGTGACGTTGACCAGCGCGATGCCAATGACGCCAGCAACTGCCCAGGGTAGGGCGTCCGCCACCACAGGCCAAGGCAAGGCGGTGACCGCCGTGCCGAGATTGGCGCTGACGAATGACACGTGGCGAATGTCCACCGGTAGCCCAGTGAGATTACCCAGCACGCCGACCAGCCCCAGATACATGCCGAAGAAGAGGTTGCCGAGAATGGCGCCGTAATGGATGTCGAGGTAATCGCCGAAGCGGGCCGCACGCGCCGGCCCCAGCCACGCGAGGCGCGGGGAATGGGCGATGCGCTGCGCCAATTGATGGTAGCGGGCGCGATTGTCGAAATAGCCCGAGACCAGTCCCGAGAGAAATAAACCCACGCCGGCGATGGCAGCGAAGAACAGGGCGCCGCTGTGGAGCGGATCCACTTCCTCCAGCATGTGCAGGATTTTGGCTTCCGGTGCGGGCGCCGTGCCGAATAGCAGCGGCCATGCCAGCGTGATCACACAGGCCACCGGCAGAGCCAGGCCGACATTTCCGAGCACGGCAATGAACTGGGTGCGAAAAACGTTCTGCGCCAGATCGGCGAGGCGTTCGAGTTGCCTCGGGCGTGCTTCCTCCAGGGTGGCGGCAATCGCGGCGGCGGTCATCGCGGGCTGCTTGGTGGCGACGACGAAACCGAGCAGGTGTATCAGCACGAAGCCGATAGCGTAGTTGAGTCCAAAGGCAAAACCCTCTGTCAGCGGCGGCAGATTCAGCAGCGCGAGCTGCACCTTGAGCATGGCCATGATGGCGATGATCACGCCGCCACCGGCCGCGCTGCGCCCCATTGCCCACCACGCGGCGCGATCCTCGGCGATGTAGTGCTCGCCCTGGCGGCTGGCGTGGTCGGTGATATTGCGCGCCAGCAGGCGGACGTTTTCGCCGATGAATTCGGTTATTTGATCTTGTGCCTGTTCGGCGCTCAACAGTGTTTTCAGTAATCCGACTGCGCGTATCGGACGGTCGTCGGCGCTCAGCAGATCCAGCAATTCGCGCTGGCGTTGGATGATCTGCCCGAGGCGCGCGAGCAGATAGGTGAGGCGGATACTGATGCCGTTGTCGGCCGCCTTGCGTCGCACCCGGTCGAGCGCGGCGACGCACTGATCGAGCAGCACGTCGATGTCGCGCACCTCGTCCGAGCTTGGTGCCGCGCCGCCTGTACGTGCTCGTTCCAGCAGGGGAACCAGCGCGGCGTTTTGCGCCAGGAAAGGCGACTCGTAACGTTCCAGCGCCGGATCAGCCCGCAGTAGTTCGCGATCAAGGGCTGTGCCCGCCAGCAAGTACGAGAGTACGCGTATGGCCTCCAGAATATTGCCTGTGATTGCTACGTCCCCGTCTGCGGCGCGGGCGCCAGCCGGCGTCAGAATGCTGGCGAGCGCTAACCATTTTTCGTCGGCGACGGCAGCAACCCATTCGTGATCGTCAGACTCACGGAATATCTGGCCCATGACATCACGCAGCTGCGTATCGTCCGGAGCGGGGGGCAGTACGCGGTGGCCGATACGTTGCGTCAGTTCCAGCCAGGAGCCCAGCGCCGAGCGCACGCCGGTTTCGGCAAAGAAGGCTGATTGACATGGCAGCGCCAGCAACCCGCGCAGCGCTTCGCCGAATATCAGGGCTTCGCCGGGGCGCGCCTCAAGCAGCGCGATTTCGCGGCTGAAGTTTTCCTCAGCTTCGGCGACGTCGTCGGCTTGCGTGGGACGCAAGCGATCCACCAGCGAGCGAATAAGTGCGATTGATGAATGCGTCGTTTCCAATGAGTTTGTTCCGAATAGATGGAGAGGCGGGGTTATTATTGCCCCAAGCAAGCGCCCAGGGCGTGCGTGGCATACCAAGAGACTCAGGTGGCGCGGATTTCAGTCAGCCTTATAAGGTCACGCCAAGATTCAACAATTGACCGGGTGGCGCATGGATATCGTACCGAGAATATTATCAAACACATTTAACCGATTTTTCGACTCCGAAAAGTTGAGTGGGAGTCTGTTGATTGTCTGTATTGTACTTTCGCTTGCCTTGACGAATTCCCCAGTTGGCCCAGTCTATTTGGATTTCTGGCAGAGCCATATCACCGGGCTCAGTCTTGAGCATTGGATCAACGACGCCTTGATGGCGATCTTTTTTCTGCTCATAGGATTAGAGCTCGAACGCGAACTCTACGTCGGTGAA
>JBBQGH010000030.1:0-33658 GCA_038322845.1 Gammaproteobacteria bacterium
TGCGCTTGGGTTTCTCAAAACCCGGTCTCGTCGCCAGCGTCATCTGCTTCATCGTTCCATCCCTTGTGTTCGCCTTCCATTATCTGACCACATGACTAAAAAATCGTTCACAGCGATACCGACTTATTCAGCGTTTCCCTAGAGTAAAATACTCGGGTATTGATTTCACCCTATCGCGAGCAAGAAGGAGCAGGCAATGAGCAGCATCACCGAACTTCAAGTGCAGGACGCGCTTAAGGAGATACTCGATCCCAACACCGGCACGGATCTCGTCGCTTCGCGTGCTGTGAAAAACATCAAGATCGAGGACAACGATATTTCTGTCGATATCGTCCTGGGCTACCCCGCCAAGAGCCAGTTCGACATCTTTCGTCGGCAAGCTATCGCCAAGCTCAAGGCCATTCCCGGTGTCGGCAATGTGTCGGCCAACGTGCAGAGCAAAATTGTTTCTCACGCCGTGCAGCGCGGCGTGAAGCTTATCCCCAATGTGAAAAACATTATCGCTGTGGCGTCTGGCAAAGGCGGTGTGGGCAAGTCCACCACCTCGGTAAATCTGGCGCTTGCCCTCGCTGCCGAGGGTGCCAACGTGGGCATACTCGATGCAGACATCTATGGCCCCTCGCAGCCGCAAATGCTGGGCATCACCGGGCGGCCGGACGCCAGTGACACCAAAGGCATAGAGCCGATGCGGGCCTACGACCTGCAAGCCATGTCCATCGGTTTTCTGATTGATGCCGAGCAACCCATGGTCTGGCGCGGCCCGATGGTCACGCAGGCCTTGGAGCAATTGTTAACGGAGACGGCCTGGCATGACATTGATTACCTGGTTATTGACATGCCACCGGGTACCGGGGATATCCAACTCACGCTGGCGCAGAAAGTACCCGTTACGGGTGCGGTCATAGTTACCACGCCCCAGGACATCGCCCTGCTGGATGCGCGCAAAGGCCTCAAGATGTTCGAGAAGGTTGGCGTGCCCATTCTTGGCATCGTCGAGAACATGAGTACCCACATCTGTTCCAAATGCGGCCACGAAGAGCATATCTTCGGCAGCGGTGGTGCTGAAAAAATGGGCAAAGACTATGGCGTCGAGCTCCTCGGCGCTTTGCCGCTGGACATTGCCATCCGCGAGCAGACCGATTCCGGCAAGCCGACGGTGGTGGCCGATCCTGATGGGCAGATCGCCGAGATTTACCGCGCTATCGCCCGCCGCGTGGCGGTGAAGATCGCCGAAAAAGCCAAGGATCTGACTTCCAAGTTTCCGAATATCGTTATTCAGAACACCTGATGGTCGCAAGGTCGCGGAGGCCAAGTACGCAAGGGAAAACTTGTGTAGACTTGGCGTCCTTTGCGACTTATGCGGTGAACTGAATGTCTATCAAATGCGATAAGTGGATACGCCGTATGGCGGCCGAGCACGGCATGATTGACCCGTTCGAGCCGGGCCAGGTGCGCGAGATCGATGGCCGCAAGATCGTTTCCTACGGCACTTCCTCTTACGGCTACGACATCCGCTGCTCTAACGAATTCAAGCTGTTCACGAACATCAATTGCACCATCGTCGACCCGAAAAATTTCGACCCAAATTCCTTTGTTGAAGTGACGGGTGACTACTGCATCATTCCGCCCAATTCGTTCGCGCTGGCGCGTACCGTCGAATACTTCCGCATTCCACGCAATGTGCTGACGGTTTGCCTGGGCAAAAGCACTTACGCCCGCTGCGGCATTATCGTGAACGTCACGCCCTTTGAACCGGAATGGGAGGGCTATGTCACGCTGGAGTTTTCCAATACCACGCCGCTGCCAGCCAAGATATACGCCAACGAAGGCATCGCTCAGGTACTGTTCTTCGAAGCCGATGAAGTTTGCGAAACCTCATACAAGGATCGCGGCGGCAAGTACCAGGGCCAGACCGGCGTTACACTGCCCAAGATCTAAGTGTCATCTAAGTGTCGAGTGTCGAGTTCGGTTTCGAGTTGTCTCGGTTGTCGCAGATGCGCGCTTTTAATCCGAAACCTTAAACTCGCAACCCGAAACCCATAAGGAATTTCCCCATGCGCTTTCATTTCCCCATCATCATCATCGACGAGGATTTCCGCTCGGAGAATACCAGCGGCCTCGGCATACGCGCGCTGGCCAAAGCCATCGAGGAAGAGAGCATGGAAGTGCTGGGGGTGACCAGCTACGGCGACCTCTCGTCGTTTGCCCAGCAGCAGAGTCGCGCGTCGGCCTTCATACTATCTATCGACGACGAGGAGTTTTCGTCTCCTGAAGCGGCCAACAAGGCCACGACGGATTTGCGCGTGTTTGTCGAGGAAATCCGTTTTCGCAACTCCGAAATTCCGATTTTTCTCTACGGTGAAACGCGCACGTCGCGCCACATACCGAACGATGTACTGCGCGAACTGCACGGCTTCATCCATATGTTCGAGGACACGCCGGAGTTCATCGCGCGCTATGTCGTGCGCGAGGCCAAGACCTATCTCGACTCCGTGCCGCCGCCATTTTTCCGAGCGCTCACCCACTACGCCTCGGATGGTTCCTACTCCTGGCACTGTCCGGGCCATTCGGGGGGCGTGGCCTTCCTCAAAAGCCCGGTCGGCCAGATGTTCCACCAGTTTTTTGGCGAAAATTTATTGCGCGCCGACGTGTGCAATGCCGTTGAGGAGTTAGGTCAGTTACTGGACCACACGGGGCCGGTGGCGGCCAGCGAACATAATGCGGCGCGCATATTCAACTGTGACCATTTGTTCTTCGTCACCAATGGCACCTCGACGTCGAACAAAATTGTTTGGCATTCGACCGTAGCGCCCGGCGATGTGGTGGTGGTGGATCGTAATTGCCACAAGTCCATACTGCACGCTATCACTATGACGGGCGCTATCCCGGTGTTTCTCACCCCGACGCGCAACCACTACGGCATTATCGGCCCGATTTCTCTGGACGAATTTCGTCCAGAGAACATCCGCAAGAAAATCGAGGCCAATCCCTACGCCCGCGAGTGGCTGGCGAAGAACCCCCACGCCAAACCGCGCGTATTGACCATCACGCAGAGCACCTACGATGGTATTTCCTACAACGTCGAAACCATCAAGCGCATGTTAGACGGGCACATCGATACATTGCATTTCGATGAAGCCTGGTTGCCACACGCGGCCTTTCACAGTTTCTACAAAGATATGCACGCCATAGGCACAGACCGACCGCGTTGCAAGGATTCCATGCTGTTTTCCACGCAATCTACGCACAAGATGCTGGCCGGCCTATCGCAGGCGTCGCAAATCCTGGTGCAGGATTCGGAGACACGACAGTTGGATCGCGATGTATTCAACGAAGCCTTCCTCATGCACATGTCCACCTCGCCGCAGTACGCCATTATTGCTTCCTGCGATGTGGCGGCGGCGATGATGGAAGAGCCCGGCGGCACTGCGCTGGTGGAAGAATCCATCATGGAAGCACTCGACTTCCGCCGTGCCATGCGCAAGGTCGACGCAGAGTGGGGTGCCGATTGGTGGTTCAAAGTCTGGGGTCCGGAATATCTCGCTGAAGAAGGCATAGGCGATCGCGAAGACTGGATGCTTAAGACCGGCGAGCGCTGGCATGGCTTCGGCGACCTCGCGCCCGGCTTCAATATGCTCGACCCCATCAAGGCGACGATCATCACGCCCGGCCTGGATGTGGACGGGGATTTCGATGAACGCGGCATCCCGGCTGCTATCGTCACCAAGTATCTCGCGGAGCATGGCGTCATCGTCGAGAAGACGGGGCTTTACTCCTTCTTCATCATGTTCACCATCGGCATCACCAAGGGGCGATGGAATACCCTGGTCGCGGCCTTGCAGCAGTTCAAAGACGAATACGACAAGAACCAGCCGCTCTGGCGCGTGTTGCCCGAGTTTGTTGCCAAGCATCCGCGCTACGAGAAGATCGGCCTGCGCGACTTGTGCACGCAGATACATGGCATCTACAAGGCCAACGATGTGGCGCGGCTGACGACAGAAATGTATCTGTCGAATATGGAACCGGCGATGAGGCCCGCGGATGCGTTCGCCAAAATGGCCCATCGCGAAATCGATCGCGTCGACATCAACGATCTCGAAGGACGCATTACCAGTGTCTTGCTTACCCCTTACCCGCCGGGCATACCGCTGCTGATTCCCGGCGAGCGTTTCAATCGTACTATCATGCGCTATTTGCAGTACGCACGCGCCCTCAACGAGGCTTTCCCTGGCTTCGAAACCGATATCCACGGTTTGGTGAAAGAGGATTCAACCGGCAAGGTGTGCTATTTCGTCGATTGCGTACGGCAGGTCTGACACCTGATCTATTTTATTAAAAATAGCCCGTAAGCTATTGACACATAGTGTTACTGGCTTAAAATTGTGCTGTCTTGAACAGTGAGGTTCTTATGCGCGTATTAATCTTTCTAGGCTTTCTGGCGCTGACGATACTGATCCCGCTCGGGCTTTCCCACGCTCAATCGGAACTGGAAGCACAAGGCTCGCCTATTTCGCTGCTCCCATAGCTCTTTGCGGGCGTGTGTTCCATGTTCAATGTAGGAACATGGTGCTCCACATCAGGAAACCGGCCGTCGCCGCGATGCCGGAACACGCATACAGCGTTTGCGCATCAGTACCGTGATCGAAGCCAGCGAAATGGCAATCTGCATGAGCGTGAGGGCGTGCACATGCAAACCTTCTTCCGACATGACGACTCCTTAGTCGTTGCGTTCGTAGAGGGAAAAATCAAAAGCGAAACCGGCCTCTGCGCGATGATGCTCGCGCGACATCAGGCGCCATTGCGTAGGTTCAATGTGGGGAAAACGTGCGTCACCTGCGAATGCGGCATCGATCTCGGTGAGGTGCAGGCGATCTGCCCGAGGTAGGGCCTGCGCATAAATTTGTGCCCCGCCGATGACGAACAGCTCCTCTGTCGTACCCACACATAGCGCCAATGCCGCCTCTACCGAGAGGGCGAGGTCGCAGCCGATCGCGCTGAAGTCCGGATTGCGCGTCACAATAATGTTACGTCGGCCTAGCAGCGGACGCCCGATAGATTCGAAAGTCTTGCGTCCCATAATAATCGGGTGGCCCAGCGTGAGAGCCTTGAAGCGCCGCAAATCTTCGGGCAGGCGCCAGGGCAGAGCGTTACCTGCGCCGATGACGTTGTCGTGCGCCACCGCGGCGATCAGGCTAATACGAGGTTGGCCAAAAACGGGTTGCGGCATCGATGTGTTATTTTACGGAAGCTCGCAAACGCGGGTGGCGAAATTATAATCGGGAATACAGGCAGTAATGTTGGCAACTGAGGTACGCAACTGAGTAGGCAACTGAGTTTTGAACCGGCTCTATCCAAAATCCTTTCTGCGCCTCATCCTCATCGGCTTCGGTCTGGTGACGTTGCCGCTGGTGTTCGCGCTTGGTAATGCTGCATTCAACGTACAGCGGCTGGCTGAACAGAGCGAGCGCGCTGTGCGTGAGGCCACTGTGACTGCGCGCACCAGCCGCGAAATGCTTGAGACGTTGACTGACATGGAGCGCGCGCTGCGCCAACATCTCGTGATGCGCGACCCAACGCTGCTGGACAATTATCGCCAGTCTCATGCGCGTTTCGTTGCTGCTGCTCACGAGTATTCAGCACTGCCGCTGGAAGAAGGTGGGCGTGAGCGCTTGGCCAACGTGGTTCGCTTTGAGGACCAGCTGCTTGAGAAGCTGGACGCGGGTGTGGATGTCGCCAGCGCCGAAAAGACGGTGGCGGAATTCGTCCGTTTGGCCGAGCAGGCCCGCGGTGTGCTCTTTGCCAACGGTAAATTGATTGATGCCGAGGTCGAAAGGCTGCGCGCCACCGCGAGCGAAGTGCGTGGCGCACTCATGTGGCCGCTACTCGCCGCTATTCCGGTGGCGTTCGCTATCGCGTTGTGGTTTCGTAGTTTGATCTCGAAGCAATTGCGTCAGGTAGATCGCGCAATACGCGCAATCGGTCGCGCCGATTATTCTGACGGCATCACGGTGGCCGGACCGCAGGATCTCGCCTATCTTGGTCGGCGGCTAGACTGGTTGCGCCGCCGCCTTGCCGAACTGGAAGAGCAAAAAAATCGCTTTTTGCGCCACGTTTCACACGATCTGAAGACTCCGCTCACTGCCATCCTGGAAGGCTCGCGCTTGCTGGGGGAAGCTGTGCCGGGCCCACTAAACGAAGAGCAGAAGACCATTGTAGATATCATCATTCAGAACAGTCAGCGTCTGCAAAAGCTTATTGAGGAATTGCTCAACTACCAGCAGGCGGGCTTTGCCGCCAACACCATAGACCCGCAACTGGTAGCGCTGGACGTGGTCTGCACCCAGGTGCTGCGCACGCACCGCCTGGGTGCATCGGCACGGAATATTCGATTTGAGCGCAAGCTGCCACCCGTGTTGGTAGAAGGCGACGACGACAAGCTGCGGGTGGTAGTCGATAACCTCATCACCAACGCCTTGAAATTTTCGCCGCGGGAAGGCGTGGTGCATATAGAACTGACCAAGCACAACGATCAGGCGGTGCTTAATGTGATCGACCAAGGGCCGGGTGTGGATAAAGAAGAGCGCGATCGCATCTTCGAGCCCTTCTTCCGCGGCACGCGCGCACGGCGCGGCACGGTGAAAGGCAGCGGCTTGGGCTTGGCCATCGCCAAGGAGTACGTATTAGCGCATCACGGTCGCATAGAGGTGGTGCATGGCGAGGCGAGCGGGGGTCATTTTCGCGTGACGCTGCCGCAAACCTGGGAAAGGAAAGCAGCATGATGTGGCGCTTATTTTGCCTTGCGATCATCGCGCAGACGATCGCTGGTTGCGCGGTGTTGCAACCGGCTTCGACGCCGGTGCCGTCACCCGACATATCGACGGAACCCAAGCGTGCGGCACTTTCGAAAGAAGGCGAGGAGGCCCTCGCTTTGCTGGCTTACTATCAAGCCCTGGCGGTCATGACTCCGGAAGAACTGCGGCGTGAATATCAGGTGGTCAGCCAGAGCTATGCGCGCGACAAATCCGAACCCAATCGCTTGCGTCTGGCCTTCGTGATGAGCTTGTCTGGGCTGCCGGGGCGAGATGATGCCAAGCTAGTGAGCTTGTTGGATGGCGCCACCAGCCGTAGCATGACGCCCGAATCGCCGCGTCGACAATGGGCGCTGCTCTTGCAGAAACAGGCAACCGAGCGTTTGCGCGAACAACGTCGCGCCGATGACCAACAGCGTCGCGCGGACGAACAACAGCGCCGTGCCGACGAACTGCAACAGAAGCTCGATGCCATGTTGAACATAGAGCGCCGCTTGCGCCGGGAAACCAAGAAGCCATGAGTTCACGGGGCAAAGTTCTGTTAGTCGATGATGACCGTGATTTGTTGAAGCTTATTTCGCTTCGACTCACGTCCTCTGGGTATACCGTGCAGACAGCCGAGAGCGGTGAGCAAGCGCTGGCTTTGCTCGCCATATCCCGCCCACAACTCGTCATCACCGATTTGCGCATGGAAGGCATGGATGGCCTGACTTTGTTCGAGCGCATACATCACAATCTGCCGACACTGCCGGTAATCATACTGACCGCCCACGGCACTATTCCCGATGCGGTGGCGGCAACACGGCGCGGTGTCTTCAGCTTTCTCACCAAGCCTTTCGACGGTCAGGACTTACTGGCGCAGGTAGAACATGGAATCAAGCTGAGCGGCGGCGGCGAAACGCTCGGACAATCGGAAGCGTGGCGCGCCGCCATCGTGACGCGCAGCCAGCGTATGGAAGAGGTATTGCGTCAAGCCAAGCTAGTGGCGGCCTCCGACGCAAGCGTGTTGATTTTTGGTGAATCCGGTACTGGCAAGGAGTTGCTGGCCCAGGCCCTGCACCGCGCCAGCAATCGCGCGAAGGGCCCCTTCATGGCAGTAAACTGCGCGGCGATTCCCGAGAATTTGCTGGAGAGCGAATTGTTCGGCCATGCCAAGGGTGCGTTTTCCGGGGCGGTGGTGGCGCATCGTGGCCTCTTTCAGGCGGCGCAAGGCGGTACGCTTTTTCTCGATGAAATCGGCGATATGTCTTTGCCATTACAGGCCAAGCTGTTGCGCGCTTTGCAAGACCGCTCGGTGCGACCGGTAGGATCCACCGAGACGCTACCGGTGGACGTGCGCATACTCTCGGCTACCAATCGCGATTTGGCCGAGAGTATCCGTACTGGCACATTCCGCCCCGATCTGTTTTATCGTTTGAATGTTGTCTCACTCACCGTGCCGCCGCTGGCCGAGCGGCGCGAGGACATTCCACTCTTATGTGCGCACTTCGTTGATCACCTCGCCAAGCGCTACAGCCGCCCGGCGCGCACTTTTGCCCCTGATGCGATGGAGCTGTTGGTGAATGCCGCCTGGCCGGGCAATGTGCGGCAATTGTTGAATGTCGTTGAGCAGGCCGTCGCGCTTGCCACTACACCCGTCGTGCCGGTCTCTTTGGTGCAACAAGCGCTGCACGAAGACAATACGCTGATGGTATCGCTGGACGAAGCGCGTCGCGCTTTTGAGCACGACTATCTGGTGCGCTTACTCAAGTCCACAGGCGGCAATGTTGCTCAGGCGGCGCGCATGGCGCAACGCAATCGCACGGAATTTTATAAGCTGCTGCAACGACACCACCTCAGTCCCGCCCTATTCAAAGACGAAAATAAGTAGTCGCTTCACTGCGCTGTCGCTATACGCCGACAAAGCATCTCACCCTCATTTCAACGGCTTAAGAAACGGATGTCGCGAGCCTGTCGCCGCTGCCCGACGCCTCTGCATAACTCAGCGAAGTTCTCGTTTAGGTGCTAGCTGCCTAAGCCTTTGTCTTGCTACTGAAAATACATTCTGGCATAGGGATTGCTCATAGAGCCTTGCGGGAAACACACTGCAACACTCGAGCCTCTACCTCGCCGCGGCTATATCTGGAAGTCGTGAGCAGCAAGCGATGGTACGTAGGTTTAGCAATACCGATTTATGAATGCCGGCCGCCCGTACGGCGGGGAGCCTCTACCCCTGGGGATCGATCCTGAGCCAATCGATCGCGCTCCGCCTGCGCCGGCTTCTTTTTTTTACGAGGAAAGTGTGATGCAACGTCTGACGTATGACGAGACGGACACCTTCGTCACCTGGCTGGTCGCTTCTTGTTTGGTTGTCGGCATAGCCGCTGCGGTGTTTTCCCTACTGGGTCCGGCTGGCTGGCTGGCGGTACTGTTCAAGGATTTGCTGGCCGATCCGAATATGCGCGCGCTTGTCGCTTTGCTCGGCATCATGGGCGTGCTGGCTATTTGCCGGCGCTGGCTGGAGCGCAACCCGCGTACGCTGTTCAACAATCTTGTGGTCGGCACCGTGGGTTTGGGTGGCTTTATCGTACTGCTCCAGGGGTTGCGTACCTTCGTCCATTAAGTACGCCATCGTACAGAGAGCGGTAGCGCCCAGCAGTCGGTTTCCACCCCGAGTCTCGCCGCATGCCCTGCGCTTGCAAGCGATGCCACAGTGCCGGGTCGTGCCAGCCCGACGTAGCGCGAACTATCGCGTTCAATAATTCCGTTCCCGAAATCTCCTGGAAGCAATAGCCATTGGCTGTGCCGTCCTCTAGCGTCTGCGCGGTGCAATCCACCACCGTGTCCGCTAGTCCGCCGGTGAAACGCACCACGGGTGGCGTGCCGTAGCGCAGGCTGTAGAGCTGGTTCAAGCCGCAGGGCTCGAAGCGTGATGGCATCAGAAAAATATCCGCGCCGGCTTCAATGAGATGGGCTAGCGTTTCGTCAAAACCAATATGTATCGCGACACGACCAGGGTGACGCTCGGCGAGTTGCACAAGGCGCGCTTCCAGGGCTTTTTCGCCAGTGCCCAAAAGCGCCAGTTGCGCAGGCAAGGCGGCGAGCTTGTCGGCGATCTCCGGCAACAGATCCAGCCCTTTCTGATGGGTAATGCGACCGATCGAACCGAGTAGCGGTATGGCCGCGTCGACTGTCAAACCCAGGCGCCGTTGTAAGGCCTCCTTGTTCGCGGCCTTTTTCTCAATGCTGTCGTAGTCGTAGCACTGCGGCAGAGCGCTATCCGTCGCGGGATTCCATACGTTTTCGTCTATGCCGTTCAAAACGCCGTACAGATCGGCTTTCCGCTCGCGTAGCAGCCCATCAAGGCCGCAGCCGAATTCAGGCTCCTGAATTTCCGTGGCGTAGCGCGGGCTCACTGTACTAATGGCATCGGCGAATTGCAGGCCGGCTTTCATGAAGGACAACTGGCCCCAGAACTCCACGCCGTCCACCGCATAAGCTTCCGGCGGCAAGCCCAGCTCGGCCAATGTTTGGGCGGCGAAGTTCCCTTGAAAGGCGAGGTTATGCACGGTCATTAGCGTTGCGGCAGTCTGCGTCTTGGCGCGCTCGAAATGCAGGTAGGCCGGGGCTAAACCACAAGGCCAATCGTTGCAATGTAGAAGTTCAGGGTGCCAGGGGAGCGGGCTGTCGCGGCTGCCCAACAGCGCCGCCGTTCTGCAGAGCAGGCCAAAGCGCAGCGCGTTATCGGGGAAATCTATGCCGTCAAGAGATTGGTAGGCCGATCCCGCGCGGCGATAAAGGGGCGGGCAATCGAGGAGTAAAAGCGGCAAACCATCTTCGATTTGTGCTTCCAGGAGTGTGGCGGCGGGTAGCGCGCCGCCGCCTGGCGCCAGCTCGGCGACGGAATGTGCGTCGGGCAAGGCCGCCAGAATCGAGGGATAGGCGGGCACAAGTATGCGCACATCAAGACCGATGTCGCGCAAAGCCCTGGGCAGGGAATGGGAGACATCGCCGAGCCCGCCGCTTTTTATCCAAGGGGAAAGCTCAGGCGTGACGAAGAGTATGCGAGGCATGTCGAGGAGATGGAAAAGAGGAGAAGGCTGGTCGCGGGTGAACGGAAGTGTGGGTAGGGATAGCGTGCGTCGCCGGACCCCTACTCCCGACATCGTTCCGTAATCTTCGCTACAACCAGACCATCATGCCCATTTCGAAGGGATGGGTGAGCATGTCGTGAGACGGATAAACGCGTACACGGTACTCGATCTTGCCGCAGTATTCCGGTGTCAAATCCAGTGCGTAGAGTTGCTCGCCGGTTTCTAACTGGCGCTCGTGTACGAACTTGAGGCTGCGCGCTTTTTTAGGGGTGTTGCCGCCGGCGGGACGGCCGAAGAGCATCTCGACTTCCACGTCGTCCGGTATAAGTCCGTTGAGATGCACCGCCACTTCGAAGCGCAAGCCCTCACCAAAGCCGATGCGGCGTTTTGGCGTATCGAGACGCCGGATGCTGATCAGGCTCCAGGCGCTGCGCACACGCGCTTTCCAGGCGGCCACCTCGCGGGCGCCGGCATAGCTGTTTTGCGTGTAGCGATGCCATTGGTGCGAGGCCGGCAGATAAAATCGCGTCAGGTAGTCGGACAGCATGCGTGTGGAGTTGAAGCGTGGCAAAAGCGAGGCGATGGAATTCTTGGCCATGGCAACCCAGCCAGGTGAGTAGCCCATCGGGCCCAAATCGTAGTAGAGAGGAACGATTTTGTCCTGAAATATTTCATACAGCGTGCGCGCTTCTTCATGGTTGCGACGCGCCTCATCCAGCGAGTCAGAAGCGGGCTTGATGCTCCAACCGTTTTTGCCGTCATAGCCCTCGCCCCACCAGCCATCCAGCACCGAAAGGTTGAGGACGCCGTTCATGGCTGCCTTAATGCCTGAGGTACCGCAGGCTTCGAGCGGATACTGGGGATTATTAAGCCAGACATCAACGCCGGAAATCAGCCGTCGCGCCAGTCGCAGATCATAGCCTTCCACCAGTAAAATTTTGTCTTCGAACTCCGGCATACGCGCAACTTCGGCCACGCGGCGAATTAATGCCTGACCCGGCAGGTCGGCGGGATGCGCCTTGCCGGCGAAGATGAAGACGATAGAGCGCTTGGGCGCGGCGACGAGCTGGCGTAGCCAGTCGAGATTTTCGAACAGCAAGGCCGCGCGTTTATAGGTGGCGAAGCGGCGTGCGAAGCCTATGGTCAGCACGTTCGGATTGTCCGGGTCGGCAAGTTTTAACACGCGATCCAGGTGCGCCTGCGAGCCGTGATTGCGCGACTGCTGTTGCGAGATGCGATGGCGCACCAGATGCAGCATTTGCGCCTTCAAGGATTGGTGCACGCTCCAGAATTGATGGTCGGGAATGCCATGTATGCCCTCCCAGCACGCCCGATCCGTAACGCGCTGGCTCCATCCCGGGCCGAGAAAGCGGTCGAATAATTCGTTCCATTCGTCGGAAAGGAAGGTCGGCACATGGACGCCATTAGTGACGTAGGTCACCGGGTTCTCCTCCTTCTCGATCTGCGGCCACAGGCCGGCGAGAATTTGCGAAGACACGCCGCCATGGATGCGTGAGACGCCATTGTGAAAACGCGAGCCGCGCAAAGCTAACGCCGTCATGTTGAACTCGTGACCCTCCGGCGTGCGTCCCAAGGCCAGCAACTGCTGGATAGACACCTTGAGTTCTTGGCAGGCGTGTTCGAAGTAGTGACGGATCTGGTCTTCACTGAAGTGGTCGTGCCCGGCCGGCACGGCGGTGTGAGTGGTGAATACCGTGTGCGATGCCACCACTTCCATCGCCGCCGCGATCTCCAAACCCTGGGTGGTAAGTTGGCGTACGCGTTCCAGGATCATGAAAGCGGCGTGACCTTCGTTGATATGCCATACAGTGGGTTTGAATCCCATCGTCGCCAAGGCACGCACGCCGCCCACGCCCAGCACAATTTCCTGTTCGATGCGGGTGGTGCGGTCGCCGCCATATAGACGGTGGGCGATGTCACGGTCGTGCGGGCTGTTTTCTTCCAGATCAGTATCGAGCAGGAAAAGCGTGACATGACCGACGCGTACCTGCCACACCTTGACGGTCACATTGCGACCGGGGAAATCCACCAAGACGTGCAGTTCCTGGCCGCTGGCATCTAGCACCGGCGTAATCGGCAAGTCATCGAAATCGGTATCGCGATAAGTGGCGTGCTGGTTGCCTTCCATATCGATGGTTTGCAGGAAGTAGCCCTGCCGGAACAACAAGCCGACGGCGACGAAGGGCAAACGTAAATCGCTCGCTGCCTTGCAGTGATCCCCCGCCAATATGCCCAGGCCGCCGGAGTAAATCGGCAGGCTTTCATGAAAGCCGAACTCGAAGCAGAAGTAGGCGACTAGATCGGAGTTCCGCATGTGCTGCGCGCCGTTGGTGCGCATCGGCTCGTTGTGATAAGTGTCATAGGCCGAGAGCACGCGCGCGTAGTTGCCGAGGAAGACCGGATCATCCGCCGCGTCGAGCAGGCGCTGCTGGTCCACGCGTTTCAAGAAAGCCTTAGGACTGTGGCCGACTGCATTCCACAAAGTGGGATGCAGTCGCGCGAACAGCGTGCGCGTGGGCCGGTCCCAGCTATACCAAAGGTTGTTGGCAAGTTCTTCAAGCCGGGCGAGCCGCGCCGGAATTTGTGGAATTACTTCAAGATGAAAGGGTGTGCCGGGCATGATATTTAGGCCATCAAAAAAACTAAGACTCTGCGGATTTCAGGCAACGGTGACATCGCGCGACAGATAAACATCCTGGATGGCGTGCAGCAGTGCGACGCCTTCCTTCAGCGGTTTTTGGAAGGCCTTGCGCCCGGAGATGAGGCCCATGCCGCCGGCGCGTTTATTGATGACCGCCGTGCGCACCGCTTGTTGCAAGTCGTTCTTGCCGGACTCGCCGCCTGAATTGATCATGCCGGCGCGACCCATGTAGCAACAGGCCACCTGGTAGCGCACTAGATCGATGGGATGGTCGGTGGTGAGTTCGGAGTATACCTTGCTGCTGGTCTTGCCGAATTTGACGGCGTTGTAGCCGCCATTATTTTCCGCCATCTTTTGTTTGACGATGTCAGCGTCGATGGTGGCGGCGAGGTGATTGGCCTGGCCGGTGAGGTCCGCCGAGACGTGGTAATCCACACCGTCCTGCTTGAAAGCGTTATTGCGTGTATAGGCCCAGAGGATGCACACCAGGCCCAGCTCATGCGCCCGCGCAAAGGCTTGCGAGATTTCCCAGATTTGCCGGCGCGATTCTTCCGAACCGAAAAACACCGTAGCGCCCACGGCCACTGCGCCCATATCGAAAGCCTGCTCGACGCTGGCATACATGGTTTGATCAAACTTGTTCGGATAGCTCAGCATCTCGTTATGGTTGATTTTCACCACAAAGGGGATGCGATGCGCGTATTTGCGCGCCACTGAGGAGAGCACGCCCAGCGTCGAGGCGACACCATTGCAGTTACCCTCGAGCGCTAACTTGACGATATTTTCCGGATCGAAATAATCCGGATTGGGTGCGAAAGAAGCGCCGGCGGAATGTTCGACGCCTTGATCCACCGGTAGCAGCGAAACATAACCGCTACCGCCTAGCCGGCCGGTGTTGAAGAGTAAATTGAGGTTGCGTAGCACGGCAGGCTTGCGATCCGAGCTGGCGTGCACGCGCTCGATGAAGTCCGGGCCGGGAAGATGCAGCCGAGACTTGGGTATGCCCTGGCATACATGCGTAAGCAGCCCTGTGCTTTCTTCGCCTAACAACTTGACTATATCGGTCATGATCGTCTCCTATGTTACTCTGGGTAATTGGTGCTTAGCGTTACTTAGCTGAGGTACTCATGTCAGGCAGGATATCGAGCGTAAGGGTGACTTCCTGCTCTGCGGCGTCGACCGGCCAGGACAAGTGCAGACTAGCCGCCTGCATAATTTTTTCGAAGCCCGCCTCCGATTGTGACACCGTGTAATGCGGGCCGGCCACGATATAGATCAGACGACTGCTATTTAGACGCAGGGCGCCTTTCAGTTCTCGGTCGTCCAGAGTGAGCTCATTCGCGCTCGCCAAGGCCAGTGGCTGACCCAAGCCACAAGGGATGCTACCGTCTGCCAGGATGTAGCGGCCGGAATAGCCGTCGCAGCTCGGCATGGCGATATTGAGTTCGGTCTCAAAGCGCCCGCCCGATGCGCCGCTAAAGCGGTAGGTGACCGCGAGTTGGCCGCCGTTGAGTGTGATGCGCTTTTCCACCTCGCCGCCATCTAACGCCGCCGCCATCGCGCCACTCGCGCTGGCTTGGTACGCCGGCCACAGCGCCGAGCCGTCGGGCCGCGTCCAGCTATCCATGAAGAGACGGCGCGGGCGCGCATCGGGCACCACGTCGGCGGCGATCACCGCGTGTTTGTACGCGACTCTGTCGTGTGCCGACACGATGCCTGCATCGCCCATGTTGCTGGCGGGCTCTGCGCCTTGGGTAAGCTTCTTGTAATAATGCTCGTCGCGCTGCGTCAGCGTGTCGCCGAAGTTGTGGCACAGGGCATAACTGTCGTACTCGCAAACCCCCAGGTGGCTATCGAGCTTGATGACCACTTGCGCTTCAGCGCTGCGGAGAAAACGTTCATCGATGCCGTCGTAGTCTACGTCGCTCTGGCTAATCGCCATGCGCGGGGCAAGCTGGTCCAGCGCCGCTTCAAGCGCCAGCAAGTTGCCATATACCTCGCGGCGCAAATGGGGCAGATAAAGACCGCCGAACAAGCCGTGCCAATAAGCGTCGTTTGCTTGGGCGCGATAGAGCTGCTCGGTGAGAGGGGCGCTAGCCTGAGCTTCGGGGTGTGCGGCCAGCCGTGCCGACAGGTTCAGCATGCGTTTGTGCATCCAGTTGGATTCCGGATAGCGCGTGAAAAAATTCTGCCAGATGCCACCACGCACAAAGGGTTTGCTGAGCGCATAACGGTCTGCGTGCTTTTCGCGTTCGACGAGATTGGCATAAATCCCCGCCGCCGGCACGGGCAAGGACCATTCGTTCATTTCGATATACGAGGTCGATGGCAGGTAGACGATGCCGCGCGTGCTTACACGAGCATGAAAGCTGGCGTAGGTTTCAGTGCGTATACTCGGTGAGCTCAACACGCCTTCAATGAATTGCGCCAGCCAGCCTTGTTCATAGACCCAGGCATAGGTTTCCGGCCAGATACCGAATTTTTCTATGTCATCGAAGTACACCGCCGCGCGCTGACCGCGTTGCGCCAATTCTTCGATGTAGCTGACGGCTTCGCGTGCGGGCGAAAAAGGCAGGCGGTAGCGCAGGGTCTCGGAGATGGGAAACAAATCAATGCGGCGTCCGTCTTCTTCGGTGGTGTAGTAACCGTCGAGCTCATCGTCGACTTTGCCGGCGCAAAGGAAGTGGTAATCATCCACCGTCACATAACGCATACCGCAATCGGCGAGTGCCGGCACGACCGTGGGCATGTAGACCCGCTCCGTGAGCCAACTACCGAGTGCCTCTGCGCCAAAATGTTCTCGCAACTTCTGGGATAGCGCCTTGATTTGGCCAACGCGATCACGATGGGGTATCGCCGCCAGCACCGGTTCGTAGTCACCACCGCCGAACATTTCCACTTGGCCGCGCGCCACCATGGTTTTCAGGAGCGACATATCGTCGGGGTGGTCCTCCAGCAACCTGTCCAGCAACCAGCCGGAAAAATGTACAGTAAAACGGAACTCTGGATATTGATAGAGCGTGCGCAGAAAAGGGCTGTAGCAGCGCACATGGGCGTCATCGAGAACCGCGCGGAAGTTGCCGACGGGTTGGTGGGCGTGTACGCCGAACAACAGTGAAATCGCTTCGATCATAGCGGTATTTTTATCGCGCTTTGTTTATAGCCCGTGGTCAGTTGGCGCGGCGCATGGTTCCACCGGCTTCGGTCTGGATATCGCCGCCACGCGACAGCGGCACCGCCAGCTGAGCCGGCTCGGCTAGGTGCAACAAGCGGTAAAGGTGAGCCAGGTTGGCGCGAAACAATTGATCGAAGCTTTCCACCGCCTCGCGCGGGTTGTAATCGCCGAACCACCAGAACCAGTCCGAGCCTTCGCATACCGAAAGTTGAGCTTCGGCGGCAGCGCGCCCGGCTTCATCGAGCCGCCCGCTATCCATGACGAGGTCGTAGCTTTGTTTGGCGGTACAAAGAAGATCCCAGGCGCGGTTCTTGGCGGCATCACCGATCCAGGTAGAAAAAGTGCCATAGACCCAGCTTCCGGCGACTAAGCCTGGCAGCACATCGTCGCCCTGCGGATTCTGCGCCAGCCACTGCGTGCAAGTGCAGGTATGCAGCCAGTCCTGCGCGTCGATCAAGCCGTAGAGATCTTCAAAAAAATGATAGCCATTGTAGGGGTAATACTCCCAGGCGTTTTCGCCATCGAGAAAGACGCAGACTACAGGCGGTTCGTTAGCTGGTGCGCCGTCGCGTATGTTTTCGAGTTGGGTGACGAAGTGCTGCGCGGCATCGCGGCCATGCCATTTTGCGTATTCGAAGCCGATTAGGTCGGAGAGCTTTTCATCGCGGAAAAATATACTCAGGCCGGGCGCGCCTTCGACTTGCCAGGGGCGATAGAGATAGGTCGCATCGAGTCGAGCATAGGCGCGCAGGCTATTGGCCAGTACCGCCTCGCTAGATGCGGTCCAGAGGAAGCCATGCCCTGCGAACTGCTGCAACAAGGCGGTGGACAGCGCGCCTTCGGCCGGCCATATGCCGCGGGGCGGCTGACCGAAACGCGCCGCGTGGCTCTGCTTCGCGGTGAGGATGTGGGCATCAACGCGCGAGCGGCCGCCCGGATATTCGGTCGCTAGCGGTAGGGGAATATCCGGTTGCGCCTCCCGCGCGCTGGCGAAGCTCAACAAAAGCGGCGCCAGCGGGTGGGCGTGCGGTGTGGTTGAAATCTCGATCTGCCCGCGTTCGGCCAGGGCGCGGTAGCGCGGAATAACTCTGCGCAGCGTGTCACCGATCAGCGCTAACAGTGCGCGCCGGTCTTGCAGCGTGTAGTTCTGCGCTTTGGCGAGCAGTTCGGCCAGTAGCGGCTGGCTGCGGCGTTCGGTCTCGCCGGTCCAAGCAAGGTGATACCAAACGAGCAGGTCGGCGAAATAGGCGCCGGAAAAATAGCGGGTAGCCAGCTCGTCGTCGTCGAGCTGGCGATACAGTTTGTAGAGACGGTCGAAGTGCGGAAAAGGCTGCGCGAGGCGGCCCCGGTCGCCGGGTATGCAGGTGGCGACGATGTAGTTGCGGTCATCCGCGTCGAGTGCATCGAGATTGTCGTGCGCGAGCAGGCGTAGCAAACGGTCGCGCAAGACGCCGGAGTCGAATTGCTGCACGTAATCTTCGATCTGGTCGAGCAGCACCGGCACAAAGTTCACCACGGCATGCACTTGTGAGTGGCGCTCCAGATGCGCGGCCATGTCGGTGTAGTCCTTCAGCGCGTGCAAGTAGGTCCACGGCCGCCGGAACTCGCCAGTCAGATGATCGCGATAATCCGGCTGGTGCATATGCCAGAGCAGGATCAGATCAAGTTTTTTCTTGGCGTCGGACATAGGGATGAGAGGCGGGCAGATGCGTTCCTGGTGTCACCGGCGTGCCTAGCGCACCCAGTGAATATTCTGGCCGAGCATCTCCGGTGTGACGAGGGTAATACCCTTTTCCGAGACATGGAAGCGCTGGGCGTCCGCGGCTTTGTCTACGCCTATGTGCATACCGTCAGGTATTTGGCAGCGTTTGTCGATCACCGCACGTCTGATCACAACGTTTGCGCCGATCTGGACTTTAGGCAGGATCACCGAATCCTCGATGCGGCTGCGTTGATCCACGCGCACGCCCGAAAACAACAGGGAACGTCGCACTGTCGCGCCGCTGATGATGCAGCCGCCGGACACCATGGAGTCGATGGCCATGCCGCGCCGGTCTTCGTCGTCGAAGACGAATTTGGCAGGGGGTGATTGTTCCTGGTAGGTCCAGATCGGCCAGTTTTCATCGTAGAGATTCAGCTCCGGCACGACTTTAGTGACATCCATATTGGCTTCCCAATACGCGTCTACCGTGCCTACATCGCGCCAATAGGGCTTCTCATCACCTTGGGTGACGCAACTGTCGTCGAAACTTTGTGCGTAAACGCGATTGCGTGGCACGATCCAAGGGATGATGTCCTTGGCGAAATCGTGCGAGGAGTTGGCGTCTTCGCTATCGCGGATCAGTTGTTCGTAGAGGAATTTGGCATTAAAAACATACACGCCCATACTGGCTAGGGCATGGTCGGATTTGTCTGGGATGGCTTGGGGATTTTCCGACTTCTCCACGAACTGGGTCACGCGCCACTCGGCATTCACACCCATCACGCCAAACGCCCGCGCCTCCGACAATGGCGTTTCGATGCAGGCAACGGTCATGTCGGCATTCTTGTCGTGGTGATAGGCCAGCAGACGGCCGTAGTCCATCTTGTAGACATGATCGCCGGACAGCACCAAGATGTATTGGGGCTCGTGTTGGCGGATCATGTCGAGATTCTGAAATATTGCGTCGGCCGTGCCGCGATACCAGGATTCACGGAACTGCTGTTGCGCCGGCAGCAAATCGATGGACTCACCGAGGCGCCCGTCCAGAAAGCTCCAGCCGCGCTGTAAATGGTGGATCAGGCTTTGTGATTTGTACTGTGTGGCCACACCGACGCGGCGCACGCCAGAGTTCACACAATTGGATAAGGTGAAATCGATAATGCGAAACTTGCCCGCAAACGGCACGGCTGGCTTGGCTCGCCAGTCGGTGAGCTGCTTGAGCCGGCTGCCGCGTCCGCCGGCCAGCACCAGCGCGAAGGTGTTACGCGTAAGGTGGCTGACGAAGCGCGCGTCCGGCGTTTGCTTAACGGGCGCATTGCTTGGATTTAGATTATCCCGATGATCTTCCATGTTGTGCCCTTAGAACAACTCTACCTATGTCGCGTGGTATTGCTAAAACGGCTAAACCCCCGGCCACCAGTCAGCCCGCACAACCCTGGGCGCGATTCGTGCAGGCGCGAGAGCATGATCCGTCGGGCGACGACTGGCAGAAGTTCGCCAACCTGCGCTTGTTGCTGCGTTACCAGATGACAAGCTTACCTGCTCTTGATGGGCATTAGTCGTGGGCTGCGAGGTGTGTCGCGACATGTAGGGCACCGAGCAATCCCAAGCCTTCATTGACCACCACCTGCACGGGAAAGTCGGGCATCAGGCGCGCATGCTCGGCCTTAGCCGCGAAGGCTGTCATAAACCCGCCACTGGCCAGCAAGGGCAGAAGTTTGGGCGCGATACCCCCAGCCACGTAAACCCCGCCCCGCGCCATGAATAGCAAGGCCATATCGCCGGCATAGGCGCCATAGATTCGGCTGAATAACGCGACGGCCTGCGCCGCGAGGCTATGCGGCTTTTGCAAGGCGATCCCGCCGATTTGCGCGGCGGGGTCGTCCGCTAGTAGTGGATCGGGGTCATGGCTAATCGCGGCAAGCTTATCAATTCCGCCACGATCATCACCGCCACTTTGATGCAGAAGGTGGCGATAGATATCCGTCAGTCCGCCGCCCGACAACACGCGCTCAGCGCTAGCGCGGCCGTGGCGTTGCGTTATGAACCGCCACAAAGCCAGTTGTTCCTCATCCGTCGGCGCGAAGCCCATGTGCCCGCCTTCGCTCGCGAGGCTGCGCCAATTGCCGTCGGCCCACAGTAGCCCCACTACCCCCAAGCCTGTGCCGGCGCCGATGATCACGCGCGGCGCCTTATCCAACGGTGCGCCAATTTGCAGCGCCACGAGATCGTCGGGTGACAAGGCGTCGATACCCTGCGCGGCGGCGGCGAAATCGTTGAGTAGCTCCACCCGGCCGATATCGAATGCCTGTTCCAGCATGGGCCCATCGATGAGCCAGGGCAGATTAGTCACTTTTGAGCGGTTCGCATCGACCGGCCCGGCGACGCCGAAACAGGCCGCGCTGATGGCCGCAGGATTGCCGGCCTCACGCAGAAAGTCGCGAAGAAAGTCGCGCAGGAGCGTGGTGAAGTCGGCGTAATCGCGGCTGGCATAGCGCCGCTCGCAGCGCACTTGGCCATTCTCGTCGGCCAACGCCAGCAGGGTCTTGGTGCCGCCTATATCGCCGGCCAAAAATAGTTTGGGGTTGCGCCTTGCCGGTTTCTCGTTCATGAGCGCCTCGCTGCCAACCGAATCTCTGGGCTTAGGTTAGACCGCGACAGGCGCGGCGATATGCGGCAAGGGATCGTAGCCTTCTAGGGTGAAATCCTCGAAACGGAAGGCGAAGAGGTCAGTGACGGCGGGATTGATGCGCAGTGTCGGCAGAGCTCGCGGCTCGCGTGCAAGTTGCAGCTGCGCTTGATCCAGGTGATTCACGTAGAGATGCGCGTCCCCCAGGGTGTGCACAAAATCACCCGGCCGAAAACCGCAGACTTGCGCCACCATCATCGTCAGCAGCGCATAAGACGCGATATTGAAAGGCACACCGAGGAAGATGTCGGCGCTGCGTTGATAAAGCTGGCAGGAGAGCGCGCCATCCGCAACATAGAACTGGAACAGCGCATGACAAGGCGGCAGCTTCATGCGGTCTATGTCGGCCGGATTCCACGCCGTGACAATATGGCGGCGCGAATCCGGATTCTTCTTGATGCCGTCGATCAATTGCGCGATTTGATCGATGACGCGCCCGTCCGGTGCGTGCCAGGATCGCCACTGATAGCCATATACCGGGCCGAGGTCGCCGTGGGCGTCGGCCCAGTCGTCCCAGATAGAGACACCGTTTTCTTTGAGGTAGCGAATGTTGGTGTCGCCCTTCAAAAACCACAGTAGCTCGTGAATGATGGAGCGTGTATGCAGCTTCTTGGTCGTCAGGAGCGGAAAGCCTAGTGCCAGATCAAAACGCAATTGGTAGCCGAACACGGACAGCGTGCCGGTGCCGGTGCGGTCATCCTTGCGATGGCCGTGCGCCAGCACATGGCGCATGAGGTCTAGGTATTGCTGCATGGGGAGGAAAGTCGGAAGGCTATAATCAAGACCGATTCTAAAGGAAACGGAACATGCTGGCTAAACTCACTCAAACCGCTGCGCCGCTCGATGCGGGCGCACTAAAAAACGCCACTCACGCGCTCTTGGTGCTGCCTTACACCAAGAATCTGGCTGGCTTGCGCGACGTGCCGGCGCTGGATCGTTTAGAAGCGGTGCTGAAACGGCGCGCCATGAAAGTGGAAGACATTGCCAAGACGCCGGTCACGCTCACTCTCGACACCGGCCTATGCACTTTCGTCATGCTCGACGCTGGCAAGACGCGCTTCGAACGCAACAGCGTGCTGCGCAAGGCACTCACGCCGCTCCTGGACGAGCATCCCGCTGAGCTGGTGGTGGCGGTGTTCGGTAGCGTCGACGCGCGGCGCGAGGCGGCGGGTATGGCGTTACAGGTGGCGTGGCTGAATGGCGTGCCTCTGCCTACGCGCAAGAAAAAGCCGGAGCCCAAGCCGCTCGCGAAGATTCACCTCTACGGTGCGCGCGACACCGCTGGTTTCGCCGACATCGCGGCGCTGGCGCAGGGAAATTATTTGGCGCGGGAACTCACCACCTTGCCGCCCAATGAATTAACGCCGGGGGCTTATCGTCTACGACTGCGTCAAATCGCCCGTCAGCAGGGCTGGCGCATCGAAGAATACGACGTGAAGCGGTTGCGCCGCATGGGCGCTGGCGCTTTTGTGGCCGTGGCGCAAGGCAGCACGCCCGAGGATGCCGCCATCGTGCATTTATCTTATCGCCCGAAAAATGCCCAAGGCCGCCTTGCCCTGGTGGGCAAAGGCATATGCTTTGACACTGGCGGCCACAATCTCAAGTCTGCGAAATACATGGCCGGCATGCACGAAGACATGAATGGCTCGGCGGTGGCCTTAGGTCTGCTGCTAGCCTTGTCGGGGCGTGCCTGTGCGCTGGACATCGACGTTTGGCTGCCTATCGCGCAAAACCATTTATCGCCCAGCGCCTACAAGCAGAACGACATCGTTACTGCGCTTGATGGCACCAGCATAGAGATCGTGCATACCGACGCCGAAGGGCGCATGGTGCTGGCCGATGCGCTAACGATGGCCGCGCGCGGCGATGCAGAAGGCGCTGCGGGCAAGGCCGCGAAGCTCGGTAAAGCTACCAAAGCGACCAAGGTGAAAAAAGCGACGCAAGCCATGAACGTGACTCAGGCCGCGATAGGCCAGCCAGAACTCATTATCGATTTTGCCACGCTCACCGGAAGCATGGCTTACGCACTAGGCAGCCGCTACTGCGGCGTCTTCGCCACGACGCCAGATCTAGCGCGGCTGGCCGTGGCGGCTGGCGACGCAAGCGGGGAGCGTGTTTGCGTATTTCCGCTCGACGCGGACTACGAAGTCGCCCTCGACAGCAAAGTGGCCGACATCAAGCAATGCACGCTGGATGGTGAGGCGGACCACATCCTCGCCGCACGTTTCCTAAAGCGCTTCACCAGCGATTTACCTTGGGTACACATGGATTTGTCGGCATCCAGTTGCAGCGGCGGCCTCGGCGCGGTGAGCACGGATCTGACCGGTTTTGGTGTGGCCTGGGGCATCGAGTTCATCGGGCAATGGATGGCACTGAATGCGACAGTGCGCAACCGTGCCACCAAGTCGGGGACGGGTACGCGCAAGCGCGGCTAAGTTGCCCCTAAGTTGCCCCTAAGGCGCCCCTAAGGTGCCGGATGAGCGGATGACATCGCCCCTCGTTTGGGCTATTCTTTGCACGCACAATACTGCTCATCTTTCTCTCGGGGCGATGACTGAAAAATAAGGTCAAGCCCCCTTCGCCGAGGCCCAAAATGCTGGGAATGTTTACTGCGAAATCCGAACACCCGCTGGCCGACGCCAAGGAGGTGAAGCGCGTTCTGGAGTCTCTGGTGACGCATGAGGCGTCCACGGCGCTGGATGAAATTGCCGGTTGGCTGGAGTCCCTCGCCCGTGACGACAAACTCAAACTGGCCGAGCATGTAGCACTGATATTCCAGCTGGATGAAGCTGCGCAAGTGCATGCCCGCAAACTGGCGCGTGACTACCTGACTTCGCCGCGTTTGGGCCGCGCCCAGGAGTTCCACCTGTGGCAAGCCAATCACGATTTCTGGGCACAACTCGCCGCCGCCTATCACCATTGCCTGGAGCGCGCTGAGGGTCAGGATAAGGCCGACGTGTCCAAGATCAGCCCGGCACTCATGGTAGCGCGGCTCATGCACGCTTACGCCGGGCGCATCAAGTGGGATCAGTTTCGCTACGGACCCATTGCCCCTGATGTGTGGAAACAAATGGGGCGTGCCTTTCTGCTTGCGGAGAAAACCAAGTTTGCGCGCCAGTCGGTGGTGCTGTATCCCAATGCACCAGGCGAAACGACGGTGGAGCAGGAATACCTTAAGGCCTTGGTCTTCAACGCCTCGAGTATGGACAGCCTGTTGCCTCTGGAAATTGAAATCGCCGAACGCTTTATCGCGCACTTTCTGTCGGCTTTCGTATTCACCGCCCAAGTGCGGGCCGACAATGTGTATTGGATCGATCCCGACAAGCCTGTGCCACCGACGCGGCTAGCGGTGTCTCCGCAAATTTCGCCCAGCCTGCGCTTCTTTAGCACCGGCGCTGCGCTCGCGAAACTGGAAACCTTGCTGCGCCGGGTCGAGCGGGGCGATGTACCGGTCGACGTCAGTCTAGGCGGCCAGTATTCCCCACGCATCGTGCTGCCCGTACTGCGGCATATTGCGCTGTACTGGGCCGCCAAGCCCCCCATGCGCTCTTTTGATCGGCATCGCGTGAAGTCGCGCCTGACGGTGGTACATGATCTGGAGACCATATTCGCGCGACTGCGCAACGGCTTCGGTGTGCATGAAAGCGAAGCCTGGATAGTCGATGACGTTAGCCTGGGCGGCATGGGCGCGCAAGTACCGCTACAGAGCAATGACTGGGTGCGTATCGGGGTGCTGCTGGGCATGCAGCCGGAGGGTGGCGACAACTGGCTGGTGGGGGTGATACGCCGCTTTAGCCGCGACACGCCGACCGTCGGCTCGGTGGGCATAGAAACGCTATCCAAGTCACCGCTGGCGGTGTCTGGTGATTTGGGCGGCATGGCTTGCGAGGCCATCTTGCTGGATGCGCTGCATGCCGGCGAGACGGTGCGTGTGGCGTTGCCCGGTTCGGCTTTCGAAACGCGGGTGCCGCTGATTTTCACTTTGCAAGGCAAGACCGCGCGGCTGGAGCCTATCGAGCTCATCGAAACCGGTGTCGATTTTGATCTGGGACTTTACCGCGTGTCAGCGCCGGCGTAATTCGGCGTTCGTGATGTTACCGCCGGCGTAATTTCGGCGAGTAGTGATTTCAGCGCCGACGTAATCCACTGCCGCTAAAGGCCTTCCGGCTTAGGCCGAATCGCAGATTTCGGGCGGAAGGCTTTCACCACCGTCTCGTGCGTTTCGATGTAGGGCCCGCCGATCAAGTCTATGCAATACGGCACGGCGGCGAAAACCCCGTCCAGGGTTTCCTTGATGGCTTTCGGCTGCCCCGGCAAATTGATGATGAGCGTCTTGCCGCGCACCACGCCGACTTGCCGCGAGAGGATAGCCGTCGGTACATATTTCAAGCTCACCTGACGCATCTGCTCGCCGAAGCCCGGCAGCAGCTTGTGCGCCACCGCCAGCGTGGCTTCTGGCGTGACATCGCGTAGCGCCGGCCCGGTGCCACCGGTGGTCAGCACCAGATGACAACCCACCGTATCTGCCAGTTCGATCAAGGTGCGCTCGATCACAGGCTGCTCGTCGGGGATGAGCCGCGTTTCCATGCGCCATGGCGAGGCCAGGGCCGCGCCAAACCACTCGCGCAGCGCGGGGATGCCCTGATCTTCATACACGCCGCTGGAAGCGCGGTCGGAAATGGAGACGAGGCCGATCAACAATTCTTCCTCTTGAAGCATAAAAACCCCCAAAGCTTTGAACGCCGATGTTTCTAGAGTTTTATCTGCGCTTATCCGCGTTTATCCGCGCTTATCCGGGTCAATCGCGTTTTCCACGTCTGGGGTTTTAACCCTCGCCAACTCCCGCAGCGCGCGAAACAACTCCCGAAAGCTGCGCGGCGGTTTCTCGTGTTCGCGCTCCTTGAGGGTGTTGCGACGTAGTGCCCGCAAATGTTGCAAATCGGCACCCGGATAATCGTTAGCAATCTCAGTTAGCGTCGCTTCGTCTTCCAGCAGCCGTTCACGCAAGCGTTCGAGCTGGCGCAAACGGCCGGTCTCGGCGGCACTGACGCCCTGCAAGGCGGCCAGTGCATCGCGTATAGGCGCGGCGTCAGCATCGCGCATCAAGCGACCGATGTACTGCAACTGCCGCCGCTTGGCTTCATGCTTGGTAATTTTCTGAGCGTCGAGGAGGGCGCGTAGCAAATTTTCCGGCATGTCTATACGCCCCAATCGCTCGGGCGCAAGCGCCACCAGCTCGGCGCCTAGGTCTTGCAATGCGGTCATGTCGCGCTTGCGCTGCGACTTGCTCGGGCGTTCCGGGCCGTCAGATTCTTCTTCCGTCTCATTGAGGCTCTTCATCATTGGTATCATTATATCTTTGCACTGGCCTTTATCCCGATGAGCACTATGACCAAGATGTCTTCCACCGGCTTCAGTTATCCCCAGCAGCGTTTGCGTGACATGGCGCAGGACATCCTCGATTACGCCAAATCGCGTGGCGCCAGTGCTTGCGAAACCGATGTCTCGGAAGGTTACGGACAATCCGTCAGCGTGCGGCGCGGCGAAGTCGAGACCATAGAGTACAACCGCGACAAAGGCGTCGGTGTCAGCGTCTATCTCGGCCAGCGGCGCGGCTATGCGTCCTCTTCCGATTTCTCGCGCGAGGCCTTGCGCGCTACGGTAGATGCCGCCTTATCGATCGCCGGCTTCACCGCACCGGATGAAGCCGCCGGTCTGCCCGAAGCCGCCCTATTGGCAAAGAAAGTGATGGACCTCGATCTTTATTACCCCTGGCTGTTGCCGGTGGAAGAGGCCATCGTTATCGCGCGGCGCTGCGAAGACGCCGCTTTCGCCGTCAGCCCCATGATCAAGAATTCGGAAGGCGCGAGCCTGTCGACGCAGCAGTCGCATTTCATTTCCGCCAACAGCCTGGGCTTTATGGGTGGCTATGCTTCTTCGCGCCACTACATTTCTTGCGCGGTGATCGCGGGCGAAGGTGACGCCATGCAGCGCGATGACTGGTACACCACGGCGCGCGACGCCGCACATTTAGCCGCGCCGGAGGCAGTCGGCGATTATGCGGCGCGCCGTAGCTTGGCACGCCTCAACGCCCGACAAATCGGCACCCGCGAAGTGCCGGTGCTGTTCGAAGCGCCGCTCGCTTCTGGCCTCATCGGCAGTTTCGTACATGCCGCCTCTGGAGGCAGCCTCTACCGTAAATCATCCTTTCTGGTGGACAGCCTGGGGACGCAAGTTTTTTCGCCGCAGATACATATCAGCGAGCGACCGCATTTGGCGCGCGGCTTATCGAGTAGCCCCTTCGATGAGGATGGTGTAGCTACCCATGATCGCGAAGTGGTGGAGGGTGGCGTGCTGAAAGGCTACTTTTTGTCGACTTACACCGCGCGCAAGCTGGGCATGCAAACCACCGGCAATGCCGGCGGTAGCCATAACCTCATTGTGCAATCAGGCAAATATGACTTGGCCGGCCTCATAAAAAAAATGCATCGCGGCCTTCTGGTTACCGAGTTGCTCGGTCAGGGCGTGAATTACGTCAGTGGCGACTACTCGCGGGGCGCATCCGGTTACTGGGTGGAAAACGGCAAAATTCAGTACGCCGTGCAGGAAATCACCATTGCCGGCAATCTCAAGGATATGCTACGCGGCATTGTTGAGGTGGGGAACGACGTGCTGGTGCGGGGTTCCAAGCAGGTGGGATCAATTCTGGTGGATCGCATGACGGTAGCGGGTGCCTAAGCAGCGCGCTCTGGGAAGCTATTATCAAGTTCTAACAACACTCAGGAGAGCTAACATGGAAAGACGTTCATTTCTGAAAAAAGCGGGGGCTGGGCTTGCTGCAGGTGCGCTGGTCACGCCGGCGATTGCGCAGACCGCGCCGACCATCAAGTGGCGGCTGGCTTCGAGCTTTCCCAAGAGCCTGGATACGATCTTCGGCGCGGCCGAGGTACTTTCCAAACGCGTGGCGGCGGCCACGGGTGGCAAATTCCAGATTCAGGTATTCGCCGCCGGCGAAATCGTGCCCGGCTTGCAGGTGCTCGATGCGGTCAAGGACGGCACCGTAGAGGCGGGCCACTCGGCCAGCTATTACTATGTGGGCAAAGACCCGACCTTCGCTTTCGACTGCGCCATTCCCTTCGGCCTTAACTCCCGTCAGCAAACGGCGTGGATGTACGAAGGTGGCGGCCTGCCGCTGCTGCGGGAGTTTTTTAAGGATTACAACATCATCAACTTTCCCTGCGGCAATACCGGCGTGCAAATGGGCGGCTGGTTTCGCAAGGAGATCAAGTCCGTCGCCGACCTGAAGGGACTGAAATTCCGTATTGCTGGCATCGCCGGCCAGGTCCTGCAAAAGTTGGGCGTCGTTGCGCAACAGATTGCGGGTAATGAGGTTTATCCGGCCCTGGAAAAAGGCGCTATTGATGCCGCCGAGTGGGTCGGTCCTTATGACGACGAAAAGCTCGGCTTCAACAAGGTCGCGAAGTATTACTACTACCCTGGCTGGTGGGAAGGTGGGCCGCAGCTTTCCATCTACGTCAACCAGAAGCATTGGGACGCTTTGCCCAAGGAGTACCAAGCCGTGCTGGAAGCGGCGACGTGGGAGGCGCATGTCGATATGCAGGCACGCTACGATGTAAAAAATCCGGCGGCATTAACGCGACTGGTGGCCGGTGGCACGCAGTTGCGCAAATTCTCGGACGAGATCATGAATGCCAGCTATGCGGCCGCGATGGGTCTCTACGATGAAATCGCCGCCAAGAACGCCAAGTTCAAGAAGATTTACGAACCTTGGCTCAAGTTCCGCGAAGAGCAGATACGCTGGTTTAGCATCGCGGAGCGGCCCTTCGACAACTTTATGGCGAGCGCCGGGCAAAAAAAGAAATAATCGGCGCAAGCATTCTGGAACATGAAAAAAGCCCGTTTCAGCGGGCTTTTTTCATGTCACTCGCTATACGTCACTCCTTCTGCCTTACTTGCTAGTGCCGTCTTGCTCGCGCGCCGCGCGCTCGAAGGCTTTGGCTGGGTCTTCCTCTTCCGGCGTCGCGCCACCGCCATCCGTGCTGTGCGTCGGTGGGGAATGGTCGTTACTTCGCTCCTGCTGCTCGATCAATTTTTCCGCTTTGACCGCGTCCATTTTCGTGGTCTTGCTGATGCTCATGGTGACCATCTGCGGGAACGCAATCACCAGGCCGATCATAACGACCTGAATCAGAACGAAGGGCACGGCACCCCAATAAATCTCTGAGGTTTTCACCTTCGCGGGCGCCACACTGCGCAAATAAAAAAGCGCGAAACCAAAAGGCGGGTGCATGAAAGAGGTCTGCATGTTCACGCCCAGCAGCACGCCGAACCAAATGAGGTCGATACCGAGTTTGTCGGCCACCGGTCCGATCAGCGGCACGATGATGAATGACAGTTCGAAGAAATCCAGAAAGAAGGCCAGGAAGAATATCAGCACATTCACGAAGATCAGAAAGCCGAGTTGGCCGCCCGGCATATCGGAAAGCAGATGCTCCACCCACTTGTGGCCGTCTACGCCATAGAAAGTCAGGCTGAACACACGGGCGCCAATGAGAATGAACACCACGAAGGTGGTGAGCTTGGCGGTGGCATCCATCGCCTGACGCATCAATTTAAAAGACAGTCGGCCGCGCAGCGTGGCCATCAGCAGCGCGCCCGTGGCGCCCATTGCGCCGCCTTCGGTAGGCGTGGCAATGCCTACAAAAATTGTGCCCAGCACCAGGAAGATCAGCGCCAGTGGCGGCACCAACACGAATACCACTTTTTCCGCCAGGCGGCTTAACCAACCCAACTTGGTGACGCGATTGATCAGCGCGATGACGAAGGTCACACCCATGCCCGCCATGATAGAGACGACGATAGTTTCGTCGATCGGCGCGTCAAGGAGATAAATCTTCGCACAGGCGACGGCGCCGGCAATAGAGAGGGCGGTCAGCGCGAGCAGTGATGCGTAGCCATTCTTGCCATTCTCGTCACGCAGCGTGCGGGCTTCTGGCGGCAGCGCGGGCGCGGCCTTGGGGTTGAAGATGGTCACCCCGACGACGTAGAGGGCGTAGAGACCGGTTAGCACAAAGCCCGGTATGAAGGCACCCGCATACATGTCGCCCACCGAGCGCCCAAGCTGGTCCGCCATGATGATGAGGACTAGCGACGGCGGGATGATTTGCGCCAGCGTACCCGACGCAACGATCACCCCAGAGGCCAGCTTACGGTCATATCCATAGCGCAGCATGATGGGCAGTGAAATCAAGCCCATCGAGATCACCGAAGCCGCCACGACGCCGGTGGTCGCGGCGAGCAGCGCACCGACGAAAATCACCGCAAAGGCGAGACCGCCGCGCACTGGGCCGAATAACTGGCCGATGGTGTCGAGCAAATCTTCCGCCATGCCGCTGCGTTCGAGGACCAGGCCCATGAAGGTGAAGAAGGGCACCGCCAGTAGCGTTTCGTTCGACATCACGCCGAAGATGCGCTCGGGAAGCGCCCCGAATAGCGCCGGATGCAACAAGCCCAACTTGATGCCAATCAAGCCGAAGACGATGCCATTGGCGGCCAGTGCGAAGGCAACGGGGAAGCCAATGAGCAGAAACAGCACCAAGGACGCGAACATGATGGGCGCGATGTTGGCGGTGATGAATTCGATCATGGCTCCAATCCGCCGGGCTTGCGGATTTCCGCCAGCAACTCCGCTTCCGCGCTGGGCACGCGCTCTTTCTCAAGCGGATCGGCGATCAGGCCACGCAGAAAGGCAATGCGCTTGATCAGTTCGGACAAACCTTGCAGCGTCAGCAAGGCAAAACCGAGCGGCACCAACAAGCGCGCCGGCCAGACGATGAGCCCGCCCGCGCTACTGGAGTGCTCACCGGAAACGAAGGAACTAACGAACACCGGCCAAGACAGCCACAGCACCAGACACGTCATCGGCAGCAGAAAGAAGACGATGCCGAAAACATCTATCCAGTTTTGTACGCGTTTTGAAAACCGGCCGACGATAACGTCGATGCGCACATGCTCGTTGCGTAACAAGGTGTAGCCGGCACATAGCAAAACAGTCGCCGAGAACAAATACCATTGCAATTCGAGAAAGGCGTTAGAGCTGACGTTGAAGGCCTTGCGGACGACGGCATTGAGCGTGCTCACCAGCACCGCGGCCAGTATCGCCCAGATGGCCACGCGTCCCACGCGCTCGTTCAGTGTGTCGATGGCCGCAGAAATTTTTATAAGTGCATGCATAGGCTCCTCCCGGCGGCGTAAGGGTAATCCGCCAATCCTGATATTTCCAGCGCTTTCTTTCGACGCTTTTTTTCGACGTAATGGCCAGGCTGGCGCAAACTATAGCCAACGCATAAGATGCATTCCCTTTCATCAGCGGATGCGGCCTGGTGGTGACCACAAAACTTTGTTTGATGCGCCACGGCGAAACCGCTTGGAATGCCCAGGGCCGTTTGCAAGGACAGATCGACGTGCCCTTGTCGCCACTGGGCGAGATGCAGGCGCAAGCCACGGCGCGCGCACTGGTGGGAGAGCGTTTTTCTGCCATCTACGCCAGCGATCTGCTGCGTGCGCGCCACACAGCCGAAGCGGTGGCGCAGGAGTTGGGCCTACCTCTCCACTTCAACGTCGGCCTACGCGAGCGTCACTACGGCGCTTTCCAATCGCTCACCTATGCCGAAGCGCGCAGCCGGTATCCGGCGGAATATGCGCGCTTCGAAGTGCGCGAAGCGGATTTCGATTTTCTGGGCGGAGAAAGTCTGCTTGATTTTGCGGCGCGCGTGGTGGCTTGTATTTCCGCCGTGGCAGTGCGCCATGCCGGAGAGCAGGTGCTGATCGTCACTCACGGCGGCGTACTTGACGTGCTGCACCGGCAGGCGAGCGGTAAGCCACTTTCGGCGCCGCGCGATTTCGGCATTCCGAATGCTTCCCTCCACTGGATGACGGTGCGCCAGGGCACTTGGTCATTGCTAAGCTGGGGCGACACGCGGCACCTTACCGAGGCGCTGGATGAGTTGCCGGGATAGCTCCCCGTTTTAGGTTTCGCGTTGCTGGTTGAAAAACTATACGCACCCCGATCCCTAAACTCGAAACTAGACACTCGACACTCGACACCAGAACCCGGAAAACAGCAGCGCCTCCGCTAATGCCCGCATCCGCCGATCAGCAGGAAACGGCCAGCCGCCTACTCCGCGTAGTGACCGCGCTCGTTGAGGAGACCTCGCCGGGTCGCGGCGAGCGCGTCAATCTGGATGCTCATCTTGAACGCACGCTGGGGTTTGATTCGCTGACACGCGTTGAACTCATTATGCGTCTGGAACGTGAGTTTGGCGGCACCTTGCCGGAGGCGGCGCTCGCCGAGGCTGAAACCGCGCGCGACTTGCTCGCTTTACTGGGTGACACCGAGTCGGCGAGTAGCGCGGTCAGCACAACCCTGCTGCAAGAAAGTGCGGTGGGCGGCGTGCCGGAAGTAGCGAAGACACTGGTCGAAGTTCTGGAATGGCACGTCACGCGTCAGGCCGCGCGCACCCACGTACTGCTCTATACCGAAGGGGTTCGCACCGAGACGATCAGTTATGGGGCGCTGCATGAAGCGGCGCGTCGCATTGCTACCGGCTTGGTGTCGCGCGGCCTGCGCCCGCAGCAAACCGTGGCGCTGATGCTGCCCACGGGGCGCGACTATCTGACCAGCTTCTTCGGTGTCATGCTGGCGGGTGGCATCCCGGTGCCTATCTATCCACCGGCGCGATTGGCGCAGATCGAGGATCACTTACAACGCCACGCGCGCATCCTCGCCAATGCGGAAGTCGCCTTCCTCATCACCGTGCCGCAAGCACAAAGCATCGCCCTGGTGCTGCGTGCGCAGGTGCCGACGCTGACGGATATTGTGACGCCAGCTGACTTAGACGCCGAGCCGATTGCCTTGCTGTATCGCGCCCAGGCCGACGATATTGCTTTTCTGCAATACACCTCAGGCAGTACCGGCGATCCCAAGGGCGTGATGCTGACCCACGCCAATTTGCTGGCCAATCTGCGCGCCATGGGCGAGGTCGTGAAAGTCAGCAGCGACGACGTGTTCGTTTCCTGGTTGCCGCTTTATCACGACATGGGGCTGATCGGCGCCTGGTTCGGTGCGCTCTACTACGCCATGCCGCTGGTGCTGATGTCGCCCTTGGCTTTTCTGGCGCGGCCGGTGCGTTGGCTGGAGGCCATTACGCGCCATCGCGGCACAATTTCCGCCGCGCCCAACTTCGCCTATGAGCTATGCGCCGCCAAGCTGGATGAGGCCGCGCTGGCCGGGCTGGATCTTTCTTCCTGGCGCTTGGCGTTGAATGGGGCGGAGCCAGTGAGTCCCGCCACACTCGCGGCTTTCGCCACTCGCTTTGCTGTTTGTGGCTTAGGGAAACGCTGAATAAGTCGGTATCGCTGTGAACGATTTTTTAGTCATGTGGTCAGATAATGGAAGGCGAACACAAGGGATGGAACGATGAAGCAGATGACGCTGGCGACGAGACCGGGTTTTGAGAAACCCAAGC
>JBBQGH010000031.1:0-33565 GCA_038322845.1 Gammaproteobacteria bacterium
AAAGATGGTTAAAACCGCCGCTAAGGTGCGCAAGAAGGTTAAGAAGAATATCGCGGAAGGCATCGCGCACATTCACGCTTCCTTCAACAATACGATCATCACCATCACCGACCGTCAAGGCAATGCCTTGTCGTGGGCGACTTCCGGGGGTGCCGGCTTCAAGGGCTCGCGTAAGAGCACGCCCTTCGCCGCGCAGGTGGCTGCCGAGCATGCCGGCAAAGCCGCGCAGGAATGCGGTGTGAAGAATCTTGAAGTACGCATCAAAGGCCCTGGCCCGGGGCGCGAATCAGCCGTTCGTGCACTCAACGCCATCGGCATAAAAATCAGCAGCATCACCGACATTACGCCGATCCCCCATAACGGCTGCCGTCCGTCGAAGCGGCGTCGCGTTTGAGCAATGGAACAGTTTAGGAGTTGAATCGTGGCCCGAAATCTTGATCCCAAATGCCGCCAGTGCCGCCGCGAAGGAGAGAAGCTCTTCCTCAAAGGCGAAAAATGCTTCACCGACAAATGTGCGGTTGAGCGTCGCGCTTATGCCCCAGGCCAGCACGGCCAAAAGTCCGGCCAGCGTCTGTCGGGTTATGGTGTGCAGTTGCGTGAAAAGCAGAAAATCCGTCGCACCTACGGCATCCTGGAGCGCCAGTTCCGCAAGATATACGCCGAGGCTGATCGCCGCAAAGGCCAGACCGGTGAAAACTTGCTCAAGCTCCTGGAAAGCCGCCTGGATACGGTCGCCTATCGTATGGGCTTTGGCGCGTCGCGTGCCGAAGCGCGCCAACTGGTGCGCCACAACGGCGTGCTGGTGAATGGCCGGCGTGTGAATATCCCGTCCTACGATGTGCGCCCCGGCGACAGCATTGAAGTTTCCGAAAAGGCGCGCATTCATCTGCGCGTCAAGGCCGCCATTGAGGCCGCCGAATCACGTGGTTTTCCCGAATGGATCGATGTGGACGCCAAGGCGGGCAAGGGCGTGTTCAAAGCCTATCCGGCCCGTAGCGAGTTGCCCGCGACCATCAACGAAGGCCTCGTGGTTGAACTGTATTCGCGTTAATCCCGCGTCTTGTGACGTAACGAACTGAAGGGATACAGATGCAAAGCACTGCGCTCCTGAAACCGCGCATCATTGATGTGCAGAACCTTTCCCCGGTGCATGCCCGTGTTGTGATGGAACCGTTCGAGCGTGGCTACGGCCACACGCTCGGCAATGCGTTGCGTCGCATCCTGCTGTCGTCCATGCCCGGCTACGCGCCGACCGAAGTCTCGATCGACGGCGTACTGCATGAGTATTCGACGCTGGAAGGCGTGCGCGAAGATGTTGTGGACATCCTGCTCAACCTGAAGGGTATCGTCCTCAAGCTGCACAGCCGCAGCGAGGCCGTATTGACCCTCACCAAGCAGGGCGAAGGCGTGGTTACCGCTGGCGATATCGAAACCAGCCATGATGTTGAAATCATCAATCCTGAGCACGTCATTGCGCACCTCGCCCCAGGCGGCAAGCTCTCCATGCAAATCAAGGTGGAAAGCGGCCGCGGGTACGAGCCTGCCAATACGCGCCCGGTGTCGACTGAAACCAAGGGTATCGGCCGCGTGATGGTTGATGCGTCGTTCAGCCCGGTGCGTCGCGTCGCTTACTTCGTCGAGTCCGCTCGTGTTGAGCAGCGCACCGACCTGGATAAGCTGATCGTCGACATCGAAACCAACGGCGCCATAGAGCCGGAAGAAGCCATCCGCTACGCTGCTCGCGTACTGATGGAGCAGCTCTCCGTTTTCGCCGATCTCGAAGGCACGCCGATCTCCATCGAAACGCCGCGCCCCAGCCAGGTTGATCCTATCCTGTTGCGCCCGGTCGACGACTTGGAGCTCACCGTGCGCTCGGCGAATTGCCTGAAAGCCGAGAACATTTATTACATCGGTGACTTGATTCAACGCACCGAAACCGAATTGCTCAAAACGCCGAACCTCGGCCGCAAGTCCCTCAACGAGATCAAGGAAGTGCTGGCTTCTCGCGGACTGACGCTGGGCATGAAGCTTGAGAACTGGCCGCCAGTCGGTCTGGAAAAGCTGTCGTAATAACGGCAGATCAGAATCAGAGGATTTAAAAATGCGCCACCGTAACGGCCTACGCAAACTTAATCGTACCAGCAGCCATCGCTTGGCTATGCTGCGCAACATGACCAACTCGCTGTTGCGTCATGAAACCATCAAGACCACGCTGCCCAAGGCGAAAGAACTTCGTCGTGTCGTCGAACCGATGATTACACTGGGTAAGAAGCCATCGCTGGCCAATCGCCGCCTGGCGTTCGACCGCTTGCGTGATCGCGACATCGTCACCAAGTTGTTCGCCGAACTTGGCCCGCGCTATATGAAGCGCAATGGCGGTTATCTGCGCATCCTCAAGTTCGGCTTCCGTGATGGCGACAATGCGCCGATGGCGCTGGTTGAATTGCTGGACCAGCCCGAGCAGCCGGGTGTAGCCGCTACCGAGACTGCCAGCGCCTAAGTAGTCCTAAGTTGGCGTAAGCGTTGCAATAAGCGTTTCAGCAAGACACACGACTAAGCCCGCGCAAGCGGGCTTAGTCGTTTCTGACGCTGGTGTTCCTCACCATTTCCGCTTCTGCTAAGCTGGCGCCTATGTCGTCAGCACTTCCCTTGGCCCATTTCCCTCGCGTCGCTTTGGCTCGCCTGCCCACGCCTATCGAGCATCTATCGCGGCTATCCAAACACCTCGGTGGCGCGCAAATCTACATCAAGCGCGACGACGAAACCGGCTTGGGCTTGGGCGGCAATAAGCTGCGCAAACTCGAATTCCTCCTCGGTGACGCATTGGCGCAAGGTGCGGATGTGGTGCTCACCACAGGCGCCATGCAATCCAACCACGCGCGCCAAACCGCAGCCGCTTGCGCCAAGCTGGGCTTGGTCTGCGAACTGATCCTGCGTCGTACTCAGCTCGCGACCGAAACCTATCTGCAAAACGGCAACGTGTTACTGGACAAATTGTTCGGCGCACGTTTGACCATCATCGACGCACGCACCAGCCGCCAAGCCGCCATGACAGCGCGTGCCGAAACATTGAAGGCCGAGGGACACACGCCCTATTGCATTCCCGTTGGCGGCAGTTGCGGCATAGGCAATCTGGGTTACGCGCTGTGTGCCGACGAACTCACTGCACAAGCGCAAGAACTCGGCATCCGCTTTAGCGCGGTGCTGCTGGCAACCGGCAGCGGCGGCACGCATGGCGGCACGGTGGCGGGCTTGCATGCATTGGGTAGCGACTTGCCCGTGATAGGCATTGCGGTCGAAAGCACCAGCGCCGAGCAAGAAGCGCTCGCTTACCAACAAGCCATAGAGACGGCGACACTTATGCAGCTCTCGCCACCCCCACGCGAGGCGATTAAGGTTTTGGACGCCTACGCCGGCCCAGGCTACGCCAAGCCCACCGAGGCTATGCGCGAAGCCCTAAGCCTGGCGGGCAGCTTCGAGGGATTGGTGCTCGATCCGGTCTATACCGGCAAGGCGTTCTCCGGGCTTATCGACTTAATACGACGCCTGTATTTCAAGCCGGACGAAGCCGTGCTATTTATTAATACAGGCGGCTCGCCTGGTTTGTTTGCTTATCCTGAAGCGGTGATCTCACGGGAAAAATGAACCTATCAAATGATGAAGAATGTGTTAACGAAAGACCTGACCCCAACGCATGCCCACCAACGCATGCCCAGAAAACATTTGAGGAACTCACACAAACCCTTATTGGTGGAGCGCTGCAGCGAATCAATACGATGTGGCACCCTCAGTAAATGAAAATCAAGAGAGGGCCAGCTAGTTTTCTCGTCGTAGGCTTTATCGGCATCGCAATATTTACCCTTTTCATAGAGACGAAGATCTCGGATTCTTATCGTTTGACCAATAGGGCGATTCGGGATTCGGCCGAGATACATCGATCAATTGGAAGTCCCGAGAACTTTGTGCTTTTAGGCAGCCATTTTGACTTAAACCCGAACTCGATTAGCTGCGCCTCCTTTAAAGTTCTCGTTATTGGAAGCCATGGGTGGGAATTCGTAGACGTTGCATTGGTAAAGTGGGCATATCTACAAGATTGGCAAGTCACCGATATCTCACAAGGGTATTTTTCTCCAATCTTGTCGCGTTGCGAAAGAGGGAGGGCTAAATTCGACAAAGAACAATAGGGAACCGTGTTCGATTTAACTTTTCCATTAAAACTGGGTGACCCATTAGCCCCCGTGTCAATAGGGGCGAACCATAATCTGCGCCGTCAGGCGCACCCGCAAACGCTGCAAACGCTGGGGTCAGGTCTTTCATTATCACATTCCACTTCTTCAATGGTTCTGAGATTCAGGTGAAAAGTCTGGACTGGACTGTGCACAAGGCCAAATTCAAAGGGAGGTTTCGCCTCCGGAACTAAGCAAGGGGCGTCGGAAGGCTACAGCGTTGATTGGCTAGCCGCGGCCAGACCCTAAGCAATCATTCCCGCGCCGACCGTGTTATTGGTCGACTCGTCGATGACGATGAAAGCACCCGTAGCGCGGTTTTCCCCGTAGGCGTCGGTGAACAAAGGCTGGGCCAGTTTGAACGTGACGCGCCCGATGTCATTCATGACCAGTTGTGTGGTTGCGCCTTGCGTCAATTCGTTGATATCCACCCGGTAGTTAATGTCGGCGACCACGGCGCGGGACTCTCGAGTGGTGTGGCGGACGATGTATTTGCGTGTGCGATCCAGCGGCATTTCGCCCAACCAGCACACCATCGCGTCTATCTGCTTGGTGACCTTGGGCAGTTCGCTGCTCTTCACGATCATGTCGCCGCGCGAGATATCAATGTTGTCTTCAAGCAGGATGGTGACGGACTGTTCGCTGATCGCACGCGCCATCGACTGCCCGCAAATCTGGATGTCCTTAACGCGTGAGTTGAGGCCTGCCGGTAGCACTTGTACGCTGTCGCCAACGCTGATTTCACCGGATTCGACGCGCCCCATATAGCCACGAAAATCGTGGTATTCAGCCATTTGCGGGCGACAGACGTATTGCACAGGGAAGCGAAACTGCTCGCGTCTCTCACTATGCGCAGTCGGCGCTTCTTCGAGGATGTCGATCAGCGTCGGCCCATCGTACCAGCCCAGGTTCTCACCGCGGTCGACGATCATGTCGCCCACCAACGCGGAAAGAGGAATGAAGCGCACATCCTTAATACCCAGCTGCGCGGCGAAAGCCAGATAGTCGGCCTTGATGCGCTCATAGACTTCCTGCGCATAGCCCATCAAATCCATTTTGTTAACTGCGATGAGCAAATGCGGTATGCCTACCAAGTGGGCAATGTAAGAGTGGCGCCGCGTTTGCGTCAGCACGCCTTTGCGCGCATCGACCAGGATGATGGCGAGATCGGCGGTGGACGCCGCCGTCACCATGTTGCGCGTGTATTGTTCATGGCCCGGCGCATCGGCGATGATGTACTTGCGCGTTCCCGTGCTGAAGTAGCGATACGCAACGTCGATGGTGATGCCTTGCTCCCGCTCGGCTTGCAGGCCATCCGTCAGCAGCGAAAGGTCAACCGCCTCGTGACCGCGTCGTTTCGAAGTGCGCTCGATGGCATGCAGCGTGTCGGCGAGTATGGATTTGCTGTCATAGAGTAAACGGCCGATGAGCGTGCTCTTGCCGTCATCCACGCTGCCACAGGTGAGAAAACGCAGCAGACCATTGTCTATCGGCGGAAGTTGTTCGGGCGCGGACATCAGAAATACCCTTCTTTCTTGCGTTGCTCCATGGATGCCTCAGAGGTCTGGTCATCCAGCCGCGTGGCGCCGCGTTCGGTGATGGTAGTGACGGCCGTTTCGGCGATGATCTTCTCGACGGTATCTGCATCCGATTCCACTGGCGCCGTGCAGCTGATGTCACCCACAGTGCGGAATCTCACCATGACCTCTTCGATTTTATCGCCCGCCTTGGGCGGCGTGAGGTCGGTCACAGGTACTAGCGCGCTGCCGCTTACACCGCCACGCCGCACCACCGGGCGCTTGTGCGCGAAGTAGATGGAAGGCAGTTCGAGCTTCTCGCGCTCGATGTACTGCCAGACATCCAGCTCCGTCCAATTTGAAATCGGGAAGGCGCGAATGTTTTCGCCTTTGTGACTGCGCGCGTTGTAAAGACTCCACAGTTCAGGTCGCTGGTTCTTGGGATCCCATTGACCAAACTCATCGCGGAAAGAGAATATGCGTTCCTTGGCGCGCGCCTTTTCTTCGTCGCGTCGCGCACCGCCGATGCAGGCGTCGAACTCGAATTCAGCGATGGCCTCTAACAGCGTAACGGACTGATGCTTGTTGCGCGATTCGCCCGGGCTCTTCAGCACCACCGTGCCGCGCTTCATGGAATCCTCCAGAGAGCGCACGATGAGCCGCTCGCCCAACTCGGCAGCGCGCTTGTCGCGGAAAGCCACCACTTCAGCATAGTTGTGGCCGGTGTCGATGTGCATCAACGGGAAAGGGAATTTGCCCGGGCGGAAGGCCTTCTCGGCGATGCGCAGCAGACAGACAGAATCCTTGCCACCGGAGAAGAGCAATACCGGGTTGGCGCATTGGCCCGCCACTTCGCGCATGATGTGGATGGCTTCAGCCTCGAGCCAGTCGAGGTGGGAGAGTGTGTTGGTGTGTGTAGCGACCGTCATGGTTCAACCTTGATAAAAACTTGGCCGCGGATTACGCGGATACACGCGGATCAAAAACGAAACGCTTTATCCGTGTTCATCCGCGTCATCCGTGGCTAGATTCCTTAAGCGCTTTTAACATGCAAGCCCCATTCCTTGCTCTGGGCATTTTGGCTACGGCCGGCGCTACTCGCCTTAACTTCGCGTTGCGAATTTAGCCTCCGCCGAAACCCCGAAAGCGGCACGACGTTCATAACTAGGTGATGCTCGACACTTTCCCCGTATGCAAGCCGCATTCCTTGCTTTCAGGGTTTTCCCACCACCAACGCCCGGAACGGACGTCTTCGCCCGGCGAGATGGCGCGGGTGCAAGGGGCGCAGCCTATGCTGGGGTAAAACTTGTCGTGTAATTTATTGTAAGGCACGCCATGGGTGCGGATGTAAGCCCAGGTTTCTCGTTCGCTCCAGTCCGCCAACGGATTGAATTTCTCCAGGCCGTGGGTTGCGTCGAACTGTTGAAGCGGCAGGCTCGCGCGCGTCGCCGATTGCTGAGCACGCATGCCGGTGATCCAGGCGCGCTTGCCGGCCAGCGCGCGCTGCAAGGGCTCGACCTTGCGGATGTGACAGCAGGCCTTGCGGAGGTCGACAGATTCATAAAAGGCGTTGATGCCCTTGGTGCGCGTATAGGCTTCTATCAGCTCATGCTGCGGGTAATAGAGCGTGAGCTTGAGGCCGTAGTGCTGCTGCACTTCGTGCATGAGATCGTAGGTTTCGGTGGGCAGGCGGCCGGTGTCCAGGGAGAAAATTTCGATGCCTAGCTTTTCACGCTGAATCAAATCGGTCAGCACCATATCTTCGGCGCCCAGGCTGCTGGCGAATACCGCCGGGCCGTATTCGTTAGCAATGCGGTGGAGCAGTTCGCTTGCAGCCTGCGTTTTTTCTGCCAAGGCGGCTTGCAACTTGGGGTCGTCGAGATTGGGCTTGGTGATGGGGTTCATGTGAAGGGGTTCATGTTAACGCTTGCTGTTGTCAATTACGCGCTGGCACCGCCTAGGCGATGCCGACGATAAATCGGCAGCGGCTGATCGACCGACGTTTGGTAGGTCACGCTGAAGTCGCGTAGGCCACGCAGCGCGTCGTCGATGTTCTTGTCCGCACGCACGGCAAATGAATCGAAACCAACACGCTTCATATAAAACAACTGGTCCTGCAAGACGTCGCCGATGGCGCGCATCTCGCCGCGATAACCGAAGCGCGTGCGCAGGAGCGTGGCGTTGGAATAGCCGCGTCCGTCGGCGAAGCGCGGGAAGTTAATGGCGATGAGCGGGAAACGATTGAGGTCGTCAAGGCTAGCGGCCAGCGTTTCCACCAATTCGTGGCTATCTATCCACACGCCCAGCGTACCGGCGGCCACACGGGCCTCCAGTTCGGCCTTGCGCGCCAGCCAGGCGGCCAAGGGCACCAGGGTTTTGTCGGCTGGAATTTCCAGCGCGGCGATGGCCTGCTCGGTGGCGGATACGTCACCGGTCAATCTGAATTCCACCACTTTGCCGGCTTGCTTGCGCACCGGCTGATCACTGAGGGGAAAGCTGGCAACCGCCCAGTCATCAGTCACGATACTGTCGCGCAAAATAATCTTAGCCATACACCACCTCCTGCGCGGGTTTTTTCGTGTCGCCATACACGCCTTGCTTGAAGGGTTCCAAACCCAATCGGCGCACGGTATCGAGAAAGCGTTCGCTTCCCTCTCGCTGTGCGACGTAGGTCGTGATGAGCTTTTCTATCACGTCCGGCACTTCTGCCGCTGAGAAAGAAGGGCCAATCACGCTGGACAATGAGGCGTTTTTGCCTTGTGCACCACCGATACTTAATTGGTACCACTCAGCGCCGTCCTTATCCACGCCGAGGATACCGATTTGGCCGACGTGATGATGGCCGCAGGAATTCATGCAGCCGGAAATATTGAGGTCGATTTCTCCGATGTCGTGCAGATAATCGAGGTCGTCGAAGCGGCGCTGGATGGCCTCGGCGATGGGGATAGATTTGGCGTTGGCGAGCGAGCAGAAATCGCCGCCCGGGCAGCAGATGATGTCCGTCAGCAGGCCGATGTTGGGCGTCGCCAGGCCGGCCGATTTGGCTAGCTCCCAGAGTTTGTAGAGATCGGCTTTCTTTACGTCAGCGAGGATCAAGTTCTGCTCGTGCGAGACGCGCAATTCGCCAAAGCTGAATTGATCCGCCAGGTCAGCGACGAATTCCATTTGATCGGAAGTGCAATCACCAGGCGGCACGCCGGTCTTTTTGAGTGACAGCGTGACGGAGACGTAACCCGGCACCTTATGCGCGCGCACACTGCGACCGACCCACTTGGCGAAGGCGACGTTTTCCGCGAGCTTGGTATCAAGGGCGGGTACTTGCGCATCGAGCTTTTCGTAAGCCGGCGGCGCGAAGTAGGCGGCAACGCGATCGAGCTCCGCTTGAGTCAGCGTAGCGGGGCCATCCTTGAGGTGCGCCCAGTCTTCTTCTACCTGGCGCCCGAATTCTTCTGCACCCAGCGCCTTGACGAGTATCTTGATGCGCGCCTTGAAGGCGTTGTCGCGCCGGCCGTAGCGGTTATAAACGCGCAGGATGGATTCGCAATAAGTCAGCATGTGCTGCCAGGGTAGGAACTCGCGTATCACGCTGCCCAGGATGGGCGTACGACCGAGGCCGCCACCGACGATCACGCGCATGCCCAATTCGCCAGCTTCGTTCTTGACGAGGTCGAGGCCGATGTCATGCATCAATACGACGGCGCGATCTTCTTCCGCGCCATTGACGGCGATTTTGAACTTGCGCGGCAGATAGGCAAATTCGGGATGGAAGGTCGACCACTGCCGCAGAATTTCGCAGAGTGTGCGCGGGTCGATGATCTCATCCGGCGCGACACCGGCAAACTGATCCGAGGTTATATTGCGGATGCAGTTGCCCGAGGTTTGGATGGCGTGCATTTCCACGCTCGCCAAATCCGCCAGCAGGTCCGGCACCTGGTCCAGTTCGGGCCAGTTGTACTGAATATTTTGGCGAGTGGAGAAGTGAGCGTAGTCGCGGTCGTACTTGCGTGCGATATGCCCGAGCATGCGCAACTGGCGGGAAGAGAGCAGTCCATACGGAATCGCTACCCGTAGCATATGCGCGTAACGCTGCATGTACAGCCCGTTTTGCAGACGCAAAGGTCGGTACTCGTCGAGCGACAGTTCGCCGCTCAGAAAGCGCCGCGTCTGGTCGCGAAACTGCGCCACGCGCTGGTCGACGATGGTCTGGTCGTATTGATCGTAGCGATACATGGATTGCCTCTCTACTAGTGTGTGCTCAGTACAGGATCAGCTTGCCGCCGATCAGCACCAGCATAACGGCCAGAGTCGGACGCAATATCCTCTCCGGCACTTTCGTTGAAATATGACTACCGACTGCAATGCCGGGCAAAGAGCCGATAAGCAGGCTCCCGAGCAAATCGAAATTTACACTACCCAGCGCCCAGTGGCCCAGCCCGGCGATCAAGGTAAGCGGCACAGCGTGGGCGATGTCGCTGCCGACTATGCGCACCGTTGGCAACTTGGGATAGAGGAACACCAGAGCCGCGCCGCCGAGGGCGCCGGCGCCGACGGACGAAATTGAGACTAGCACCCCCAGAATGGCCCCAGTGATGACGGTTGCTATCACCACGGTGCGCTCGGCGGGCTGCGGCCGCGACAGCGCGTACTCCGTCAGTTTACGGCGGAAGATGATGGCGGCGGAAGTCAGCAACAAGGCAAAGCCCAGGGCCACGGAGATCACGCTGGAGGTGTGCGGGCTGCTCGCACCCAGGCGCGAGAGGGCGAAAATGGTGATGGCGGTAGCGGGTATGCTGCCCGCCGCGAGCCGCCCGGTAATACGCCAATCCACCGTGCCTTTGAGTGAGTGCACCAATGTCCCGCCCGCCTTGGTGAGCGAGGCGTAGAGCAGGTCTGTGCCGACCGCCGTCGCTGGGTTGATGCCAAACACCAGCACCAATAGCGGCGTCATGAGGGAGCCCCCGCCAACGCCGGTCAACCCAACGATGGTGCCGACCACGAAACCGGAGAGGATGTAAGCGAGATTCATAGGGCTGCAATGACAAAGCTTTGTAACCGCGAGGGCGAATGTTAGCAATCCAACATAGATCGTGAAAATACTTTAATGTTAATATTAAATAACTATTGGTTATATAGGAACAGGCGCCGGCCATGAACATACAGCAGCTACGCTATGTATTCGAAGTCGCTCGGCGACGCTTCAATGTCTCCGAGGCGGCCCTGGCGCTGCACACCTCGCAGCCTGGCGTCTCCAAACAGATACGTCTGTTTGAAGAAGAACTCGGCATCGAGATCTTCGTCCGTCAAGGAAAACGCCTGACCGGTGTAACGGAACCGGGGAAAGAAGTTCTGAAAATCGCCGAGCGCATGCTGCGCGACGTGGACAATATGCGCAGCGTGGGGCGTGAATTCAGCAGCGAAGAGTCAGGCATGCTATCCATCGCCACCACTCACACTCAGGCTCGCTATGTGTTACCCCCGGTGATCCAGCAATTCATGCAAGCCCACCCCAATGTGCGCGTTAGCCTGCATCAAGGCAGCCCCGTCGAGGTGTGCAAATTCGTGCTCTCGGGCGAGGCCGACATCGCCATCGCTACCGAGGCCATCGGTGACCAACCAGACTTGGTGATGTTGCCCTGTTACCAGTGGAACCGCTGCGTCATTGCGCCGCCGAACCATCCCATCCTCAAGGCGCATCCCCTTACCCTAGAGGAAATCGCGAAGTATCCCATCATCACTTACGACTTCGCCTTCACTGGACGCACGCAGATCAATCGTGCCTTCGAAGCACGCGGCTTGACGCCCAACGTCGTGCTCACCGCCATCGACGCCGACATCATCAAGACCTATGTCGCGCTGGGCCTAGGCATCGGCGTCGTCGCCTACATGGCCTACGATCCCAAGGTCGACAAGAATCTGCGCGCCCTCGACGCCGCCCACCTTTTCGAATCCGCCACCACCCGCATTGGCGTGCGCCGTAGCGCGTGGTTGCGCGGCTATATTTATGCCTTTATCGAACTCTTCGCGCCGCACCTCACGCGCAAGATGGTTGAAGCGGCGCTGGCCGGTGAGGCGGGGAGCGATCCGGGGTTGTAGTGGAGGTTGCGCTGTAGCCGTACCGAGCGACTATGTTCTCGATCCTCACATCAGGCTGCCGCCTGCTTCTCGAGGTCCTTCAGCGCCTCAAGAATGACCGACGACGGCTGCGCGCCGCTCAGGCCGACACGGCTATCGAAGACGAAGAAGGGCACGCCTTGGATGCCCGCGGCTTGGGCCCACTGAATGTCGCCTTCCACTTCGGCGAGGGCTTCGCCGTCTTGTATGAGCTGGCGCAGTTTGGCCACATCCAGGCCGACCTGCGTCGCCAGGGCATATAGAACTTCGGGGTCGCTGGGGTCCTGTCCATCGCGGAAGTAGGCGGCATAAATGGCATCGACTAATGCTTCCTGTTTGTCGGCGGGCGAGAGACGAATTAGACGATGGGCCAGCAGGGAATTCGGCGCGCGGGTGATTTTGTCGAAGTTGAATTCCAAGCCCACTTCAGCGCCCATACGTCGCGGTGCGTCGAAAAAGAACTCGGGCGGCTTGCCGCTGCGGCTCTTGGCTTGCATGTGCGTGAGAAAGTCTGCGCCTTCGGGCGGGATGGTCGGGTCGAGTATGAAGGCGCGATAACGCACCGTCACGGGCGTGCCTTTCCATTCGGCCAGCGCGAGCTGCATGTTGCGCTTGCCTATCCAGCAGAAGGGGCAGGCGATGTCCTGGAATACGTCGATTTGCACGGAGGACTCCTATGGCAAAAATTGGAAAGGCGGCATTATCGCTTATTGGCGCGGCGCTAAATACGGTCAGTGCGCAATCATGCGCAGTATGTAACCGCCGGATTTTTCGTCATGTTGCAGTTCCAGCAGTTTGCGCGTCTGCGCTTCTTCCAGTAGCTCACTGAATGATTTGAAGCCGTAGTAAGACTCGGTGAAACCGGGCTTGCGGCGCTTCAGCGCTTGCTTGACCATGGAACCCCAGATCTGTTCGCCGGCGCCGCGCTCGGCGACGAGGGCTTCAATGGTTTCCAGCGTGAGATCGAATGCTTCCTGCTTGCGGTCATCCTCCTCGCTCGGCTCCTTGTCTTCTTTCTTTGTGGTGCTCTTCGCACCCGCGGTTGCGGCCCGGGCCGGACGCTTGCGTGCATTGCGCTGCTTGGTTTCGGCTTCGCGCACCAGATCATCGTAGAAAATGAACTCGTCGCAATTCGACATCAGCAAATCGGAGGTGGAGTTTTTCACGCCTATGCCGATCACCAGCTTGTTGTTTTCCCGCAGTTTGGATACGAGGGGCGAGAAATCCGAATCGCCGCTGATGATAACGAAGGTATCCACGTGCGATTTCGTATAGCAGAGGTCTAGCGCGTCCACCACCATGCGAATGTCCGCCGAGTTTTTGCCGGACATGCGCACGTGGGGAATTTCGATTAACTCAAAAGCCGCTTCGTGCATGCCGCCCTTGAATTCCTTATAACGCTCCCAGTCGCAGTAGGCTTTTTTGACGACGATGCTGCCCTTGAGCAACAGGCGCTCCAGCACGCGCTTGATGTCGAATTGCGCGTACTTGGCGTCGCGCACGCCAAGGGCGATGTTCTCGAAGTCGCAAAACAACGCCATGTTTTTGATTTCTGTTTGCGTAGCCATAGCCAGCCTTATAGTCAATTAGTCGTGAAGTATTTTTGAAAGAAATTGCTGTGCTCGTTCCGAGCGGGGTGTGCCGAAGAAGTCCTCTTTACGGGCATCTTCAACGATACGCCCATGATCCATGAAGATCACGCGATGCGCCACTTTACGGGCGAAACCCATTTCGTGCGTGACCACCATCATGGTCATGCCTTCCTGGGCTAATTGGACCATGACGTCGAGTACTTCGTTAATCATTTCCGGGTCGAGTGCCGAGGTGGGCTCGTCGAACAACATGCAGATCGGGTCCATGGCTAGCGCACGGGCAATGGCGACGCGTTGTTGCTGACCGCCGGAAAGTTGGCCGGGATGTTTGTCTGCATACGCTTCGAGGCCGACTCGTGCGAGCAGCTTTGTGGCTTTCTCGTTCGCTTCTTCCTTGCTACGCCCCAATACACGCGTTTGTGCAAGCGTGAGGTTTTCAATGATGCGCATATGAGGAAACAGTTCGAAGTGCTGAAAGACCATGCCGACGCGAGCGCGCAGCTTGGGCAAATTGGTAGCGGGGTCGCCCACCGAAATACCGTCCACCACCACCTCACCTTGCTGAAAGGGCTCCAAGCCGTTCACGCATTTGATCAGTGTTGATTTACCCGACCCCGAAGGCCCGCAGACCACGATCACCTCACCTTTGCCCACTGCCGTGGAGCAATTGGTGAGCACCTGGAACTGCCCGTACCATTTGCCGAGATCTTTTATCGTAATCAAGCGACGACCTTTCGGCGAAAATACTTCACGCCGAGCGAAGCGGCATAACACATGACGAAATACACCGCGCCGGCAAAGAGCAGCAGCTCGACCAGGCGCCCGTCGCGGTCGCCCACTTTATAGGTGGCGCCAAAAAAATCGGCCAGCGCCGAGACATACACTAGCGAGGTATCCTGAAACAAAATGATGGCCTGCGTGAGCAGCAGCGGCAGCATGTTGCGCAAGGCCTGCGGCAGCACAATCAGTCTCATGGTCTGGCTGTAATTCATGCCCAAAGCCTGGGCCGCGGCCACCTGGTTTTGCGGCACGCTCTGAATACCGGCGCGGACAATTTCAGCATAGTAGGCTGACTCAAAAAGCGCGAATCCCACCATGGCGGAGGCCAGACGTACATCTGCGCCGGGGGTCAGGCCCAACAAGTTGTGCAACACCTGCGGCACAATGAGAAAAAACCACAGCAACACCATCAGCAAGGGCACGGAGCGGAACAGGTTCACATACGCCGCCGCCAGCCAGGAAAGCGCCGGATTCTTCGACAGCCGCATCATGGCGAGTAGCGTTCCCCACACCAGCCCCACGATGAGGGCGACGACAGTGATCTCCAAAGTCACTCGCATGCCTTGCAGCAGGAAGGGCAGCGCGCCGGGAATAGATGACCAGTCGAACGCCGACATCAGTCTTGCCCGATATGGCCCGGCACACGGGCGCGCGCCTCGACGCGATGCATGAGCGTCATGACAACTACGTTGATGAGCATATACATCAGCGTGACCGCGATGAAGGACTCATAAGGTTGGGCGGTGTAATCCACCAGCTGGCGGCTTTGCGCGGCGAGATCAAGCAGGCCGATGGTGGAAGCCACCGCTGAATTCTTGAAGATGTTCAGGAACTCTGAGGTAAGGGGCGGCACGATTAGGCGCGCCGACATGGGCAGCAGGACGTAGCGGTAGGTTTGCGGCAGCGTCAGGCCTAGCGCCAGGCCTACATTTTTCTGTCCCGGCGGTAGAGATTCAATGCCGGCGCGCACTTGTTCGCAAACGCGCGCGCCGGTGAATAGCCCCAGACATATCCACGACGCGAGGAACTGCTGAAGGATGGGGTCTAGCTGCTTGTAGGCGTTGCCCCAATGGGCGGGCAGCAATTCCGGCAGCACGAAATACCAGAGAAAGAGCTGCACCAATAGCGGGATGTTGCGGAACGTCTCGACATAGATCGCCGCCAGGCGCGACAGCGCTTTGTTCGGCACGGTACGCAGCACGCCCATGAGCGTGCCCACCAGCAGCGCCAACACCCAGGCCGTGAGCGAGAGGGCGATGGTGATTTTAAGACCGGAGAGCATCCAGTCCAAATACGTTTCACCGCCTGTCGGCGTGGCGCTCAGAAAAATCTGCCAGTTCCAGTGGTAGCCCATGGCCGCCGCCGTCGACCGGTATTGAGGAGTCGGGCCTTAGCCTTACTCGTAGGCCTTGTCGTTGGGATTTTTGTAAAGCTTGGCTACGTCGTCGCTTAGGGGGAAACTAAGGTTAAGTCCCTTAGGTGGGATGGGCGACTGGAACCACTTCTTGTAGATGGCTTCCGCCTCGCCCGAGGTCATGGCTTTCGCCAATGCGTTATCGACCACTTTCTTAAAGGCTGGGTCGTCTTTGCGCAGCATGCAGCCGTATGCTTCCAAAGACTGTGGTGTTCCGGTCACCACCCAGTCACCAGCCTTTTTTGCCTTGGCGACCTCGCCGTAGAGCAGAGCGTCGTCCATCATAAAGGCCACAGCTCGGCCGGTTTCCAGCGTGAGAAAGGATTCACCGTGATCCTTGGCGCTGATAATGTTCATGCTCATCTTCTTGTCTTCGTTCATCTTGCGCAGCAGGCGCTCAGAAGTCGTGCCAGCCGTGGTGACGACATTCTTGCCCGTGAGATCCGCAAAATCCTTGATGCCGGAATCCTTGCGCGTTAGCAGCCGCGTGCCAATCACGAAGATGCTATTGGAGAAGCCGACTTGCTTCTGGCGCTCGGTATTGTTGGTGGTGGAGCCGCACTCGATATCCACCGTGCCGTTTTGTACCAGCGAAATACGGTTTTGCGACGTGACAGGCACCAGCTTGGTTTGCAGGTTCTTCAGCTTGAGTTCAGCTTGGATGGCGTCCACCACCTTGAGCATTAACGCCTGCGAATAGCCGACGACTTGTTGTTTGTCGTCGTAATAAGAGAAGGGAATGGATGATTCACGATGGCCCAAGGCGACCACGCCTGTGTCCTTGATCTTCTTCAGTGTGCCGGTGAGTTCCTCCGCGGGGGCGGCATGGCAGAGCATGGAAGTGGTGGTAAGAGAAGTGGTGGCAAGAAACAACGCAAGGCGAAGGTAGCGATTCATGATGCTTTCTCCTGATAATGATTGCGGAATTTTAGTCTCATTGCAGCAAACTTTTGGCGCTTTCACATCCTGCCACTTAGGCCGTCTCGGCGCTTTCGTTTTCCACACTTGCCACCTTCTCCGCTTCCTGCTGTTGCAGCGCCCACATATGCGCGTAGGCACCGTTGAGTTCCAACAACGCGCGGTGGGTGCCGCGCTCGACGATGCGGCCCTGATCAAGCACCAGAATTTCGTCCGCGTTCATCACCGTCGACAGACGATGCGCGATAACCAGTGTGGTTCGGCCGACGGCGATGCGCTCAAGCTCGGCCTGGATGGCTTTTTCGGATTTCGAGTCGAGTGCCGAAGTGGCTTCGTCGAAAATCAGGATAGGCGGATTTTTCAATACCGCCCGCGCGATGGCGACACGCTGCTTTTCGCCGCCGGAAAGCTTGAGGCCGCGTTCGCCTACTCGGGTCTCGTACTTGTCCGGTGTTGATTCGATGAAGTCGTGGATATGTGCCGCCTTGGCCGCCGCAATGACGTCATCGCGCGTGGCATCGGGCCGCCCGTACTGAATATTGTAGAAAATCGTGTCGTTGAACAGCACGGTGTCTTGCGGCACGATGCCGATAGCGCTGCGTAAGCTGGCTTGTGTGAGCTGGCGGATGTCCGTTCCCTTCACGACCACGCCGCCGGATTGCACATCGTAGAAGCGGTATAGCAGCCGCGCCAGCGTCGATTTTCCCGAGCCCGAGTGACCCACCACGGCGACGGTTTTGCCGCAGGGGATGGCGAAATCCACGTCGAAAAGAATCTGCCGTCGCATGTCGTAGGAAAACCCGACATGGGAAAAACGCACATCGGCAGCGCCGGCGGTGAGCGGTCGCGCATCGGCTGAGTCGGCGATTTCGCGGTTCTCGTTCATCAGAACGAACATGCGCTCAATGTCGGTAAGCGACTGGCGGATTTCGCGATACAGCACGCCCAAGAAATTGAGCGGTATATAGAGCTGAATCATGAAGGCATTGACCAGCACGATGTCGCCTATGGTCATGCTGCCACCAACCACGCCCGCCGCCGCGCGCCACATGATGAGCGTCACACCGACTGCAATGATGGCGGACTGCCCCATATTGAGCAGCGAGAGGGATACCTGGCTTTTCACCTGGGCGGCCTCCCACTTCACCAACTGGCTGTCGTAGCGGCGCGCCTCGAACTCCTCGTTATTGAAATACTTCACCGTTTCGTAGTTGATCAGGCTGTCGATGGCGCGGGTGTTGGCGGCCGAGTCCAGCTCATTCACCGAGCGGCGCAGATGCGTGCGCCAGTTGGTCACCACCACGGTGAAGACGATGTAAATCACCAGCGAGGCGAACGTAATCAGCGCGAAACCCGGTTCGTATTTCGTCGCCAGGATGCCCAGCACCAGGCTGATTTCCACCAGCGTCGGCAGGATGCTGTAAATGCTGTAGCTGATCAGGGTGCCTATGGAGCGGGTGCCGCGCTCAATGTCGCGCGTGAGGCCGCCGGTCTGTCGCTCCAGATGAAAGCGCAGGCTCAAGGCATGGAGGTGGCGGAAGACCTTGAGCGCGATGTTGCGCACCACGCGCTGCGTCACGCGGGCGAACAGCAGCTCGCGCAGCTCGGTGAACATCATGGTGGAAAAACGCAGCAAGCCGTAGGCCGCCAGCAACATGACCGGCACCGCCAGCATGGCCTGCTCCTGCGTCAGCGCATCGACGATCTGCTTGAAGATCAGCGGCACCCCGACGTTGGCGACCTTGGCGGCGACCAGGCAGGCTAGCGCGAGCAGCACCCGCCACTTGTAGGCCCAGATATGCGGGAAGAGGGTGCGCAGGGTTTGCCAGTCACGGCGGTCGCCTTGGGCGGCTAGGGGCAGGGCTAGGGTGTTAGAGCGTCGCATGGGCGGATTCTAAAGGAGTTCTGGGAGCAGGCTGTGGTCCATGAGCGCCGGGCTGCGCCGGGAAGCGCCAGGACAGCCTGAATCATTTCAGGAGAGCAAACCGGCGCATGCTAAACTCCAACCATATTGATATCAATAATGTCGTCAATCTTTATCAGGGGGCGATAACGCTGGGATGCCGGTATCGGCCTCGGTATTTACGACTTCGAGGAAACATGGGCTTGTTACACCTATTTTTAAAAGTGGATGGCGCGACTGCGGCGGTCGAGAAGGCCTTGTTCGGCTGGATTTCTGCGGACGTCTGGCTGCTTATCGGCCGCATCTTATTGGCGGTGCCGCTCATCATGAACGGTGTCGGTCAGGCCCTGGGCGAACTGGTGGGGCCGGACAAAATGATGTCCAGCATGATGAGCATGCGCGGCGTTTCGCCGGTCTGGATGTGGCCCGCGATTATGGCGTCATTTCTGGGCGGCTGGGCCATCCTGCTCGGTTGGCGTGTGCGCGCCACCGTATTTTTGCTCGGTTTCTATAGCGTGATTGCCACCTTGATGTTCCACAACACCTTCATAGGTTGGGACAACAAGCAGTTGCCGCCCCAGTTCAGTCTGGATGCCTGTCGCGCCATGATTGCGTGGGACAAGTTGCCCCCTGCCTCCGACGAATTCATCAACGGTTGCGCTTACTTTCGTACCACTTCGGACATGTTTGCTTTCCAGAAACACTTCACCATGCTGATACCCGCCTTGCTCCTGCTCATGGCTGGCGGAGGCCGTTTCAGCGTCGAGGAATGGGCGCGCAAGAAACGCGAAGCTTTAGAAATCTGAAGCAGTTACGCTTTCGAACCAGCCGAAGGCCAGCGCCAGTCGCGGGCCTTCGGCATTTATGCCCGACGATTTCCGTTGCGCCGCTGTCGGAGAGTTCAGGCAAGTCTCCCTAAATCGCTAATCGCGCCTTGACAGGTCCGGCTAGTGACGTATGATTCAAACATCTGTTTGAAACGAGCGTTCATACACGCCGGTTTTCTCACCATTCCATGTCAGCCGAGGCCAAACACAATCCGGATACCTGCGCCCGCATCCTCGACGCGGCCGAGCTGCTATTCATGCAGCACGGCTTCGAGGCAACCTCCATGCGCATGATCACCAGCGAGGCGGGCGTCAATCTAGCAGCAGTCAATTACCACTTCGGCGGCAAGGAAGCCTTGATCCAGGATGTTTTTCGCCGCCGCCTTACCTGGCTCAATCAAGCGCGGCTGCAGGCCTTGGATGCACTTGAAGCGCAAGCCGGTGGCGCACCGCTCAAACCCCATCACATTGTCGATGCGTTTTTTGGGGTAGCCCTGCGCATGGCCGCCGATAAATTGGGTGGCGGATATGTTTTCATGCGGCTATTGGGACGTACTTACACCGAGCCAACGGAATTTGTGCGCCAGTTTCTTGCCGAAGGCTATGCGGCGGTGGTGACCCGCTTTAAGGCGGCGCTGATCAAGGCTTTGCCGGACGTGCCGCCAGAAGAGATTCTTTGGCGTTTCCATTTCATGCTGGGGGCCATGTCGTACGCGATCAGTGGCACCGATGCGCTCCAGCTGGTTTCTGACACTCGCCTAGACGAACACGACCCGGAAGCCCTGGCGCGGCGCTTAATGCCTTTTTTGCTGGGTGGTCTGCGCGCGCCGCTGGGCAAATTGCCGACCGAAAGGCCCGCTGGGCCTGCCGTTAAGCGCAAACGAGCGCCTAAAAGGGCTTGAGGATGGCTAGGGCTTGCCGTTAATCAACCCTACGACGCCGGAATGTTTCCGCGTCAGCAAGAGGAGTGCAGTCAAATGAGCAGCATGATCTGGTGGACTTTGCTCAGTGTTCCCGTCGTCAAGCTTGCGCTCGCCTATGCGCGCGCGCCGATGATCGTCTGGGCGATGGTGGGCGCGGGCTATCTGGCCGCTTTCGCTACGCTCGGGCAGTGGCCGGCTGGCGTCAGCTACGCGGCCTTCGCGCTGTACATCGCGCTGGTGTTGCTGTTGGTGCTGCCAGCGCTGCGGCGCCCGCTGATCTCCGCGCCCATACTCGCGCTCTATCGCAAGATATTGCCGCAGATGTCGCAGACGGAGCGAGAAGCACTAGAAGCGGGTACGGTCTGGTGGGAAGGTGAACTTTTCAGCGGCAAGCCGGCCTGGGAGAAGCTACTCGCCTACCCACAGCCGCGTCTCACGGTTGAGGAGCAATCCTTCCTCGACCACGAAACCGAAGAGCTCTGCCGCCTCACCAATGACTGGGAAACCACTCAGGTCCATCGCGACATGTCGCCTGCGGCCTGGGCCTACGCCAAAGACAAGGGCTTTCTGGGCATGATCATTCCCAAGCGCTATGGTGGCCTGGAGTTTTCGGCCTACGCGCATTCCGAAGTCGTTACCAAGCTCTCCACGCGTTGCAGTGCCGCCGCCGTCTCGGTGATGGTGCCCAATTCGCTAGGCCCGGCAGAACTGCTGTTGCACTACGGCACCGAAGAACAAAAGAACCATTATTTGCCGCGCCTCGCCAAGGGTCTCGATATTCCCGCCTTTGCACTGACCAACCCCCATGCCGGCTCGGACGCTGCCGCTATTCCCGATCGCGGCATCGTCTGCAAGGGCATACACGAGGGCCGCGAAGTGTTGGGCATGCGCGTCACTTGGGAAAAACGCTACATCACGCTCGGCCCGATCTGTACTGTGCTCGGCTTGGCGTTTCGCCTCGACGACCCTGATCACCTGCTCGGCGACAAAGTAGATCTCGGCATCACCTGCGCGCTGGTGCCGACCCATCATTCAGGTGTGAATATAGGTCGCCGGCACTTCCCGCTCAACGCCGTATTCCAGAACGGCCCCAACTCGGGTAAGGACGTTTTCATGCCACTGGATTGGATCATCGGCGGACCAAAGATGGCCGGCCAGGGCTGGCGCATGCTCATGGAATGCCTGGCCACTGGCCGCTCAATTTCGCTGCCCGCCTCGAACACCGGCATGCAGAAGCTCGCCGTGCGCGCGACTGGCGGCTATGCCCGCGTGCGCAGCCAGTTCAAGACGCCCATCGGCCGCTTTGAGGGCATACAGGAGCCGCTGGCACGCATGGGCGGCAATCTATATCTGTGCGATGCCGCGCGCGTTATGACGGCCGGCGCGATTGATCTGGGCGAGAAACCCTCGGTGGTCTCGGCTATTGTGAAATACCACATCACCGAGCGCGCCCGGCAAGTGGTGAACGACGCCATGGATATACTTGGCGGAAAAGGTATTTGCCTGGGGCCCAATAATTTTATGGGCCGCGCCTATCAGCAGATTCCCATCGGTATTACGGTGGAGGGCGCGAACATCCTCACGCGCAGCCTCATTATTTTTGGCCAGGGCGCGATACGTTGCCATCCCTATGTACTGAAAGAAATGCAGGCGGCCCACGAGCCGGACGCCACTAAAGCGCTGTGCGATTTCGACGCCGCGCTGTTCGGGCATATCGGCTACTCCATCACCAATGGTGCTCGAGCACTCGTCATGGGCCTGACTGGCTCGCATTTTGTATCCGTGCCGGAGAGTGGCGACAAGACCGTCGCCCCCGAAACGCGGCGCTACTATCAGCAGCTCACGCGCTTCTCGGCGGCTTTCGCTTTTCTTTCCGACGTTTCCATGCTGGTGATGGGCGGCGATCTCAAGCGCAAAGAAAAACTCTCCGCGCGCCTGGGCGACATACTCTCGCTGATGTATTTGGCCTCCACGGTACTCAAGCGCTTTGAGGCCGAAGGCCGTCAAAAGGCCGACGCGCCGCTCATGCACTGGGCCATCTGGGACACCATGTTCAAAGCCCAAAATGCCTTCGAGGGTGTGATCTCCAACTACCCGAGCGGCATTGCTTCTTTTCTGCTGCGCCGTTTCATCTTCCCGCTAGGTCGCCCCTATGTCGTGCCGTCAGACAAGCTCGGCGGCGAGGTTGCCAAGCTGCTGATCGAACCTTCCGCCACACGCGATCGTCTCACCGCCGGCATGTATGTTCCGCATGACGAACATGACGCGGTGGGCGTCATCGAGCTGGCCCTCGCCGCGGTGCTGCCCGCCGAAACGGTGGAAGCCAAGATGCGCTCCGCGCAAAAAGCCGGGCAGATTAGTGGCCATGGCAGCGATGAATTGGCGCAGGCCGCGCTTAAAGCCGGCGTGATCAGCAAGGAGGAACTGGCCCTATTGAAGCGCGCGACAGAACTGCGTAACGCAGTCATTCGCGTCGACGACTTCCCGCCGGATTTCAGCCACGAACAGCAACAGCCGATCGCGCAGCGCGCTGTCGCCTGAATCTGTATCGATATCGTCTCGCCACTGACGAGAGAGAGGTAGCTCATGAGCTTTCAACCTATGTACATCATCGACGGGGCGCGCACGCCATTTCTCAAAGCGCGCAATGCACCCGGTCCATTCTCGGCGGGTGATCTCGCTACGGCGGCGGGTCGCGCGCTGTTGGCGCGCCAGCCTTTTGCGCCCGAGTCATTTGATGAAGTCATCCTTGGCTGCGCCTCGCCCGCACCGGACGAAGTGAATATCGGCCGCGTTGCCGCGCTGCGCATGGGCTGCGGCGACAAGGTGCCAGGCTGGACGGTGATGCGTAATTGCGCCAGCGGCATGCAGGCTATCGATTCGGCTATGGCGAATATTCAGTCTGGCCGTTCGGAGTTGGTGCTGGCCGGTGGTGTGGATGCGCTGTCCCGCGCACCCTTGCTGTACTCCGATCTCATGGTGCGCTGGTTCGCGCAAATGAGCATGGCAAAAACCACCGGTCAGAAACTGGCGATGTTCCTCAAACTCAAGCCGGGCGCTTTACTCGCGCCGGTGATCGCCTTACTCAAGGGGCTGACCGATCCGGTGGTGGGCCTATCCATGGGGCAGACGGCCGAAAATCTCGCCTGGCGCTTCGGTATCACGCGCGAGGAAATGGATGCCTACTCCATGCGCAGCCACCAGCGCACCGCTGCCGCACAGGATGCGGGTCACTACGCGGAAATCATTCCGATGGTCGGTCGAGACGGCAGCGTCTATGCGGCGGACGATGGTCTGCGGCGCGATTCGTCTATGGCGGGCCTGGCCAAGCTCAAGCCCTACTTCGATCGCAAGGTCGGCAACGTCACACCAGGCAACAGCTCGCAGATCACCGACGGTGCCGCTTGGCTCATCCTCGCCTCCGAAGCCGCCGTAAAAAAACATGGTTTGCAACCGCTGGGCAAAATTCTCGATGTGCAATGGGCCGCGCTCGATCCGGCACAAATGGGCCTGGGCCCGGTGCATGCCGCCACACCGATCTTGCAGCGGCACGGATTGGGACTTAATGATCTCGATGCATGGGAGATTAACGAAGCCTTCGCCGCTCAGGTGTTGGGTTGTATCGCGGCGTGGAAAGATGCCGCTTACTGCAAAGAACAGCTCGGGCTGGAAGCGCCGCTGGGCGAGCTCGATCAAGGCAAACTCAATGTCGATGGTGGCGCCATTGCGCTGGGCCATCCGGTCGGCGCATCCGGCGCGCGCATCGTTTTGCATTTGCTGCATGTGCTGCGGCGAGTGGACGCAAGCAGGGGCAAGCCCGGCGCGCGCGGCATCGCCACGATCTGCATCGGCGGCGGCCAGGGTGGCGCCATGCTGGTCGAAGCAATCTAGGGAGTGGCCATGAGCTATAAACACTGGAAACTCGAACGCGACATTCAAGGGCTGGTTTGGCTGCATTTCGATAAGGCCGACGCTTCCACCAATACCTTCTCCATCGAGACGCTGGATGAACTCGCTCTCGCCCTTGATGACCTCGACCGCCAGCCACCGCTAGGGCTCGTCATCCTCTCCGACAAACCCGCCGGCTTTATTGCGGGGGCCGATATCGAAAGTTTCACCAAGCTCGCTTCTACCGCCGCCGCGCGCGTGCTGGTCGAGCGCGGCTGGAATCTCTTCAACCGGCTCTCTGCTGTGCCTTATCCCACCCTGGCCTTGATACGTGGGCACTGCATGGGCGGCGGCCTGGAGTTAACCCTCGCCTGCCGCTATCGCATTGCCGTGGATGATCCGGGCACACGCTTAGCGCTGCCCGAGGTGCTGCTAGGCATTGTGCCCGGCTGGGGCGGCATGCTGCGTTTGCCGGCACTCATCGGCCCGGTGGCCGCGCTAGACCTCATGCTCACGGGTAAGAGCCTCGACGCGAAACGGGCGCAGCGCATGGGCCTGGCCGATGAGTGCGTGCCGCCGCGCGTGATGGTGAATGCCGCGCGCATACTGGTGACGTCGGGCTTGCCGCGCCGCCAGGCGCCGCTCTTGCAACGCGTTATGAATGCCGCGCCATTGAAAATTTATGTCGCGTCACAAGCCCGCAAGCAAGTCGCCAAGCGCGCTCGACGCGAACACTATCCGGCGCCCTATGCCATTCTCGACATCTGGGCCAATTACCACGGTAACGCGTTAGCCGTGCCGCCGGAATCTCCCAGCTCGCTCGAATCGATATTCAGTTCACCGACCACCAACAACCTGATTCGCGTTTTTTATTTACAGGAGCGCCTCAAGGGTTATGGGAAAACCGAGGGTAAAGAAAGCGACTTCGAACCACGCCATTTGCATGTGGTGGGCGCAGGCGTTATGGGCGGAGACATTGCCGCCTGGGCCGCTCTGCGGGGATTGACGGTGACGCTGCAAGACCAGACCATAGAACGCATTGCACCCGCCATTAAGCGCGCCGCCGAGTTCTACAAGAAGAAATTGCGTGACGACAAAGCCGTGCGTTTGACGCTAGACCGGCTGATTCCCGACCCCACCGGGCTCGGCGTGCGGCAGGCGGACGTGGTGATCGAAGCGATATTCGAAAACCTGGAGGCCAAGCAAAAACTCTTTGCCGGCATGGAGCCCTTGCTCAAGCCGGGTGCGGTGCTGGCCACCAACACCTCCAGCTTGAAGCTCGAAGATATCGGTGCCAAATTGCAGCGGCCCGAGCGGCTCATAGGTATCCATTTCTTCAACCCGGTGGCGATGATGCCGCTGGTGGAAGTGGTCGAAGGGCGCGGCACCGATGCGGCAGCGCTGAGTAAAGGTCTCGCCTTCGTACGTAAGCTGGACAAGCTCGCGCTGCCCGTCAAAAGCGTGCCGGGTTTTCTGGTCAATGCCGTACTTGCACCCTACATGCAGGAAGCCATGAGTTGCGTCGACGAAGGTATCGCGCCTGAAACTGTGGATGAAGCGGCGCTCGCATTTGGCATGCCGCTCGGCCCCATCGAGCTGGCCGATACGGTAGGGCTGGACGTTGCCGTGGCGGCGGGGAAAAGCTTGGCCGGCCCCGGCGCGCAAACGCCGCGCCGCCTTGCGGAACTCGTGGCCGCCGGCCACCTGGGGCGCAAGAGCGGACGCGGGTTCTATCAATATGTCGACGGCAAACCGCAGAAGAACGCAGCGGGTACGGTGCCTGAAGGATTAGCGCAGCGGCTGATGCAGCCCTTACTCGCCGCGACACAACGCGGCGTGCAAGAAGGCGTGGTCGCCGATGCTGACCTCGCTGATGCCGGCGTGATCTTCGGCACTGGCTTCGCGCCTTACACCGGAGGCCCGATGAATTACCTTATGAATAAGCTTAAGAGCCAACGCGGGAAGTCACAATGACCGACCATCCCGTCAACCTACCCGACAAACAACCGGCGCTGCGCGTCATGCCCATGCCGGCCGACCTTAACCCGGAAGGCGATGTCTTCGGTGGCTGGATCATGTCACAGGTGGATATCGCCGGCGCCATTGCTGCCGGGCGCCGCGCCCGCGGACGCATTGCCACGGTGGCAGTGCATTCGTTTGTGTTTAAGCAGCCGGTATACAAGGCCGATGTGGTGAGTTTCTTCGCAGAAGTGGTGCGCGTGGGGCGCACGTCGATCACGGTGAATGTGGAAGTCTTTGCGCAGCGCCGACCGGAAGCGGATGAGATTACCGTCAAGGTCACCGACGCAACGCTCATCTATGTGGCGCTTAACGCTGATGGAAGCAAACGCGTGGTGCCTACCGCGACCTAGCTTACTGAGTTAATTTACCGAGTTAATTTCTGCGCTACCAGCCCCAGCCATTCGTGCAGCGCGAAGTAGCCTTGCTCCAAGCCGCGTTCGGTGGGCAAGAGTTGCGTGAGTTTGAAGGGGCTGAGCGTGGCATAGGCCGTGGGTGCCGGAATAATTTCCAGCCCAGTGTCGGCGAATGCCGCCAGTGAGCGCGGCATATGAAAAGCATAAGTGACCAGCAGAACGCGATCGACACCGGCGGCGCGCAGTATGGCCGCGCTGTACAAAGCGTTTTCTCGTGTGTCCAGAGAACGATCCTCCACCCAGCGCACCGGCACGCCGAAATCGTGCTCCAGTGCCGCGCGCATCGTCTGTCCTTCCGGCGTGCCGCCTTGGGGCGCGCCGCCCGTCACTAGTAGCGGTAAGCCGGTTTCGCGCGCCAGCCGTGCTGCGTAGCGCACTCGTTCCAGTGTGATGCGGCCCACCGTGTCACCACCATATTCGGGCGCCACGAGATAATTGCCACCACCCAACACAACGATGGCCTGGGCGCGCCGCACTCTCGCCATGTCTTGCGCCATATCGAGCGGCGGCGCGGTTTCCAGGGTGTGCAGTAGCGCTTGAGCAATCAACGGCGTCGAAATAAGCCACAGAAAAACTATGCCGCCCCACGCCAGCGTGCGCCCGAGGCGCGGCCAGCGGCGCAAGAGCAACAACCCCAAGGCAGCCAGCAACAGGGGGCCGGCGGGCGGCAGGATCAGCGTGGCAAGAATTTTCTTGGCGATAAAGGCGATCATCGGAACAAGGGCGTGGGTAGGGCGGAAGCAGCCGCAAGCATAACTCAGCACGAATGCGGACAGCGGCGGCGCCTGCTGGCATAATCCGCCAACATCGTATCGGCGTAAGGCTAAGGAACCTGGACATGATGGACTTCAATGCAATCGGTTGGCGTGAAGGCGTGATCGCTGCTGCCGCGCTGATCGGCATTTATGCCAGTTTTATCATCATTCGCTTGAGCCGCCTCTCACGCACACAGCCTCCACCACCCTGGAAGCAAGACCCCGCCATATTCGGCGAGCAGATCTTTCGCGACGGCGTCGATGCCGAAATGGCGGAGCTGCGCGGCCAGATCGATGCCTTGAGAGGGGATGTGGAAAAACTAAAATCGGCCCGCAACGTTTCGCCGCAATACGGCGAAGCCGTCACGCTGGCGCAGCAAGGACTGGATGCGCACTCCATTGCGGAGCGCTGCGGCATTTCCGTGGGTGAGGCCGAACTGGTGCGCGCACTCAGCCAAAAGCTTGAGTAACAGTAGCAAGCGTAAAAAATAGCATCAACCAAGGGAGGCGGCATGGCAACAGAAGCGCGCGCTGAAGAACCCGATGAGTTGAAGAAAAAACTGCTGCGACGCATCGCCGTTGCCGTCGTGCTGATTGCCGCACTGCTCGGCGGCCTGTCATTGTTCGATGCGATGATGACGCCCCAGCCGGCGAAACTGGCAGGCAAGTCATCTTTACCCGAAGTGCGGTCTCCCACTGAGCCGCCCGCCGAAGCCAAGAAACCGGAAGAATTGAAACCTTTGCCGGGCGCGGCCGTAGGGCCGGAAGAGCAGAAAGAGCTTGCCAAGGCCGAGCCGGAAAAAACCGAGATGCCCGTCACGCCTCTGCCCCCGGAGCCGCCCAAGCCCGCAGCGGTACCCAAGATTCCAACCCAGCCTGTTGTGCCGGCGCCGGCGCCAGCACGCGCCACTAAGGCGATTTCGCCCACGCCGCCAGTGCCAGCCGTGGCGCCAGTGAAGATCACCGAGTCCCCGACCAAAGCGCCACCACCGGCAGCGAAAGTCGCTTCGACCGACGCCAAAGCCGCTGAGGCTAAGTTGGAAAATAAGGCGGAACCCAAGGTGGACACTAAGGTGGACACTAAGCCCGCTTCGGCGCTCGCTGTCATGCGCGGGTTCGTGTTGCAGATGGGCGTATTCACGAGCACCGCCAATGCCGAGGAACTACGCATCAAGCTGGAGAAGAACGGTATTCCCGCCAGCATCGAATCGCATGTGCAGGTCGGCCCCTTCAAAACGCGGCAGGAGGCAATGGATGCGCAAGTTAAACTGAAGGCGCTGGGCCTCGGTGGCGGCATGTTGGTTCCGCCTAAAAAATAACTTTGATCGTCGTTCTATCGGAAAACTCATGAGCAAGAAAATCATCGCCACCGCCCACGCACCGGCCGCCATCGGCACCTATTCTCAGGCCGTACAAGTGGGCAACACGATTTACCTCTCCGGCCAGATCGGCCTCGACCCGGTCTCCATGCAGATGGTGGACGGCATCGACGCGCAGATCGCCCGCGTCTTCGAAAACATCAAGGCCGTGGCGGAAGCGGCCGGTAGTTCGCTGGCCGATGCGGTGAAGCTCAACGTCTATCTCACCGATCTCGGCCACTTCGCCAAAGTGAATGAGGTCATGGCCACGTATTGCAGTCAGCCCTATCCCGCGCGTGCCGCCGTGGGGGTGGCCGCGTTGCCGCGTGGTGCATTGGTGGAGATTGACGGCATCCTCGTTGTCGAGTGAGTTGCGTCGTTGTGTGGGGTGGGCAGCTTTGCTGCCCACGCGGACAAAGTGGATAACACCATGACCGACAAACGCGTGGGCAGCAAAGCTGCCCACCCTACGAGTTTCACTAACACCACCAATACTGCGCTGCCTGGCGTTACCACATCGACCGCCACCAAACTCGCCAAGCTCGGCATCCGCAATCAGGCCGACCTTGTGCTGCATCTGCCGCTGCGCTACGAAGACGAAACGCGTCTTACCGCCATTGCCGATTTGTTGCCTGGCGTATCGGCTCAGGTCGAGGCTGAAATTGTCGACAGCAGCGTGCAATACCGCCCTCGCCGCCAGCTTGTCGTACGCGTGAGCGATGTGAGCGGCACCCTGGTTTTACGCTTTCTGAATTTCTACGGCAGCCAGTTGAAGCAGCTTGCCATCGGGCGGCGATTGCGTATTTTTGGCGAGCCGCGCGGCGGTTTTTTTGGCGATGAAATGGTGCATCCGCGCTATCGCATGGTCGAAGAAGGCGAGGCGCTGCCCGAGGCTATGACGCCGATCTACCCGAGCACCGCGGGCGTGTCGCAACTGCTTTTGCGCAAGAACATCGCCGTGGCCTTAGCCAAAGCTAATCTCGACGACCCGCTGCCCGAGGGGATACGCAAGCAATACGGCCTTTGGCCTTACGCGGACAGTGTGCGGCTTTTGCATCATCCCACCCCGGCCGTGCCGCAAGTTGCGCTGTCAGAGCGGGCACATCCCGCCTGGCAGCGCATAAAGTTCGACGAGCTGCTGGCGCAACAGTTATCCCTTCGCCGCGCGCACGATGCGCGCCGTGCCAAGACCGCGCCGCCGCTTAAGGCCAGCAGCAAGCTTTGCAAACAATTGTTGGCGCAACTTTCCTTCACGCTCACCGGTGCGCAACAACGCGCCTGGGGCGAGATCGCCGCTGATCTCGCGCAGCCGCATCCCATGCAGCGCCTGCTGCAAGGCGATGTGGGCAGTGGCAAGACTGTCGTTGCGGCCATGGCCATGCTGCAAGCGGTGGAGCGTGGCTATCAGGCGGCGCTGATGGCGCCGACGGAAATTCTTGCCGAGCAACACTATCGCAAACTTACCCACTGGCTTAATCCCTTGGGGCTGGAAATCGCGTGGCTCTCCGGCAGCCTGAAAAAAAGCGACAAGCTTGCTACGGCAGAAGCTGTTGCCAGCGGCCGCGCGCAGCTCGCCATCGGCACACATGCGCTCATCGAAGACACCGTGGATTTTTCGAAATTGGGCGTCGCCGTCATCGACGAGCAGCATCGCTTCGGCGTACATCAGCGCCTCGCTTTGCGCGCGAAGGGCAAGAATCCTCACCAGCTCATGATGAGCGCCACGCCTATTCCACGCACGCTGGCCATGAGCTATTACGCCGACCTCGATGTTTCTACGCTGGATGAGCTGCCGCCCGGCCGCAAGCCGGTGCTCACCAAGCTGGTGGCGGAAGCCCGCCGCGACGAAGTTATCGCGCGGATCCGCGCTGCTTGCGCTGCAGGGCGGCAGGCTTATTGGGTTTGCCCGCTCATCGAGGAAAGTGAAGCGCTGCAACTCAAGACGGCGATGGAAACTTTTGAGCGCCTGCACGCCGAGTTGCCTGATTTGCGCGTCGGCCTCGTGCATGGCCGCTTAAAGAACGACGAAAAAGTAAAAAGCATGGCCGCCTTTGTCGCCGGAGAAATAGATCTGCTCGTCGCCACGACGGTAATCGAAGTCGGCGTCGACGTCGCCAATGCTTCACTCATGGTGATCGAGCACGCCGAGCGCTTCGGCCTGTCGCAGCTGCATCAACTGCGCGGTCGCGTCGGGCGCGGGCCGGACGATTCGGTGTGTATCCTGATCTACGCGGCACCACTCTCCGAGGCAGCGCGCGCGCGGCTGAAAGTTATTTTCGAAATCGCCGACGGCTTCGAAATCGCCCGGCAGGATTTACATTTGCGCGGACCCGGCGAATTTTTAGGCGCCCGCCAGAGCGGTCTCCCCATGCTGCGCTACGCCGACCTAGAAACCGATCAGGAACTGCTAGAAGCTGCGCGCGCCACCGCAGAGTTGCTAATACGCGACCACCCCGCAGCAGCGGATAAACACATCGAACGCTGGCTGGGCAGCCGGCGCGAGTTGCTCAAGGTTTGATGAGGTTTTCGAGTTTTGCAATCAGCTCTGGCACGCTCTTGCTCGCTACGGTGTACAGACGCTCGTAATTGATGTCGCCATATTCATGGGCCAGCACATTGCGAAACGCAATGATCGCCTGCCACGGGATATCAGGATGGTCCCGGCGCATCTCGGCCGACACCCTGCGTGCCGCTTCGCCAATAATTTCCAGTAAGCGTTCAACTGCCAACCGCCTGATTTCATCGTCCATCAGTGCGACGAAGGCAAGCCCCTCCATAAAGAGCCGAACCTGGTTCACCGCATCCAGCATGTCCCACAGATGCGCAGCGTCACGCTCACGTCGCTTCATAGAGAACCTTGAGGTCGGGCTCGATGGTCTTGCGCCGGTAAGGGTTGCGCATTACGCTGGGGGACACAAGGTCTACTCGACGGTTACCAAGAATTGCCGAGAAGTCGGACTGAATATTCGGCAGGTCCCACAATGGCGGCGCCTTCTTGATATCAAACTCCACCATCAAATCCACATCGCTCTCGGGCGTCATTTCATTGCGTGCGGCTGAGCCAAACAGGCTGAGTTTCTTGATGCCGTATTTTTTGCACAACGCCGCAAGCCGGACGCGCGGGATGCGTAGTGAGGGTGATTTGGCGGTTGATGCCACGTCAGTTGCATAAGCAACCGCCGGGCTGTGCAACGTCATGGCCCTTGCCGACGTCGTATGACCATAGCGTTTGTTCAACGTGGTCGCGTTCGTTTTGCCCGCCAGCTTCTGTATTAAGGCGGCCAGCTCGGGAACGACGGGCGACTCGGCGTTCGCCTGATAGTGCTTCTGATTGCCGATCGACGACACCGTGATCAAACTGCTTTCGCGAAGCCGCACCAATTCGCGCTGCACCGCGCCGGAGCCGGAGCCGGCCAACGCGATCAACTCGGTTGCGTAATAGCTGCGTGCTGGCGTGCCGAAAAGCAGCCCCAGCACGCGCTGCTGTGTACGAGTGAATAATGCGTCGGACGGCGTCGTCGAGCGGCCACCTCCAGGCGCTTTCGGCTTGGCGACTTTGGTGTGCGTAGCTTTGGAGTTTTTCACTCTCGACGTTATTGGCTTGGCTGTCATACCCATATTGGGCATGTTAATACCCAATCCGGGCATGGTCAAGCGCAGGCGCGACTTCAGCCGAAGCGCCACCGATCACCGCCCGCTTGACCGCCGAACGTCCGTTCGGTATCGTTTGCCCATGCCCAACGACGAACACTATTTTGCTGCCTTGCAGGACTACTACGCCAAACACCGTGTCCTGCCTTCTTATGCGGCCATCGGCAAGTTGATCGGCCTGAGCTCCAAAGCCTCCGTAGCGGAAATGGTGCTGCGCCTGAAAAGCGCCGGGCTGCTGGAAAGCACGCCGGACAAGCGCTTGAAGCCCGGCCGGCGTTTCTACGAACGGCCCATCGTCGACAGTGTGCAAGCCGGCATGCCCACTGCTGCGCCGGATACCACGGTTGAGACGGTTTCCATCGACGAATACCTCGTCCCGCATCCTTCCACAACGGTGCTCATCACGGTGAAAGGCGATTCCATGATCGACGCTGGCATTCATGCTGGTGACGTCGTCATCGTCGAACGCAAAGCCAACGCCAACGTTGGCGAGATCGTTGTGGCCATAGTCGACAACGAATTCACCTTGAAATACCTCGACCGCGAACGCGGCCAGATGGTGTTAAAGCCCGCCAATAAAGCCTTTCCAGTCATTCGGCCGACGGGGACGCTGGAGATTTTCGGGGTGGTGGTGGGGCAGTTTCGGAAGTATTGACCAGTGCCAGGCGGTCGAACTGATTGCCGCCCCAGGAAGTGAGGGATAATATTTGTCCAATTCCATCAATATGACGCCATGAGTCGAGCCGCCATGACTGATCTTCGCGAGACGCCACTCTATACCGCCACAGAAGCCGCGCATTATCTGCGCGTGCCAGTGTCGACTGTGCGCGCATGGACGTTTGGCCAAGGCCAGCACAAAGATGGGTCGAAGCGATTCAAACCGGTGATTGAATTGAGTAAGCGCCAAGGCAGGCAGTTGTCCTTCATCAACCTTGTTGAACTCTTCGTGCTGACCGCGATTCGTCGCCGCCATGGTGTAGCCTTGCCACAGGTTCGCAAAGCGCTCGATTACCTCAAGAAAGGTTTTCCGTCTGCCCACCCGCTGGCTGACCACGAGTTTCAGACCAACGGCGTCGACCTCTTCGTGGAGAAGTTCGGCGAGTACCTGAATCTTTCGCGAGACGGGCAAATCGAGATGAAGCAGTTGATCGAGGCGCGCTTGCGCTGCGTCATGCGCGACGCTGCGGGCGTACCGCTCAAGCTTTATCTCACCCCCGCCAGCGATCCGCACGCCAAGCTCGGCATAGTCTTGATCGATCCGCGCTTC
>JBBQGH010000032.1:0-32853 GCA_038322845.1 Gammaproteobacteria bacterium
TGGGCAGCAATCAGGCCGGTGGCAATGCCGGCACGATTGCCATCACCGGCGCCGGCACTTTGAACACGGCCGGCATCACCGCCCAAACCGGCGCGGCGACCGGCACCGGCGCGGGCGGCACAGTCGGCTCAATTGCGCTCAGCGGCAGCAGCATCACGACGGGCGCGCTGACCGCCAGCGGCGGCGCGAATGGCCAGGGCGGCAGCATCAGCGCCGATGCCAGCAGCGGACTGCTGAATGTCATGGGCGCCATCGTCGCCAGCGGCGGCGCGGCGACTGCCACTACCGCAGGCCGAAATGCCGGTAGTGTCACGCTGAGCGGGGACTCAGTCACGACTGCCGCCATCACAGCCAACGGCAGCGCGGGCAACGGCGCTGGCACGGCAGGTGGCAACGGCGGCGCAATTTCCGTGACCGGCAGCGGCGGAAATGTGTCGGTGGGTGCCATCGCAACGGCCGGCGCCAAAGCCGGCGCGTCGGGCAATGCCAATGGCGGCAACGCCGGCAGCATTACGCTGGATGCCGGCGGCGCGACGCCGGCCATCACACTGAAAGGCAATCTCACCGCGAATGGCGGCAACCGCGTCGGAACCGGCACAGCCGGCAGCGGCGGCGCGGTATGGGTGAAGGACGCCACGACACAAACCGCCAACGTCACGGTCAACAGCGCGGGCGGCGCGGCCGGCGGCGCTGGCGGCAACATCCGCTTCGACAGCGCATTGAATCAAGACGCCACGGCACGTACGCTGACGCTGACCGTCGGCACGGGCAACGTCACCTTGGCGGGCGGCGTGCCGGCCAACGCGCTCACGACCTTGAATGCAAGCGGCGGCGCTATCGCGCTCGGATCGGTGCAGACCAAGGGCGCGCAGACTTATACGGGTGCAAGCAGCCTCAATGGCAACCTCGCCACTCTGGGCACTGCAGGCGCGGATATTGTCACCTTCAACAACCCGCTGACGCTGACAGGCAACTCATCCATCACCACGGCCGGCGGTGCCGGCGACAACATCACCGTCGGTCAAACCATCAATGGCGCTTACAACCTCGCATTGAATGCCGGCGCCAGCGGCAACGTCACGACCACTGCCGCCATCGGGCAAACCACGGCGCTCAACGCCTTCAGCGCCACCGGCGCCATAGTCACCCTTGCGGCGGTACGCGGAACGAGTATCTTCGCTCGCAGCACCACCGGCAACGTCACGCTCAACGGAATACAGACTGCCATCGGCGGCGGCGATGCCGTCGTGCTGGTCGCCAAGCAGAACTTCGTCAACAATGTCGGCGCGGCGGCGATCAATCCCGGCAGCGGCCGCTCGCTGATCTACTCGACCAATCCGGCGAGCGACACACGCAACGGCCTCACCGCCAATTTCAAGCAGTACAACAGTGCTTACGGCGACAGCATATTGGGTACGGACAAAGGTTTCATTTACACACTCGCCCCTATCGCGACCGCCGCTCTGACAGGCGCCGTTAGCAAGACTTACGACGGCAGCACGGCGGCGACGCTGAGCGGCGGAAACTACACTGTATCCGGCGCCATCGACGGCGACAGCTTGACCCTGAACAATCCAACCAGCGGCAACTATGCCGACAAGAACGCCGGCAGCGGTAAAGCGGTGAGTGTCTCGGGCTTGACCGTCAGCGCCAGCAACGGTGCCATGACGGTCTATGGCTATCAACTCGCCGGCGGCGACACAGTCGGCGGCAATATCGGTACCATCAACAAGGCCGCCCTCACCATCTCGGCGGACGACAAAACCAAACTGCTCGGCGCGACCAACCCGCCGCTCACGGCGAGCTATAGCGGCCTGGTACCGGGCGACACGCCCGCCGTCATCAGCTTGCTGGCTTTGAACACGCCCGCGACCATCACCTCACCGGTCGGCGCCTATTCGATTACGCCAAGTGGCGCAACGGCGGCTAACTACACCATCGCTTACGTGGATGGCACGCTAGCGGTGACTGCACCGGGCGCCCCCAGCAGTCCGCCTACCCCCAGCAGTCCGCCTACCCCCAGCAGTCCGACTCCCCCTAGCAGTCCGCCTATCGGGAGTAATCCGACGAATCCAAGCAACCCTGCCGCCGCAGGCGCGACCATAGCGGCGGCCACCGGCGCTGCCGCGCGCGCCACCGCCACCGCCACCGCGCTAACGACCGCTGCTGCCGGTAGCCTCGGCGGCGTGAGCGCGTTCCTCAATGCACTACCCGCCACCGCCGCCGGCTCATCGGACGACGAAAACGCAGCGTCGTCGGAAATTATCACTGAGAACATCACGTCGGAAGCTTGCGGCATCCGCATGCCTTATCCCACCAAGAAGGACTGCGTAACCCCGCTCTGATGGGTGACTGTTAGGCTTCAGGAAAGCGCCTAGAATCCGTTAATCCAGGACGGGGCCGCATGCCCCATTTTCCGGGAGTGAGGGATTGGCAATATTCGCCGCCACACGCGGGTCGCGTTGGCAACGTCCGCTGGTTGGGGCGTTGGCTGCGCTAGTGATCGCGCTGTGCATTTGCAGGTCGTGGGGCGGCGACCTGGGCTTTTCTAGCAGTCTCACCTCTGCGCTGGTCGAGCAACTCGCTCACCGCTTTGGGGCCGAAGCAAAAACGCGACTGAGCGCCTGGCAGGACATGTTGCGCACGCTGCGACTAGCCGAGGACAAACGCGATCGCCCACCTTCCGGCAAAGCGGAGCGTGACATCCTGCAAGGCGTCAATAGCTTTTTCAACCGCATTCCCTTCCTTGACGATCTCAAGCACTGGGGCGTCGAAGACTACTGGGCAACGCCCGCCGAAATGCTGGCCAGCAACGGCGCCGACTGCGAGGACTACGCCATCGCGAAATATTTCGCCCTGAAGGAAATCGGCATCCCCGTCGCACGGCTGCGCATCACCTATGTGAAAGCCACCCGTCCGCCGCAGCCGCACATGGTGCTCGCCTATTACGCCAGCCCAGACGCGGACCCGCTGATCCTCGACAACCTGGATCCGGAAATCCGCCCCGCTACGCAGCGGCCCGATCTAATCCCGGTTTATAGCTTCAATGATGACGATATCTGGTTGGCACGCAGCAATGCCCGCGCCGGCAGCCCGACGCAAATCCGCCTCTGGCGTGGCCTGCTGGACAGGCTCGATAAAGAACGGCACCTGTAACATTAGCGGAGAAAAATCATGAGTCTCTTCCGACAACTATTAGTCACCATATCCGTCGTGTTTCTGCTTGTACTAGCAGGGGTGCAAATCATCTACGTGATGAATGCGCGCAGCTATTTGCAGCAGCAACTCGATTCTCACTCGCAGGACGCCGCCACAGCCTTAGGCCTAGCGCTGGCGACCGTTATGCCTAGCGGTGATCGTGCCCTGATGGAAACAGTGATGAGCCCGGTCTTCGATCGGGGCTACTACCAATCCATTACGGTGTTGTCGACCCAGGGTGAGGTTTTGGTAACCAAAACGCTCGAGCCGCGCCCACTCGACGTGCCAGCCTGGTTCGTGCAACTGGTGGTGCTGCAAGCGCCCAGCAACGAATCGCTGATCAGCGTGGGCTGGCGCCAACTTGGCCGCGTCATTGTCACCAGCCATCCGAACTTTGCCTACCAGCAGCTTTGGCGAACCAGCCTTGAGACCTTGGGGCTGCTCCTCGCCTTGTACGTCGCCGCACTGTGGGTGCTGCGCCTTTTTCTCACCGCGATACTCAAACCGCTGGCGCAGATTCGCGTTACCGCCGAGGCTATCAGCGAGCGCAATTTCGACACGATTGACACCCAGCCCCAGGCACCGGAATTGCGTGCGGTGGTAGCCGCAATCAATAGTATGTCGGGCAAGATTCGCCGCATGATCGAAAGCGAAGTACTGCGCGCCGAACAATACCGCTCTGAGGCTTTTCTAGACACCGTCAGTGGTTTGGAAAATCGGCGCGGCTTCGAGCAGCAAATTGGCGAACTCCTGGGCCCGCAGAGCGAGGCCTATGCCGGTCTGCTGCTCCTGCTGGAGCTCAATGACTTCAAGACTTACAACCAGGTGCATGGCTTTATGCGCGGCGATCAACTCATCGCCCATACCGGCCGCAGCCTGTCCGAAATTTGGCCGGGCCGTCTGGCCGTCAAGGCGCGCATCGGCGGCGCCACTTTTACGCTTGCCTTGGTCAATGTGAATATCGACGACGCACATCGCCTCGTCGCGGAAGTCTGCGCCCATCTGGAGCTTGCCCTCGCCGAGCAGGGCTGCACCGATGTGCATTTCAATTGCGGCGCCAGCCATTTCGACGACGCGAAACCCGACAACCCCGCCCTGCTCGCCAGTGCGGACATGGCGCTGGAACAAGCGCGCACCCAGCGCCCCAATGCCTACGTACTGCAGCGCATGGAGGGTGACACTAGACTAGCGAAAGGCTCACAGTACTGGAAGCGCGAGATCACCGACGCACTCAATGACAACCGCATCGCGCTATTTTCCCAGCCCGTGCTACCGCTCGATGGCGGCGCACCATTGCATGAAGAAATCGTCGGTCGACTGATCGACAAGCAAGGTGAAATCATCTCTGCGGAAGTTTTTCTACCCATGGCGGTGCGCCACGGTCTGGTCCTGCGGCTCGATCAGAACGTCGTCGATCGTCTGGTAAGCCACCTCAGTGCACAGACGGGCACGCTAGGACGCTACGCGCTCAACGTTTCAGCGCATTCCCTGCAGGACAGCGGCTTCACTCAGGGGGTGGCTCAGGTACTACGGGAATACAGCGCATTAGCACCGCGTCTGATATTTGAAATCACCGAGATGGGCGTGGTGCAGGACATTGATGCGGCACTACGCTTCGCCCGTTTGCTGCGTGCGGCCGGCGCGCAATTCGCAGTGGACAACTTCGGCTTGCATCGCGACGCCTTCCGTTACCTGCAAAGCCTGATGCCGAATTACATCAAGCCGAGCCGGAGCTTTTTTGAAAAAATCGACGCCAACCCGCAGAACCAGTTTTTTATCGCCTCGGTGGTGAAGATCGCGCAGCCGCTGGATATTCACGTCATTGCGCAGGCCATCGAAGATACCAGCCTGCTGCCCTTATTGAAAACCCTGGGCCTGGCCGGCTGCCAGGGTTACGCGACCGGCAGACCGACGCGCATCGCCTGAAGCGCGTAGCTTAGTCAGCTATTAAAGCCTGACGCATTTCATCGAGTGGCAAGCCAAGCTGATATTCGCTCTCCAGCAACTCCAAGAGCGGTAGCAAACGTGCTCCCAGCTTCTTGAGTTGCGGGCGCAAAGCCTCCGCATCTTTGGCACGCGCCAGGGCCAGCGCCTGCTCCAGCGTGTAGGCGGGTTCCGCAGTGGCGTTTGCCGGGCTCTCGCCCACCACACAATTGCCGCCGTCGGCGCGGGCCTCAGTCATGCGCTTCAATGCCACGCCCAGCAACTCCTGACTGGTATCCGTGCTGTCCGCCACGCTGCTGGCGATGCCGATACTGACAGCGAAATGCAAGGTTTCACCGCGATAGTTCACGGTTGCGTTGCCGATAGCGTCGCGCAAGCGTACTGCAAACGTCGTCGACGACTTGAACGTTGCACTGGGAGAGACAATGGCAAACTCGGCGGCGCCATGGCGGGCAAGGCAGTCCTCGCGCCGCACCGCCTTGTGCATGATCTTGGCAAACTGGCCGAGCAATTGCTCTCCCACCGCGACACCATGCTTGGCGACGAGATCGTCGAACATGTCAAAGCCAATCAATAGCGCGCTAACTTCACCCTGATGGCGCCGAGCGTGCGACAGCATCTGGTCGCATTGCCGTTCGAGATTGCTGCGCGTGATGAGGCCGGAAGCCGGATCGACTGCCGCAGTTTGCGCGATGACCTCGCGGCTCTCCACCAACTGGCGACTGGTCTGGGCCAACATCACCTGTGCATCGAGCCGACTCAGCAATTCCGCGGTGCCGATACCCTTGGTAATGAAATCCGTAGCGCCGCACTCCTTGGCACGTAGGCGTGCGGCTTCGTTTTCCTCGCCAGAGATCATGATCACCGGCGTCTCGCGAATGCGCGCCACGTTGGATGCGCGTATGCGCTGCATGAGTCCGTAGCCGTCCAGCCTGGGCATAGTGAGGTCGGAAATCACCACCTGGATACTGTCGTCCGCGAATAACGATTCCCAGCCGGCCTCGCCATCGCCGGCCTCGCAGACGTCGTACTTGCCCTTGATCAGCTTGACGATGGTGGCGCGTACCATGCGAGAGTCGTCGACCACCAACACGCGCGGCAGGGAGTTAGACCCCGAAGGCACCGAAGACACGGGTGGCGCCGGTGACGGGGAAGATGTGGACGACGCGGAAGACGCGGTATCGCTCATTTAAGCCTCATTGTGTATCTTATTGTTATCACTAAATTTAGTCCAGCTCACGCCACCGCGACGACGACACGGCCATGCGCATCACCTTGAAGGTACTCCTGAAATAACGGCGGAATTTCATCAAGCTTAACCGTGCGCGTCATGCTAACTAAATGCCTGGGACGCATATCGTCGGCGAGCCGCTCCCAAACGCTGCGCCGCAGCGGCATTGGGGTCGCCCCCGAGTCGATACACAACAGACTTACACCGCGCAAAATAAATGGCGCCACCGTGGTATTGAGCTGCATGCCGGCAGCCATGCCTATGCTGGCGATGGCGCCGTGGGGCTGCATGCTGCTGGCTATCCAGGCCAGCATATCGCCGCCGAGATTATCCACAGCGCCCGCCCAGAGCGGCTTATCCAGCGGCTTGATCGTGGTGAGGTCGAGGCTGGCGCGCAGCAGCACCTCACGCGCGCCCAAATTTTGGAGATACGCGGTCTGTTCGGCTTTGCCTGTGAGCGCCACCACGTAATAGCCGAGCCGGCTGAGTATGTCGATGGCGATGCTGCCCACGCCGCCGGTTGCACCGTTCACCAGAACCTTGCCCTGATCGGGTCTGAGGCCATTTTGTTCCATGCGCACTATCCCCAGCGCTGCCGTATAACCCGCCGTGCCGAGAGCCATGGCCTCAAACAGGCTCAAGCCCTTGGGTAGCGGTACTACCCAATCCGCCGGCACCCGGCTGTATTCGGCATAACCGCCATGATGGGCGACACCAATGTCATAACTGGTGGCGATCACCTCATCACCTGCCCTGAAGCGCGGATCGGCGCTCTCCACCACCGTGCCTGACATGTCTATGCCGCCGACACAGGGAAAGCGACGAATGATACGGCCGGCACCGGTGGCGGCCAGCGCGTCTTTGTAGTTTATGCTGGAATAGGCGATGCGCAGCGTCACCTCGCCCGCATCCAGTTCGTCCTCACGCATCTGGACGAAGTGAGCCAGCGATCTGCCGTCCTGCTGTTCGATGAGATAGGCCTTGAAAGGGCTCACGATAGTCTCCTCGGCCGATTATACGCATGAGCTACAAATTCGTTGTGTACTCAAACGGCTGGCGCGCACTCTTCAAGTCACAACGCATAACGTGGTTTACAACAGGGCCAAACCAGCCTATAGTCAAGTCCATGAATTTTAGACACTTTGCGTTTTGTCTCGCGTTTGCACTGGGCATGCCGGGTGGTGCGTCGGTAAGCTTGGCAAGCGACGTAGAAATTACGGAAAACGCCGCGCCGCCAGTCGAAGGTATTAAGGAGGCAAATACCAAGGCCAAGTCGCTCATCGGACGCTATACCGACAACGCGCAAGAGCTGGTGATGCGAGCCTTATCCCTAATAGGCGTAAATTATCGCCGTGGCGGCGAATCTCCTGATAGTGGTTTCGATTGCAGCGGCCTGGTACGTCATGTCTTTCGCGAAGCGCTGGGATTGAAGCTTCCGCGCACCTCACGCGACCTCAGCCACCTGGGTGCAAATGTCCCCAGCGACGACCTCAAACCCGGTGATCTGGTTTTCTTCCATACCCTGCACCACGCCTTCTCCCACGTCGGCATTTACCTCGGCGACCACCAGTTCGTACACGCCCCTGCAAGCGGCGGCGAAGTCCGCGTCGAAGATATGCGCCAGAGCTATTGGGCCAAGCGCTTCAACGGCGCGCGGCGCGTTGCTGCTCTCAACACCCCCACCACAAACTAAAATTTTTGCTGAGATTGTGCTTGAGGCAAGTGGGACTAGCCTCTGTGCCAAAAAATATTGCCTGTCGGCACTAATTTTGCCCTCCTGACTTGTCGTATTCCTGTCGTAAATGCTTGATATACGACTTACAGGAGGATGTCATGGCAACTTCAGCGCAAGGCAAAGTCATGAAGGTCATCGCGCCGAATTTTCACGGCGAGGCGTTGTGGCGCAAAAAAGGCGTGCGCTGGATGTGCATCAGCGCCGGGCCGGTGCTGCAATGGATGATAGGCAAGCCCTATCACGAAGTCGTCGGCTATCTGGAACGCAAAGGCTGGCGTGTCATCTGGGCTTGATCTCGCCGCGAGCAGGGCCCGTTCAGGGCGCCGTCAGGGCGCCATAGTGACCCAAACGAAGACGGCATTCCCTTGCGCCGTCGCCACTTCGGCCAGCGCGCCGAGTTCCGCCACCAAAGCCTGAACTGCGTCCAGCGGCCAGCCGACGTCTTCAAATTCCGCCGTTAAAGCGAGCTCCTCGCCCACCTGTTCCAGCTTTTCCTCATCGAGCGCCGCCAGGCTCTCTAGCAGTTCTTCGGACAAACGCGTCACCCACGGGCCTTTATCCGAAGGAACGTAATGTGGGTCGCATTCCGTCAGGGCCTCGTCGAAAGTCTGGCCCGTCAGCATGGACTGCAGTATGGCGAGTTTTTCCATATCGAAGCCGTTGATGACGAAGCCGCGCCACGTCTCCACTGGACGTGTGGATGCGGCGACATCCCAGCCTTCCTCTTCGTCCGCCACCACAATGTTCACCGTTGTCGTCATAGGTTTTTTCCTCGCCTAATTGATTACTCTTCCACCTTGCCGCGTGCGGCCTTGAGTTGGCCACGCCGGCCTTTGTCGTCGAGTCGTTGCTTTTTCGCACGGCGCGTCGGCTTGGTGGGCTTGCGCGGCTTTTCCACGACTGCGCTAGCCTGGATAAGATCACACAAACGCGACAATGCCGCGACGCGATTCTTATCCTGGCTGCGATATTGCTGCGCCTTGATAACGACAACACCGTCTTTATTGATGCGCTGATCCTTTTGCTGTAGCAGGCGCGTTTTGTAGAAATCAGGCAGTGACGATGCAGCGATATCGAAGCGCAGGTGTATCGCGGAGGCCACCTTATTCACATTCTGGCCGCCCGCACCTTGGGCACGTATGGCGGTGAGTTCAATCTCATCCAAAGACACATTCACGTCCGGTGCAATGTTCAACAACTTCTCGGACGCAGGTTCCACCGGCGCATGCAGCGACACAAACTCGCGCTTCTCGCGCGGTGTGAGGCACTTCATCGCATATTCTGCCTTGGCGGCGGCCGAGCGATCCGGATATTCCACACTCGCCAAGAGGCGGCGCGGCGGATAGGAGCGCGTATAACGCGCGCCCTTGCCGCTAACATGAACGGCATAACGCGCAGTAACATCCACCGTGATACCAGTGTAGATGCTGCCGCCTTCGCATTCGATCAGGTAAAGAAACCAACTCATGGTCACACGCGCTACGCCGTCTTCCGTAGAGTGGACATTATAATGAGACTCACACCTGATCTACTGCCCACGCGGTGATCGTTACCCCATGATCCCCTGGCTCGAACGCCACACCCCCTTCCCCCCGGTCGAGCAAGCGCTGCGGCGCGCCAACGGCTTGCTCTGCGCGGGCGGCGATCTCTCGCCGGAGCGCTTAATTGACGCTTACCGTCACGGCATCTTCCCGTGGTTTTCTGCCGGCGAACCAATACTCTGGTGGAGTCCCGATCCGCGCATGGTGCTGTTGCCGTCCGAAGTGAAAATTTCGCGTTCGCTCGCCAAGACGCTGCGCCATGGCCACTACGCAGTCCGGCTCGATACGGCTTTCGCTGAAGTCATACACGCCTGCGTCCAGCCGCGCAACGAAGACAGCGGCACCTGGATCACGCCGGAAATGCAGGCGGCCTATTGCCGCATGCATGAACTCGGCTACGCACACTCGGTGGAGACGTGGATAGACGGCAAGCTCTGCGGCGGCCTCTACGGCATGGCCATAGGCCGCGCCTTTTACGGCGAGTCGATGTTTTCACGCGCCACCGACGCCTCGAAAATCGCGCTGGCACATCTCGCCCGTTTGCTTGAGTGCAAGGGATACGCCGTGATAGATTGCCAGATGAGCACGCCCCACCTCGCCTCACTGGGCGCACGAGAGATCAGCCGCCGGCAATTCGTGCAAGGCTTGGCCGTGTGGACCACGCAAAGCAAAGGAGGAGACGCAAATTCGTCCGCAACTTTGTACGGAACTTCGTACACAAACCCGGGCCGCTGGCCCGCTGACGCAGCGGAAAATTTGTTCCGAATCGACCCATGAGCCTGCTTAAAGACCTGCCCTTTCCACTGTTGCAGTTCTACGCCACGGCGCCTTACGGTTGCTCCTATATTCCGAGCCGTACCGCGCGTTCGCAGGTCGCCACGCCCAGCCACTTGATCGATGCGGCCATTTACAGCGAGCTGGTGCACTCGGGCTTTCGCCGCAGCGGCCTCTTTACCTACCGGCCCTATTGCGACGCCTGTCGCGCCTGCGTGCCGGTGCGGCTGCCTGTTGAGCGCTTGCAGCCTAATCGCACCCAGCGCCGGGTGCTGGCCCGCCATGACAATCTTGTCGCACGCGAGCTGCCGTTGGCGTTTCAGGAGGAACACTATGCGCTCTATCAGCGCTATCAGGCGGCGCGCCATTCCGGCGGCGGCATGGACCAGGACAGCAGCGAGCAATACGCTCACTTCCTGCTGCAAAGCCATGTCGATAGCCGCCTCATCGAATTCCGTGCAGGCGACATCCTGCGCATGGTGTGTATCGTTGATGTGCTGAGCGACGGCCTGTCGTCCGTATATACGTTCTACGAGCCCGACATGCCAGGCGCGAGCTTTGGCACCTATTGCGTGCTCTGGCAGGCACAGCAATGCCAGTCCCTGGACCTGCCTTATCTGTACCTCGGATATTGGATCAACGAGAGCCGCAAGATGGCCTATAAGGCCCACTTTCGCCCCATCGAAGGGCGCATTAATGGCTTGTGGCGGGAGTTGACGAACGAAGATATGCGTCAGGCGCGTTAGTACCGCGGCAGGCTCGCGGAGACGGGGTGCTAGTGGTGTCGACACAGCGCGAAGAACCTGCTTTCAGGTACCGAGATTTGCGAAGCAGGCGACTAGATCGTTGCGGCAGCCGCGTTCTTGAGCAGCCGCTCTATAGCCGACTCCACGCGCCCATTGGGCTGGGTTTGTAGCCAGGCGAGGATGTCCACCACATTCGGGCGTAAGGCCTCGAGATTCGGCGAAGTGCCCGACTCGCTGCTCTCCAACATCTGTATGGTTTCGGCGGCAATGATGTGGATGTAACTGCCTGGCACCGCCAAGAGTTGCGCTACCAGCGCCACGGCCAACAAGTCCGTCCGATGGCCTTCTGCGAACCAGGGTTTGCCGATGGCTTCCAGCGCGACCAAAGCGGGAAGCTCGGTTTTGATGGGATTCTTGATGCCGAGTGGCAGTAGTCGCTTTTGTTTCATCCTCGGGTTAACGGGCCTAGCGGCGACTTCTTGACCTCTATTTGAAATTATTCCGCGCCGGCAATTGTTGCCGCAACTGAACTAGGGCGTATTCTCATTCATTTTGTCGGATGCGTTGCTTTGCTATGCGTTGGCTGCAAGGCGCTTCAGTTGCCAAACTCGGACGTTAATGGCCGTTCCCTTAACTAGGCGTCTCAGTTGCCAAATTCGGCCGCAGCCGGCGCATTGGGAAGCAACCCGCACCCGTCCGGGTGTCTCCATCGAGAGGGAACGGGTGTTTTCGGCCCCATGGCGGCGTTGCGGCTCGCTTGTAGGGAATGACCATACGGCGCGAGCCGCGCCTTGCCCTAGGACCGAAAACACCCGTTCGCACCGATAAAATGAAAGAGAACACGCCCTAGAGACCTAAGTAGGCCTCACGTATGCGCGGATCGTCGCGCAGCAGCGCCGCCTCGCCCTGTAGCGCCACACGACCGTTTTCCAGCACCGCGCCACGATCGGCCAGCGCCAAGCTTTGGCGCACATCCTGCTCGGCCATGAGGATGGTCAAGCCTTCGCCATGTAGTTTCTTGACAATCTCAAAGATGCGCTTGGTCATCACCGGCGCCAGACCCAGCGAGGCTTCGTCCATCAGCAAGAGCCGCGGGCCGGCCATCAGCGCGCGGCCCAAGGCCAGCATCTGCTGTTCGCCGCCGGACAGCGTGTGCGCGAGCTGCCCATAGCGCTCGGCCAGCCGCGGAAACAGCGTCACCACTTCTTCCATGCGCCGTACCGCATGCTTGCGCGCTTGCGGTACCAGCGCGCCGAGGCGGAGATTTTCGCGCACGGTCATCGTCGGAAACACCATGCGCCCTTCGGGTACCAGCACCAGCCCCGCTTCGACGCGTTGACGCGCGCTCCAGGTGGTGATGTCCTCGCCGGCATAACGGATGGAACCGGCGCGTGCCGGTAATAGGCCGGCGATCGTCTTTAGCAGCGTGGTCTTGCCCGCACCATTGGCGCCCAGCACACAAGCCCACTCGCCCGGTTGCACGCTCAGGCTGACCGCATGCACGGCCAGCGCGCCGCCATAGCCGGCGGCGATGCCATCGAGGCTTAGCAAGGCGTCTGTCATGCTTCGGCCTCGGTTTCTTCTTCCGCGCTGACTTCGCCGCCCTCACCAAAGTAGGCAGCCTGAACACCCCTATCAGCGCCCACTTCCAAGGGGCTGCCCTGCGCGATCAAGCGGCCGTGATGCAGCACCACGATGCGATCCGACAGTTCCATCAACGCCCGCATGACATGCTCGATCACCAGCACAGTGAGTCCGCGCGTGCGATGCAGTTTGCGCACCGCGTCTAGCATTTGCGCCACTTCCGTCGGGTTGAGCCCGGCCATGACTTCATCGAGCATCACCAGCTTGGCGCCGGTGGCCACGGCGCGCGCCAGCTCCAGGCGCTTCTTGCCGGCCAGCGTGAGGGTGCCGGCGTGGTCGTGCGCTTGCGCAGCCATGCCCAGGTCAGCCAGCAACGCCAACGCGCTCGCCGCGGCGGCCGCTTGCCCCAAATGTGCCGCGCCAAAGCGCGCCGCCAGCGCCACGTTCTCCAGCACGCTCATGCCGGCGAAAGGTTTGACGATCTGAAAAGTGCGGCCAATGCCGCGACTACACACCTGATCCGGCCGCAAACCCAGCAGCGATGCGCCTTCAAACACAATGTCGCCCGCACTTGGCCGCTCGTGCCCGGCGATGCAGGCGAAGAGCGTGGTCTTTCCCGCGCCGTTGGCGCCCATGATGCCGACGATCTCGCCAGTGTTCACCTCGAAGGAAACGTCGGCCAGCGCCTGCAAGCCGCCGAATTTCTTGCCAACCCCGCGCAGGGAAAGCAGGCTCATCGCGCCAACCCATCCGCGCGTCGCCGCAGGCTGCGCCGCAAGCGGCCCGCCACACCGATCACCCCGTCCGGCGCGATCAGCACAAAGGCAATCAGCACGCTGCCGAGAATAATCATGTAGAACAGCGGCGCAGTCGCCCACAACACTTCAGAGAGCACCGTCAGCAGGGTCACGCCGGCCACTGCGCTTAAGACGCGCTCGCCGCCGCCCAGCACCGCCATAGCGATCACCGTCACTGAGATCATCGGATCGAAGGATTGTTCGGCGGAAAAATACGGCGTGCGCAGCGCCATCAGCGCACCCACCATGGCCGGGATGATGGCCGAAAGGACATAGGCATAGAGCTTGTAGCGCGCCACCGGCACGCCTATGGTCTCCGCCGCTTCTTCGTTTTCGCGCAGCGCCCGCAAACCTTGCCCCAACCGCGCGCGACGCACGCCTTCGTAGAGCAACACCGCCGCACCCGCAATACCCAGCATGGCGTAGTAAAGCGTGGCAAGCTCCGGCCCGCCGAAGATGATGCGACTGGATACGCCCAGCGCAGATTCCAGCGCCAGCACCACATACTTCACCAGCTCCGACAGCCCGAAACTGAGAATCACGAAATACGGCCCGCGCACGCGCAACACCGGCGTGCCCACCACCGCCGCGAACACCGCACCCAATATACCCGCGCCCAGCACGATCAGCGGCAACGGAATCTGCCCCCACAACACCGCCGTCAGATAAGACCCCAGCCCGTAAAACACCGCATGCCCCAACGAGACATAGCCCGACAGCCGCGACAACACGCACCACGACAAGGTCAGCGCCACCCACATGAGGAAGTTGAGGCCTATGCCCACGCCATATTCACCGACGGCGTAAGGCAGAGTGGCTCCCGCCGCAAGCACAATCAGCCAGGGGGCGATGGCACGTATCAGGGAATCGTGGTGCTGCGGAATAGCGGCTTTATCGAGCGAAGAAGCGGTAGGCATCGTTACAAAGCGTTGATGAAATCGTCCGGGCTGAGGTCAGCTTGGCGGAGAAGCCCGGCAAGCGTGCCCACCTTCACCTCGGCATGCATAGGCACGACACAGCCTTTTGAGCCGCGACGCAGAATGACGTGGCTTCCTGATTGGCGCACCTTCACGAAACCGAGACGCTCCAGCGCTTTGACCACCTGCGCACCGGAAACATGCGGAAGCTTAGGCATGCTCAGGAACGCTGAACATAGTGACCAGAGGATGCGCCGACGCCGGCAGAGGGAACTCCGTCAGGTAGAGCGTCGTGGCTTCCTTCAAGTTGGCGATAGCCTCCTCGACGGTTTCACCCTGGGTTGTCGTGCCGGTCTCCAGATTCAGCGCAACATAGCCGCCTTCCGGTGCAGGCGTCAGAACAGCGGTCAGTTCCATGGCTCGACTCCTATTGAAAGATGGCTCAATTGTCGCCCATTCTTGATGTTGATGTTCGGAAGGTACTCAGCTTGCCGCTTTGCGCGCCCACAGCCCGCGCGGAAACAGCAACAGCGCCAGCACGAACACGCCGTACAAAAGCACCGAACGCAGATTGGTCGAGGTTAGCGCCACGCCATAGGTTTCTATCGCCGCCAGCAGAAAGCCGCAGGCAATGCCGGCCTGAATGCGCCCCAGGCCGCCGAGGATGATGACGATGAAGGCGGCGATGGTGAAGGGGAAGCCGGCGAAGGGCGAGAAAGGTTGCAAGGTCGCCACCAGCGCGCCGGCCAGCGCGGCAGTTGCATAGCCGACGATGAAACTCATGCGTTGCAGGAAATCGATGTCCGCGCCGACCACCTGTGCGGCATCGCGATGTTCGATCAGCGCGCGCAGCGCCAAGCCTTGTGCGGAAAACTTCAAGGTGAGCGCAATGGCGAGGCACACGCCCGCAGCGCAGGCCAAGGCCCATAAGCGATTGCCCACCATGCTCACCTCGCCCAGATGCACGATGACATCCATCGCTTCGAGGGATTGCGTGGCGGGCGTGAATACCAGCGCCAGGCCGTTTTGCAGCACGATGGAAAGGCCGAAGAAGAGCAGCAGTGAGTTGGTTTCCACTGCCACCACCTGCCCGCCTAAGCGGGCCAGCAAACCGCGAAACACGCCGCGATAGAGGGCATAACCCCACAAGCCGCCGAGTAGCGCCGCCGCCGGTGCGGCGATGAAAGGCGAGACGCCCAGCATGCTCACGCCGACGTAGCTCGCGTAGGCACCCAGCGTCAGCGTATCGCCATGCGCGACGTTAAGCAGCCGCATGCTGCCGTAGACCAGATTGAGACCGACGGCAACCAGCGCGTACATCGCGCCGGTCACCAGCGTGGCGAACAGGAGCTGCCCGGAGAGGAGCGTGTCGAGGTATTCCATGCGCTAAGGTGTCGCGTCAAATTCGCCGGAAAGCGCCCGGCCTAGGTCATTCCCGCGCCTGCGGGAATCCAGCGTCTCAACAATAAGCCGCTGGGTCCCCGCTTGCGCGGGGACGACAAACCGAAGCGTCGTCATGCGCGACCAAATCCCGTGCCTACTTATCCCAGCCCGCCTTGGGCTGGAACTTCGCCGTGGCAATAGCCGCAGGCCAAACCAGTTGCAGGCCGTTCGCCTGCAACTGAATGAAGGCGACCGGCGTGGTGACATTCTGCACGCCTTCGAAGCGCACCGGGCCGTTGATAGTGTCGAAGGTATCCTTGGCGATGACGTCGCGGATCTTCTGCTTATCCAGCCCCGCCTTGGCGACGGCCTGCTCGGTGATCTGCGCCGACATCCACGACAGCGAGGAATTCAGGTAGTCCGGCTCGTCCTTGAAGCGCGCGCGGTAATCGTCGAGAAAGGCCTGTGAGCCTTTCCAGTCCTTGCGCGGCGACCAGTGCCCCATGGTGACGATGCCTATGCCAGCCTTGCCCACCGCCTTGCTGTAAAACGCGTCGCTCGGCCCCAACGACATGAAGTGGAAGGGCGCATTCACGCCCAGCTCACGCGCCTGGCGCGAGTACTGCACTGACTCCATCGGGTAGCACAGCATCAGGATGGCATCGGGCTTGGCCTGCTTCACCTTAAGCAGCATGGGCGTCATGTCCTTGATGTCCGGCGGGTACTCCTGCGACACGGTGACGTTCATGCCGGCCTTCTTCAGCTCCGGCTCGACGAAGTTGCGTAGCTCTTTGGTGAAGGGCAGCACATTGGAAATGATGGCGACATTCTTCACGCCCTGCTGCTTCATCATGGCAACGAGCTGGGCCATCATGGCGTCCGGCATGGCCGACGTGGCGAACCAGATGTAGCCCGGCTTCACCTGCTTCAACACCACTGAGGCAGCGGTGTTGCCGACCACCGGAAATTTGTGCTTTTCAAATACCGGCGCGACCGCCATGTGGAATTGCGTGCCGAATGGCGCGAAGAGCAGATCAACCTTGTCGTCGGTGATGAGTTTTTCATACACGCGCACCGACTGCTCGGGTTTGGACTGGTCGTCGTACTTGACGAACTCGACCTTGCGCCGCCTGCCGTCGACCAGCATGCCGCCGCGCGCATTCGTCTGCTCTTTCCACAACTCGTAAGTGTTGAGCTGCGACACCGCGGCCTCGGCGAAGGAGCCGGAGAGCGGCATGGAAAAGCCGATGCGGATGGGTTTGTCGGTGGCCGGCGTGACAGCCTGAGCCTTAACGAGCGGCGAAAACCCCAGCGAAGTCAGGGCCACGAAAAAAGCGGCGAACAGACGGCAGCGCAAAGTGACATGAAGGTTCATGAGTGATTCCGATCCGGTATGGTGTGGAGGTCTTGCTTAGCTACAACGAATGTAGCCCGAAACATAGCGATCAACGGCACGGGCGTCAATAGAGCGAGATGGCATCAGCCACGTCCCATCAAGGCTTGGCGAGCGCTTTGCAGCCTGCATAGGCGGCCGCACCATCGGCCAGTGTTGCTTCGCTGCCTGTGAGCTCCAGTGTGGCGGGACCGTTGCTATAGCGTGTGCCACCTTCGCCGCTAATCTTGTCGAGGCGTACTTCACGATCAGGATAGATCAGCCAGACCGCCGCGCTGTTGTCGAGCGTGCGCAGGTAAAAACGCTTGCCGCCATTGCATTGATACTCGGTGGCATTGGCCGGCGCCGTGGAGCGCGCCTGCGGCCCGTCGCTGCTGAAAGGCAACAGATTGCTGATGGTGCTGCAGCCAGCCAACAGGGTCGCACCGACCAGCGACAACGCGGTCATTTTTATCAATCGAGTATTCATCAATGCGTCTCCTGGGCAAAAATGGCAAAGGCGCATGTTGCCACAGATGGTCGCCGCAGTAGTCTTTCAACAGCCTGCTAAAATCGCGACATGCTCTATGACTTCGTTCGTCCCCTCCTCTTCGCGCTAGACGCGGAAACCGCCCACGAAATCACGCTAGCCGGCCTGCGCACCGCGCGGGCTTTGCACTTGCCGGTGGCTTGTTCGACGCCTACCGCTAAACCGGTGCGCGTGATGGGGCTGGATTTTCCGAATCGCGTGGGGCTCGCCGCGGGTCTAGACAAGAATGGGGACTGCGTTGATGGTCTGGCGGCGCTGGGCTTCGGCTTCATCGAAGTCGGCACAGTGACGCCACGCCCGCAACCGGGCAACGCACGGCCACGCCTGTTTCGCATCCCTGAACGCCAGGCCCTCATCAACCGCCTGGGCTTCAATAACCACGGCGTCGATGCGATGGTCGCGCAGCTGCGGCGCGCCAGCTACAAGGGCATACTCGGTATCAACATCGGCAAGAACTTCGACACGCCCATCGAGCGCGCGGCCGACGATTATCTGACCTGTCTGCGCAAGGTGTACCCACTGGCCAGCTACGTCACGGTCAATATCTCCTCACCTAACACCCAGAATCTGCGCCAGCTGCAGGAGGCAAGCGAGCTGGATGCCCTGCTCGGCACGCTCAAACGCGAGCAAACGGCATTGGCCCAGCAACATGGCCGCGCGGTGCCGCTGGCGCTGAAGATCGCGCCTGACCTTGATGAAGTGCAAATACTCTCCATCGCCGATGCCGTGCGTCGCCATCGTATTGACGCAGTGATTGCCACTAACACTACGATCTCGCGCGACGGCGTCGCCGGCTTGCCGCATGCCCACGAGGCAGGCGGCCTCTCCGGCGCACCGGTGCAACAGAAAGCCACCGCCGTGCTCAGTACCTTCGCCCGCCTTCTCGCCGGCGAAGTAGCGTTGATCGGCGTCGGCGGCATCGTCGACGGCCGCTCTGCGCGGGCCAAGTTGGAAGCCGGCGCGCAACTCGTGCAGGTATACACCGGCCTTATTTATCGCGGCCCGGCGCTGGTGGCTGAGGCTGTCGAGGCGACGAAGGGATTTGTTTAAAAGCAGCCGCGGATTTCGCGGATGAACGCGGATTATTTGTAGGATGGGTGGAGGCGCATCGCGCCGTAACCCATCGTCGGATGCCATAAGTTCGATGGGTTGCGGCAATAGCACCTCCACCCATCCTACGAGAATACCTAAAGCGCAAACGCATGAAGAGAGTTACCGCGATCAAGTTCCGCCTTTATCCGCGTTCATCCGCGTAATCCGCGGCAAAAAGTTTTTTCCCAAGACCAACCACCATGCGCATCGGCGTTCCCAAGGAAATCAAAAATCACGAAGACCGCATCGGCCTGAAGCCAGCGGGTGCGGAGGCGCTGACACAGCTTGGCCATGAGGTGCTGGGGGTGGAGCGCGAGGCTGCGCCATTGGAGGCGCGGGCTTGATGTCGCAGCACACCATCACCCCACTGGTTGAACGCATCGATGCATTGCTGCCGCAAACGCAGTGCCGTCGCTGCGGCTATGCCGATTGCCGCGACTACGCACTCGCCATTGCCGAGGATCGCGCTGATTTCAACCAGTGCCCGCCCGGCGGCGCGGCTGGCATAGTCATGCTCGCTGCACTGCTAGACCGCACGCCCAAGCCGCTCTCATCGGCCCATGGCGTCGAAGGGCCGGCCCTGCTGGCCGTCATCGATGAAGCGCTCTGCATAGGCTGCACGCTATGCCTGCAAGCCTGCCCGGTCGACGCCATCATCGGCGCGGCCAAGCGCATGCACACCGTGCTGAACGCGCAATGCACGGGCTGCGAACTGTGCGTGGCGCCCTGCCCGGTGGATTGCATCGCCATAATTCCCGCGCCGCCTGAGTTAGCGCGCATGGCGCCAGATAAAGCACGGACGCGCTATCAGCTCCGCCAATTCCGCCTGGCGCGCGACAAGGAAGAGAAATTCGCGCGACTGGAAGCCAAAGCCGCCGCCAAGACTACCAAAACCAATATGCACAACGTACCGCCAAGCGACACTGCAAGAGACGGTGCAAAACACGCGCTGGTGGCCGCCGCCATTGCGCGAGCACGTGCGCGACACTTCAAACCATGACGCCCCAAAAAATCCGCGCCATCTTCAAGCGCTTCGCCGCCGCTAGCGCAGCGCCGACTACCGAGTTGGAGTATCAGACGCCCTATCAGTTGTTGGTGGCAGTGATACTCTCCGCGCAAGCCACGGACAAAAGCGTGAACCTCGCCACTCGCGAATTGTTCCCCAAGGCCGGCACGCCCATCGCCATCGTCAAGCTCGGTGAGACCCGCTTGACCAAGTACATCAATCGCATCGGCCTCTACAACACCAAGGCAAAAAACGTCGTCGCCATGTCGCGTCTATTGCTGGCGTATCACGAGGGTGAGGTTCCGCATGATCGCGAGGCACTCGAAGCCTTGCCCGGCGTGGGCCGCAAGACGGCGAATGTGATACTCAACACGCTGTTCGGCGAGCCGGTCATCGCCGTTGACACGCATGTCTTCCGCGTTGCTAACCGCACAGGCATCGCGCCGGGCAAAACGGTACGCGCCGTGGAGGACAAGCTGCACAAAGTGGTGCCCAAGGCTTTCCTGCACAATGCGCACCACTGGCTGATTTTGCACGGCCGCTATGTTTGTCGCGCCGCCAAGCCTGATTGTCCCGGCTGCCTAATCAACGATTTGTGCGAGTGGCCGACAAAAACAGCAGGATAAATTCATGAACGTCGCCACCGCAATTGCCACTGCCGCCAAGCCCGATGCAGAGCTCGCTACTCACGTCGTGCGCACAGCGCTGGAGCGGGCCGGTCTCGACTTCGCCCGTGGCGTGTTGCTATTTCTCACCACCGACTTCGCGCATAACGCCCATGCTGCGGTGGTTGCCGCGCAGCGCGCAGCGAATTGCTTGCAGGTCACGGGCTGCACCGCGCCCGGCATACTCACCGAGGAAGACTGGGTACTCGACCGACCGGGCGCATGCGCTATGGTTTTCGGTGAAGGCTACGACCTGGGGCTCACGCACGGCAGCAGCGCTGATTCGCAACCGCCTATCCTGACCTTGTCCACGCCGAGCGCAACAGCGGGTTGGCTCGAAGGTGGGCCGCCCCGTTACGGCATGCTATCCACCGACAACAGCGCGCGTGGGGATGGCCGGCTCTGGAGCCACGGCAAAATGTCCACCGACGGACGTTGTGTAAGCGCCCTGCCGGGCGCGCGCGTCGTCATCGGCGTTTCACGCGGCGTGCATGCCCTCGGCCCAGCGCAAGCGGTCGAGGCCGTCGATGGTCTCGACTTGCAAAAGCTGGGCAAGCATCTCGCCTACGATGCGCTCCTGCGCGCACTCCCTGTCGAATTGCGCGATTCCGATAATCTTCCTTTCCATTTGCTTGCCGCTGCCTTGGTCTTGGGCGATCCGCAAGGCGCGCTAGAAGAAGGGCGCTACACGATGGTGCCGCTCATTGCTGCCAATCATGATGAACGTTCCATCACGCTAGCGGCGCAAGTGGCGATAGGCGATTTTATTTTCTGGACACTGCGCAAGGCGGACGCCGCCGAGCGCGACATGCAAGCCGTCGCGGAGCACCTGGCGCAAGAACTGCAGGAGGAGCCGGATTTCGGTCTGATGTTTTCCTGTTTGGGGCGCGGCCCCTACTTTTTTGGCGGCGAGGATCGTGATCTTGCCGCGGTGAAAGCGCGTTTCCCGGGCCTCGCATTGATCGGCGGCTATGGCAGCGGCCAGATCGCGCCACTGTTCAACAGCAACCGCGTCCTGAACAATACCGTCCTGCTAGCACTCTTCAGAAGTCGCAGCCATGTATAGCCCAACGCGCGATCAGGCGCGGCAATTCTTCATCGACGCTTGGCAAAAAAACCAAACACAAGGCGTACTGACGCCGCTGGAAGCGATAGCCACGCGCATCCTGTTGCTGCATCCGGAATATGAGGTGCTGTTGGCGCAAGGTGAAGAAATTTTGGCGCGCGACTGGACACCTGAATCCGGCGAGGCCAACCCCTTTCTGCATCTGTCCCTGCACCTGGCCATCGAGGAACAACTCTCCATCGATCAGCCCGCCGGCCTGCGCGCGGCCTTCGAAGCGCTGTTAAGCAAACTCGGCGACCGCCACGCCGCCTTGCATGGTGTGCTGGAATGTTTGGGAGAAACGCTGTGGCAGGCGCAGCGCTCAGGCACGCCGCTAGACGGCGAGGCCTACGTCGCCTGCGTTTGGCGTCGCCTGCAGTAACTCAACCAGCCTGGTCAATCGGCAAAGAATAATTCCAATTTCAATTTAACCGTGCCATTTTGTAGGTGCGCCCCGTTGACAATCTCAGGACAAGCGTAAGACGTAGGATGGGTGGAGGTCGGCGTAGTTTGCCGACAGTAACCCATCATTCGGTATCCAATTGATGGGTTACGCGCCCCCCCGATCCGGGCGCTCCACCCATCCTACATGTCACTTTTGAAATGGAATAAATATCCCGCGCATCACCCGGCGGCGGTGCTTGGGAGGCTAGCCGCGATCAGTCTGGATTTCCCGCAGACTGTCGCGCATAGCCAGGGCCATGTCCTCGACATCATCGTCTAACCAACCGAGGTGGGCGAGCGCCGCTTCCTTGGTGGCTTCCCATTCGGCGTCGTCGGGGTAATTGAGAAAGCTCGAGACGATATGCTGGGAGAGCAGGCGAACAGCCACCAGAGCGCAGACCTCCGGCGTCGCATGCGGGCGTGGCGCGGTGAAAATGGAGTACTCGTGGTGATAGCGTATGGCCCACACCACGGTCTCGGGCAAATACCAATTGCGCGCCAGCAGTGCACCGAGGGTGACGTGGTTAGTGGAATGGCGTTGATCCTCGAGCGCAACGACGCCACTGGGCGCGGCGTTGGCGATCAAGATCGTTTGCGGGTAGTCCGAAAACTTCTGCATAAGGATGGCCATCCCGGCATCGTGAAACAGGCCGAAAGTGTAGGCGTCGTCCGACGACACACCGGGCAGCCGCGCAACGAGGTAGGCACAGACCACCGCGTTGTAATTCGATCTATCCCAGAAGCGCGTCATTTCCTGAGCATCGCCCCCGCCCAGACTTTGCTTCAATACCACGCCATAAATAATTTTCAGCAAATTACGCAGCCCTAGCACCGCCACCGCCTGTTGCACGGAAGTCGCCTTACGTCTCAGTGCGAAGAACGGCGAGTTGGCGCTTTTCAGTACCGAGGCGGCTAGCGCCACGTCGCCCGTCACCAGCCGGCTGATGCGCGTGAAATCAATTTCTTCCTTTTGCGCTTCCTGGAGCAGCGCCGTCACAATCTCCGGGCAAGGCGGGATGGTGATGCCCTTCAAGGTTTCACTGGCGACCTCGTCGGTGAGGTCCGGGCCAAACACTTCTGCGGGATTGATCATCGCTAGATTTACTCAGGTTGGCGTCACAACGGCATGGAACACCAGATGAATAACGGCCACCCGCGAGCGTTCTTGAGCGGTCGTCCGGCGATAAGGTCGCCCGGCTATAATTGACGTTCAATCACTTGGATCATCATCATGCGTTTCGAAGGCTCACAAGACTACGTCGCCACCCCCGACCTCATGCTAGCGGTGAATGCTGCTATCACCTTGCAGCGGCCCCTGCTCATCAAGGGTGAGCCCGGCACCGGCAAGACCATGCTCGCCGAGACCGTCGCCGCGGCCTTGAAGCTGCCGCTGATGCAGTGGCATATCAAATCTACTACCAAGGCCCAGCAAGGCCTATATGAATACGACGCTGTTTCGCGCCTGCGCGACTCGCAACTGGGCGGCGAGCATGGGGACCGCGTGCAGAACATCGCCAATTACATCGTCAAAGGTGTGCTGTGGCAGGCCTTCGAAGCGGATGAGCCGACGGTGATCCTGATCGACGAAATCGACAAGGCCGACATTGAGTTCCCCAACGACTTGCTGCGCGAAATCGACCGCATGGAGTTCTACGTCTATGAGACGCGAGAACTCATCCGCGCCAAGCATAGACCGATCGTCTTCATCACCAGCAATAACGAAAAGGAACTGCCAGACGCCTTCCTGCGGCGCTGCTTTTTCCATTACATCAAGTTTCCCGACAAGGAGACCATGCAACGCATTGTCGATGTGCATTTCCCCAAGCTGAAGAAGACCCTGCTGCGTGAAGCGATGGAAGTGTTTTTCGATCTGCGCGACATTCCGGGCCTGAAGAAAAAGCCCTCCACCTCGGAGTTGCTGGACTGGCTCAAGCTCCTCATGGCCGAAGACATTCCGCCCGAGGTACTGCGTGGGAAAGACAACAAAGCCGCCATTCCACCGCTGCACGGCGCGCTCCTCAAGAATGAACAGGATGTGCATTTGTTCGAGCGACTGATTTTCATGGCGCGGCAAAATCGGTAAGTGCAGCTTCCATGCTCATCGACTTTTTTCTACACCTGAAATCCGCCAAGCTGCCGGTCTCTACCAAGGAGTTCCTCACGCTCCTCGAGGCTTTGCAGAAGCACGTTGCCGGCCAGAGCATCGACGATTTCTACTATCTTTCGCGCACTTGTCTGGTGAAGGATGAAACGAACTTCGATCGTTTTGATCAAGCTTTCGGCGAATACTTCAAGGGCGTGGAAGCCATCCCTGGTCTGGAAGCCGAAATTCCCGAGGATTGGCTACGATTGATGGCCAAGAAGCACCTGACGCCCGAGGAAAAAGCCAAACTCGACGCGTTGGGCTGGGACAAGCTGATGGAAGAATTCAAGAAGCGCATGGCGGAACAAAAAGAGCGTCACGCCGGCGGCAGCAAATGGATAGGCACGGGCGGCAGCAGCCCCTTTGGCGCCCACGGCTACCATCCCGAAGGCATACGCATCGGCCCCGAGTCGGCCGGCAACCGTACCGCCATCAAGGTTTGGGACCAGCGCGAGTTCCGTAATCTCGACGACACGGTAGAGCTCGGCACGCGCAACATCAAGGTGGCGCTGCGCCGCCTGCGCCGCTTCGCGCGCGAAGGTTCAGCGGAGGAGCTTGATCTAGACGGCACGATTACGGCAACGGCGAGAAATGCCGGCTATCTTGATCTGCTCATGAGGCCGGAGCGGCACAATAAGGTCAAGGTGCTGCTGTTCCTCGACATCGGCGGCTCGATGGATGACCACATCAAGCTTTGCCAGGAGCTGTTCTCGGCGACGAAAACCGAGTTCAAGCACCTCGAATATTTCTATTTCCACAACTGCGTGTACGACTACGTCTGGCGCGACAACCATCGCCGCCATGCTGAGCGCTTTCCGCTGTGGGACGTGATTCATAAGTACGGCAACGACTACAAGCTCATACTTGTCGGCGACGCGACCATGAGCCCCTATGAAATTCTGCAACCGGGTGGCTCGGTCGAATACATGAACGAGGAAACCGGCGCTGTCTGGTTACGCCGCCTGCTCGACGCCTATCCGCATACGGCCTGGCTCAACCCCGAGCCGGAGCACTTGTGGCCCTACCGACACTCCATCAACCTTATCCAAAGCATCGTCGGCACGAACCGCATGTTCCCGCTGACACTCGAAGGCTTGGAGCGCGCCATGCGCCTCTTAAGCAAATAATCCACCAGGGCCAACACTATGCATGATGAAAATCACATCGACCGCGCTGCTCGCCGCGCCACCCTGCGTAAGCTCGTCACCACCGGCGCACTGGGCGCAATGGGTGCGGGCGGCATACTGGGATTGATACAGCGCGCTCTCGCCGCCGGTTCACTGCCCGCCACGCCGGGCATACATCATGTCAAAGGCGAGGTGATGGTGGACAACGCCCACGCCTCCATCGGGCTGGTCATACGCCCCGGTCAGACGGTCACCACCGGCCCTGGCGCCGAAGCTGTATACGTCCTCGGCTCCGACGCATTTGTGCAAAGACAAAACAGCAAGGTCAGCTTCAGCGACAGCAGTGGCGCGGATGTCATGCGTGTCATCAGCGGCACTATCCTCAGCGTCTTTGGTAGAGGCAAGCGGCAAATAGTCACCAACACGGCGGTTATCGGCATACGCGGCACCGGCTGCTATATTGAGACCGACGCGACGCGTACTTATTTCTGCCTCTGCTATGGCGAGGCGGAACTCACGCCGATCGGCGATCCGAAGCAAAAAGAAACCATACGCACCGAGCATCACGACCATCCGATTTACATCAACGCCAGTGGCGCGAAAATCATGGTGCCGGCGCAGGTCATCAACCACACCGATCAGGAATTGGTGATGCTGGAAAACCTCGTCGGGCGCTGGCCGCCGTTTTACGGCAAGACTGGTAACAAGTATTGATGGATGGTTTGACGCGGATGATCGCGGATCTGCGCGGATTGATTATTCGTCGTCCTCGCACAAGGGGGCAGTTCAATGGGTTAAGGCCGCTTGATTCCCGCATGTGCTGGAACAACTGAGTGAGTCTCGTCTTATCCGCGTTAATCCGTCAAATCCGCGCAATCCGCGTCAGGCTTTTAAGGTCCCCTACTCCGTCTGCGCCGGCGGTGCCACCTTGATGACTTCTTCCAGCGTGGTGCTGCCGGCGGCGACTTTCATGGCACCGGAAATGCGCAGCGGCTTCATGCCTTCGCGGTAAGCCTGTTCGCGCACTTTGGTCAGCTCGGTACTGGGTGTGACGAGTTTGCGGATCTCCGGCGACATGAGCATGATTTCGTAAAGGCCGAGGCGACCCATATAGCCCGTCATACGACATTCAAGGCACCCCACTGGGCGACAAACCGTTTTTGGTCTAGCGGCCTTCCACGGCGCGACCAGCGCATCCCAAAGGTCTATATCCTCATCGCGTGTCATCGACACTTCCTTCTTACAGTGCGGACACAGCGTGCGCACCAGGCGCTGGGCCATGACACCCAACAGGGTCGAGTTGAGTAAATAGGCCGGTGCGCCGAGGTCGAGTAGGCGCGTCACCGCCGTGGGTGCATCGTTGGTATGCAGAGTAGATAGTACGAGGTGGCCCGTGAGCGCCGCCTGCACGGCAATATCCACCGTTTCGCGGTCGCGGATTTCGCCAACCATGATGATGTCCGGATCCTGCCGCATCAGCGCGCGCACGCCCGCAGCGAAGCCCATATCGATGCCATGATGTACTTGCACCTGATTGAAGGACGCCTCGATCATTTCAATCGGGTCTTCGATGGTGCACACGTTCACATCAGACGTGGCGAGTTGCTTCAACGTCGAATACAAGGTGGTGGTTTTTCCCGAGCCGGTGGGGCCGGTGACCAGCACAACGCCGTTGGGCTGCGACACCATCTGGTTCCAGCGCGCCTTGTCGTCGTCGGAAAAGCCCAATTCGGCGAAATCACGCACCAGTACTTCCGGGTCGAAAATGCGCATCACCAATTTTTCGCCGAAGGCGGTAGGCAGCGTGGACAAGCGCAACTCAATCTCCTGACCATCCACCGTGCGGGTCTTGATGCGGCCGTCTTGCGGCCGGCGTTTTTCTACTACGTCCATGCGACCAAGTATCTTGATGCGGCTGGTCATGGCGTTTAGCACGGACATCGGAATTTGATAAACCTGATGCAGCACGCCGTCGATGCGAAAGCGCACGATGCCTAGTTCGCGGCGTGGTTCGACGTGTATATCGCTGGCGCGTTGTTCGAAGGCGTATTGCCACAGCCAATCGACGATGCTGACAATGTGCTGGTCGTTGGCGTCGAACTGTTTGTTGGTTTTGCCCAACTCAACCAATTGCTCAAAGTTGGAAATGCCGCCGCGCGACTCGCCATCCTTCATGGCTTTCTTGACCGAGCGCGCCAGATTGTAGAACTCGACCAGATAGCGTTCAATGTCGAGCGGATTGGCGACGACGCGACGGATTTCTTTGCGCAATATGGGCTTCAGTTCGGCTTCCCACTCACGCAGATACGGCTCGGCGGTTGCGATCACCACTTCCCGCGTCGTCACTTCCACCGGCAAGATACGAAAACGCGTGGCGTAAGCGTTGGAGATGACTTCGGTGACGGCGTGAAAATCGATTTTGAGCGGATCGATATGCAGGTAATCCAGGCCAACCCGACGCGCCAGCCACTCCGAAAGATATTCCAGGGTCAGCGCCTTGTGCGGCTCTTGCGACGTGCGCCATTTCTGATCCGCCAGGATCACGAGCGGGTGGGCGTCACCCTTAAAATAGCGGCGTTCCCGTTTGAAGTCATCCACCACTCCTTGCGGCAACAAGCCGTCCTCGGCCAACGCATCAAGAACTTCCGGCAGCGTCAGGCGGTGATCGCGCAATGTGGCATCTTCTCGGGTTTTATGCATCGCGCCGGGGTACCCTGGTCATATCTTCGTGTGGCCGCACTATAGCGGACAACCGGGACCCGCTCAATGGCCTATGAGTGGACTGCGAATGGTCTCCGGCTGACCTGCGACTGGCCTCCGAATGGCCTCCCGCTGGCCTCCGCCGCCCGTTAACCCGTCGCTCCGTGCTGCGATTTGTCTCATACTATCCGGGCTGCCGCCTTTGTTAGGAGACCACCATGATGAAGTCATCTCAGCTGTTTGCCGTTATCAGCGCCGCACTAATCTCCCTAAGTCCCATGAGCGCTATGAGGGCGATGGCCGAGTCTGCTACCGGCGCCGACACTAGCGCCGAAGCCAACGGCCCCAAGCCCGCCGATTGCACCCAAGCGCACAATTCCCAAGCTTGCGCCGCCCGCCAGCAGGCGCGACTAGCCTGCAAAGACAAGAAAGGAGCGGCGTTTCGTCAGTGTGTAGTCGACGCCCTGCCAGCGCCCGACTGTAGCAAAGTGCGCAATCCGCAACGCTGTGATGCCGACCAAAAAGCGCGTGTTGCCTGCATAGGCAAGGTCGGGCGCGAACACAAGCAATGTCTGGTAGAGGCTAAGGCTGAGAAAAAGTAGGGAGCGGCGTTAAGGCAAAACCAAGGCCAAACCAAGAAAAAACCAAGAAAAAACCAAGGCAAAACCGTTGCCTTCAACCTTCAATGATGCTTGGGATACCGCCGGGTACGGGCGATTCCCAGCATGCAGTATTGCGACCCGCCTTTTTTGCTTGATAAAGAAATGCGTCAGCGCGGCTTATCAGTTCCGCTACGGTCATTTCTTCACCGCGGTAAAACGCGCCGCCCAAACTCGTCGTAATGTTCATGACGTGCGCGTCAAGATGGGCTTCACTTCGAACATTGCGCATAATTTTTTCAGTGATAATGGCCGAGTCGGCAGGCCCTCGTAATTCTTCCATAAGCACGACAAATTCGTCGCCGCCCAGTCGTGCAACGGTGTCTGAGGCGCGCACGCTGGCAGTGAGCCGCGCCGCAAATTCCTTTAGGACTGCATCACCCACCGAATGGCCTGACGTGTCATTGACGTTCTTGAAATAATCGATATCAAGATAGATCAGTGCCATGAGTTTCTTGGAGCGTTTTGCACGCTCCATGGCGTGCGCCACCCGATCATTGAACAAGGTCCGGTTGGGGAGTCCGGTCAGCTGATCGTATTGAGCCTTATGCAGGAGTTCCTCTTCCGCCTTTTTGCGCTCGGTAATGTCATGTAAAAATGCGCAAAACTCATACTTCTCGTTACTACGGATCGCATTAATGGTCAGCTCTAGAGGAAATTCTTCACCATTGCGGCGCAGACCCTGCAGTTCGATCCGGCGGTTTAAAACGGGGCCTTCTCCGGTATCGTGGAAATGCTGCATTCCTGCCAAGTGTGCGGCTCGAAACCGTTCGGGAATAATCAGTTCATGTATTCGCTGCCCTATAGTTTCCTCCCGGGTCCAGCCGAAGGTTGCCTCTGCCTGCTGGTTCCAGTCTGCAATTCGACCGTCGGCATCGATGGCGATAAACGCGTCGTAGGAGCTTTCAATGATCGTTCTGGTCCGCTGTTCGTTAGCCTTGGTTGCTTCTACAGCGGCACTCAGTTCAGTGAGCAGCTTTTGTTTGGCTTCAAATGCTGTTTGATGCCCAATCGCAGCGCCGGTCAAACCCGCCAGTAGCTGTAAGGTCTGCACATCGCTCTCGGCAAAAGCGTGGGGTACCGATCCCATGGCTTTAAGTACGCCTACTGCCTTGCCCTCATAAAAAAGAGGCGCGACTACCATGGAGCGGATGTTGAGGCGTTGGCAGGCCGCCAAGTCAACGCGTGTATCGTTCTCCGTATCTTCGCAGCGCAGTACCTCCTGGCTTTTAACGCAAAGGCCAGAGAGGCTGGCATGAAGATTCAGACGCAAACCCACGTAGCCGGCGGCCACGCCGGTTGCAGCCCTATAAACAATTTCGTCGCCTTCGGCAATTTCTACCACCGACCCGGCAGCGGGCGTCAGTAAGTCCATGCGGTTGACGACCAACCCGAAGAAAGCTTCCAGATCAAGCTTCGCACCTGCAAGAAGATATTGGGTGGTAATGATCTCGTTTAGCCGGATGGCATCAAGTTGCTGTTTTGCGGCGATGCGTTTGCGTTCTTCAATTTCTCTCAACAAATTCGTGTTAGCCGTTGCCAGTTCGGTCGTGCGTTGTTGAATCTTGCCCTCGACCAAAACGTAAGCTTCCTTTTGGTCTTGTATATCCGTGCAAGTGCCAAACCATTTAATAATGTTTCCAGCAGCGTCGCGTACCGGCAGCGCACGGCCAAGATGCCAGCGATAACTGCCGTCGGACGCTCGTTTAAATCGATACTCTATTTCGTAGGGCGTTCCGGTTTCGACGGCTTTTTTCCAAACATCAACACAGTGTTGCTGGTCATCAGGATGCAAGACCGGCTCCCAACCCCAGCCTTGCGTCTGTTCTGTGGTCATCCCGGTATAGTCGACCCAGCGCTGGTTATAGAAGTCCAGCCAGCCATCCGCATTGGCAGTCCATACTATCTGCGGCAATGCCTCAGCAAGCGCCATGGAATGCTGGGTAAGCATGTCCAAACCACTTGCCAGCGGCATGTTTGGCGCATTCAGTGGAGCCGCCTTGTCATTCATGACTGTCGCTACGAGCGCGCGCCCATTTCCAGCATCAACTGATTGATGCGGCGGACGAAGGCGGCGGGATCTTCAAGCTGACCGCCTTCGGCGAGCAGCGCCTGGTCGAAGAGCACAGCACTCCAGTCATCGAACTGCTTCTCTTCATATTTTAGCCGTTGCACCACCGGATGCGTGGGGTTGATTTCCAGGATGGGCTTGCTGTCGGGCATCTTCTGACCCATAGACTTCATGATGCGAGCAAGGTTCGCGTTCATATCGTACTCGTCCGCTACCAGGCAGGCCGGGCTGTCGGTCAGGCGATGCGTGACACGCACATCCTTGACGCGCTCGCCCAACGCCGTTTTCATTTTCTCGGTGAGATACTTGAATTCGCCGGCCTGCTTTTCCTGCTCTTGCTTCTCGGCCTCATCTTCCAGCTTGCCCAGATCCAGCCCGCCCTTGGCAACAGATTGCAGCGGCTTGCCATCGAATTCGGTGAGATAGCCCAACATCCATTCGTCGACGCGCTCGGAGAGCAGCAGCACCTCTATGCCCTTGCGCCGGAAGATTTCCAGATGCGGGCTGTGCTGGGCGGCGACGAAGGTTTCGGCGGTGACGTAATAAATCTTCTCCTGACCTTCCTTCATGCGCGAAACGTAGTCGGCCAGCGAGATGGTTTCTTCCGGGCTGTCGGTGTGCGTGGATGAAAAACGCATCAGTCTGGCCAGGCGATCACGGTTAGCCTGGGCTTCGTTGGTGCCTTCCTTCAGCACGCGACCGAACTCCTTCCAGAATACGGTGTATTGCTGCGGCTGGTTTTCGGCCAAATCTTCGAGTAGGCCCAACACCTTCTTGGTACAGCCGGCGCGGATGGCATCGATGTCTTTGGATTCCTGCAAAATCTCCCGCGAGACATTCAGTGGCAGATCGTTCGAATCGACCACGCCGCGCACAAAGCGCAACCAGCCCGGCAGCAATTGCTCGGCGTCGTCCATGATGAATACGCGTCGCACATAGAGCTTGATGCCATGACGCACCTTGTGATCCCAAAGATCGAAAGGCGCGTGAGCGGGAATATAGAGCAGTTGGGTGTATTCCTGAGCCCCTTCGACACGGGCGTGCACCCAGGCCAGCGGGTCTTCAAAATCGTGGCCGACGTGCTTGTAAAACTCCTTGTATTGCTCCTCGGTGACTTCGGACTTCGGCCTGGCCCAAAGCGCGCTGGCCTGGTTCACCGTCTCGTCGTCCTCCGTCAAGATCGGCTCGCCCTTTTCCTGATTCCACTCTTCGCCGCGCATGACGATAGGCTGCACGATGTGGTCGGAATACTTGCGAATAATGCCGCGCAGCTTGTTGCCGAAAAGGAGGTCGTCCTGGCCTTCTTTGAGGTGCAGAACAATCTCAGTGCCGCGCGTGGCTTTGGTAATGGGTTCGACCGTATAGTCGCCGCCGCCTTCTGACTCCCACTCTACGCCCTGCTCGGCTGGCAGCCCGCCGCGCCGCGTACGCACCGTGACTTTGTCGGCGACGATGAAAGACGAATAAAAGCCGACACCGAATTGGCCGATGAGATGGGCGTCTTTCTGCTGATCGCCCGTGAGCGCCTGAAAAAACTCGCGCGTGCCCGATTTGGCGATGGTGCCGAGGCTTGCCACCGCCTCCTCACGCGACATGCCGATACCGTTATCGGACACTGTCAGCGTGCGTGCCGCCTTGTCGTAACTGACGCGAATTTTGAGGTCCGGATCGCTCTCAAACAAAGCGCCGTTGTCGAGGGCCTCGAAACGCAGTTTGTCGCAGGCATCCGAGGCGTTGGAGATGAGTTCGCGCAGGAATATCTCGCGATTGCTGTAAAGCGAATGAATCATGAGGTGCAAGAGCTGCTTGACCTCGGTCTGAAAGCCCAGGGTTTCCTTGCCTGTCGGTTGTGTGGCTACAGTCATTACTTTCTCCTTCAAGAACCAGAACAAAACAACTTTTTTGGGGCGTTGCAGCGATTTTTCAAGACTAAGGAAACGCTGAACAAGTAGTCGCGAAGCGCGCCATCAAATTCAGATCAATTTGATCAAGGCGAAATTGTGAACGAAATCGAAATTCCATCGGAGATATGCCCGCTTCTGGTGCTTGATACGAGGCATTTTCCCGCC
>JBBQGH010000033.1:0-30610 GCA_038322845.1 Gammaproteobacteria bacterium
CTTGGGTTTCTCAAAACCCGGTCTCGTCGCCAGCGTCATCTGCTTCATCGTTCCATCCCTTGTGTTCGCCTTCCATTATCTGACCACATGACTAAAAAATCGTTCACAGCGATACCGACTTATTCAGCGTTTCCTTAGATAGGTAGCCTTAGAAACACATGATGCAAGACGCGCTAGACCGGATTCTTCCCCTTAGCCGATTTCTCGCCCGCCTTTTGGCGAGCCGCCCGGAGATCGGGGTAGAGCTAAACGACCAACTTAGCCAGCCCTACACCGCGGCGGCGATGCGCGCTTTTCTTGAGTGCGAGGCCGCCGATGAACCGCGCCTGAAATCCGGCCTGCGCCGGCTGCGGGCGCGCGTACTGGCGCGCATCACCTCACGCGATCTAGCGGGGCTGGCAGACCTGGCCGAAGTGATGGAAACCATGACGCTGCTGGCCGACGTGACCGTGGCGCACGCCGCGCAGTTGCTCGCCCAGGCCTTAGCAGCGCGCTACGGCGAGCCGACTTCGGCTTCCGGCGAGCGCCAGGAGCTGGTGGTGATCGGCATGGGCAAGCTGGGCGGGCGCGAGCTGAATGTTTCCTCGGATATCGACCTTATCTTTCTCTACCCGGAGGATGGTGAGACGCGCGGCGACACTGAAGGCGCTCAAAAACTCAGCAACTTCGATTTCTTTACGCGACTGGGGCGTAGTCTCATCGGCGCGCTGGCGGAAATTACCGAAGATGGCCAGGTTTTCCGCGTCGATATGCGTCTGCGGCCCAACGGCGATTCGGGACCGCTGGTAGCCAGCTTCGATATGCTGGAGAACTATTTCATCGCTCAGGGCCGCGAATGGGAGCGCTATGCCTGGATCAAGGCGCGTCCGGTGTGTGGCGCTGGGGGCGAGAATGTGGCGGCCATCAAGCGCCCCTTCGTCTATCGAAAATATCTCGATTTCGGCGCCATCAACGCGATGCGCGAGTTGCATGCGCAAATACGCCGCGAGGTGGCGCTGCGCGACAAAGCCAACAACATAAAGCTCGGGCCGGGTGGCATACGCGAAATTGAATTTCTCGCCCAGGTATTTCAATTGATCCGTGGTGGTCGCGACACCAGCCTGCAAATTCCCGCCACCCTCTCGGTGCTGGCGCTGCTGGCTGAGCGCGGCCTGCTACCGCCCGCCGCGGTCCGCGAACTCATTGTCGCCTACCACTTTTTGCGCAATTTGGAACACCGCCTGCAATATCTGGACGATGCGCAAACGCACAGTCTGCCCAGTAACGGCGACGACCAGGAACTCATCGCACGCGGCATGGGCGCCGCTTCCTACGCCGCGCTCTTGGCGGAGTTGGACGACCACCGTGCCCATGTGAGCCGACATTTCGACGACGTCTTCGCCGACCCAACGCGCAACAACCATACACAGACTAGCGCGTGGCAGGCTTCGCGCCTAAGCGAGGGCGCGCCCGAAGCGACGCGCGAACTGGCGCGCCTGGGCTATCGCGATGCCGAAGCCGTGGCGGGCCGGCTCCACGCAATGCGCAATGGCCCGCGCTACCAGCAAATGCAAACGCAGATACGTGTAGGCTTCGACGCCCTGGTACCCCGTTTAATTGAAGCCGCCGCCCTGCTGCCGAATCCGGAGGAGACGCTGTCACGCAGCCTTGATCTCCTCGAAGCCGTGAGCCGGCGCGGCGCCTATCTCGCGCTGCTGCATCAATATCCACAAGCGCTGGCGAAGGTAACGGAGGTGATGAGCGCCTCCAGCTGGGCGGCGGGCTTTCTCACGCGCCACCCCATCCTGCTCGACGAATTGCTCGATGCCCGCCTGCTCGAAACCGCGCCGGACTGGCCGGCTTATTGGTCTGCATTCCGTGCCCAGCTTTCGCATCAGCTCGACGTGCAAGAACCGGACATGGAGCAACAAATGGACACCCTGCGCGAAGCTCACCACGCCCAGGTCTTCCGCCTGCTCACGCAAGATCTGGCCGGACTGTTGCCGCTGGAGAAATTGTCGGATCACCTCTCCGAATTGGCCGACATCATGATAGATCTCGCCTGCCGCATGGTGTGGCGCAAGCTCACGAAGCGCCATCGCGAGGCACCCCGATTCGCCGTCATCGCCTACGGCAAGCTGGGCGGCAAAGAATTGGGCTACGCCTCCGACCTCGACATCATCTTCCTCTTCGATGACGACGCGCCGGACGCTCACGAAATCTACGCCCGCCTCGCTCAGCGCGCCAACACCTGGCTCTCCAGCCCGACGACGGCCGGCATTATTTATGAAACTGATTTGCGACTGCGGCCCAACGGTGAATCTGGCCTATTGGTGAGTTCGATCGAGGCCTTTCGCCAATATCAAATGGAATCGGCCTGGGTATGGGAGCATCAAGCGCTGACGCGCGCGCGCTTCTCAGCCGGCGACGCCGACATCGGCCGAAAGTTTGAGGCTATCCGCATCGAGGTGCTGCGGAAGCCGCGCGATCTCGCCGAGTTACGGCGTGAGGTGGCAGCCATGCGCGAAAAAATGGCCGCAACTCATGCCAATAAGAGCGCGCTGTTTGATCTCAAGCATGATCGTGGCGGGCTGATCGACGTGGAATTCATCGTTCAATTCCTGGTGCTGGGTTATGCCCATCAATACGTCGAACTGACCGGCAACCTGGGTAATCTCGCCCTGCTGAAAATCGCCGCGGGCGTGAAACTCATCCCGGCCGATCTTTCCGAACGCGTGCGCAATGCCTATCGCGCCTACCGTACCCTGCAACACAGCCTGCGCTTAAGTGATGAAGAATTTGCCCGCATAGCTCGCGCTGCCGTGGCACAAAAAATCGTCTGCGTGCTGGAACTGTGGGAAGTCGTGTTTGCGACCCCAGCTTTATCCTAGATGCGTAAGCCCTTAGAGCGTAACCCCTTAGGCTAGCCCCAAAATTACGACCGGCAGACGCAATGCCGCGCTTCTCAGTACTCACTGGTAATATAGTCGGTCGGTGAGCCACCGTGCTCCCGTGCTTGGATTTTGGGGGATAAGCATGGCAGTCGATAAATCGGCATTGCGCATCGCCGCCATTTACGCGCTCTTCGGCGCCGCCTGGATATTTCTCAGCGACAGCGCGTTAGAAGCGCTGGTAAGCGATCTCCATCTCCTCACCCGTATCGCCATCTACAAGGGCTGGGCTTATGTGCTGGTCACCGCCTTGCTGGTGTATGTCTTGGTACATCAAGCCATGCGTCGCCAAGTGGCCATCCAATCCGAACTGCGCCAGAGTGAAGAGCGCTTTCGTGCCATTTTTGAAAACGTCAACGACACTATCTTCGTACACGATGCCAACACCGGCGAAATCCTCGACGTTAATGGGCGCGTGACGGAAATGTACGGCTATGCGCGAGAGGAATTGTCCCAACTCACCGCCGCCGATTTCAGCGTCAATACCTCGCCCTATTCCATGGATGAGATACGCGCTTGGGTAGATCTGGCGCGGCTGGGCGAAGCGCCGGTCTTCGAGTGGGTGGCCAAACGCCGGGACGGCAGCTTGTTCTGGATAGAGATGAGCATGCGCCACACGCGCCTTTCCGGGCGAGAATGTATCCTGGTGCTGGTGCGGGACATCAACGAGCGCAAGCTTTCCGAGGAGGAAATTCGCCGTCTCAACGAGACACTGGAACAGCGTGTTGTCGATCGCACTGCCGATCTCGAGCGCGCCAATCAGGCGATGCGCGCTTTTTCCTACTCGATCTCGCACGATTTGCGCGCACCGCTGCGTGCCATCAACGGCTATGTGCACCTGCTGCTCGACAGCGACGGCGACCGTTTAAGCCCGGAAGGCCAAGACTATGGCGAACGCATCATGCGCAGCGTGACGCGCATGGCACAGTTAATCGAGGACATTCTGGAATATTCTCGTCTGTCGCGCATCGAGGTGCATCGTCGCGACGTGAACATGGCCGAGCTAGCCCAGGGCGCGCTGGACGAACTAACCGACGACTATCCCAAAACGCGCGTCACACTGGGCCCTCTGCCGCCGGCCATCGGCGACGAAACAATGCTCAAGCAGGTGTTGGTCAACCTCGTTGGCAATGCGCTTAAATATTCTTCGAAGACCGAGGGGGCGGAAGTTCATATCGACGCCCACCAGGATGGCAATGAAACCATTTACTGCGTACGGGACAACGGTGCGGGTTTCGATATGAAGTACGCGGATAGACTCTTCGGCGTCTTCCAGCGCATGCACAAAGAAACGGAATTCCCCGGCACCGGGGTCGGACTGGCCATCGCCAAGAGCATCGTCGAACGCCATGGCGGCCGCATCTGGGCCGAAGCCGAGCCGGGCAAAGGCGCCAGCTTTTACTTCACGATAGGCCGCGCCGAGTAACCCGGGGCGCTTTTAAACGCGCCGCAAGTGTTCCCCCGCTCGCGCTAGCGTCTCCTCACTCTTGGCGAAACAGAAGCGGATTACTTTGTCGTCGCGCCCGTCGTGATAAAACGCCGAGTAAGGAATGGCCGCCACGCCATGCTCACGCGTGAGCCGCTCGGCGAAAATGCGATCGGGTTCGTCGCTGATCGCATCAAAGCGCACAGTCTGGAAATACGTGCCAGCGCAGGGTAGGGGTGTAAAGCGCGAGCCTTGCAATTGCCGCACGAAATAATCGCGCTTGGCCTGATAGAAATCCGCCAGCGCCAGATAGCGCACCTTGTCTTCCATGAACTCGGCCAGCGCGAGCTGCATGGGATGATTGACGCAGAAGACAATGAACTGGTGCGCCTTGCGAAACTCAGTCATCAGTTCGCGCGGCGCCAGGCAGTAGGCGATCTTCCAGCCCGTGACGTGATAGGTCTTGCCGAAAGAAGAAATCACGAAACTGCGCTCGGCAAGCTCCGGGCAGCGCACCACACTCTCGTGGCGCTGGCCGTCGAAGATGATATGTTCATACACCTCGTCGGAAACAATCACGATGTCGGTCCCACGCACCAGTGCCACCAGCGCTTGCGTATCCTCTGCCAACCAAACCGCGCCGCTGGGATTGTGCGGGGTGTTGATGATGATCATGCGTGTGCGCGGCGTGACCAGCGCGCGCACCTCGTTCCAGTCCGGGCGGTAGTCAGGAAAAGCCAGCCGCGCGTACACCGCCTTGCCGCCATTGAGTTCAATGGAGGGCACATAGGAGTCATACACCGGCTCGAAGACGATGACTTCATCGCCCGGCCGCACCATCGCCGTGACCGCTGTGTAGATGGCCTGGGTCGCGCCGGCCGTCACGGTGATTTCCGTCTCCACATCGTAAGCAGCCCCGTATAGCGTGGCAACTTTCTCGGCAATAGCGACACGCAGGGGCAGTACACCGGGCATGTAGGCGTACTGGTTCTGCCCGGCGTGCATATGTTTAGCAACCAGATCGAACAGCGTCTGCGGTGCCGAAAAATCCGGAAAGCCCTGCGACAAATTGATAGCGCCATGCTGTTGCGCCAAGCGCGACATCACGGTGAATATGGTGGTGCCCACAGCGGACAAGCGAGACTGGATTGCAGCGGGGAATGTCGGCATGGCATCAATGGGCTGGGCGGAGCCTGCATTCTGCCGCAAGTGGCGCTCAGTGGCGATAAGCGCCTATGCGCTAGAATCAAGGCATGCTCGCTGAGACCCCTCGCACCCTGATCGAAGACCACCCCGCCGTGGTCATCCTCGATCAAACTCAATTGCCGCACCGTCGCGTCACCCGCCGGCTCGCCACGCTGGACGATGCCGCCCATGCCATCCGCGTCATGCAGGTGCGCGGCGCACCGCTGATTGGCGTTACCGCTGCCTATGGCGTGGCATTGGCGATGCAAAGTGCTACGGACGGTGCGACGCTGAATACTGCGCTGAATACGCTCGCCGCAACGCGGCCGACGGCGGTGAATTTACAGTGGGCTTTGTCGCGCATGCGCACCCGCCTAGCGCCCTTGCCAGCGACGGAGCGTGCGGAAGCTGCCTGGGCCGAGGCCCGCGCCATCGCGGCCGAAGATGCAGCGGCCAATCTGGCCATCGGCGAACATGGTTTGCGTCTCATCGCCGCGTTGGCCCATCAACACCAACCCGTGCGGGTGCTGACGCACTGCAATGCGGGCTGGCTGGCCACTACGGCACATGGCACGGCGCTCGCGCCCGTGTATGCGGCGCAGCGTGCCGGCATTGCCGTACATGTATACGTCTCGGAAACGCGGCCGCGCAATCAGGGTCTGCTCACCGCGTGGGAACTGAATGAGGCCGGCGTTCCGCACACGCTAATTGCCGATAACGCCGCCGGCTTGTTGTTGCGGCGCAGTGAGATTGATGTCGTCCTCGTCGGTGCTGACCGCATCGCCGCCAATGGCGACACCGCTAACAAGATCGGCACCTACCTCAAGGCGCTGGCAGCGAAGGACAACAACGTGCCGTTTTACGTCGCTGCCCCACGCTCCACCATCGACCTCAATTGCGCCAACGGTACAGGGATACCCATCGAGAATCGCGATGCGGAAGAAGTCCGCCAGATCGCCGGCCTCGACCCCAGCGGCAGCATCGCGACGGTCGCGTTGGCGCCAGAGAGCATGGCGGTTTTCAACCCGGCCTTCGATGTCACGCCGGCGGCGTTAATCAGCGGCATCATTACCGAGCGCGGCGTACGCGTGCCCGCCGCGTTGCGCGAACTTTTTACGGGGCAGCCGTGAAGGACGACACCGCGTTGCGCGCCGCCGTCCTCGCCACCGCCTGTGCCATGAGCGCGCAAGGCCTGAATCGCGGGACTTCGGGCAACGTCAGTGTGCGTACTGAATTGGGCTTGCTCATCACGCCCACCGGTATGGATTGTGTGGACATGACTGAAGCTGATATCGTGTCCATGCGTCTAGATGGCAATCATGAAGGCACACGCAAACCCTCCTCTGAATGGCGCTTCCATCGTGATGTCTATGCCGTGCGCCCGGAGATCGGCGCGGTCGTGCATGCTCACTCGCCCTTCGCCACTTCGCTTGCCTGCATAGGCAGCGACATTCCACCCTTCCACTACATGATCGCGCGCTTCGGGGGTAGCAGCGTGCGCTGCGCGCCCTACGCCACTTTCGGCACGCAGGCCTTGTCTGACCAAGCGCTCATCGCGCTTGAGGATCGCAGCGCCTGCCTACTCGCCAACCACGGCATGCTGGTCTGCGGCCGCGACCTGCGTCACGCGCTTGCCCTGGCCGTCGAGTTTGAAACCCTCTGTGAGCACTATTGGCGCGCGCTGCAAATCGGCGAGCCCAAGCTGCTGTCGGAAGAAGAGATGGCGGTGGTGCTGGAGAAGTTCGGGAGTTACGGTCAGTCTTGAGTTCGGTGCGGTTTTAGATCAGGCGAATAGGCGCTCGGCAATCTCGTCCTTGGACATCCCGAGACGCGTTCCAACTGAAGCGAGAATCGCAGCTAAGGTGCCTAGACGTAGGGCATCGTGCGCCGGTATGGTGATGTGATGTTCAGGGGGTGCGGCCAGTGTAAGCCTCATATGGCTACCCGTCTGCCGAGTGATGCGATAGCCCATACTTTCGAGTTGTTTGGCTAGCTCGCTGCCCGATACGTTGCGTGGCAACCTCATGCCGCGATGACTTCTTCCCTAGTGAAATGCAGACGTATTACCCCGGGCACCTGCTCGCCAAAGTGGCAACGCACGGCGTCGCGCAGGTTAGCGTGCAGGCCGGGAATATCGTCAGCTTCGGTAAAAATGTCCTCGCTAATAGCTTTGGCGATATAGCCGCCCTCAGGCGCCTCTTCAACCACAAAGTGGATTTCCGAAACTGGCATCGTACCCTCCGTATTTGCCCGGACCCCTTCGGGTCAACGATCAGCATTATATTCGCCGCTCAGACGGCCCACCACCACAGCGCTTTTACCTCCACCATCGCCCAGCACTACTGCCCACTATTCTTCTCCAGCAGCTTCAGCACCGCGATAGAGTCTTCCTCGCCTAGACCAGAACCCACCATGGCGTTGAACATCTGCGCCGTCACGGCAGCGCTAGGCAGCATGAGGCCCAGGCGGTGGGCTTCTTCCATGACGATGCGCAAATCCTTCTGGTGCATCCAGGCTTTGAAACCGGGCTTGAAGTTGCGGTCTATCATGCGTTGGCCATGGTGCTCGAGGATCTTGCTATAGGCAAAGCCGCCCAGCAGTGCTTCGCGCACGCGCGCTGGATCAACGTCACTTTTCTGCGCGAAAGCCATCGCTTCGGCTACCGCTGCAATACCAATACCGGTGAGTATCTGGTTGCAGGCCTTGGCCACCTGGCCGGCGCCGCTGTCGCCGACATGCACGATGTTCTTGCCCATGCATTCGAACAGCGGCTTCACTTTCTCGAAGACCTCGGTCTTGCCGCCGGCCATGATGGACAGCACGCCGTTAATGGCACCCACTTCGCCGCCGGAGACCGGCGCGTCGATGAACGCAATGCCCTTCTCGGCCAGCACTGCCCCGATGCGCCGCGCCGCCGCCGGCGAGATGGTGCTCATGTCGACCACGATATGGCCGGGCTTGGCGCCCTCAACAATGCCGTCCACGCCGAGCGCAACTTCTTCCACATCGGGCGCATCGGCCACCATGGTGAAGATGATGTCGGCGTGACGAGCGACTTCGGCCGGGCTGAGATGGGCGTGGGTGGGGAACTGCGCGAAAGCTTCCAGCGAGGCCGCACGCCGCGCCCACAGATGCAGCGTGTGCTCGTGCCGGGCGAGATTGATCGCCATAGGCCGGCCCATAATGCCCAGGCCAATGAATCCGATTTGCATAGTGCCCCCGTCTGCGGAATAACGACGAAGGGTACTACCGGGGGAAGAAAAAAAACAGTTGGGTGCAAAAGGCGCCGACATTCTCGACTGTAGTTCTCGGCGACTATGGTTCTCAGCGACTATGGTTCTGGCCGACTACGGTTCTCAGCGACTACGGCTCTCAGGCCACCATGTCTATAACTACCAGGGAGATGTCGTCGTGGGCGGGCACATCGGCGAGATGGTCCTGCACGGCGTGCCGTATCGCCTCGCAGCGCGCCGTGGCTGCGCTGCTCGCTGCAATCGCCGTCAATAGGCGCGCGTCGCCGAAAGCGACGTGATCGGCGTTTTCGGCTTCGATCAAGCCATCGGAGTAGAGCAACAATTGGCCACCATCGCGGCAATCAAATACTTCGGTGTCGCTAATTCCTGACTTGCCGGACTCGCTGGCATCGCTGTTGCCGATACCCAAGGGCAGATGCTGCGACACGAAGCGACGCGTCACCTGGCCGGTGGCGTTTATCCATAGCGCAGCAGGCATGCCACCGTTCCAGATTTCTCCGCGCCCACCCATCATGTCGAAGGACACAAAGCTGGCGGCGACGAAGCGGCCCACCGGCATGGTCTCGCGGATGCGGTTGTTGAGTTCGCGCACGATTTCCGTCAGCGGCAGATTGATGTCGGCGAGTGCATTGAAGAGATTGAATACCTGCAAGACACTGATCGCCGCGGCGAGCCCGTGACCCGTCGCATCCGCCAGCATGACGATCATGCGGCCATCGGCCGCATGGACCGCAGCGACCACGTCGCCGGAAAAATGGTGCGTGGGTTCCATCCAGTAATGCAGGCGCGGATCGTTAAGCCGCTGGCCATGGACCTGACACGTGAGTATCTCGCGCGCCAGCAAATTTTCTTCTTCCGCCGTGTCGTAATAGTGTTGCAGGCGAGCTTGCATACTGAGAGCCAGCGCCAGGGAGCGCAGCTTGGCCGACAAGATCACTTCATTGACCGGCTTGGCGAGATAGTCGTCGCCACCCGCTTCGAGGCCTTTGAGAAGATCGTCCTGGTTTTCCAGCCCGGACAGAAAAATCACCGGCACCCAGTGGTCGCCCGCCAGCGCTTTGATCTGGCGCGTCGCTTCGTAGCCATTCATGACCGGCATCAGGGCGTCCATCAACACCACATCCGGCCGCTCGGTGCGAAATTTCTCCACCCCATCGGCACCGTTTTCCGCGGTGATCACCGTATGCCCCAGGCGTTTCAGCAAAATAGTGAGTACCTCACGGCTAACGGCCGAGTCGTCTGCGATGAGCACGTGCAGCTTTTTTTCCTGCGCCATGCTATCGCGCCTGATCGGGCGTAGCAGCCTCTGGCCGCTGTACGGGGACCAGGGGTACCATGGCGGCCGTAGCGACTGTCGCCACGGCGACATTGCCGCTGCCGCGATAGTCGAGCCGCGTAAAGCTCAACTGTCTGGCGAGCGCGATGCCGCGCCCATTGGGGTCGAAAGCGCGCTTCGGTTCCAGCTCCGCATAGGCGGCAAAGTTGAAGCCCGCGCCTTGGTCTTCGACGGTGAATTCGAGTTCATTGGGCAAGCGCCGCACATGTACGCGCACGGCTTTGTTGCTGTACTCGGGCAGCGTCAAACGGCGCGCGACTTCCGCCTCCCATTGCCCGTCAATCTTGAGTTGTTTTTTTTCGTCGTAGCTGATGCCCAGGTTGCCATGCTCAACCGCGTTGATGAGGAGTTCCGCGAGGCCCAACGCAGCGTGAGCGGGCTGCGGACAAGCGAGCGCCAATAACCCGGCCAGGTGCTGAGCTTCATCGATCGTGGCGTAACGAAATTCCGCAAGCTCTATGAGCGTGAGCGCGTCCGGATGGGCGCGCAGGCGTTCGGCCATAGCGGCGCGTGCGCGCGCATCGGTCAACGCTGCGCTAACAATGGTGCGCAGCGTGACCGCGTCGTAGGGCTTGATAAGGTAGTAATAGGCACCGGCCTTGAGGCCTTCCCGGACCTGTTCCGGCTCGGCGGCAGCGGTCTGCATGATGACTGGCAGGCGTAGCCAGCGGGCATCTGCCTTCATGAGCTTGAGCACATCGAGTCCGCCCATCCCCGGCATCATGCGGTCGAGCAGAACGGCATCGAATTGCGCGTCGGCAGCGTCGAGCAAGCGCATAGCGCCCTTGCCGCTGTCGGCGGTGGTTAACGCGTAGCCCTCATCCTCAAGATACTCGGCGATAATTTCCAGATTGAGCGGGTCGTCGTCGACGACCAGCAACTTAGCTTGCGGCATCACAATAGCTTCCTTCGACTCGGACTTCTTCTAGCAGAGGCCGACTGCGTCGCGCTAGCTCGACAGGCAGAATGACGATTAAATCGGCGCCACCTTGCGGGTTGTTGGCGGCGCGGACAGTGCCGCCATGCGCTTCCACGATTTCCTTGCAAATAGCCAGGCCCAGGCCTGTGCCGCCTGCGCCGCTGCGGGTTCGGTTGCTCTGCACGAATTTGTCGAAAATCGTTTCCAGTTCTTCTTCCGGTATGCCTATGCCGGCGTCGCTTACGGTGATGCGCAAGGCACGCACCGCCGCCTTATCCGTGGCGCGGCGGCCAAAAACCAGCGTGTCCTGAGCAACAGTAATGGCAATGCCACCGCCCTCCGGCGTGAATTTGATGGCATTGGAGATCAGATTGCGCATAACCTGAGCGAGCCGCGTCGGGTCCACGGTGGCCTGCGTAGGCGTCTCGGACGGCACTAGCTTCAGGGTCTGACGTTTGGCAGCGGCCAGCGGCTCAAGTTCGCCGAACACCTCCTTGATCACCGAAGTGACATCCTGCAAACGCGCATCCACCAGCATCTTGCCGGCCTCCAGCTTGGAAAGATCGAGCAAGGAATTGACCAGCGCCAGCAATCGCTCGCCGCTCTTGTGTACCCGCTCGAAATGCTCGCGTAGTTTCTCACGCGGCGCCTTCTCCGCCTTGTCTCGACCTAGCTGGGCGAAACTCAGAATAGCGTGCATGGGCGTACGCAGTTCGTGCGACACATTAGCGAGAAATTCCGACTTGGCGCGATAAGCACGCTCGGCGGCTTCCTTAGCGGCCAAGAGTCCGGCCGTCTGCTCTGCGACCAATTCGCGCAAGTGATCTCGGTGCATCGCCAGTTCCTCTTGGGCGCGCTTGCGCTCAGTGATATCTTCCTTGACGGAGAGAAAGTGGGTGATGTTACCGGCCTCATCCAGCAGGGGCAGAATGTTGGCGTACTCCCAATACAAATCGCCGTTCTTCTTGACATTTTGCAACTCGCCTTGCCATTGCCCCCCTGCGCTGACGGTGCGCCATACTTGTGCCTCCATCCCCTGCGTATCTTCCTCCGGATTCAGAAAGCGTGGATGCCTGCCACGTACTTCATCCAGGGTGTAACCGGTCAAGCGCTCGAACTTCGGGTTCACATATTCAATGTCGCCCTTCAGATTGGTAATGAGAATGGAGACGGGGCTCTGTCGCACCGCCTCAGACAGCTCACGCAGCTTTTGTTCCGCCGCCTTGCGTGCGGTGATATCCATGTAGGTGGTGACGAAGCCGCCCTCGGGCAACGGCATACCGCGTATTTCCATTACCAGCCCGTCGGGACGACGGCGTTCTAGTACATGGGGCTGCAGGCGATGGAGGTGCGCCTGGGCAAGCCGGCGCGCCACCTGCTCCTCGACTTCACCCGGCCCAAACTCGCCGCGCTGTGACTCGAAGCGGCACAGTGTTTCGAGACTAGGCAGGTGGTCTGTGAATAGCGCCTCAGGAAACGTGAACAGGCGCTTGAACTCTTCGTTGCAGGCGATCATGTTTTGTTCGCCATCGAAGAGGGTGATGCCGCCGGGAAAGTTGTCGATCACCGCTTGCAGGACGGCATTGCGCCGCATCAACGCGGCTTCGGCCTGGCGGCGTTCGGTGATATCGACGGCCATGATGAAAAGTTCCACCACTTCACCTTCCAGCAGCACCGGGAAAATAGTCGCGTATACCCAGCGCCAACTACCGTTCTTCAGGCGAATTTTCCATTCTGCGGGCGGCAAGGGTTTACGCGTGCGCCACACTTCATTCATGGCCTCTTCGTTCGCGCCCGCCAATTCGTCGTTAGCGAAAATGTCCTGCACGTGGCGGCCCATGGCCTCTTCTTCCGTGTAGTCATAAAACGCGCTGGCCGTATCGTTCCAGTAATCGACCAATCCCGCGCGGTCTATGCCCATGACAGCCACCAGTGGTGTGCTTTGTATGGCCGATGCGAAGCGGGCCAGCGCGCGGCGCAAGTCGGTGACGTCCTGACCGCTGGTGAGAATAACCGTTTCGCCGTCCGGCCCTTCGGTCGCTACTTTGGTCATAATCAGATTGCGGGGCTCACCGAACTCGGCGTGCATTAGCACCACCTCCGTTTTTGCCGGACCCACCATTTTCAAGGCCTCATCGTCCTGCGCGCGCCCCACATCTACCCCAGCTGCCGGAAACAGGTCATGGCTGGTCTTGCCAACGATGTCTTCCCTCGAGCGTCCGATCATCCGCGCAAAACCGTCATTGACGATCACAAAGCGATGCTGAATATCCTTCACCGCCATTGGGCCAGGTAGCATGTCGAGCACACGGTCGAGGAATGACCGATAGCGCGCTAACGCCGCCTCACTTTCTTTGCGCTGGGTAACGTCAGTCAGCGCACCGACCATACGCAGCGCGCGGCCGGTCTCGTCTCGGACGGCTTCGCCGCGCGAGTGGAACCAGCCCCAACTGCCGTCGGCGCGGCGGCAGCGGTATTCAATATCATAGGCATGCCCGTGACGCAGATGGGCGCGCAATGCCTCCGTCCAACGCGGCCGGTCTTCCTCGTGGATACGACGTGCATACACCGCCTGGTTCGCACTCAAGGTGCCTGCGGGCAGGCCTAGAAACTCGTCTATACGCGGCGAGAAATACGTGATGCCGGTGACCAAGTCGCGATCCCAGATGCCATCATTGGCGCCACGTACGGCGAGATGGAAACGCTCCTGCGAGGTGCGGAGCTCGCGCGTTATTTGCGTAGCACGAATCTCGGCACGACCGCGCGCTGTCGACAGCAACCAGGTGATCACCACCGCAAAGAATGACAGCAGGCCAACGACTATGCCTATAAGATCGGAGCGCTTGCGAGAGATGTTCTCCTCTAAGGCGGCAGTGCTCGAGAAGCTGAGCAACCAGACATGGCCACCGAATTCCAGCTTTTTCTGGAGTGTAAACAGCGGCAGCGAAGAGTTGGCGCCAGGGACCGAATCGAATAACTCGCCGTCGCCCGCGCCCTGGGCCGAAAAATCTCGTATACGGATGATGAGGTCACGATCAAGCTCATTCAATAGTGGCGCCATGAAGTCGTGCATGCTGAACGAGGCGTAGGCATAGCCCATCAGTTTGCTGCGGCGTACAGCGACGTCTGCCGACACAGCTCCGCCAGCGTAAATCGGCATATAGAGCAGAAAGCCCGGGGTCTCCTGCGACAGCGTAACGCGCGCGCTCGCAGCGACTTCGCCCTGGTCACGCGCCCGCTCCATCGCCGTGCGCTGCGCCGCATCGGCATACATGTCGAAGCCCAGCGCCTGCTGGTTGCGCCAGCTCATCGGTTCGATATACGTGACAGGTACAGTAACCACGCGCCCGTCCAGCGTGGCCGATGTCACCCGGGGGGCATAGCCGATGCCTTGTATGCCGGGATATTGTCGCTCCATGTCGAGTTGGTCGACGTAGTTATGCCAATCGTCGCCGCTCAATCCTCGCGCCACCGTGGCCATGCCGACCGCACCGCGCAACACTTGAGCGGATACTTTCAAGCGGTCGCTGATCGTGGCCACGAGCTTATCGCCGCGCTCACCAAACTGCCGTCGCGCAAACACCACATCCAAGTCACGCGCCCAACTCCAGGCGAATAACGCAGCCGCGACGCTGACCAGCAACACGGCTATGACGGGGCTGTAGGTGCTCCGTAGAAAGGCAAACAGGCTGCTCGGGCCACCTGAGCTTCCAGGGAGGGTCTTGAGGGGGGGGTTGATCATCACAAATTCCGAAAGGTGTCTTCATACTTATCGGCACAGTGAAGCCCGCACTTGAGACAACCCGGCCCCTGACCTGCACCAGTTTGGCCCCCCCGCTCGACGAGCAAGCCCTAGGCTCATTCGGGAGCTGCCCGCGAAGCCGCATGGATAGGCCATCTCCAGCACATTGCCAAGACCGGCACGGGCGTTGCTAAGGTATCAGAGAGGCGACTGATACGACAATCGCAGCGCGTTAGGCGACGGCGACTGGATCCTGCGCATGTTTAAGTCGCTCACGCGGCCACGGCCGCTTCACGTCAAGAATTTCGCCTATGGTTGCGGCCGGGCCATTCGTGAGCATGACCACGCGATTAGAAAGCAGTACGGCTTCGTCGACATCGTGCGTCACCATCACAACAGTGGTACCGGTGGCGTCCATCACACTGAGTAATTCGTCTTGCTGGTGGGGAAACTCATGGCCACCTGCTCAATCTGCACCATCTTTTTCATGGCTTTCGTCCTCTCTGTCATTCGTAGCTAAAACGGTTTGCCAACAGCATCAGCGCCTGTTCTAACAACAGATCCACGATGCCTACGATAAAGATGACGACGATGATGTTTTCCACTTTCAGATTGTTCCATTCATCCCACACCCAGAAGCCAAGACCGACGCCGCCGGTAAGCATGCCATTAGCGCAGCGGCGCCACTCACCAGTGCCGTTTGCCGCACGAACTGGCGTCGTGAAACATTGGCCAGGGAATCCAGATCAACGTTGTCGCTCGCCGACCCGCGAGCGGTTTCGATTTTGCTTTTCATCTTGGCTCCACGTTTGCGCGAATGATGAGCATCCGCTACACGCAAGGCCTTTAGCAAGGCTTGTGCCACGGGTGAACGACAGGCTGGAACGCCGCATGGAATAAGGCTTTACAGCTATCTACCCGTCACAAGATACGCGCTGTCTACGCCGTGGCAATGCACCGATGCAGTGCGGCGTAAGCAGTCGCACGCACAAAAGCGGTAGGCCGGGGGACATTCCATTTTGTGGCAGCTTTTATGGCCCATTTTTTGGCACCGTACAGGCCCGAGAAAAGAATGCTTGACATGTCCTTTGGCTACACCCACAATTCGCGAGCCTGTCCTAGGCAGAGTTCTCGCCAGCTGTAATCCTATAATTCCTCTTATCGGTACATCAGTTGTTCGTCTTGTTCCCTGTCCTGCGATTCACAGGCGCCCCGGGTATATGCCCGATTCTTCAATTTTTTTGGATTAGACAAAATGGCAAACGGTACTGTTAAGTGGTTCAACGAAGCTAAAGGCTTTGGTTTCATCACCCCCGACGACGGCGGCGAAGATTTGTTCGCACACTTCTCGGCGATTCAATCCTCAGGCTTCAAAACCCTGACGGAAAACCAGAAGGTGTCCTTCGACGTCACCACTGGGCCCAAAGGTAAGCAAGCGGCGAATATTCGTCCGATCTAAGCTTTCCTGGCTCACTCAAAAAAGCCCGGCATGCCGGGCTTTTTTGTTGGGCCCTTCACTGTGGTGATTTCGCTGTGGTGATTTCCCCGTGATTTCGCTGTTCCAAAGCGTCATTAAATTGGCCAGATATTCCGACAACGAGTCTCCTTGACGAACAAGCTTGCGATGGCACCGAGGGCAGCAGTCGCTGCGAGCATCAATAGCGCGTTTTGATAGTCGGCCGCAGTGTAAAGCCGAGCGCCACCTTGCATGCCGCCTTGCCAACTTCTATCCATGGCCCAGCCCACCAGCGGTTGCAGGATCGCGGGGCCTAGAAACACACCCACATTCACCACACTGGTCGCCATACCGGAGAGCAGCGGCGGATTGACTTCTTTGGCGCATGGCCACGACAACGTCAAGCTTGCCGTCACCACGCCCATTCCGCCGCACAGCGCGTAGGTCAGGATTGACGGCAAAGGTCCAGAAAATATCCAGACCAGCCAACCGGCCGCATGTAAGAAGGCGGCCACGGCCATGACGGGTTTGCGTCGGCCGAGGCGGTCGGATAGCCGCCCAATTGCCGCGCAGCCGAGCGCGAAACCAATGAAATAAACACTGATGTGGTTGGAGGCGGCGGCGCGAGTTAGCCCGTGCACTTGCGTCAGGTAAGGCACGGCCCACAAACCCGCGAAGGCGAAGAAGCTGCCGGCGACGCCGAGGTTAACGAAAAAACCGGGCCAGGTTGCGCGATTTTTCATCACTGTAAGCAGGCCCGTAAGCCACACCGTGCGATCGACTCGCGCGATCCCGGGGTTGCGTTGCGCTGATTCGGCCGGATGATCTTTAATGTAGAACCAGGAAAGCGCGCCAATGACAAACGAGAGCACGCCCACCACCACGAACGCCGGGCGCCAGCCGACCGCCTGCGCCGCCCAGCCCAATGGTGCGCCCGCTGCGACGGAGCCGACATTGCCCATAAACATAGCGGTGCCGGTCAGCGTGGCAAAGCGGTCTTCCTCGTACCACACGGCGATAAGTTTCAACATGGCGATAAAGGCTACCGATACGCCGAGCCCAACCAACATGCGCCCGGCTACGGCAATTTTGAAACTGGGCGCAAGGCCAAAAAGCAGCGAACCCGTGCCGGCGACAAGTCCGCCCAGCGTGAGTAATTTGCGCGGCCCCAAGGTGTCGGCCAACACGCCGGTGGGAATCTGCATCACGGTGTAGACGTAAAAATAAGTCGCCGCCAGCAACCCGAGGGAGGCCGCGCTGGTTTGAAAGCTGGCGGCCAGATCCTGGGCAATAGCAGCCGGCGCGACGCGATGAAAAAAAGAAAGTAGATAAGCGCTTATTGCCAGGAGCATGGCGAGCAAGCGCAAACGTTGCAGTCGTGGGGTGCGTGGGGGCGTAGGCGAGGGGAGGAGCATCAGCGGCAACGAGAAACTGACCGGGCCCGCATTAGCGGTCTCCAGCGGCCGGATTGAGTAGATTGGGCGGATCGCCCCCCGTGAGGGCAGCGATGAGATTCTCTGCCGCCAGCAGAGCCATTTTCAGGCGAGTGGCGTGGGTTGCCGAGCCGGCGTGCGGCGAGAGCACGACGTTGTCGAGTTGGGCAAATTCAGGATTGAGCGCCGGCTCACCTTCAAAAACATCCAGACCCGCGCCGGCCAAGCGCGCGCTCTTTAGCGCAGCAATCAGAGCGGCGTCGTCGACTAAGCCGCCGCGCGCGATGTTTATCAGCATGGCGGTAGGCTGCATCAGCGCCAGTTCGGCTGCACCTATGCAGTGATGGTTTTCCGGTGCGTAGGGAAGTAACAGTACCAAGAAGTCCGCTTCACGCAACAATGTCACCTTGCTTACATAATGCACATTCGTGGCTCGCTCCGTCTCTTCCGGCAACGGGTTGCGGTTATGGTAGAGCACGCGCATGTCGAAGCCGCGCGCTCGCTGTGCTACCGCGCGGCCAATACGACCCATGCCGAGTATGCCCAGCGTGGCGTGATGCACGTCCATCCCCAATCTCTGCTTGAAGCCCCAGGTTTTCCATTCGCCGCGCCGCACCCAAGCATCGGATTCGGCGATGCGCCGCGCGGTAGCGAGCAACAATGCCCAGGCCATGTCGGCAGTCGTATCATCGAGGACGCCGGGTGTGTTGGTGGCCATCACGCCGACGGCGGTGCAGGCCGCGAGATCAATGTTGTTGTAACCGACAGCCATATTGCAAACGGCTTTGAGACGCGGGCAGTTGTGCACTAACGCGGCGTCGATGCGGTCGGTGCCGGTGGTCAGGGCGCCTTCTTTATCGGCTAGTTTGCGCGCCAGCGTTTCGCCGCTCCATATCTCGTCGGCTTGGTTGTCTTCGACGTCGAAGTGCTCGCGTAATAGGTCCAGCACTGGGTCGAAAACTTCGCGTGTGACGATGACGCGCGGCTTCATTCCTCTTCCGCCGAGAGAATTTCTGCCGCATTAGGCACACTCGCGCCGGCGCCCGCCCGCCCAATTTCCGTCATGTGCTGCTCCAATTCTGCTCGGTCAAGTTGTTCGAATGAAAGGCTGAGAAAAGTCAGGATGCGCTCAGCCAAAGCCGCATATGCCTGCATGTATGCTTGGCGGATTTCCGCCCCGCTCGCGCCGCCAACCTCCATAGCAGCGGGATCAACTAAGTCCCAGCGCGTTATGAGCGGCTGACCCAGCCAGCTTGGACCAGCCTCAGCCGTCGCCGCGTCGCCAACTGTAATCACTAGGTCCATCGTTGGAGCGGTCGGATGAGTAAACTCGTCCAAACTTTTGCTGCGCAGGCCATCCGTCATCAACCCTTGCGCATCAAGCAGTTCCAAAGCGTAGGGGCTAACGCGATCAGCGGGCTGGGTGCCAGCGCTATAGGCGCACAACCGGCCGCCACCCAGTGCATTCAACAAGGCTTCGGCCAAAATGCTATTGGCGGAGTTGTCTGCGCACAGCACCAGTATGTTCCAGGGTCTAGCCATCATTATTGAATGATACGACATGCCAAATTGAGCGAGGGAGCCTGGATAAATAGCCGGGCCCAGTTAAGAAGAAGTCTTCGCTTGACAAAAGTGTTGTATGCGTACCACACCGGAGCATCTGAAGGATTGACCATCTAGATGACACCGCGCTACTCTGCGTCGGCAGAAGTCGAATTGGCGCGGTGCTCGGTAAGCTTATGTAAAAATTCTTTACCGACAGCAAATTAATTTGAATACTCGTAAATCGAGGTCGCGTGCTACCGTCCGGGCTGCCATTCAATTGAATTGCAGCTTAGATTGCAACTTAGCAAGTTAACAAAATCCTTTTTGGAGGGGGTATGAAGCATATGAAGAAGACCAAGGTAGCTCTCGCCGTTATCGGCGCCCTGGCGATGCTCGACGTCGGCATGAGCCAAGCGCTCGCCGCGGCCGAAGTTGAAATCCAGGAAATGGTTGTCACCGCGCAAAAGCGCGAGCAAAAGCTCTCTGAAGTTCCGCTGGCGGTTCAGGCTTTCAGCAGCGATGCCCTGGAAAAGGCCCACATTACCGATCTTAACGAACTCATCAGCTCCATTCCTGGCGCCTCTGAAGGTCGTTCGACTACCGCTGGCAGCCGCTCTTATCAGATCCGCGGTGTCGCTTCGTATTATGGTGATAGCACCGTCGGTTATTACCTCGACGATACGGTTTTCACCATCCTGAACCGTAACTGGGCGCCTATAGCCCGTACTTTTGACGTTGAGCGCGTCGAAGTTCTACGCGGCCCGCAAGGCACACTGTATGGTCTGGGCGCCATGGGCGGTAGCGTTAAATTTATCACTGCTGATCCGGATCTCAAGAGGTTCCGCGCGCGCGGCGATGTCAGCTACTCCGCCACCAAGGGCGGGGACCCGAATTGGGCTGGCAACATGGCGGTGAGCATCCCGCTGAGCGAGGATGTGCTCGCAATTCGCGCGGTGGCTAGCTATGACCACAAGGGTGGCTTTGCCGAATCGCCTTCTTTCCCCGGCGAAAAGAACATCACGGAAGCGCAGAACTACCGCCTCAAGGCGCTGGCCAAGCCGACCAAGGAACTCACGGTCCGGGCAGGCTATTCGCATACGGACGAGCGGGACGACAAAGGCAACCAACTTGAATACGTCCCTACACTAGTAGGTGGCGTTCCTGTCAATACCTTTAACAATAACTTCGCCCCATCGACGTTGAACAACGTGCCGGTGTCGACTTTCAACAACACCAAGATGAACGTCAGTAGCCTTAATGTGGCTTATGACTTTGGTCCGGTGACTCTCGAAAGCTCGACTGGCTACCTTGAGGCCAACGCGCAGAACCGCGTGCCGGTGAACGGCGTCATGCTCAACACGACGCTCAATGCCACGACCGCCTCTTCCGAACTGCGCTTGGTCTCGAATGGCAAAGGCCCGCTGAAGTGGATAGGTGGCGTGATGTATCTGCATGCAGAGTCCGCTGAGGACGTCAATCTTCAGGCTTACTCGCCATCCGCCGTGTTTTATGGCTTCGGTCCGTCGGGTTTATACCCCGCGATTCGTAACGACAGGCCTGAGTACCAATCGAAGTCATGGTCGGAGTTCGGTGAAGTCTCCTATGACTTCCTGGATGGCCGCTTGACGCCGACGATAGGCATACGCCATTTCAAGGATGATCGGGTATTCACCGACGTGCAGCGTAGGCACACCGCACTGTTTGCCTTCGGGCCGCCGTTTGCCCCGCCGCCGCCGTTTGGCCCCCCACCGACGGTGGTAGTGCCGGCCTCAACCACGGTGACTTCGGCGACGTTTGAGTCCTGGAACCCGCGCTTTAACCTCTCTTACAAAGTCACCAAAGACGATATGGTCTACGGCAATATCGCCAAAGGCTTCCGCAGCGGCGTGTTCAACTCGGCGGGTACCGTTGCCTCAGTGCCAGGCACGCCCTCGGCAGTGCAGCCAGACAAATTGTGGTCTTACGAAGTGGGCACGAAACTCAATTTCCTCGACAGGAAGCTGGCTTTGGGTTTGGCCGTGTATCACCTGGATTGGTCGGATATCCAGTTGAACTTTAATGCGCCGGGCTTGCCGCCGCCTCAGCCTCAGGTGATTGCCAACGCTGGCAAAGCCAAAGGTGACGGCCTGGATTACGACGTAAACTGGGTCACACCGGTGAAAGGGCTAACCGTAGCGGCCACCGGGAACTTCAACCGGACCAAATTCACCAGCATCGACAATCCAGTTGCTTTCGCCGGTACCAATATTCAGTCTGGCGAGCAGTTGCGCTCGGTTCCCAAGCAGACACATAGCTTGTCGGCCACCTTCAAGCACCCGCTTACTAGCGATTTGACGATGACCTACTTCGGCTCCTTCACCTACATTGGCGAGCAAGGCGACCTAAGCACCGTAACCTACGTGGGGCCCGCAAGAACGCAGCTGATTTTACCGGCACCGCTGGGCGAAGCGCAGAAGCTAGTCAAGCTACGCGTCGGCGTTGAGGGTGAAAACTGGGGCGCCCATCTGTTTGGCGAGAATCTCACCAATCAAGATAAGCCTTACTACTTCAACGGCTCAGGCTGGCAGCGTCCCTACCCGCGTACGATTGGTCTCGAAGTTAACTTCGACTACTAACCTTCGCAGCTAGGCGCTGTTCTGCGCTGAGTTAGAACGAAAAGCGCGCTATCAAAGATAGCGCGCTTTTTTTTACTGCTAACAATTATAATTGAGCACTTTTGCTAACGTTTTGGGGGAAGTCCGTGCTAGATCGAACCGAATATTTACCTGACGACACCAAGACTAACTTGGCCATGCTGGTGGGTCGCCTCATCGTGATTATGCCGTTCATACCCAACGGCATCAGTAAAGTCATGAACTTCTCTCTGATCGCAGGGATTATGGGCGGTACGGTTGGGCCACAAATGTTGGATGGACGTTTGTTTCCGACTCAGATACCACTGTTTTATTTCCCGATGCCCGAGTTGTTCCTGGTGATCTCTATTTGCTTCGACCTCATCGGCTCGTTATTGCTGATCGCCGGTCTGCGCGCTCGCACCGTTGCACCTGCCCTCGCCGGCTACGTGCTCTTTGCAATGCTCATTTATCACTATGACGTCAAAGACGGCCACGATGTCATGACCATACTTCGGAACTTGCCCTTTGTCGGCGGGTTGATACTGATTAGTGCCTTTGGTGCGGGGGGCTGGAGCGTAGATGCTTGGCTCCGCAAAAAGAATAAACGCGCCTAGCAGATCAACTTCTACTATCAGGAGAATTTAAGTGTCGCAACAATTGGGATTCAAAGAAAATCTGGCGTTGCTCCTCGGCCGGATCATGATAGTCATCGGCTTGCTGCCGAATGGTCTCCGCAAGGTAGTTGCCTTTGACATGACCGCAGCCATGATGGGTGGCGCGCCACCGGTGCTGATCGAAGGAAGGCTGTTTCCCGCGGGGCCACCGTTGTTCTACTTTCCGTTTCCGGAACTGTTTCTGGCCTTCGCTGCCTCCTTTGATATCCTCGGATCACTTTTGCTGATTTTCGGCCTGCGGACGCGCTCCGTAGCAGCCTTTCTCGCGGGATATTGCATACTTGCGATTACCATCTACCATGGCAATATCGGCGGACCGGAGGACGTGCGGGCCATACTTCGCAACTTGCCGCTCGTTGGCGCTTTGTTGCTCCTTGCTTCTACTGGTGCCGGCCAATGGAGTATTGATGGATGGTTGCGTAACCGACGCAAGTAAGCGCAAGGACTTACGTGATTTAAAAGACAACCCCCGGTCATACCGGGGGTTGTCTTTTCTGGCCAGCAAAAATGCACTGCGTACCGTCGTATTTCTGAATTCATCGCTCCCCTGCTGATACCCTGTTTTGCGCCTGCATAGATGTCGTGCCATTGGTCAGTTTATGTGGTGCGTGCGGCTGCCACCCAGCTAGCAGCAACATCACGCAAAAGCCCACCACATAAGCCAGCGAGACATGCCAGCTATGCCGCAGCCAGAGTCTGACCGACTTGGCCTCGGGAAACATATTGCTCAGCGCCACGCCGGCGGAAGAACCGAACCAGATCATCGAGCCGCCAAAGCCAACGGCGTAAGCGAGAATGCCCCAATCGTAGCCACCCTGCTTGAGGGCGAGCGCAGTAAGCGGAATGTTATCGAACACCGCCGACACAAAGCCCAAGCCCATTGCCGTCTGCCATGAGGCTGCCGGCAAGTGCTCCACCGGCATCATTGACGCGCACGTGACCAGGGCCAGCAGAAACGCACTGCCTTTTAAAGTCTCCGGCAAGACTTCCCAATCCGGCCGACGCAGTGGTAGCGAAATAAGGATAGCCACCCAAACGCCCACACCGATAAAAGGAAAACGGTCCGACAACGACTCAAAGGAGACGTTGACGACCACGTTGACCGAAATCGCGGCGAACAAAATGAAGGCGACGATGCCCACCCGCACCCAATCGATATGGGTGTGTTGATGGGCATTTTTGAGTATGGGCAAGTAGCGCTGCTGTTGCTTCGCCGCGATGACGCCGAAAATCAGGAGCGCAACACCGGCGCCCACATAAGCGTGCAGCACATCGAACGGATTGACGCCGTCTATCCACATCATGGTGGTGGTGGTATCCCCTACCACGCTACCCGAACCGCCGGCATTGGAAGCGGCAACAATCGCGGCCAGATAGCCGATATGTACCCGAGCCTTGAAAAGGCTGTGCGCCATGGCACCACCTATCAGTGCGCCGGCAATATTGTCGAGAAAAGCCGACAGCACGAAAACCATCACCAGCAGGACGAAAGCGCCTTTCCAGTCGTCCGGCAATATCTTAGGCAACACCACCGGCACGCGGCTTTTCTCGAAGTGCCGAGAAAGCAATGCGAAGCCCATGAGTAGGCAAAAAAGATTGACGAGCATTACCCACTCTTGGCTCAGATGCGCAACCAGCCCCTGCCCACCCGCGCCATGCTTGAAGCCGACAAAGGTTAATTTGTACGCGGTGATACCGGCGAGCCCGGACAAGGCAACGGCTAAGGTGTGCCGATGAAGCAACGCGACACCCAATAGCGTCGCCGCAAATATCGAAAACTCCAGCGGAATACCGAATAGCGTCAGGCCGGCACGCGTGGCGCCGTCGGCGCGAGCCACTACCGGCACCAGGGCGAGGACGACGCCCACAAGCTGGCGCAAACACGATGACGGCGGGAATGCGGTTGACGACTTCTTCATGGGGGAATTCAAGAAAGATGCCATCGAGTTTAGCACCCGGTCCGGCGCTGGCAGGGCGCCTTCTATGATAAGGATACGCAGCCATTAAGGTGCGGCCAGAATGGGCCGTGGAATACGGGGGTGGCGTGAGGAGATCGAGCAGGGACTACGTCGACTGGCGGCACCGGTGTATGACGATACCGGTGATGTGGTCGCGTGAACCTGTCGGTGTCCGACCCCGCCGACCGCTATTACACGGATTGGTTCGCACACATAAAGCAGGCGACGGACAAGAGCTCCGGCACCGGTTAGGTCAAAATTTTTTTTGGATCAGCCGGCGTCGGGGGCGTTGATGGAGGCGCGGGGACGTGCGCCCGGGATGCCAGCGCTCTCGATCCAACGCTTGATGCGGTTCGCGTCGGCAATGCGCGTCAATCTGCCCATCGAATCCAGCAGCACGATAACGATAGGCTTGTTGGCGAACCAGGCTTGCATCACCAGACACTTGCCGGACTCGTTGATGAATCCGGTTTTGGAGAGCGCGATATCCCATCCGGCGGCACCAGTACGCACCAGCAGATTGGTATTGTGGAAACTCAGCTTGTGTCCGCCGACATCAACTTGATGTTCGGGTGTGGTGCTCAGTTCGCGAATCAAGGGGTACTTTGAAGCGGCCGCGACCATCTTGGTCAGATCGCGCGCGCTTGATACGTTGGCGGCATTGAGACCGGTGGAATCGGAAAAACGCGTGTCCTTCAAACCGATCGCTTCGGCCTTGGCATTCATGGCCGCCACAAACGCAGGCTTGCCACCCGGGTAGTTCCGCCCGAGCGAGGAAGCGGCCCGATTTTCCGATGACATTAGCGCCAGACGTAACATATCCTCACGCGACAATTGCGTGCCCACACGCAGCCGCGAACGGCTACCGCGCTGCAAGTCCACGTCGCTCTCTGCGACAGTAAGCGTTTCGTCGAGTGGGAGCTGGGCGTCCAGCGCGACCATGGCCGTCATCAGCTTGGTGATGGAAGCAATAGGCACGACCGCTCCGGCATTTTTTTCGAAGAGGAAGGCGCCGGTGGATTGGTCTAATACCACCACGGCGGAGGATTGCAGTAAGAGATTGTCGCCGTCTTGCGATTCGATACGATGCACGACTCTGACCTTGTGACGGGTCGTGGCATGCTTTGCGTGCATTTTTTGGGCAGCGGCTTCAGCGGCGGTGCCGAATATGCCAAATGCGAATGACGCGCAAATCGCAAGTGATGTGGCCAATCTGATCTTCACTATCTACCTCCTGCCCCATAGGGACAACCAATGCAGTGTAGCAGTCTGTAATAAAATCGCAACAAAAACCAGCGAGTTAGCCATGTTTGTTAAAGTGCGGTCGAGTTGCTCATGTCAGCTTCAAAAAGACCTCAAACTCAGCACGTCTGGCCATCGCGTCGTTATAGCCCAATTCAATAAGCGCCTCGGTATAGGGTTTTTCGAACAGCAAGTAGCTGGCGAGTGCCGAGCCATTCTTGCTGGTGGCCCCGATACTGCGCAAGAGCAGCCTGACGGGCCAAGGCAAGGCTTTCACGTGGCGCGCCGCTATGTAGTCCAAGCGCTGTGAAGGGGCAATCACCAGCGCCTCGATGGGTCGCAAAGGCAACCCTGCCTGTTCCCTTGCTTCGATCGAAATCACGGATAAGGTCTTGTTGATACGCTCAAGTCTTTCAAGGTCAACACTGAGACTGTCCAGAAAAATACTGGATAAAGCGTGCCCGGCGATTTGTGCCAGCGACGGATAGTGATCTCCTCGCCTACGTTCTGATTCCTGTCCCATGCGCCCGCCGCCTATCACCAGTATGCGGTCGGCACCCAGATGGATCGCCGGAGAAATCGGTGCAAGTTGGCGCATGGAACCATCGCCGAAATATTCGCGATGGATTTTCGTCGCTGGAAATATAAAAGGTATAGCACTTGATGCAAGCAGATGCTCCACGCCGATTTGCACCCGTGCGCCGCCGCGCTGGGTGCGGCGCCACAGCGGCACGCCTTCACCACCCTGAAAAAAACTGATGCTCTCGCCAGTAGTGTAGCCAGAAGCTGTGATCGAGAGCGCGAACAAAGCGCCCGATTTGATGGCCTTATCGACAGATTGAAAATCGAGGCTGGTTTCCAGCATCTCGCGCAACGGCGTGTTGTCCAACAGCGAACGCGGGTTTTGCTTGACGAGCCAGCCCAGCATCAGGGAGGACAACCAGTGTGCCGCGCCGGCGCCCATGCTAACCGCATCGGCGCGATACACCTGCGCGGCGTGAAAATTTCCCCAAACATCAAGCAGGTGGTCTATGCCGGCACTGAAGTCTTCCGCAAAGCAGGCGAGCGTAGCCGCATTGATGGCGCCGGCCGAGGTGCCACATAGTATTTGAAAAGGATTGCGGCGAGGATCGGGTAACAACTCGCGCACGGCTTTCAAGACCCCGACCTGGTAGGCGGCGCGCGCGCCCCCACCGGCCAAAACCAGACCTATTTTGGTATCAGCTTCCATGGGAGAGGTTAACGGCATTTAGCGGGGCAACTTGACCCAAGCGCCGATCCCGCAAAGCCTGTCTGCACCTGCTTGGAAGGGGCAAGGCCGCCCCACCATCCCGGACGGGGAAGAAAGCGCCTACGAACGTATGCGTACTCAGGGTGCTTTCCGCTGGGTGGTCAGGGCATCAACGACCGTCAGCGCGGTCATATTCACAATGCGCCGCACCGTCGCCGTAGGAGTGAGGATATGCACCGCTTTGGCCGCGCCGAGTAGGATGGGGCCAATGGTCAGGCCATCGCCCGCCGCCTGTTTGAGCAGGTTAAAGGAAATATTCGCGGCATCGAGGGTCGGCATGATGAGCAGATTGGCGTCACCCTTTAACCGCGAGTTGGAAAAGACTTCGCTACGCACCTCAGCCGATAGCGCGGCATCTCCATGCATTTCGCCTTCGGCCTCCAACTCGGGCGCACGCGCGTGGAGGAGCGCCAAAGCCTGCTGCATTTTACGAGCACTAGGTGTGTCGTAGCTGCCGAAGCTGGAGTGGGAAAGCAGCGCTACCTTGGGGGTGAGGCCGAAGCGCTTCACTTCCTCGGCCGCGAGGAGTGTCATCTCACAAATCTGCTCGGCCGTAGGGTCGTAATTAACGTAGGTGTCGCAGAGGAACACCGTTTGTTTGGGCAGCATCAGGCCGTTCATGGCGTAGTAGGCTGAGATGCCCGCTTGTTTGCCTACAACCTGCTCAATGAAACCCAGATGTAGGGCATGCGTACCAAAAGTGCCACACAACATGCCTTCCGCCTCGCCCTTGTAAATCATCATGGCGCCGATGAGTGTTTGACGCCGCCGCATTTCGAGTTGCGCGTATCCGGCTGATACGCCTTTGCGCTCGGTGAGCCGGTGATAGGTCTGCCAGTAGTCCTTGTAGCGGGGGTCTTTCTGCGGGTTGCACAGCTCGAAATCAACGCCGGGCCTGATACGCAAGCCACAGCTCGCTATGCGGCGCTCAATCACCTCCGGCCGGCCAATAAGGATTGGACGAGCCAGCCCTTCATCGACCACCACTTGCACCGCACGCAATACGCGCGGATCTTCGCCCTCGGCATAAACGATGCGTTGCGAAGTCGTCTTCGCGGCGGTGAATACCGGCTTCATGATGAGACCGGAGTGGTAGACGAATTGCTGTAGCCGTTCGCGATAGGCGTCGAAATCCGTGATGGGGCGCGTCGCTACACCGGAATCCATCGCGGCCTTGGCCACTGCGGGTGCAATTCTTGCGATCAAGCGCGGATCGAATGGCCTGGGTATCAGATATTCCGGACCAAAGTGCAGATCGGAACCGCCATAAGCGGCCGCCACCAAGTCCGATTGCTCAGCATGGGCGAGGTCCGCAAGGGCGCGGACAGCTGCCATTTCCATCTCTCGCGTGATGGTCGTCGCCCCGGCATCTAGCGCCCCACGGAAAATGAAGGGGAAGCACAAAACATTATTTACTTGGTTCGGATAATCCGAACGCCCAGTGGCGATGATGCAATCCGGCCGCACGGCCTTGGCGTCTTCCGGCAATATCTCCGGCACCGGATTGGCCAGCGCCAGGATGAGTGGCTGACCCGCCATGGTTTTCACCATCTCGGGCTTGAGTACCCCAGCGGTAGAGAGGCCGAGGAAAATATCAGCACCGACGATAATTTGCCCTAACGTAGTCGACTCGGTGTCTTGCGCGTATCGGGCTTTACTGGGATCGATATCGGGCAAGCGTCGCTTGCTGATCACGCCTTTGGAATCCGTCATCCAAACGTTCTCGCGCTTGAGGCCCAGCGCCACCATCAGGTCCACACAGGCAATGGCGGCGGCACCCGCGCCGGAACAGACGAGTTTGACCTCTTCGATTTTCTTGTCGACCACGCGGAGACCATTCAGTACCGCGGCGCTGGAGATGATTGCCGTGCCATGCTGGTCGTCATGGAAGACGGGGATTTTCATGCGCTCGCGCAGCTTCTTCTCGATGTAGAAGCACTCGGGCGCTTTGATGTCTTCAAGGTTGATGCCACCGAAGGTGGGCTCCAGCGCGGCGATGATGTCGATTAGCTTGTCCGGATCGTTCTCGTTGATCTCGATATCGAAGACATCGATATCGGCGAACTTCTTGAACAGCACTCCCTTGCCTTCCATCACCGGTTTGCCGGCCAAGGGGCCGATGTTGCCCAGGCCCAGCACCGCCGTGCCATTGGTGATGACAGCCACCAGGTTGCCCCGGGCCGTGAGGTTATAGGCCTCTGCCGGATTGGCGACGATCTCCTCGCAAGCGGCCGCCACGCCGGGCGAGTAGGCCAGCGCAAGGTCGCGCTGATTGACGAGTTGCTTGGTGGGCGTCACCGAGATTTTGCCGGCTCTCGGTTTGCGATGGTATTCAAGCGCCGCGGCGCGGATGCCTTCGTCCATGTTGGGCCTGCCTTTCTGAGTGCTTGGTACTGAGCCGGCTGGCCGCTCATGCGCTACAGCGGTCTATGGCATAATATTGCATTGCAGACTCTGCCACAAACATCCGCATCAAATCCGCGCAACGCTAGCATACCGGCACCGCTGTCGCGGCTATCCGGAAGTCGTCAGTCCAAGAGAATTGCGGCCTCCCGGATATCGTTCCCGCATCGATACGCCCCTGGAGATCTTAGGACATGAATCAGCGTTATACCGATCCCGCAACTCTTAATGCGCCAGCCTATGTGCGCCACGCCCGGCTCAAAGCCTGGGTGGCTGAGGTCGCCGCGCTGACGCAACCCGAGCGCATCGTCTGGGCCGACGGCACTGACGAAGAATATGACCGCTTGTGTACCGAAATGGTTGCCGCCGGCAGCATGGTTAAGCTTAATCCACAAAAGCGCCCGAATTCCTACCTGGCGAGTTCCGACCCTTCCGATGTGGCGCGCGTCGAAGACCGCACCTTTATCTGTTCCCAAAACAAAGATGACGCCGGCCCCAACAACAACTGGGAAGAACCGGCCAAGATGCGTGCAACGCTGAATGGTTTATTCAGCGGCAGTATGCGCGGCCGCACGCTCTATGTTGTGCCCTTCAGTATGGGGCCGTTAGGTTCGCCCATCGCTCATATCGGCGTCGAACTGAGCGATTCACCCTATGTTGTCGTCAACATGAAAATCATGACGCGCATGGGTAAAGCGGTTTACGACGTTCTGGGCGAGGACGGCGAATTCGTGCCGTGCCTGCATTCGGTAGGCTATCCGCTTAAACCCGGCGAGCAGGACGTACGCTGGCCCTGCAACAAAGACACCAAGTACATCGTGCACTTCCCAGAAACACGCGAAATCTGGTCTTATGGCTCAGGTTATGGTGGCAACGCTTTGCTCGGCAAGAAATGCTTCGCGCTGCGCATCGCCTCCACCATGGCGCGCGATCAAGGCTGGCTGGCCGAGCATATGCTGATTCTCGGCGTGGAATCGCCCGAAGGCGAAAAAAGCTATGTCGCGGCGGCGTTTCCGTCAGCTTGCGGCAAGACCAATTTTGCCATGCTCATCCCGCCGACCAGTCTCAACGGCTGGAAGGTAACGACCGTCGGCGACGACATCGCCTGGATCAAGCCAGGCAAGGACGGCCGTCTTTACGCCATCAATCCGGAGGCCGGCTTCTTCGGCGTCGCACCCGGCACCTCGGTGAAGTCCAACGC
>JBBQGH010000034.1:0-29795 GCA_038322845.1 Gammaproteobacteria bacterium
CCGATACTCAAGGCCTGAGGCCGCCCGTGAGGGGGTGCGGTTCTAGGCTGGTGGGCGATTCCTCGATCCAGGCGCCATTGCTTGACGAGCGCATAGATGGCCGGAATCACGGCGAGGGTGAGCACCGTCGATGAAACCATGCCGCCGACCATAGGTGCGGCAATGCGGCTCATCACTTCCGAGCCGGTACCGGTTCCCCACATGATAGGCAAGAGACCGGCCATGATGGCCACGGCGGTCATCATCTTCGGACGCACCCGATTGACTGCGCCTTCCATCACGGCGGCGTAGAGATCGCCGACAGTCGGAGTCTGTCCGGCTGCGCGGCACTTCGCCTGGATGGCTTCCCAAGCTTGATCGAGGTAGATGAGCATAACCACCCCGGTTTCGGCCGCCACTCCTGCCAGCGCGATGAAGCCCACCGCTACCGCTACCGAGAGGTTGTAGTCGAGCAGCCACATCAGCCAGACCCCGCCCACCAGGGCGAAGGGGACCGAAAGCATGACGATGAAGGTCTCGGTGAGGCGCCTGAAGTTGAGATAGAGCAGCAGAAAGATGGACAGCAGCGTGACGGGTATGACGACCTTCATCTTCTCGATGGCGCGTTCCATGTACTCGTACTGGCCGCTCCAGGTGACATAGTAGCCGGGCGGAAATTGGACTTTTTCCGCGACTGCCTTCTTCGCATCGGCGACGTAACCACCAATATCGCGGTCGCGGATATCCACGTAGATGTAGGCCGAGAGCAGTGCGTTTTCTGTGCGGATAGCGGGAGCGCCTTTGGCCACTTCCACCCGGGCGAGTTGCCCGAGGGGAATCATCGCGCCGTCCATGATCGGTACCAAGACCTCGCGGGCGATCTGTTGCGGGTCGGAGCGCAATTCACGTGGATAGCGGACGGTGACACCAAAGCGTTCCCTGCCTTCGACGGTGGTAGTGACCATTTCGCCGCCCAGCGCAGTGCCGATGACATCCTGCAGATCGCCGACAGTCAGCCCGTAGCGAGCCAGTTGTTCCCGGTCTGGTTCGATGTTGAGGTAAAAGCCGCCGGTGATGCGCTCGGCGAAGGCGCTGGTGGTGCCGGGAACGGCTTTCACCACGGCCTCGATTTCCTTGGCCAGCTTTTCCATTCCATCGAGATCCTTGCCGAAGACCTTGATACCGATAGGCGTGCGTATGCCGGTAGACAACATATCGATACGCGCTTTAATCGGCATAGTCCAGGCGTTGGCGACGCCGGGGAATTGCAGCGCTTTGTCGAGTTCGGCGATGAGCTTGTCGGTGGTCAGGCTCGCACGCCATTCGGACTCCGGCTTGAGGTTGATCACCGTTTCGAACATTTCAGTGGGGGCCGGGTCGGTGGCCGTGTTGGCGCGTCCGGCCTTGCCATAGACCGAGCTGACCTCGGGAAAGCTCTTGATGATTTTGTTCTGTGTCTGCAGCAGCTCGGCGGCCTTGGTGATCGACATGCCGGGTAGGGAAACGGGCATGTAAAGCAGCGTGCCCTCGTTCAAGGTCGGCATGAATTCAGAGCCCAGCCGGGAGGCTGGATAAATCGAGACGAGCATCAGCAGCACGGCGGCGGCGATAGTCATTTTCTTCCAGCGCATAACGCCGGCGATGATCGGTCGATAGAGCCAGATGAGGAAGCGATTCACCGGATTCCTGGCCTCCGGCATGATCTTGCCGCGGATGAATAACATCATCAGCACCGGCACCAAGGTGATCGAAAGCAGCGCAGCGCCGGCCATGGAGAAGGTTTTCGTGTAGGCGAGTGGCGAAAACAGCCGCCCCTCCTGGCCCTCCAGACTAAAGACCGGTAGGAAGGAAACGGTGATGATGAGCAGCGAGAAAAATAGCGCCGGCCCGACCTCCTTGCATGCAGCGAGCATGGCATGGGTACGATCAAGGTTGGAGTGCCCCTCTGCCAGGCGTTCCAAATGTTTGTGGGCATTTTCTATCATGACTATGGCCGCGTCGATCATGGCGCCAATAGCAATGGCGACCCCGCCCAGGCTCATTAGATTGGAGGTCATGCCCAGCGAGCGCATGGCGATGAAGGCGATGAGGATGCCTACCGGCAGCATCAGGATGGCGACCAATGCGCTACGCATATGCAGCAGGAAAACCATGCAGACGAGTGCGACGATGATCGATTCCTCTATCAGCGTTCTCTGCAGGGTGTCGATAGCGCGGTGTATAAGCTCGGAGCGGTCGTAGACCGTTTCCACTGTCACTCCCGCGGGCAAGCCGGGCGCGAGTTCAGCGATTTTGGTCTTCACGTTATGAATGACCTCCAGCGCGTTCTGGCCGTAGCGGGCCATGACGATAGCCGACACGACTTCGCCTTCGCCATTGAGTTCGGTCAGGCCGCGGCGCTCATCTGGGGCGAGCTCAACACGCGCGATGTCGCGTATCAGCACGGGCGTGCCTTTATCGCTTTTCACCACCAGCATTTCAATGTCGCTTTTGCCGCGCAAATAGCCCTTGCCGCGCACCATGTACTCGGTCTCGGCCATTTCGACGACGCGGCCGCCGACATCGCGGTTAGAGTCGCGGATGGCCTGCGCGACCTTCATTAGTGGGATGCTGTAAGCGCGCAGCTTTACGGGATCAACCGTTACCTGGTAGGTCTGTACGAAGCCACCGATGGAGGCTACTTCGGCGACGCCGTGGACCTTGGTGAGCTGGTAACGCAGATACCAATCCTGAATGGTACGTAGCTCGGCCAGCGTTTTATCTTTCGCGATCAGCGCGTATTGGTAAACCCAGCCGACCCCAGTCGCGTCCGGGCCGATTTGCGGTGTCACGCCCTTGGGCATGCGGCTCGACGCGAAGTTGAGATATTCGAGCACCCGCGAGCGCGCCCAGTAGATGTCGGTGCCGTCCTCGAAAATGATGTAGACGAACGAGGCGCCGAAAAAAGAAAAACCGCGTACTACTTTGGATTTCGGCACCGACAGCATGGAGGTGGTGAGCGGGTAAGTGACCTGATCCTCCACCACTTGCGGCGCCTGGCCGGGGTACTCGGTGTAGACGATGACCTGTACATCTGACAGGTCGGGCAGGGCATCAATCGGCGTTCTTAGGACGGAAAACACGCCCCAAATAATGACGAACAGCGTGGCAAGCAGGACGAGGAAGCGGTTCTTGCTGGACCACTCGATAATTTTCGCCAGCATGGTGCGGGGCTCCGTGGTTGCCTTCAGTGACCGGCGTGAGGGTTGGCAACTGAGTGGGTAACTGAGTTGGTACCTGAGTTGGTACCTGAGTTGGTACCTGAGTTGCTAACTGAGGGGGTAGCTGAATTGGTTGCTGAAGTGGCAGGGGTGTTTGGCGCCGCGGCTGCGGCGGACGGCGCGGCAGGAGGCGAGTGCCCGAAGCCGCCGACCGCGGCCTTGAGATTACTTTCGGCATCAATCAGGAAGTTGGCGGCAACAACCACCTGTTCGCCGTCCTTTACGCCCTCGACAACTTCCACATAGTTATCGCTACGAGCGCCGAGCTTGATCTCGCGGGGCTCGTAGCGGCCTTCGCCTTGCTGGATCAAAACGATTTGGCGGACGCCGCTATCGATCACCGCAGAAACCGGCACCGTCACCACCGCTCCCTTGGCCGCGACCGGCACATCCACCTGGGCGAACATGCCGGGCTTCAAGAGCAAGTCCGGATTGGCGAGTTCCACTCGCACCTGCACCGTACGTGTTTCGGCTTTGAGGGTCGGATAAACATAGGTCACCGTACCTTCAAACATTTTGTCCGGGTAGGCGTTGATCTTGATCTTCGCCTTGGCGCCGGATTTGACCAAGCCGATGTCCTGTTCAAAGACGTCCGCAATGACCCACACCGAAGAGAGATCCGCCACCTGATAAAGTACGTCGCCCGGCATAAAGCGCATGCCCTGCTGGGCCTTTTTCTCAGTGACTATACCGGCGACCGGAGAGCGGAAGGTTAGCGTTCTTTTCGTTTCGCCAGACTTAGCGAGGGCCTTGATCTGCTCTGCAGAAATATCCCAGTTTTTGAGGCGTAGCAGGCTGGATTCGGCCAGCTGCTGCATGCCAGTCTGCGCCACGCCGCCGGCGTCCTTGAGCGACTCCACGCCTTGCGCGGCGATGGCGTATTCCCGCTGGGCTGAGACCAGCTCCGGGCTATATACCTCGAATAAAGGCTGCCCTTTTCCGATAGGTTGCCCCGTGACATTGACGTGCAAGCGTTCGACGTAACCTTCGAACTTTGGGGCTATGGAAAACAGTCGGCGTTCATCCGGTTCGATGCGACCCGCGGCGCGCACCGTCTTATCCAGCGTGCGTAGCCGGGCCGCCTCAGTGCGCACGCCGAGCTTCTGAACTTTCTCAACACTGATCTTGATCTGATTGGCGGAGGCTGGTTCGTCGCTTTCTTCGCCTTCGTACACCGCAACGTAGTCCATGCCCATGGGATCTTTTTTGGGAACGGGCGAGGTGTCGGGTAAACCCATCGGGTTGCGGTAGTAGCGGAGTTTGCGCGGCGGCTTAATGTTAGCGTTGCCAACAGCAGCGGCAGCGCCCGCCACTGTTTTACCGGGTTTGCTCGGGGCTGGAGCCGCCTTTTTGCCCCACCAGTAGCCACCGGCCGCGGCGACCACCGCGATCGCAATAAAGCCTATGGCAATGGCAGTCAGCTGTTTCATAGCTCTTCCCCTAATAGCTTTTCGATTTCGGCGAGGCGTATCTGCGCTTCGGCCTGTGCCTTGATCTGGTTTTGTCTAGCTTGCCGGATCTGCCGCTGCGCATCGAGCAGCGTCGCGAAATCCACCTTGCCTGTTTCATAGCTGGCGAGCGCCGCACGGAAGGTGAGTTCGGCCTGGGGCAAAAGATTGTTCGTCGCCAGCATCTCCGTTCGACGCGCCGCCTCAATAGCGGCTAGATTCTCCGAGAGTTCGGCGAGCACCTGATTGGCCAGCGCCTCCTTGCGTGATCGGGCGGCCGACAGCATGGCCTCGGATTCACGTTCCTGGGCACGTCGGGAGGATTGCTGCAGCGGAATACTGAATTCAACCATCAACTCCCATTCCTTGACGGCGTTTTGGTACTGGATAGGGGAAACGCCGACGGTGATATCGGGATAGCGGTTTTTATAGACTAAATCCCGGCTTTTCTCGGCGGCCTTCACGCGGGATTCCTCTGCAAAGAGCAGCGGGTTGCGGGAACGTACCCGCTCTTCCAGCGCCGAGTAGTCAAGTTTGGCCGGTGCCGGGAGCATCGCCAGTTTTTCCGGATCGGCCAGCGGCGCGATAGCGGGGCGCGCCAACAAGGCATTCAGGCGTGCGTTGACTTGGCGGCTTTCGCTCTCCAGGGCCACCAATTCGTTTTGCATGTTGGTCTGCTCGATTTGTGCACGAATCACGTCTTGCTGCGTGGCGAGACCGCCGGCGTAACGGGCCTGAGTGATTTTCTCCAGCTGGCTCAACAGCTGGAGTAGTTCCTGGATGAGTTTTTCGTTGCCGTGGAGGTAATAGCGCTGGGCGTGCGCCGTTTTGATTTTCGCCACCAGTTCTGACCAGCTGCCGATGGCTCTTCCCTTGGCCCCTTCGGCCTCGAATTCCGCGACTTCCCGTTTCAGATCCCGTTTGCCGAACCACGGTAGGTCTTGCATCAAGAGATAACGCGTGCTGCCAACGCGGTTGGGCGCCAGGGTGGCGTTCTGCTCACCCATACGGGTGATGTCGCGCAATTCCGTGCGGAATTTGGGGTCGGGCAAGGCGCCAGCCGGCGTAATCCGTTCGTTGGCTGCTTCCGCCTCGTAGCGCATGCTGGCGTACTCTGGATTTCTTTCCTTGGCCAGAGCAAGCAGACTTTCCAGGGATGCACCTACCGAGCTTGTGCCCACTGCGCTGTCCTGTGCCCGCAGGGGTGCGGATACGCCTAGGCCAAACAATAGCGCCAACAACGGCGCTAACAATGGCGCGAACGCCTGCGCGGTTACGATTCCTCGCATACAACTTCTCTCAGGAAAACGGAAAGCTGAGTTCAGAATGCGTCGGAAACGATCTCGCACGGGCTTTCCTCGTCAGTTGATCTTGGTTCAGTGGGCGAACGCTGTCTCGGCTGATATCCATGATCGCGGAGAATACAAGAATTCGCATGGATACTCTGTCCGATAGCGGGAGTCTTCTACATCGAGAGACGTATGATGCCGACCTCAAACTAACGGGAAGCTGACTTGTTGATTACATTTACGTAATCTTTGGGGCGTGGGCATAGTGTAGCCGCAAGATGACGCGAAATTCATGAGGGTCGTTAAGGAGAACACCGATGAAAATTCTCGTTGTTGAAGATGAACTGAAAACCGGAAATTACCTTAAGCAAGGCTTGGTGGAAGCCGGTTTCGTCGTCGATTTAGCTCGCGACGGCGAGGATGGCCTGCACTGCGCTTTGAGCGAGGCCTACGATCTGGTGATTCTGGATGTGATGTTACCGGGTATGGACGGGTGGGCAGTGCTACAGCGCATACGCAAATCCGGCAAGGACGTGCCGGTGTTATTTCTGACCGCTCGCGATCATGTTGACGATCGAGTTCGGGGCCTGGAATTGGGGGCTGACGATTACCTCGTAAAACCCTTTGCGTTTTCAGAACTATTAGCTCGGGTGCGTACTCTGCTGAGGCGGGGTGGCAAAACCAAGGAGTCCGAATTTCTGCGGGCGGCCGATCTTGAACTCGATCTGGTGCGACGACGAGTTAGCCGATCCGGCAAAAGGATTGAACTCACCGCCAAGGAGTTTGCCCTGCTTGAATTGCTCTTGCGTCGCCAGGGCGAAGTGCTGCCGCGCTCGCTGATCGCTTCCCATGTTTGGGACATGAATTTCGATAGTGATACCAATGTCATTGAGGTCGCCATTCGACGGCTGCGCGCGAAAGTCGATGACGGCTTCGAGCCAAAATTGATCAATACCGTACGCGGAATGGGCTATGTGCTGGAGTTGCCCGAATGCGCCTGACCGGGAGCAAATCCATTACGTTTCGACTGACGCTGCTTTTCGCGGCAGTGTCGACGACAGTGCTGCTGTTTTTGGGCGTCCTCGTCGGGGCGCTGCTGGAACAGCATTTCGAAGAATTGGACATGGAGTTGCTCACTGGCAAGCTGGAGCTTATTCAGCATGCGCTGGAAAAAGTCCGCAGCCCACAAGACTTCGAACCCCTGCGGCAACACTTGGACGACGCCCTGGTGGGACACCCAGGTCTTTTGGTTTCCGTGGTGTCGAACGGCCGCAATGTCTATGCCACTGGGGAGGACACTTTCCCGTCGTCGCTGCTGTTGACCGACAGGACCAAGCGCGTTCTTCCCGTCGTGTGGGAGGAGTCGCAAGGGCGACACTACCGAGGCATCTCGGCGGAGGTGCGGACCGGCATGACGAATTCTGCGTCGGCGATGGTGGGTGTGGCGACCGAAACCTCCCATCACGCGCACTTTATGAGTTCCTTTCGCATGACGCTGTGGTCCGTCGTCGGATTCGCCGCGTTGGTGAGTGGGCTCCTCGGCTGGTTGGCGGCGCGCCGTGGGCTGGCGCCCTTGAGAGAGATACGACAAGAAGCCGCCGAGATTACCGCTAACCGGCTCGACCATCGGCTCTCCGTGGCCTCGATTCCCGTCGAGCTGGCTGAGGTCGCCGTCACATTGAATGCGATGCTGGCGCGGCTGGAGGAATCGTTTCGACGCCTGTCCGATTTCTCATCCGATCTCGCGCACGAACTACGAACGCCGGTGAGTAACTTGCTGACCCAAACGCAAGTCATTCTTACGCGACACAGAACGCCCGACGAATACCGTGAAGTGCTAGCGTCCAACGTGGAGGAATTCGAGCGCCTGTCGCGCATGCTCTCAGATATGCTTTTTCTCGCCAAGTCGGATAATCAACTCATCGTACCCAATCGGGAAAAGATAGACCTGCGCGAAGAAGTCGGCAGTGTGTTCGAGTTCTACGAAGCCTTGGCGGAAGAAAAAAACATCCGCCTGACGCTTATTGGCGACGGCCTGATCTCCGCTGACAGACTGATGCTGCGCAGAGCCATTAACAACCTGCTATCGAACGCGATTCGTCACTCGTCTTCTGACGGAAGTATCACGGTATATATTGATAACAGCGACGAATCGGTGACTATACTCAGAGTAGAAAATACGGGCGAGACCATTCCTCCTGAGCATCTGCCCCGCCTCTTCGACCGCTTCTATCGTGTGGAGGCATCCAGGCGTCGTTTCAGCGACGGCGCGGGCCTGGGGCTAGCGATCACGCAGTCCATCATGCGCGCCCATGGCGGTGGCGCTTTTGCGTATTCCGAGGGCCACCTCACCCAATTCGATCTTAGGTTTCCAGTTGCAGGTTACGATTAGGAATAATTTCAGCGCTGGATTCGAAGTAACATGGACATGAAAAAAGTCAGCGCGGGCAAGCTGCGCGCCATAGGTCATGACGCGGCGGCGCAGGTGCTGCGGGCCGAGTTCGATGACGGCAAGATCAACGAGTACCACGGCGTTTCCGCCGAGACATTTCGCCGCTTGGCATCCTCAGGGTCGATCTGGAGTTTCTTCCGTGACAATATCGAGGACGAATACACTGCAAAGCGCGTCAAGTAGCAACGCGTGAGGTCACTCCCTAATTCCACACCTTGCATCTAGCGCGACTTCGCTCAGGTAAAATCAGACGGGTGAATCTTCTAGCTATCGAATCTTCCACCGATCTAATTTCGGTTGCACTGCTTCAGGATGGCCGACTCATCGAGCGCGCCGGCGAGCGCGGCGTGAACCATTCCGACCGCGTGCTGCCACTCGTCCAAGAACTACTGACGGAAGCCGGATTAGCGCTGGAAGCCATGGATGTGTTTGCCTTCGGCTCCGGGCCGGGCTCTTTCACCGGCCTACGCCTGGCCTGCGGGGTGACGCAAGGGCTGGCCTTCGGCGTCGATGCGCCAGTCATTGGTGTTTGCAGTCTGGAAGCGCTGGCGCTGGATGCGGGCGGGGAGTTTGTCTATGCCTGCGTCGATGCTCGCATGAGCGAAGTTTATTGCGCGGCTTATCGGGTTGTGAACGGCGATGTCAGTACGGTGATTGCACCGATGGTAGTCGCGCCCGAGCAGGCGCCGTTGCCGACGGGCGCCGCTTGGCGGGGTTGCGGCAACGGCTTTACGGCTTACGTGGCGGCCCTGCACGGCAGGCTCATCAACGTAACGGAGATTGATGCTTCTGCCGTACCGCGAGCCAGCGCGGTGGCGCGCCTGGCGGCGCTGCGCTATGCCCGTGGCGAGGCGGTCGATGCGGCGCTAGCTTTGCCGCTTTATGTGCGCGACAAAGTGGCATTGACGACGGCGGAACGCATGGCGCGCGGAGGGAAAGCGTGAGCGCAGTGATGGAGGCGCAGCCCCGCATAGAGCCCATGCGCGTGGACGATGTTGATACCGTGCTGGAGATCGAGCGACTAGCGCACCCCTACCCGTGGTCCCGTGCCAACTTCATCGATTCGCTGAACGCCGGTTACAGCGCCTGGACATGCCGCGTGGACGGTCTGGTGGTGTGTTATGCGGTCGTAATGCGGGTGCTCGAAGAGGCGCATCTACTCAACATTACAGTCAGGCCGGAATGGCAGCGCCACGGCTACGGTATGCTCATGATGACGCACCTATTCTCGACAGCGCGTGCGCATGGCGCGAAGCGTCTATTTCTTGAGATGCGGCTATCCAATCAGGCCGGCGCCGGTCTATATCGCCGCTGCGGTTTTGCCGAAATCGGCCAGCGCAAGGGCTATTACGCGGCGGCGGTCGGGGGCGAAGATGCGGTGGTGATGGCGGCGATGTTGTCATGACGCGGCGCGAACAAGTGCTGCGCGAGATGGGATTAGCGCCCTTGTGGCGGCGGCGCGACCCTGTTGGGTCCGCAGTAATACCGCTGCCACAAGAGGAGATCGCCACCACGCCGATCGAGGCCAGCGCGCCGCCTGAGCCAGCCATTGTGTCGGCCGGCGACGAGCGCATTGAACGTATGGCCCGCATCGCCGTCATGGGCTGGGATGCGCTTAAAACCAGCGTCGCCGAATGTCGCGCCTGCGGTTTGTGCGAGCAACGCAAGCAGGCGGTGCTAGGCGTGGGGGATGTCGCCGCCGATTGGCTGTTTGTCGGCGAAGGGCCGGGTGCGGAGGAAGATGAACGGGGCGAGCCTTTCGTCGGTCAGGCCGGCAAGCTGCTGGACGCCATGTTGGCCGCTATACAACTCAAACGCGGCGAGGGCGTGTATATCGCCAACACCGTGAAATGTCGCCCACCCGGCAATCGCACGCCCGAGACGGGCGAGATCGCCGCCTGCTTTCCCTACTTGTTGCGGCAGGTTGAATTGTTGCAACCCAAACTGATCGTAGCGCTGGGCAAGCCCGCCGCTGAATCACTGCTCAATACCGAAGTGAAAGTCGGCGCGGCGCGCGGCAAGCTCTTCGATTTTCGTGGCATACCGCTGGTCGTGACTTACCATCCGGCTTATTTGCTGCGCACACTGAGCGATAAGGCCAAGGCTTGGGAAGATCTCTGTTTCGCCCGGCGAACCATGGAAAACTTGAAGAGCGGAAAAGCGCAGGCGCAGACGACTTGAATTCGGCGAAGTCGTCCGCATGTGGCTTAGGCAGTTTCATAGAGGAGGAAGACAAATGCGCGTCAAACTGATGGTTTTGCTGGCCGTGCTGGCCGGCCTGTTGTCCGGTTGCGGTTATAACCAGTTCCAAACGCAGGACGAACAAGTGAATGGCGCCTGGTCAGAAGTACTCAACCAGTACAAGCGCCGTGCCGATCTGGTGCCGAATCTGGTTGCGGTCGTCCAAGGCTATGCCTCGCATGAAAAAGAGGTGCTGACCCGCGTCACCGAGGCGCGTGCACAGGTAGGCAGCATCAAGGCCACCCCCGAATTAATCAACGATCCGGCCGCTTTCGCCAAGTTCCAGCAGGCTCAGGCCGGCATGTCCAGCGCCCTGTCGCGCTTGCTGGTGGTGGCGGAAAATTATCCGCAACTCAAGGCCGATGCGAATTTTCGCGATTTGCAGGCGCAGATCGAAGGCACGGAAAACCGCATTACCGTGGCGCGCAATCGCTACATCAAGGCGGTGCAGGAGTACAACACGAGCGTGCGCGTGTTTCCGAACAACCTCACCGCTATGATGTTCGGTTACAAGGCCAAACCGAATTTCAGGGTCGAAGATGAGAAGGCGCTCTCCACGCCGCCTACCATCAATTTCAACGCACCCGCGCCGGCTGCGCCAGCCGTAGTTCAACCCGCTCCTAAGTAATAACACGGCATGCGACTAGCCATGCTCCGAGGATGCGCAGCCATCGGCTTGGCGCTTTTTGCGTTGCTGGGTGCGGCGGCGGATGAAGTCGCCGTTCCGCCCCTCCAGGCGCGCGTCACCGACCTCACAGCGACTTTGACGCCGGAACAAGCATCGACGCTGGAGGGCGATCTAGCCCAATTCGAGGCTGCGCACGGCAGCCAGATCGCCATTCTGATCGTACCCACCACACAGCCGGAAGCCATCGAGCAGTACAGTCTCCGAGTTGCGGAGGCCTGGAAAATCGGGCGCAAGGGCGTCGCTGATGGCGTCATCGTCTTGGTCGCCAAGAACGATCGCAAGCTGCGCATCGAGGTAGGGCGCGGTTTGGAAGGCGCGCTACCGGACGCCATCGCCAAGCGCATCGTCGCCGAGGTAATCGGCCCGCGCTTCAAGGCGGACGATTTCTACGGCGGATTGCGTGCAGGGGTCGCCCGCATAGAGAGCGTCCTCCAGGGCGAAGCCTTGCCGCCGCCACGCGGCGCTAGCAATGGCCGACAGGGCGGGGCGCGCCCCGACTATGGCAACTGGCTGGTCATAGGCCTCGTCGTTGCTACGGTGCTGGGTGGCATCTTGAGCCGCGTCATGGGACGCCTGGGCGGGTCCACCACTACCGCCGGCATCGTCGGCGGATTAGCCTGGTTTGTTACCACCTCCGCGCTTTCAGCCGTCATCGCAGCCGTGCTGGTGTTCTTTTTTGCGCTGGTATCCGGTGGGCGCGGCGGAGGCTTAGGTGGCATAGGCGGCCTAGGAGGCTTAGGTGGCTTTGGCGGCGGCGGATCGTCCGGGGGCGGCGGCTTCTCAGGCGGCGGTGGCGATTTCGGTGGCGGCGGCGCGTCGGGGAGCTGGTAATGCAACTCACGCGCTTGCTCAAACATCTGCTCACGCCGCATTGGCGCATCCGGCTGGCTTATCCGGCCCACGTCTTGGCTGCCATAGAGGCCGCCATCGCCGTATCGGAAAAATCCCATCGCGGCGAGTTACGTTTTGTCGTCGAGGCCGGGCTGGCCTTAAATCATTTACTGCGCGGGCGAACGGTACGTAGCCGCGCGGTGGAAGTGTTTTCGCAATTGCGCGTCTGGGATACGCAAGACAATAGCGGCGTGCTGATCTATGTTCAGGTTGTCGATAGGCGTGTGGAAATTCTTGCGGATCGGGGCATCACTGCGCGCGTGCCGCAAGCCGATTGGGACGCCGTCTGCCGGCGCATGGAACAGGCCTTTTCCCGCGGCGCGTTCGAAGTCGGCAGCTTGGCCGCTATTGAGGAAATCAGCACGCGCCTGGCCCGACATTTTCCGTCGGAGGGTGGTGGCAGCAACGAACTGCCCGATCGCCCGGTGGTGCTTTGAGGGCGTGACTCCAGGCGGTCTTTTAGGTTAGCGGCGCGTTAGCTCAGCGGGGGACATTCACGCTGCGCGTAGCCGCCAATAAGGTCTGCAATTCTTCTCTGTGCTCACGCATATTGCGCCGGTGCCATAGCGCTACCATCAACATGCTGACAATGACGAAGACACCGAATATCACAATGACGGTATAGACCGACATATCCAGGTACAACAGCAAAGCATAGAAGGCGAGCATGATGAGGATGCTAGCGTTCTCGTTGAAGTTCTGTATGGCGATGGAGTGACCCGCGCCCATCAGGATGTGGCCGCGATGCTGCAGCAAGGCGTTCATGGGCACGACGAAGAACCCAGACATGGCGCCGACCAACACCATCATAAACAGCGCGACGGGCAATGAGGTGACGAGGTTCATGCCCATTACGACAAAGCCCATGGCGACGCCGACTGACAGCACCTTAATCGACTGCTCCAGCGCAACCAGCCGGGCCGCGAGCACCGCGCCGATAGCGACGCCTAGCGCGAATACACCTTGTAGCACGGAGGCCTCGTCCAGCGGCAGGCCGAGCGCCTTGTCGGCCCATTTCAGTACGATGAATTGCAGCGTCGCGCCTGCACCCCAGAATAGCGTCGTGACGGCGAGTGAAATTTGTCCGAGTTTGTCGCGCCACAGCAGCTTCACGCTATGCCAGAAATCGTGCAGCAAGTACATTGGGTTTTTACTTAGCGGTTTGTGGTCGGCGCGGGTATGGGGCACAAAAAGATTGAACAGCGCGGCCACGCAATAAAGGCTGGAGACCACCAGAATCGCCACTTCCGGCGCCGTGTCGATCGACGTTCTGGTATTTAGCAGCGTCGAAGAAAGCAGCAGGCCACTTACCTGCGGGCTGATCAGCACCCCGCCCAGCATCGTGCCCAGGATAATAGCGCTGACGGTCAGCCCCTCTATCCAACCATTGGCGACGACCAGTTTGTCGTGCGGCAGGTATTCGGTAAGGATGCCGTACTTCGCCGGCGAGTAGGCGGCGGCGCCCAAGCCGACGATAGCGTAGGAAGTCAGCGGGTAAATGTAGGTCGGTAAGCCGAGGAAATTCAGCATCGGCACGGTGGAAAAGAGCAGCGTGAAACAGCCCACTATCTTGACCGTGTTGCTGAAGAACATCACCCGACCCTTGGGCATGGAGTCGGCGAAGGCGCCGACGAAGGCGGCGAGCGCTACATATGAAACGGTGAAGAACAACTTAAGCATAGGCTCATACTGAGCCGGAGCATGCAGGTCGCGCAGCAGTGCGATGGACGCAATCAGCAGGGCATTATCGGCAAGCGCAGAAAAAAACTGCGCCGCCATGATGATGTAGAAGCCGCGATTCATTAAGCCGTAAGAGCCGAATTCCTGTCCGAAAGTGCCGCTGGGCGACTCTTAGTTTCGGAGTGCAAGGAGGCGGTTTTATACCATGAACGACGAAATGTTTCGGAAGCTGTTGATTTAGTGTTGTTGTATGCGTTCTTGCCGGGGATCATTCCGAATTAAGTGAGCGGCGTAGTAAGGGAAATGTGCAGGTATGAAACATGCTTGAAATCAAGGATATAATGGAAGTCACGAGGTAGGCGCCATGGCAGATCGAAGGTTGCAGGTGTTCCACGCAGTTGCACGGCACCTGTCCTTCACCAAGGCGGCAGAGTCCTTGTTCATGACGCAGCCTGCCGTCACGTTCCAAGTCAAACAGCTGGAAGAACATTTCAGTACCCGCCTGTTTGAGCGTGGCAGCGGCCGCATCGCTTTGACGGCTGCCGGCGAGATTGTTTTCGAATATGCATCAAAGATCTTGGGGCTTTCCGCCGAACTCGATGTTCGATTGGGGGAAATGACCGGGCAGGTCGGTGGCCCGCTCCTCATAGGCGCCAGCACCACCAGCGCGGAATTCATGCTTCCGCGTCTGGTCGGCGAGTTCAAAGCCATGCATCGGGAAGTGCGGCCACGCATCGTGGTGGGTACCTGCCAGGCCGTGGAAAGTCGGCTCATGGAACATACCCTGGATATCGGCCTCATCGAATGGCCCACCCACCTCGCCAGCCTCAACTATGAGGTATGCTGCGAAGATGAACTGCGAGTGATTTGCGCCCCCGATTTTTCGCTCGCAAAGCTAGACGAGGTAGCGCCGCAACAATTGCTGCCGCTACCGTTTGTAGGCCGTGAACAGGGCTCGGGAACGCGTGAGTTGACGGACAATTATTTTCAAGCAAACGGCATTGCCCCCGGCAGCCTTAATTTGATGATCGAAATGAATAGCCCGGCAGGCATTAAGGGCGTGGTCGCCACCGGGCTGGGTTATGCCATCGTCTCGAAAGCGGCCGTGGAGAAGGAACAGCGGCTGGGCGAGCTGGTCGTCATCCCGCTTAATCCCCGTCTTGATCGCGTTTTGTCCTTGGTCTATCCCCGAGAGCAGTTCCGTTCACGCCTAGTCAATGCCTTCGTGGAATTCACGAAGCGCAGACTCCAAGAATTGGCCGCTGGAAACGCATGACCCGACCGATACGCGCGACCATCGATTTATCCGCACTGCGCAGCAATTTTGCCGTCGCGCGACATCACGCCGATGGCGCCAAGTTGTGGGCCGTCATCAAGGCGAATGCTTATGGACATGGCATGTTGCGGGCGGCAGGGACCCTGGCCAACCTCGCCGATGGTTTTTGCCTCCTTGATATAGTAGACGCCATTGCATTGCGCGAGGCCGGCATGAATAAGCCGATCTTGCTGCTCGAAGGTTTTTTTTCGGCGGAAGAGCTGCCGCTGTTTGCCGAGTACCGTCTCACACCGGTGCTACACGACCTGACACAGGTTGAAGCCTTGCTGTCCATGGCGCTGCCCAGCCGCTTGCCGGTTTACCTCAAACTCAATACGGGCATGAACCGCCTGGGCTTTTCCGCCGAAGAATTTCAGCCAGTGTTGAATGCGCTGGCGGACGCCCCGCAAGTGTCGACTATCACCTTGATGACGCATTTTGCCGATGCCGATAAGGAAGGCGGCGTTGCTGCCCAAATGGAGCGCTTCCGCAGTGTGACCGTGGGTTGCCTGCAGCCTGTGAGCCTGGCCAACTCGGCGGCCCTGTTGCTTTCCCCGGAGACCCGCACTGGCTGGGCGCGTCCGGGCATCATGCTATACGGATCGTCGCCTTTTCCTGAGCACGCTAGCGCCGAGAGTCTAGGCTTGCGCCCGGTGATGACGCTGACGAGCGAGCTCATTGCTACTCGGGAATTGCAGCCCGGCGATCGGGTTGGGTACGGCGGCCTGTTCGTCGCCGAGCAGGCCATGCGCCTCGGCATCGTCGCCTGCGGCTACGGCGATGGCTATCCGCGCCATGCGCCCACCGGCACGCCGGTGTTGGTGGACGGCAAGCGCAGTCGTACCTTGGGCCGCGTTTCCATGGATATGATCGTGGTGGATTTGACGGGTGTACCGCAAGCCGGTGTTGGCACGCCTGTCGTGCTATGGGGTACGGGTCTGCCCATCGATGAAGTCTCCGCTGCAGCGGAGACAGTGAGTTATGAGCTGCTTTGTGCCGTGGCACCACGCGTGCCAATCGTTGAGAAAGAATAGTTCGGCAGAGGCCAGCCTTTTCACTGTTCTAGCTCAACTGGTCAAGCTCACTTGATGAGCCCGGCGTTCCGCTAAACTTCGGCATGGCTAAATCGAAAATCGTCTATACCTGTACCGAGTGCGGCGGACAGCTCTCGAAGTGGCAAGGCCAATGCCCTCATTGCAACGCCTGGAACACGCTGGTCGAAACCCTGGCGGAAACCGCTGCGACGAACCGCTTTTCCGCCATCGCCGGCACCGGCAAGCTGCAACGCCTGGCTGAGATCAGCCCGCGTGCCGAGTCGCGTATCGCAACGGGTATCGAAGAGTTCGACCGGGTGTTGGGCGGCGGGCTGGTCGCCGGCGGGGTGGTACTCATCGGCGGCGATCCGGGCATAGGCAAATCGACCTTGCTCTTGCAGGCGCTGTCGTTACTGGCCGCCAGACACAGCGCTCTCTACGTGACCGGTGAGGAATCCGGCGAGCAGGTGGCGCTGCGGGCGCAGCGGCTGCAACTGGATGTCGGTCACCTGCAACTTCTCACGGAAATCCATCTCGAAAAAATACTCGCCGCCCTGGCTGAGCATAAGCCGCGTATCGCGGTGATGGATTCAATACAGACGCTTTATTCTGACGCTTTGCAATCCGCACCCGGCTCGGTGGCGCAAGTGCGCGAGTGTGCGGCACAGCTGACGCGCTACGCCAAGCAGTCGGGCACTTGCATTATTTTTGTCGGCCATGTGACCAAAGAAGGCGCGCTGGCCGGGCCGCGTGTGCTGGAGCATATTGTCGATACGGTGCTGTATTTCGAGGGTGATCCGAATTCCAGTTTCCGCCTGGTCCGCGCCTGCAAAAACCGCTTCGGTGCGGTGAATGAATTGGGCGTGTTTGCCATGACGGAGAAGGGCCTGCGCGGCGTCTCCAATCCTTCCGCCATGTTTCTCTCACATCATGAGAGTCAGGTGGCCGGTTCCTGTGTCATGGTGACTCAGGAAGGCACGCGTCCGCTGCTGGTGGAAATACAAGCGCTGGTGGATGAGGCGCATGCGCCCAGCTCGCGGCGCTTGAGCGTCGGCCTCGAACAGAACCGCCTGGCGATGTTGCTGGCTGTATTGCATCGTCATGCCGGCATTGCCTGCTTCGATCAGGATGTGTTCGTGAATGCTGTGGGTGGCGTGAAAATCAGCGAGCCGGCGGCGGACCTAGCGGTTATGCTGGCCATAGTTTCATCGCTGCGCAACCGGCCACTGCCGCGCAAGCTGGTCGCTTTCGGCGAAGTTGGCCTGGCGGGCGAAATTCGCCCGGCGCCGCGCGGGCAGGAACGTTTGAAAGAAGCGGCCAAGCTGGGTTTCACCCATGCCTTGATTCCCAAATCCAATGCGCCCAAGCAGCCGATCAAAGGTATCGAAGTCATCGCCGTGGATCGCGTCGAGCAGGCGATAGATAAACTGAGGGAACTATGAGCGCAGTCCCAAAAAAAAGGTGTAGGGTGGGCAGCTTTGCTGCCCACGCGTTCCTCGATCAGATTATTTTCCGTGTGGGCAGCAAAGCTGCCCACCCTACCCATACCCTACTGAGCTTGGTGTCCCGATGAAGGCGAAGCTCAGTTTCCATCTCAGTTTTAAACTTTCCTGGCAAATGCTCAGACGCGATTTTCGCGCCGGGGAGTTGCGGCTACTCGCACTGGCTTTACTCATTGCAGTGGCGAGCCTCACCAGCGTTAATTTCTTTACCGACCGCTTGAGTCGCGCCCTGGCGCAGGAAGCCCATCAACTCCTCGGTGGTGACCTGCTGCTCATCGCTGATCATCCGTGGGAGGACGATTACCGTCGCGAGGCGGAAAAGCGCGGGCTGCGCATTAGCGAAAGCATCAGCTTTCCCAGCATGACGGCGTATGGCGAGGGAAGCCAATCGACTAGCCAACTGGCCGAAATCAAGGCCGTGCGGCCCGGCTACCCGCTGCGCGGTACGCTGCGTAGCGCCCCCACGCTCAACGCGCCCGACGCCGCAACGCAAGCGACGCCTGCGCGAGGAACGGTGTGGCTGGATGAGCGGTTGACGGCGGCGTTGGGTGTTAAGACCGGTGACACGCTGAAGCTGGGCAGTACGCATTTGACTGTCGGTGCGGTGCTGACGCAGGAGCCAGATCGCGGCATGAATTTCTTCAACATCGCGCCGCGTCTGATGATGGACATTGACGACCTGCCGGCGACACAGTTATTGCAGGCGGGCAGTCGTGCCACCTGGCGTCTGCATTTCGCCGGTGAGCCGGGCGACATTGCCGGCTATCAAAAGTGGGCAGAAGCCCGAATCAAGCGCGGTGAACGGCTGGAGGACATCAACAACGCACGGCCCGAAGTGAAGAACGCTTTGGAGCGCGCCGAGAAGTTCCTGCGGCTGGCGGCGCTCCTGTCGGTAGTGCTCGCCGCTGTGGCCGTCGGGCTGGCTGCGCGTCGCTTCATGCAAAGGCATCTGGATGGCTGCGCGGTGATGCGCTGTCTAGGTGCGAGCGAAGGGCAGATCGTGCGCATATTCCTCGGTGAGTTTTTGATCTTCGGCGTTTTGGTCTCCCTAATGGGCTGTCTGGCGGGCTTTGTTGCTCAGCTGGCATTGCAAGCGCTGCTGTCGACGCTCCTCACCACGCCCTTACCACCGCCTACTTGGCGGCCCTTTGCGCACGGCTTGGGGTTAGGCTTGGCCTTAATCGCTGGTTTCGCCCTGCCGCCCTTGATGCGTCTGCGCAATGTGCCGACGATACGTGTTTTGCGGCGCGAATGGGTCGGTGCGGAACCCTTGGCATGGAGCAGCTATGCGGCCGGCGCGCTGGTACTGGCTGGGCTCATGCTGTGGATGGCGGACGATGTCGTGCTGGGCTTGTGGGTGCTGGGCCTCTTCGCTGTCGCGGTGGGAATCTATGCCCTCGTAGCCCGCCTCGCGCTAGCCGCAGCCAGTCGGCTGCGTACTTCTGGTGTCATGGGTGGCATGAATGGCGCAGGCTGGCGCTACGGCCTGGCCTCGTTGGTACGCCGCCGTGGCAGCAGCATGGTGCAGGCGGTGGCCTTGGGTCTGGGTATTACGGCGCTGCTATTGTTGACCCTGGCGCGCGATGATTTGCTGGCGAGTTGGCAGCGCAGCCTGCCGCCTGATGCGCCCAATCGATTTGTCTTTAACATTCAGCCCGAGCAGCGCGAACCCTTGCGGGCATTCTTCGCGGCGCGGGCCATAGCCGAGCCCAAGTTGCTGCCGATGATACGTGGGCGGCTGGTGGCGGTGAATGGACGGGCTGTGACGGCGGCGGATTATGCGGAAGAACGCGCCCAGCGGCTGGTCGAGCGCGAGTTCAATCTATCCTGGATGAGCGAAATTCCATCTGGAAACTCCGTCAGCGCCGGCCGCTGGTTTGATGATGCGGCCACCAATCCGGCTCAGCTTTCTGTGGAGCAGGGTATCGCTGATACGCTGCATCTCAAGTTGGGCGACAGCCTGGTGTACGAGATCGCCGGCCAGCGTATGGAGGCGAAGATCACCTCGCTGCGCAAGCTGGAATGGGATTCCATGCGGGTTAATTTCTTCGTCATCGCCACACCCGCATTGCTGGCCCCTTATCCGACGAGCTTCATCACCAGCTTCCATCTGCCGGCCATGCCGCTAGCGCAGGAGAACCAGTTCGTGAACGAACTGGTGGCCGCGTATCCCAATATCACGCTGATTGACGTCGCCGCCGTGCTACGCCAATTCAAGACGATGATGGATCAACTGGCCCAAGCGGTGGAGTTCGTTTTCGCATTTTCGCTCTTGGCGGGGCTGGCGGTGCTCTATGCGGCGCTGGAGTCCACGCATGACGAGCGCGCCTACGAGCTGGCGGTGCTGCGCACGCTCGGCGCGCGTGACAGGCAATTGCGTGCGGCGCTTATCACCGAGTTCGCCGCCCTGGGCGTCGTCGCCGGTTTGGTGGGCGGCTTCGGCGCCACACTCATTAGTAGTTTGATTGGCCGATTCGTCTTCCATCTGCCCTACGCGCTCTCCTGGCAGGCGCTGCCCATCGGCATCGCCGGCGGCTTGTTGGGCGTGACGCTGGCCGGCTTGCTGGGTACGCGGCGCACCCTGCGTGCTCCCGCACTACAGAGCTTGCGGGCTTTGGCCTGACTAGGCTAAAGCGCATACAACGCGCCACGCAGAAGCTGCAGCAACCACTATCCGAGGTGGCGCGACGCCTCGCCCGAGCCAGCCGTCGCGAGCCTGGCGCTTTAATCGTCTGATCCACGCAACACAATCGCATTTCTGAGTAGCACTTGTTGACGAAAGGCATAGGCACTTGCGCACACGGCTGATATACTTTTTTCAAATAAGAATTACAGCCGCTGCAGCATCGCTCATGGCTTAGACGTATGTGCGATGTGGCTCCGCAGGGGTCGCGAGGGGGGCATGCTGGAGATTTTGACCATTGCAGCAGCGGCTAGCGCTGCGCTGGCACTTATTTTCGTTGTTTGGCGTATCGCCGTCGTGCACGCGGCGACGAAGGCGCTACCCCATCTGCTAGAGCAGCTACTCTCTCAGCAGCCTCAGGCAACGATCGCCGATCTGCATGATGCCTTGCTCAAGCAGAGCGACCGCCTGACATCTCTCAACGGTGAATCCACCGAAAGACTGCGGGCCTCCACCGCGGCCGAACTCAGCCAAACACGTGACGCCATCCAGGCTTTAAATCTGGGCTTGCAAAAGACTTTGGCGGAGCAGCGTGAAGCCATGCTAACGCGTCTCTCGGAACAAGCCCGCGCTGACCGCGAATTGTTGCAGTCCGGGCTAGGGCAGGCGACTGCGCAGTTGGCGCAAAGCATTGAGTCGCTCACGCGCACCATCAACGAGAGGTTAGAGCAGATTAGTGGGCGGGTTAGTGAACGTTTAGATGAAGGTTTCAAAAAAACCAATGAAACCTTTGTCAGTGTCATGGCGCGGCTCGCCACCATCGACGAAGCGCAGAAAAAGATCGACAGCCTCACTACCAATGTCGTCAGCCTGCAAGAACTGCTAGGTGACAAAAAGGCGCGCGGTGCTTTCGGTGAAGTGCAGCTTGAAGCGCTGGTGCGCAACATCCTGCCTCCCGACGGCTTCGAGTTTCAATACACGCTATCCAACGGTACTCGCGCCGACTGCGTATTGAAGCTGCCCCAGCCTACCGGCATGGTCGCAGTGGATTCTAAGTTCCCGCTAGAAAACTACCATCGGATGTTCGAGGCGGGATTGGGCGAGACTGACCGTCGCCTGGCGCAATCCGCATTCCGCACCGACCTCAAACGGCATATTGATGCCATCAGCTCCAAATACATCATCGCCAATGAAACCTCGGATGGGGCGGTGATGTTTGTGCCGGCCGAGGCGGTATTCGCGGAGATCCATGCCTATCACGCAGAGGTGGTGGCTTACGCAATGCAGAAACGAGTTTGGATAGTCTCGCCAACGACGCTGATGGCGGTGCTCAACACAGCGCGTGCCGTCATTAAAGACGTCGAAACGCGTCATCAAATCCATATCATCAAAGATGCCTTGGGCAAGCTCGCTAAGGATTTCGGCCGCTTCGACGAGCGCATGCAAAAACTCGCCACCCACATTGATCAGGCCCAGCAAGATGTACAGCAAGTGCAGGTGAGCAGTCGCAAGATTAGTGAACATTTCGCGCGCATCGAGCGTGTCGAGTTAGATAGCGTTGACGGCCCGGGCGGCGCCCCGCTGAATGAGAAATTAACGGACTAAACGCCTATGAAATCGGCACGTTACAAGGTTTATCTACGTACTGCACTGGCTATGGTTATGCTGCTGGGTTGTGGGTTCGCCTTAGCGACTGTGCAGGATGGTGCATCCGAGTCGGCGGCGATGTTCTGGTTTGCAGGCATAGGTGGCGTCGGCGCGCTAAGCAGCTGGCTGGCCTGGAGCAACTTTGGCGGAAATCGCCTGCGTGACCCTATTACGCTGATCGAAACCGCCTTGGGTTGTGTCGATACCGCCGTAGTGGGCATTGATGACGCGGGCCAGGTACTCTTTGGCAACGCGGCCGCAGGCAAGCTGAGCGGTATGGAAGAGCGCCGCATGTCTGGCCGCCCCTTTGCTGAAGTCTTCCGGCTGCGCAGTGCCGCCGATGGCCACCAGATAGGGCTCGACAAACTGTTGAGTGAAACTACCGCCGGCTCCGCCGTGCGTGCCGTGCTGCGCGATTCCCACGACGGCGAGCATGTGCTGGACATCACTTGCTCATTCGAGGATTCAGGCCGCCAGAGCGTGAGCTTCCTGGCGATGCGGGATGTCAGCGTGCCGCACGGCATTTCGCTGGAATTGTTCTGGCAGGCCAATCACGATGTGCTAACCGGCTTGGTCAATCGTCGTGGTTTCGAGGAGCAATTACGCGCCGCGATAGCCCTGGGCGGCGAGGCGGACAAACAGCATGCCTTGCTGTTCATCGATCTTGACCGCTTCAAACTCATCAACGACAGCAGCGGCCATGCGGCCGGCGACGAGTTCCTGCGCCAGATTGCCGCCGCCTTGCGTGCCCGCGTGCGCTCCAGCGACGTGCTAGCGCGCATAGGTGGCGACGAATTCGCGGTGCTGCTGCACGCCTGTCCGGTGGAGCAGGCGCTCCGCATCGCCAATGCGATACGCATGGAGGTCTCAGATTTCCGTTTTATTTGGCGCGAGAAGATTTTCCATGTCGGCGCCAGTATTGGTCTGGTCGTCTTGTCCGATCCCACCGCCAGCGCGGCAGAGGTCTTGGACCAAGCCGACACTGCTTGCTATGCGGCCAAAGATGGCGGGCGCGATCAGATTCGTGTGTTTCACGCCAAGTCGGCCAGCGATAGTCCGCGCGCCGATATGAATATGGTGGAAACCGTACATGACGCCATCGAGCGCAACGGCTTTCGCCTGTTCCGGCAACGCATCGCGGGTTTGAAGGAAGACAACGCCGAGGTACGCCACTTCGAATTGCTGCTGCGCCTGGTCGACCGTGACGGCAAACTGGTGCCGCCCATGGCTTTCATTCCCTCGGCCGAACGTCACAATATGATGCAGGCCATAGACCGCTGGGTGCTGCAAAATGCCTTCGCCGCCATACGCCGCGAGTGCGACACGCAAGCCGGGCCGTTGCCGCTTTACGACATTAATCTTTCAGCAGCCAGCATAGCCGACACGCGCTTTGCGCAGTTTGTGCGCGAACAATTAGCGCTGCACCGTGTGCCGCCGGAAACCGTGTGTTTCGAGATCACGGAGACTTTAGCGGTTGCCAATCTCGCCAAGGCGGCAGAACTCATACGTGATCTGAAAGGCTTGGGTTTACGGTTTGCGCTGGATGATTTCGGTGCGGGCATGTGTTCCTTCGCCTACCTGAAGCACCTGCCGGTGGATTACGTGAAAATCGACGGCGCCTTCGTACGTGACATGCTCTCCGAGCCGATGAACCACGAGATCGTACTGGCCATCAATAACATCACCCACTCACTCGGCATGCAGACCATCGCCGAGTTCGTCGAGACCGAAGGTACGCTGAACCGACTGCGCGAAATGGGTGTCGATCTGGCGCAAGGCTACACGGTGGGAAGACCGTTCTACTTCGCCTGAAGATAGCCTTTCAAAAACGCGCACTAACAGTACCGATTTGTGTTGGCGATAACTCCGGGGTGGCCTGCTAGTATGCAGATTAAATAATGCGAGCCAGACCCCCAGGGCACTACCCAAAAAAAAGGGCGCAGGATCTGCGCCCTTTTTTTGCCGGAAGTCCGCGATTCTGTTGCGGACTTCCGGCGTGGTGCTGGCTTAACGCACGCGGCGTTCGAGCGCAATTTGCTCGACTTCCACCCGGCGATTCGGTGCAAGGCACTCGATCAGTACGGAGCGTTTTTTATCCTTGCAGACAACCACCGGATTTGCCTCCCCCTTGCCTTCTGCTTTCAGGCGATTCGCATCGATCCCCTTGCTGGTCAGGTAACTTTTCACCGCAATAGCACGGCGCTCTGACAGCTTCTGGTTGTACTTATCGGATCCGAGACGATCGGTGTAGCCGGTAATGACCACATTGTCCGCCTTCATATCGCTACTGAGCGCGTTCGCAATTTCGTCCAGCTTCGGTTGTGGCATCCGCAATTCGGAGCTGTCGAATGCAAATAGCTCAGTGGCCGACAAGGTATATTTTTCGAAGCGCGGAGCCGGTGCGACCACCACCGGCTCGGGTGCAGGGGCGGCGGCAACAGGCGCCGGTGCCTCCGCCCGAGGGGCTGGCGCCGGCGTTTTCCCGCCGAACCGATAGACCAGGCCGACCGAGAAAAGATCGACGTCGCTTTTGCTGCCGACGCCATCGTTGATACGGTAGCGTTCCGCCTCGGCGCGCATGGCGAAAGAATCTGTGAATGCGTACTGTAACCCCAGGCCGTACTTGTAGTTGGTATCGCGCTTGGTTATGTGTTGGTTGACTCCCGCGACTGCTCCGGTTCCAGAAAAGTTGTCTTTGGTTTCAGCGCGAGTCACGCCGATCCGGCCCAGTACGGAAAACCGGTCAGTGATCGGCAGAGTCCCAACTAGATCCAAATTCAGGCCGCGGACCTTGATATCGCCGCGCAATGTTCCGGGCGGCACGGTGGTCGCCGTAAAATTGAATTTTCCCAGGTCGAAATAGCCGCCTTCGAGGGCAATATTACGGTTGAACTGGTAACCACCAAAGATCTTGTAGCCGGTGTCGCGGTCGTCATGGTTGATCGAGATTGAGGAAAGACCGCTTCCCAGCACACCGCGGATCCTCCCGTCGTCGATTTTCGCTTTTGACTCGCCAACGCTGGCCCCGCCATACCAGCCGGTATCGTCCGCCAGTGCGGCTGCGCTGGTGATCGCAGCAAGCGCCACAAAACCTAACGTCCCTGATGCTTTTGCAAATTTTTTCATGTTTTCTCCAGGAGATTTTAAAAACTCTTGCGACGGATAAAAATTAATCATGCGCCGAACCGTATTTGGGGGGCAAGCCCTCAACACAGTCAGCCTATTGTTCTCGACTACGGAATTCCAATGCCATTTTTACAAGTGTCCCAGAGGAAAGATTCGTTGTCAATCAGGGAGTTTGTTCAGGCGCCCCTGAACATCTCGCTGGGATAGCACACGCAAATCGCAGTCTTTCCAATCACACCATGTAACCTGCCACGATGTCGTGGCGCGAGGGTGGCTATCTTATGTGGTAAGTATCCTATTGGACCGTGCGCCAGCGTACATACAAGGGAAAGATTCGCCGGCGGCACTAATCGAGGTGCGTCGTAGCTGTAGAGTTGATCGGCAAGCTGGGACTTGATCGCCTCTGATTTTCGCGCGCCTAAATCAATCCCTCAAACGGCTGCACCGCCACCAGATCGCCCATTTCGACGTTGCCACCATCGTGCTCGAGCACGATGAAGCAGTTGGCTTCAGACATGGAGCGCAGGATGCCTGAGCCTTGGGCGCCGGTGGCGCGCACCTTCCAGACATCGCCTTCACGGAACAGCAGCGCGCGCTGGTACTCGGTGCGGCCGGGGCGTTTGCGCAATGCGGTGACGCAAGGCACGCGGAATTGCACTAGCGGCTCGATGGGCGTAATCCCCATCATCTTTAGCAGCGCCTCGCGCACGAAGGCATAAAAAGTCACCATCACCGCCACTGGATTGCCGGGCAGACCGAACAGGAACGCAGAATTTCCGTCGCTGCCAATTCTGCCGAAAGCCATGGGACGACCGGGACGCATGGCGATCTTCCAGAACGCGACTTCTCCCAGCTTGGTCATTAGGCCGCGGATAAAGTCCGCTTCGCCCACGGAAACGCCACCGCTGGTGATGACCACATCCGCTGCGGCAGCGGCTTTGCGAAAGGCGGCCTCGATCAGGTCTGGCTGGTCGCGCACCACGCCCAGGTCGATGATGTCGCAATCGAGGCGAGTCAGCATGCCGTGTAAGGTGTAGCGGTTGCTGTCATATACCTCGCCTTCCTTGAGCGGCGTGCCGACGGAAACGAGTTCGTCGCCCGTGGAGAAAAATGCCACGCGCAGGCGCCGCCTGACCGTCACTTCGCCTATACCCAAGGACGCGATAACACCCAATTCGGCCGGGCGGATGAGCTTGCCGGCGCGCAAAGCGCGCGCGCCGGCGCGTAAATCTTCGCCGGCATAGCGCACGTTCTGGCCTTGCTTCTGGCCCGGCGGAATGCTGATGTTGTCGCCATCGGCTAGTGCCACTTCCTGTATGACCACCGCGTCGGCACCTTGTGGCATGACACTGCCGGTCATGATGCGCACGCATTGGCCAGTGCCCAAGACACCATCGAAAGAACGCCCCGCAAAGGCGGTGCCGGCGAGCTTCAAGGCGGTATTACCCTCGGCGGCGAGGTCGGCGTGGCGGACGGCATAACCATCCATGGCCGAGTTGTCATGGCCGGGCACGTTCACCGGCGAGATGATGTCTTCGGCCAGCACGCGGCCCAACGCCGCGCGCACCGGTAGAAGTTCCGTTTTAGCGACCGGTTCGAGCAAATCCAGAATGATGTCTCGTGCGCGCGCGACCTTCAGCGAGTTAGGGTCGTAGTCGTCAGCACAGGACAAGGCGTGCAAGAGGGAAGTCAAAATGGTTCTCCGGAAAGCAGATTAAGTTCTTCCAGGGTGTTGATGTTGGCGAAGGCGCGTTCGTCTTCGAAGGGCACTTCCACCACCTTCAGCGCGGCGTACCACGTGTCGATCTTGCGGCCGCCAGTGACAAGAAATCCGGTGAGGCTGTCTAGCACTTCGCGTCGTACCAGCGAAAACACCGGATGCGGTTGGTCGCCGGTTTTCGCGACGGCGAGTTCGGCGTTGTTGGCTTCCAGCGCGGCCCGCAGACGTGGAACGAGATCCAAAGGCAGAAAAGGCGAGTCGCAAGGCACGGTGACCAGCAGTGGCGTCGCGCATTCCAGCAAGCCCGCATGCAGCCCCGCGAGGGGGCCGGCAAAGCCCTGTATCTCGTCCGCCACCACGGGGTAGCCGAAGGCGGCATACGACTCGGCGTTCTGATTCGCGTTGATAATGAGGTTGTCCACCTGCGGCTTGAGCCGTTCGATAGACCATTCCACCATCGACTTGCCGCGAAAAAGCTGCAAGCCTTTGTCGCGCCGGCCCATGCGCCGGCCCATGCCGCCGGCGAGTATGAGGCCGGTAATTTGCGCCGGATTGGTCATGCGGGGTCGGTCACGAAGCGTTCGCCGCCGGTGAAAAGCAGGTAATGCTTACCTTGCGAGCGGCCAATCATGGTGATGCCGATATCGCGCGCAATGTCGTAGCCCATCTGCGTAAGGCCCGAGCGCGACACCAGGAAAGGAATGCCCATCTGCGCCGCCTTAATCACCATTTCCGATGTGAGCCGGCCGGTGGTGTAAAAAATCTTGTCGCCCCCATCGACGCCATCCAGCCACATCTGGCCGGCGATGGCGTCCACCGCGTTATGGCGGCCCACGTCTTCGATAAACATTAAAATTTCGCTGCCGTGAGCCAGCGCGCAACCATGCACCGCGCCGGCTTGTTTGTAGATAGATTCGTAGCGGCGCACGGCGTCGAGCAGGCCATAGAGCGTAGTCTGATCGAGGCGCGCGTCAGCAGGCAGATGAACTTTTTCCAGGGCTTCCATCAGATCGCCGAACACTGTGCCCTGGCCGCAGCCCGTGGTTACAGTGCGTTTGCCCATGCGCTCATCGAGGTCGTCTATCTGGCGGCGCGTGGTGACGGCGGCAGAACTGGTTTCCCAATCCACCTGCACGGCAACGATGTCTTCCAACGCCGACACCAGCCGCTGGTTGCGCAAGTAACCGATGATGAGCGCTTCGGGTGCGGCGCCGAGCGTCATCAAGGTAACGATCTCGCGCTTGTCGAGGTAAAGCGTGAGCGGATGTTCGCCGGCGATTTGTGTGGGTACGACCTCACCACGCTCGTTGATGGCGTCGATAGTGATCGTGGCAGGACGGGCAGCGTTGGTGAGTTCGGGGCGGTAGGGCATGTATCGTCAGGAGCGTGAAAGGTGGGCAACAATCATGCGGCGTACTTCTTGCGCCTTAGGAGCGTTTTACGCTTAACCACCTGTCATGGACATGAAGCGCACGACCTGGGGCTGGGTCATCTGCTCGTTGAAATCGTGGCCCTTGGGCTTGATGCCCATGGAATCCATGATGGCTTGGCGCAGTGGTGCGTCATCGTCGGTAAAATTGCGCAGCGCGGGCATCAGGTCCAGCGCATCGTTCTGCCCCAGGCACGGGTAAAGCTCGGCCTTGCAGGTGATGCGCACGCGGTTGCAGCTGTCGCAAAAGTTGTGCGAGTGCGGTGAGATAAAACCGACCTTGGTGTGTGTACCCGGTATGCGCCAGTAGCGCGCCGGGCCGCCGCTGTTATCCGCCGAGCTGACCAGCTCGAAGCGCTGCCTGAGTTGCGCCAAAGCATCGTCGCTGCTGTAGTAGGTGTCGGCGCGGGCATGGTCCACCGATCCCAGCGGCATTTCCTCAATGAAGGAAATATCCACGCCTTTGTCGAGCGCGAACTGCACCAAATCTCCCAGCTCGCCATCATTGAAGCCGCGCATCATCACGGTATTAAGTTTGATACCTTCAAAGCCCGTTTCCCGTGCGGCATCTATGCCACGCAGCACCTTGTTCAAATCCCCCACGCGGGTGATTTCCTTAAAACGGGCCGCATCGAGTGTATCCAGGCTGATATTCACCCGCTTCACGCCGGCGGCATGCATCTCGCTAGCATAGCGCTCGAGCTGCGAACCGTTGGTGGTCATCACCAGTTCTTTGAGGCCCTGCAGTTTGCCGATTTCATTCAGCAGCCACATGGCGTTGTGGCGCACCAGTGGTTCGCCGCCGGTGATGCGCACCTTGGTGACACCCATCCCGACGAAAGTGCGCACTACGCGCAGGCATTCCTCCAGGCTCATGATTTGTTGGCGCGGCAGGAAAGTCATTTCTTCCGCCATGCAGTAGTGGCAGCGGAAATCGCAACGGTCGGTGATGGACAGTCGAATGTAGGTGATGTGACGGCCGTACTTGTCGATCAGCGTGCCATCGGCGTGCTTAGACGCCGCCGCTGAGTTCGGCGAAATGAGGGGCGGAACAAAGCCTTTTAGGTTCGTCGGCACCTCGTCGGGCGTTAGCGATTCGTTGCGCATCTTTGCCTTTGCAACACAGTTTTCACCCTGCGCGACGAGCTCTTGTTAGGCTGAAGTCGCGTCTCGTAGTAGCGCGGTGGATGGCAGCGCGTGTCTCGCCTGCACTCACCACTTGGCTACAATTATGGGGCGTAAGAGGGCAGCCAACAAGTGGACGGCGGTAGGGTTATTCCGGTGGTTCCCCCGGCGGCGGCGCGCTACCATGGTCGGCGCCTGATTAAGGATTAGGGAAACGCTGAACAAGTAGTCGCGAAGCGCGCCATCAAATTCAGATCAATTTGATCAAGGCGAAATTGTGAACGAAATCGAAATTCCATCGGAGATATGCCCGCTTCTGGTGCTTGATACGAGGCATTTTCCCGCC
>JBBQGH010000035.1:0-29748 GCA_038322845.1 Gammaproteobacteria bacterium
GCGCCTGATATCGCACAAACTCAGCTCACGGAGTATTTCGATATGGCAAATACAACCTGGATACTTGTCGCTAACGCCAGCCTGGCCAAACTTTACGCCAACCTAGGGCCAAAAAAAGGCCTGTCCTTGCTGAAGGAACTAACCCATCCCGAGAGCCGCGAAAAAGGCGCGGATTTGGTGAGTGACAGACCTGGCCAGATGCATAGCCCGGGCAATGGCCACCGCGCCGCCCAGTCCAAGAGCGATCCAAAAACCAACGAGGCGCGCTCGTTCGCCCAACAACTCGCGCATGAACTCAATCACGCCCGCACCACCCAGAAATATGATCGTGCCATATTGGTCGCACCGCCGGCCTTCATGGGTCTAATCAACGAGAAGCTAGACAGCCAGACGGCCGGATTAGTCAGTGACCGCTTTGAGAAAGACTATACAAAGGCCAGCGACAAAGAACTCGTGGGCCATCTGGAGTCGTGCATTTACCTCTAGTCGTCCACCATTTCCATGCCGGGAAACAGCACCTCGGTGTAGCCCAAGCGCGACAGGTCGTGCATGCGCATGGGATAAAGTACGCCATCGAGGTGGTCACATTCATGCTGCACCACCCGCGCGTGAAAGGCGGACACTTCACGCACGATGATCTGCCCTTGCGGATCGAAACCTGAATAACGCAATTGCGCCCAACGTGGCACCACGCCGCGCAAGCCCGGCACCGAGAGGCAGCCCTCCCAGCCCTCTTCCAAGGCATCGGAAAGCGGTGTCAAGACCGGATTGATCAATACCGTGTATGGCACAGCCTCGGCATCGGGATAGCGCGGATTAGATTCCATGCCGAAGATCACCACGCGCAGCCCCACGCCGATCTGCGGCGCGGCCAGCCCCGCGCCATGCGCGGCGCGCATAGTGTCCTGCATGTCGCCGATGAGTTCACGCAGCTCCGGTGTGCCAAAAGCTTCCACTGGACGCGCTTTTTCCAGCAGACGCGGATCGCCCATTTTGAGAATTTCGCGAATCATTTTGTCGATTATGCGTCGAGACGGAGATGCTCGATGATACGGTGCACTCGCCCCATGGCATGGGTGAGGATGCCTTCGATGTTGGCCAAGCGTATCCCTTTGACACTGTCACCGCGGCCGGCGGCGTGATTGGCCACCACCACCAGCGCCGCATAGGGTAGTTTGAGTTCGCGCGCCAGTGCGGCTTCGGGCATGCCCGTCATGCCAATGATGTCCGCTCCATCGCTCTCCAGCCGATTCACTTCGGCGGCGGTTTCCAGGCGCGGACCTTGCGTGGCCGCGTACACGGCGCCGTCTGCCACGGCGTCATCCGCCGCAAGCGCCGCCGCCAGCAGACGCCGGCGCACCGCTTCTTCATAAGGCTCTGTGAAATCGATATGCACCACTGGCGAATCGCCCCCGTCAAAGAAGGTCGACTTGCGGCCCCAGGTGTAATCGATGATCTGATGCGGTACGACGAGGCTGCCCGGAACAAGATCGGCGCGTATGCCCCCGACGGTAGCGACCGAGATCAGCATGCTGGCCTTGGCCTGCGATAGCGCCCAGATGTTGGCGCGGTAATTCACTTCATGCGGCGCAATGTTGTGACCGTCGCCATGGCGCGCAATGAACACCGTCGGGCGATCTTTAATGCGGCCGAAGGTAAGCGGTCCGGAGGGTTCGCCGTAGGGGGTGCGAACGACCTCACGTCTGGTTACGTCCAGATTGTCTAAGGCTGTCAAACCGCTACCGCCTATGATCGCTAGCATTTTTCCTAGGAACTCGTGGGGATAAACGCGGTCGATTCTAGCATGCGTCACAGGCCGACAGCGCGCGCGTGCTATACTCGCGAGCTTTGCTCCAGCCCTATTCGAGTTCAAGCTCCTACTCGATCCAGCCCCTACTCGACATTTTTCTTGTCCCCCGATACCCATGACACGCGCCATACGCAACATCGCTATCATCGCCCACGTAGACCACGGCAAGACCACGCTGGTCGATAAACTGCTGCGGCAGTCTGGCACCTTCGCCGCGCACCAGCAGTTGCAGGAGCGCGTTATGGACTCCAACGACCTGGAGCGCGAGCGCGGCATCACCATACTCGCCAAGAACTGCGCCATCGAATTCGAAGGCACACACATCAACATCGTGGACACCCCCGGCCACGCCGATTTCGGCGGCGAGGTCGAACGCGTGCTCTCCATGGTGGACGGCGTGCTGCTGCTAGTCGATGCGGTGGAAGGCCCGATGCCACAAACGCGCTTCGTCACGCGTAAAGCACTGGCACTGGGACTGAAGCCCATCGTCGTCATCAACAAAATCGACCGCCCCGGCGCGCGCACGGACTGGGTCATCGACCACACTTTCGACCTTTTCGACAAGCTCGGCGCCACCGAAGAGCAGCTCGACTTCCCGGTGGTCTATGCCTCGGCACTGAATGGCTACGCCATGCTCGACCCTAAGGAACAGGGTACCGACATGCGCCCTCTGTTCGAAGCCATCTTGAAGCACGTGCCACAGCCGGAAGTCGATGCCGAAGGCCCGCTGCAATTACGGATCTGCTCGCTGGATTACTCCAGCTTCGTCGGTCGCATCGGCATTGGCCGCATTACGCGCGGGAAGCTGGGTCCGCTGCAAAACGTGCTGGTCAAGAAGGGGCCGGACGATCCGGCGCCGATCAAGGCGCGCGTCAACCAGGTTCAGGTTTTCCACGGGCTCGAACGCGTGGTAACCGAAGAAGCCCAGGCGGGCGATATTGTGCTCATCAACGGCATTGAAGATATCGGCATAGGCGTCACCATTTGCGACTTGGCTCAAGCGGACGCGTTGCCCCTGCTCACCGTGGATGAACCCACGCTGACTATGAATTTCCAGGTGAATACCTCGCCCTTCGCCGGCAAGGAAGGCAAGTTCGTCACTAGCCGTCAACTGCGCGAGCGTCTGCATCGCGAATTGATGAGCAACGTCGCCATGAAGCTGGAAGAAACCGAGGACGCGGACGTATTCCTCGTCTCCGGTCGCGGCGAGCTACACCTCACCATCCTGCTCGAAAACATGCGCCGCGAAGGCTATGAACTGGCCGTGTCGCGCCCCCGCGTGGTCACCAAGGAAATCGACGGCGTGAAGTGCGAGCCCTTCGAATTCCTCACCGTCGATTGCGAAGAAGTAAACCAGGGTGCTGTTATGCAGGCGCTGGGCGAGCGCCGAGGCGATTTGGCCGACATGGCCTCCGACGGCAAAGGCCGTGTGCGTCTCGAATACCGCATTCCGGCGCGCGGCCTCATCGGCTTTCAGGGCGATTTCCTCACCATGACGCGCGGCACCGGCGTCATGAGCCACGTCTTCGACGACTACAGTCCGATGAAGGCCGACATCGCCGAACGCCGCAACGGCGTGCTTATCTCCTCCGAGCAAGGCGTCGCTGTGGCGTATGCCCTATGGAAGCTGCAAGAACGTGGCCGCATGTTCGTCAGCCCCGGCGAGCCGCTGTACGAAGGCATGATCATCGGTGTCAATAGCCGCGAAGACGACCTGGTGGTGAACCCCGTTCGCACCAAGCAGCTCACCAACGTCCGCTCCTCAGGAAAAGACGACGCCATCATGCTCGTTCCGCCCATCCAGATCACGCTGGAGAGCGCAGTGGAGTTCATCAGCGACGATGAATTGGTGGAGATCACGCCCAAGTCCATCCGACTGCGCAAACGTTATCTGAAAGAACACGAACGCAAACGCTCCAGCCGCGAAGCGGCCTAAGCAAGAAAAAGAAATGGCCCGCGTGATGCGGGCCATTTTTTTGGGGTGTAAAGTACGGCCACATGAGCACTTCCGCTCGCACTTTCGGGCTCGCTGGCCAGGCTCACGAACATGCGGTCAGACTATAAAGCCGGCGTGAATTTCGACTAGAATGTGGTTTTTACTGACGGAGAGTAGTCATGAGCAAAAGCAAAGACACGAAAAAAGAAACCAAGAAAGAACCTGCGAAGACCTTGAAGGAAAAGAAAGCCGTTAAGAAAGCCAAGAAGGACGCGAACAAGCGCTAATCTCGAAGCGGAAGAAACGGCGGTTCGGTACATGCGCCCGAACGAATGCTATTTCGCTGCGACGGCCAGCACGGCTTTCGGATTTGTGCTGGCAATGGCCAACAACGTGCGAGCAGCACCGCTAGGTTGCTTTCGGCCTTGCTCCCACCCTTGCAACGTGCGCACAGAGACTCCCAGGAGTGCGGCGAACTGCGACTGGGATAGACCAGTCTTCTTACGCGCTTCAATGACTGGCGAAGAAACGACGCTAACGTGACCAGCCTTCATCTCGCGCACCGACTGCAAAAGTTCGGCAGCAAGGTCGCGTTTGGCTTCATAGGCTGCTTGTTCAGCCTTGGTAAGGACCTTACTCTTCGAGGACACGGCGTATCTCCTTCAACTTGGGCCCGGTGAGGTTGTCGGTCTTCGACTTCGCATATAGCGTGAGCAAGACAATCTCTCCTTCACTGATACGAGTAAAGTAAATCACCCGCACACCGCCCGACTTGCCCGAACCTGCTCGCCCCCAACGTAGCTTGCGAATACCTCCGGGTTGGGGCACGACATCTCCGGCGGTGGGGTGCTCTGCGACGTAAGCAGCAAACGCGCCGCGTTCCTCTTCAGTCCAATAGTGAGGCCACTGGCGTTGGAACAGCAGCGTTTCGACGACGGTGAGCATTTAGACAGACTATACTCCTAAAGCGTATGGCCATACATACAACACTTTCCAATTCGCGCCTGAAATACGGCACGCTGAAATATAGCGCAATGGCATACACGTTGGTAAACTAATCCTTCACCGCATACACCGCCGGCAGGTTGCGCCAGGCGCCCTGCACGTCCATGCCGAAACCAAAAACATAACGGTTCGGCAAATGCACCCCGGTGAAATCGGCGGTGATGGGCTTAGAGTGACCTAAGTCTTTTTCCGCGAAAACGGCCGTGTAACAAGCAGCGGCGCCGTTTTCAAGCATGCGCTTCTTGATAGCCGCTAAGGTAATGCCGGCATCAAGCACATCGTCGAGTATCAGCACGGTGCGGCCCTTAATGGACAAACGCGGCGAGACGATCCATGAGAGCTCGCCGCCCTCCGTAGTGTTGTTGTAACGCGTAACATGCACGTAATCGAAGTCGAGTGGAAAGCGCAACATGGGCAGTAGATGGCCGGTGAAGATAACCGCGCCGCCCATAACGGACAGTACCAGCGGGTAGGTATCTCCTAGCGCTTGCGTGACTTCTCGTGCCATGCGACGCACGGCCTCGGCAGCGTCCTGTTCGGAGCAAACCTGCTCCGCTTCTTGTAGGATTTTTTTTGCTTCGGCCGCAGTCAGCATCAGGCGGGGCCGCCGATATTCAGTTCCGCCAGGTATTCGGTGAAGGCCTGGCCGACCTCTACATGGCGGCGCCCGTAAGCGATGGTGGCTTTGAGATAGCCGAGCTTGGAGCCGCAATCGTAACGCGTACCGCTGAACGGATAGGCCAACACCGTTTCCTCCGCGAGTAGCGCGGCAATGGCATCAGTAAGTTGTATCTCGCCGCCGGCGCCGGCTTGCACTTGGCGCAGGTGATGAAAAATCCGCGGTGTGAGGATGTAGCGGCCTACCACGGCCAGTGTCGAGGGAGCGTTTTCCGGCGCCGGCTTTTCGACTATAGCGCGCACGCGGCGCATGCCGCTATGGGTAGCCTTGGTGTCGGCGGTCGCTTCGTCAGCACTAACGATACCGTACTGCCGGGTATCCGCGCGGGGTACGTTCTGCACGCCGAGGAGCGAGCACTGTTGCTGCTGGAATGCCTCAGCCATCTGCTGTATGACAGGCGGATCGCCGTCGATCAAATCGTCAGCCAGCAACACAGCGAAGGGCTCGTCGCCCACCACCGGCGCGGCGCACAGCACGGCGTGGCCCAGGCCGAGAGCCTCGGCCTGGCGGATGTAGATGCAGTTGATGTGCGAGGGCACGGTCTCCTGTACCAGGCGCAGCAGTTCGTGTTTGCCCTTGGCCTCCAGCTCGGTTTCCATTTCATAGGCCTTGTCGAAATGGTCTTCGATGGCGCGTTTGTTGCGGCCGGTAATAAAGACCATGTCGGTAATACCGGCGGCCACCGCTTCCTCTACGGCGTACTGGATGAGCGGCTTGTCGACGACAGGCATCATTTCCTTGGGGCTGGCCTTAGTCGCCGGTAGGAAGCGGCTGCCCATGCCAGCGACAGGAAATACGGCTTTGGTGATTCGTATCATTTCAGTTTTTCACTCCAAAAAAGTCTGGCCAGCACCCTACACCATATTTGTTTCATTCATCGTGCTTGGGCGCACGAAGTGAGAAAACGTGAGGCTCCAACTCGGACCACTTATGGCTGCAACAATTTACGCAAGGCCGCCTCGTCAAGTATCGCCACCCCAAGTTCGATAGCCTTCTGCAGCTTGGACCCGGCTTCTGCGCCGGCCACAACATAGTCCGTCTTCTGGGACACAGAACCACTCACCTTGCCGCCCTGCGCTTCGATCAACGCAGCAGCCTCGTCGCGCGTGAGCGCGGGCAGCGTGCCCGTGAGCACAAAGGTTTTACCGTTGATGGCGCTAGGCGCCGATGGTTTGATGGCGCGCTCGCCTTCATCTGCACCAGCCACCCCGGCTGCGCGTAGACGCGCGATAACTTCCCGGTTGTGTGGCTCAGCAAAAAATCGAGCGATACTTTCCGCCACTACCGGCCCGATATCCGGCACTTCCTGCAAGGGCGCCACATCGGCCTGCATCAAGGTTTCCAGCGTGCCAAAGTTTCGGGCCAAATCCTTGGCAGTGGTCTCACCCACATTGCGTATACCCAGGGCGTAGATAATCCGGGCCAGCGTCGTACGCTTGGAAAGCGCGATGGCCTCGGCCAGATTGCGCGCCGACTTTTCACCCATGCGCTCAAGGTCGGCCAGCGTGGCGACATCCAGGTCATAAATATCAGCAGGGTTTTTCACCAGCGCGCGGTCAACCAATTGGTCCACCAGCTTTTCGCCCAGCCCTTCGATATCCAGCGCGCGGCGCGAGGCGAAATGAATGATGGCCTGCTTGCGCTGGGCCGGGCAGTACAGACCGCCGGTACAACGCGCCGCCGCTTCGTCGGGCAGGCGCATGACGCCGGAGCCACAGACGGGGCAAGTTGTCGGCATGACGAATTCGCGCTCGCTGCCGCTGCGCCGTTCTATCACCGGCGCAACCACTTCGGGAATCACATCGCCGGCGCGACGTACGATCACCGTGTCACCGATGCGCACATCTTTGCGCTTTATTTCATCTTCGTTATGCAGTGTGGCGTTGGTCACCGTAACGCCGCCAACGAACACCGGCTTCAGGCGCGCCACCGGCGTTAGTGCGCCGGTGCGGCCGACCTGAACTTCGATGTCGAGCAGCTCGGTCATCTCCTCCTGCGCGGGATACTTGTGCGCCACCGCCCAGCGCGGCTCGCGGCTGACAAAGCCCAGCTCTCGTTGCAGCGCCAGTGCGTTGACCTTGTACACCACGCCGTCAATATCGAAAGATAGGCTGTCGCGCAGTTTCAGAATCTGCGCATGGAAATCGATCAGCCCTTCTGCCCCGCTCACCACGGCGCGATGCTCGCTGACGGGAATACCGAAATCCTCCAGCGCATTGAGCACGCCGTCATGCGTGTCCGGCACGGACCAGCCCACAGTTTCTCCTAAGCCATAAGCATAAAAAGACAAGGGCCGTTCAGCCGCCATTTTTGGATCGAGCTGACGGATGCTGCCGGCCGCACCATTGCGTGGATTGACCAGCGTCTGATTGCCAAGCTGGCGTTGTCTTTCGTTGTAGCGTTTGAAATCGGGCCGGCTTATGAACACTTCGCCGCGCACTTCCAGCACCGGTGGTGCTTCGCCGCCATCGCCACGCAAGCGCAAAGGAATACGATGCACGGTGCGTATATTTTTCGTCACGTCCTCGCCTGTCTCACCATCCCCGCGCGTCGCCGCCTGCACAAGTACGCCCTGCTCATAGCGCAGATTGATGGCGAGGCCGTCAAACTTCAATTCAGCGGCGTACTGCACCGGCGCGTCGGCCTCGTCGAGGCCCAAGGCGCGACGCACGCGGACATCGAAGTTGCGCGCGCCGGCCGGCGAGGTGTCGGTTTCGGTCTTGATGGACAGCATGGGTACAACATGGCGCACCGGTGCGAATTGCGGCAGCGCTGCGCCGCCCACGCGCAAGGTGGGAGTATCGGGCTTAAGGAGTTCAGGGTAGCGCTGCTCCAGTTCGACCAGTTCGCGGAACAGGCGGTCGTACTCGGCGTCCGGTACATGCGGCGCATCGAGTACGTAGTAGGCGTGATTGTGACGCTCGATTTCGGCGCGCAGCGTGCTGGCTCGCTCGGCGGCCTCGCGCGGCACAGACATGCGGTTCAGGAAAAGAGGCGAAGCGCCTGAGGCCCACCGGCGGGTAGGCCTTGAGCCACCATGCGCTGTTCGACTTCGACGATCTTGTCACGAATGACATCGAGCGCCGTGCCGCCCAGGGGGGTGCGATTGTCATCCACCACACTGCCGCCGAGGCTCTTAGCCATTTGTTGCGACAACTCGATCATGCGGTCGAAAGCGCGCGTGCCATCGGCCACACGTGGCACATCCAGCGTGAAGGTAATGCCCTGGGTGCTGAGTGTCTTCATCTCCTCGGCGACGAACAGCGAAGCTTCGAGGTTGGACAGCATGTAAAGCGTGTTGCCGCTCTCATCACAGGCGTGAAACATACCGTCATCGCGCAGCACCAGGCTAGCCACTTCACTCAAGGCACGTAACTTAGTGCCAGTAAAGCTGTCCCCTGGTGCGGCAATGACGTTCACGCCGATCTGGATGTCGACACTGGCGCAGTATCGGTCCAGTTCGGCTGCGCGTGTCAGCATCTCATCACGCTCAGGCATGTCCGCAACGGCGAGGAATTGGTCGGCGATGTGATGCACGCCATTGGAAAATAAGGTTAGCTCGGTGTCCGTTATAGGGCCGCGACGGTCAGCTAGCAACAGGCCTGCGCGCAGCCGGCGGTAATCGCCGGCGCTATGGGCGGTGACAATCTCCCAGGCGTGGCTATGCTCGTTATAGCCGAGCCAACTTACCGGCTTGGTGAGCTTGGCCAAGGCTTGCTGCTGCGCCAACCACAGATACCCGCCACCGATGCTTTCAGTCGATTCGATGCGCACGACGCAATCAATGTTCGCATCCAGCCATGCCGTGGGCGGCTCGTCCGTCGAGTCAGTGTCGGCGCCGGCCGCCAACTTGCCCATCACCGGCTCGATGCGTTCTACCAGACGGCTAGCCGGCGGTTCTTCGTCCGGCAAGTTGGCCGCTGCAGGCGAGGCTGCCTTATTGCCGAGCAACACATCATCATGCTCGGTGCGGAACACGCGCTCGGCCAGTTTGCGATGCTTGCGCTCCTGCCATTTGTTGTAGGCATAGACGCTGCCGACAAAAACCACGCCGGCGCCGATCAAAGATAGTTGCAAGTCGGTCATATCAGTTCCGTACCATATCGAAAACAGTGACACGTGTTTTCCGAAACCGCCCTGGGCGGCGAAGCAACCGTCACCCTCTTCCTCGGGAAGGGGGTCGGGGGGATGGTCGTCCGCTCAAGCGGCCATTTCCTCTGTGAGACGTAGCGCTTCCTCGATATCGACTTCCACCACGCGCGAGACCCCTTGCTCCTGCATGGTGACACCGACGAGTTGCTGCGCCATTTCCATGGTGATCTTGTTGTGGCTGATGAAGAGAAACTGCGTGGAGGCAGACATTGTCTTTACCAGCTTGCAGAAACGTTCGGTGTTGCTATCGTCCAACGGTGCGTCCACTTCGTCCAGCATACAGAACGGCGCGGGATTGAGCTGGAATAACGCGAACACCAAGGCAATCGCGGTGAGTGCCTTTTCGCCACCGGAGAGCAGATGGATGCTGCTATTCTTTTTCCCAGGTGGCTGGGCGATGACTTGTATACCGGCATCAAGTATCTCTTCACCCGTCAGCACCAGACGTGCTTCCCCGCCGCCGAAAAGTTGCGGGAATAAAATGCCGAACTGGCGGTTGACGGTGTTGTAGGTTTCCTGCAATTGCTCACGCGTTTCGCGGTCGATGCGGCGGATAGCGTCTTCGAGCGTGCCTATGGCCTGATTCAAATCCTCGGACTGGCTGTCCAGATAGCCTTTGCGTTCGGTGGACGTAGTCAGTTCGTCGAGCGCAGCGAGGTTCACCGGGCCTAAGGTATTGATCTCTTCGTTCAGTCGCACGATGTCAGCCTGCAACAGATTTTCTTTTATCTCGCGCGTGAGCTCCGGTTCGAGCGCCGCTTCGTCGGCGTTCGCCTCGGCCAGCCGCGCGGCGTATTGCTCTTCATTGAGTTGGGCGGCCTGCTCCTTGAGGCGCAGATCACCGATTTTATCGCGCAGCGGCGTCACGCCTTGTTCAGTCTTGAGGCGCGATTCTTCCAGCGTGCGTAAGTCGGCGGCCGCGCCTTCGAGTGCGTCGCGTGCCGTGCCAAGCGCGCCTTCGCGCTCTTGACGCAAAGCCAAGGACTGTTGCAAATGCGCTTCGCTGGCGCCTTCGCTAATGTTTTCGCGTTCCTGGCGGCGCGCTGCTCGTTCCTCGGTAATGCGCACGATCTGCTCGCTAGCCACCTCACGCGAGCGAGCGAATTCTTCCAATTTGCCGGTGCATTCGCGCTCGGCGAAGCGCGCTTCTTGCAGCTCACGCGCTAGAGCTTGCTCGGTGACACGCAATTCGCGCAAGGCGCCATCGCCGTTGCGTTGCGTTTCTATGCCCGCTTCGAGTTTGACACGCGCTTCCTGCACGGCTGCGACCAAGCGCGCTACTTCGCCTTCGGCCTGCATACGCCGCCCACGTTCGCCTTCTTCAGCGACGGCGACTTCGCCCAGATCAGCATTGATTTGCGCCACTCGCTGTTCAAAGCGCTGCACCGCTTCATTCAGCTTGACGGCTTCGACCTGCGCGCCATGCAAACCCTGCTGCAAGTCCTGCGCCTCGCGCTGGGCATCGGCGAGATGCGTGCGATGATCCGCGAGACCAGATTCGGCGGAAGCCAGCGTCGCGGCAGCGATACCTGCTTCATCGTCGAGGCGCGCACATTCGCTGTCGAGTTGTTCGATTTCGCGCTGGCGCTCGATCACACCGTGGGTACGCGCCTCCGGCACATAGAGCACAAAGCTATGGCGCGACACCACATGGCCGGCCTGATTCACCCACAGGCGATTGCCGGGCAGGCTGGCGCGACGTGTCGCCAATGCGGCAAGATCTTCGGCAACATAGACGCCCGCCAACCACTCCGTCAGCGCCGACTCCCAGCGCGGATCGGTACATTGCACTTTGTGGCGCAAGGCAACATCCGCATCCAGCCCGGCGGTTTCCGCGACCGCGGTCGCATCGGCGGCGAAGAGCAGGGCCAGCGTGGCCGGTGGCGGATCGGCCAGCACACTCTCTGCGGTCGTTTGGTCGACGCCAGCCAGAGCGGCCAGACGTTCGCGGAGAACGGCTTCCAGCGCCGTTTCCCAGCCTGGTTCGACCTTCAGGCTGGCCCATAGTTGGGCGGTGGTATCGAGATTGTGGCGCTTCAGCCAATCGCCCAGCTTGCCTTCCTGCTGCACGCGACTTTGCAATTGTTTGAGCGCATCACGCCGCGCCCTGGCTTCGGTCAGGCGCTTTTGCGCACTGAACTGACGTTCGCCCGCTTCGCGGCGCTGCGCTTCATGCTCGGGCAGGCGTCGCTGTAGTTCGCCCACGCGCTCGCTACGCGCCGCCAATGTGGATTCGACTTCGGCGACGCGCGCCTGCAAGGCGGCCAGCGCCGCGCTATCCGGCTGGCTCAGTTGACCGCGCTCGCCTTCCAGCCGGCCGCGACGCTGGGCCAGCGCTGCCAGCGATTGGTCAGCATGGCTTTTGTGCGCTTCTTCTAGGCGCAGATTCTGCTCGGTCTGCGCTACTTCGCGGCGCAAATTATTCGCCGCAGCCTCGGCTGCCTGCAGAGCCGCCTCCGCATCAGGGAGGCGGGCGGCCGCTTCGGCGTGGCGCGCGTCAGCGGTTTGGACGCGCAGCAGCGCGTTGTCGCGCAGCGCTACCCAGCGCGCTTCGTCGCGATCCAGCGTCTCGGCCTGGTTGCGCCAATGCGTATCTTCGGCGTCGAGTTGGGCGAGGCGCGCTTCGAGTTTCTGGCGTGTATCGCGCAGATGATTGATCTCGGATTCCAGCCGCGCCACTTCCGCGTTAGCGGCAAACATTTCACTTTGCGCGGCATGTAGCGCATCGCTACTGGCGAAGTGTGCGGCGCGCGCGGCTTCGACCTTGGCTTCGAGGTCACGCAAGGCGGCGATTTCGGCTTCGAGGCGATTCACCGCTTGTTCGACGTTACGCGCCAGGCGCTCGCGATCGTTGCGCGCTTCGTTGCGCTTGTAGAGCCACAACAGATTTTGCCGGCGCGAGTGTTGCGCATGCAGCTCGTGGTATTGCTTGGCAACCTCGGCTTGGCCTTGCAGTTTTTCGATCTGGTTGCCGAGTTCGTTCCGAATATCTTCAACACGGGCCAGGTTTTCGCGAGCATCGGCCAAGCGGTTTTCGGTCTCGCGGCGACGCTCTTTGTATTTGGTCACGCCGGCGGCTTCTTCGAGGAAGAAGCGCAGTTCCTCAGGCTTGGCCTCGATGATGCGCGAGATCATGCCCTGCTCGATGATGGCGTAAGCGCGTGGCCCGAGGCCCGTGCCCATGAACAAGTCGATGACGTCGCGACGGCGGACGTGCATATTGTTGATGAAGTAGGACGACTCTCCCTCGCGTTCGAGCACACGCTTGACGGCGATTTCGGCATATTGCGACCACTGGCCGGCAGCGCGGCCTTGGTCGTTATCGAAATGCAATTCAACGCTGGCGCGGCCCACAGGCTTGCGCTGGCCGGAGCCATTGAAGATCACGTCCTGCATGGATTCGCCGCGCAGCGCCGTGGCCTTGGATTCGCCGAGCACCCAGCGCACGGCGTCGATGATGTTGGATTTGCCGCAGCCGTTGGGACCTACTACCCCCACCAGTTGTCCAGGGGTTAACACGGAGGTCGGGTCCACAAAAGTCTTGAACCCGGCGAGTTTCAGCTTGGTTAGACGCACGTCAGAGAATACTCTAGTAGGGGAGCGCTAGTTAGGAGGGGTTGATTCTGGATTGGGGAGGTGCCGCGGCATCTGGTTTTCCCCTGCGCCGCAGGGATTAAGACGCTTACAGGGCGCTTATAATACCATCTTCGTCAGCCGCCCAAAACCACCTAAGTATGTCTAGTAGAGCCACGAAAACTCTGGAAACTTTCCCCAACCCCGCGTTGCAACGGGATTACCTGATCCACATGGAAATCCCGGAGTTCACTTGTCTGTGCCCGAAAACCGGCCAGCCGGATTTTGCCACCCTGGTGCTTGACTACATTCCCGACAAAACCTGCATTGAGCTAAAAAGCCTCAAGCTCTATATCTGGTCCTACCGCAACGAAGGCGCCTTCCACGAAGCCGTCACCAACCGCATCCTCGATGATCTGGCGAAAGCCACCAAGCCGCGCTATATGCGCCTCACCGCCAAGTTCTTCGTGCGCGGCGGGATCTTCACGAATGTGGTGGTCGAGTGCCGCAAGAAGGGCTGGAAAGCCTCGCCAGCCGTGGCGCTTGAGCATTTCTTGCCGCAGTCGAACGTCAGGTGACAGGGTTCAGATCGCGTTGCTCGGTGGTTGCCCTGGCAAGCACGCCGCGCACCAGGTTGATATGCGTGCGGAGCTCGTAGAGTTCGCCCGTGTAAGAAAGTGGAATGGGCCTAGCGTTGGCTAGTTCCTCGATGGCGTCCAGCCGTTTGGCTAAATCCAACGCGGCTTCACGCGTATGTTGACGACGGATTTCGCTCTCTAGAAATTTCAGTTCCCCGTAGAGACGGAAAATACGTGAGCGGATGCGCCAGGCATAGAGCGTCGGCATATAGCGTAGCGCAGGGATCAGCAGCACGATAAGCGGGATCACCATGACAAAAGCTCTGTCGACGAATACCGCCAGCCAGAAGGGCAGATAGCGCTGCAGGAAAGGCGGCCCGGATTTGTAGTAGCGCTCCGCGTCTGCGCTCACCGGAAAATCCTGGTCGCGGAAAGCCGGGAATTCGCCGTTCTTGCCGAAAAGCCCGGGCCCGCCGTGTACCTCTTTGAGGACCTTTGCCAGCAGGGTTATCAGCGCCGGATGCAATTTGGCGCGCGCCACCAGATGCGCGGTGGGCGCTATCAATAGCGTGTCATGCGCGGGAATGTTGTTAACCAGATCGACACCCCCTTCGGGCAGTGTCACTACCGAAAGGGCTGGGACGCGGCGCGCATAGGCCTCGGCTTGCGTAAAGCTCATCAACTTGATGCCGGGTACCTGCAACAATTGTTGAATCGCCGGGGCTTCCGGCGCAGCGATAAAGAACACCGCGTTGACGTCGCCCTTTTGCAGCGCCGCCAGTGCAGCATCGCCACTCAGGGTCAGCAGGTTGGGGTCGTCGGTGGTGAAGCCGCTGGCTATTAAGAGTTGCAAAGCCAGCAACTGCGTGCCACTGCTCTCACCACCAGTGGCGATGCGCTTGCCGCGAAATTGCGTCAGTCTATCCATGGTGGGCGTGCCACTATAAAACACCCACACCGGCTCGTAATAAATATTCCCCAGCGATATCAGTTCGGAGTCTTCGTCTTCATGCACCACGCCGGCCTGGACGAAAGCGATATCCACGTCAGAGTCATCGCTTTTTAGGCGCCCCACATTCTCGATGGAGCCAGACGATGGGCGTAGTTCCAGCGTGATGCCATTCTTGGCCAGAATATCGCGGTAGCGCTCGGCGAATACGTGATACGCGCCGCCGGCGGCCCCAGTGCTGATAACCACATGATGCGGCGGACCCGGCTGCACGAAACGCGAGGCCATCCAGAAGCCTAGGGCTACAAGCAGAATTAGGGGCAGCCCCACCACAAGTAGATCGTGCAAGGAAATCTTAGAGAGATTGAAGCGTTTCATGCGGTAAGTTTAATGCGAGTAGCGCAGATCTGCACGGCGCGCACTGCGTAGGTGCCGCGAATCGAGCAACTCCGCAGGAAGCACGGGCAATCGGATGGGCGACACGCTATCCGTCTATCGCAATATTTCGCGACTGCTCTCCTTACGCCCACGCCACGCCGACGAAATGCTCGCCGGGAGCCTCGAGGAAAGAGCGCAGTCATTGCAGCATGAACGTCTCGTACTCCAGCGATTCGAGTTTCCGGTTCAGGAGCCAGATTCCACTAAGCACGCTGACCAACATGGCAAGCGCGAAGCCGTAGCCAAACCACATTGCGCCGAAGTGCAGGGTTGCGGCGGTGAAGACGATATTAGAGACCAGCAGCACCGCGGTGAGCCAGGTGACGGCGCGGCGCTGGTCAAGATAAAAAAGTACATTGAGAATACCCAGCATGACGACTTGCAGCCCTGCGCCCAACACATCGACAAACAGCAGCGGCAAATACAGCGTCGACACACCGAGCCATCTCAACAGCGATTCACCGAGCACGAAAGTGATGAGGATGGTGATTGACTGGATCTTGGCGATATCGAACAGGCCGCGCTGCACGTAATAGACCATGTGATTGCGCATGCGCTCTATGTATTCCAGTGTCGCGCCTTCGCGTACGGCATCGTAAAATTTCACGTAGTACTCGACAAAATCGGTCTCGATCCGCACCAGGAAAATCGCCATGCCTGGAATCACGGTGAGGTAGGAAAGAAAAATCGGAAAGTCGTAAATCACCGAGGCATGCAGCGGTCCGATTACCTGCTGACCGGTGTTCGGGTAGTACCAGAACATCACCTTGTCCACCCACACCCCGAGATTGAACATCAAACCCGTCGCCATCAGACTGCGGTACATGGCGCCTTTTTTCCAGATGTCGAAAGCGATGAAGCGGTCGAAGCGATAGTTCTTGTAAACCAGCCAGACCATGCCGGACAGCAGCAGGAAATGGCCGAGCACGAACCCCAGCAACAGGCCCTCCATGTCGAACAGATAGCGAAACAGCAACGCCAGTGCCAGGGTTGCTCCGTAGCCCATCAGGAAAATCAGTACGATCGCCTTGTAATGCTTCATGCCGGTGAGGAAGACCGTCGCCACCCATATCGCCGACATGATGGCGAGCCCCATGACGAACAGTAGCCGGTAAAAAACCGTCTGCTCGGGAAACAAAAACAGCGCAACCGGCAACGCGCCAAGAATGCTGACGTTGATCACCACGAACATCAGACCATTGAAATTGGGCAAGATCGACGCTTCGTCCTTGGCATAAATTCGATCGGCAACGAAACGCGTGAAAGAAAGTTGCACCGCCCCGGTAAGGACCAGCGACACGAGGAACAAATAGGTCACGGTGACCTGAAATTGCGCGATGAGCACATGGGGTACGACCACCCCGATGCTGAGCAGGCCGATCAGCAGGATGCCGACGATCGATAGGACCCAGGGCCCGGAGCTGATGATTCCGGCATAGGCATAAGCCTGCAAAATGCCCGCGTAGGAGCGTTTTTGCAGCAGCTTCCTTAGCTCGAAGCCGATGCCTGCCATGCAAATCCTTTTTCGTAGAGAACGCGGTAGCTGCCGAACATCAACGACTGCGTATAGTAGGTTTCGACCCGCCGAATACCCGCCCTGCTCGCCCGTTGCCATTCGTCGGTATCGCCTAGCAGTTCCAGCGCGGCCTGCGCCAGTGCCTCTGGATCGGCGATGCGTACCACCCTGCCCGACGCACCGAGGGCTTCGTCCTCCCCAGGCAGTCCATACACGAGCTGACGACAGGAACCGACATCGGTGGATACGGTCGGCACGCCAGCGGCATAACCTTCGAGGATCACCAGCGGCAAGGCTTCGCTGATCGAACTCAATACCACCAAGCCGATTTTTGGCAGCAGTTCCGGCAACTTCTGGAAACCGAGAAACTTAACGCAATCCTCCAGGCCGAGTCTGATAGCCAGTTCGCGGCACTCGTCGGCGTAGTCGGGATCTTCATCTTCGGGGCCGGCAATCCATGCTTCGGCCTCGGGCATATGTGCGATGACAGTACGCATCGCGCGTATGAACGTCTTAATGTCCTTGATCGGCACCACCCGTCCGATCAGACACAACACGAGAGGCGGCTTGGCCGGACGCAGCGCCCGCAGCGGCGCAAAACGCTCCAGGTCGATGCCGTTGGGAATGTTTTGCGTGCGCTCAAGCGGCGCACCGTCGAGCAGCTGGCGTTGGCGGTTGGCTTCGTAGAGTGCAACGATATCGTCCGCCGCCTGGTAGGTGACATAGCCCAGATGCTCAAAAAAACGGATCCACAACTCGCGGTAATAACTGATCTGCGAAGTGTCGCGCTCGAAGACGTTGCGGTTGTCCTTGATCCACTGTGCCTGGTAAAGGTCAATCTTACGTTCCTTGACGTAGATACCGTGTTCGCTGAGCAGGAAAGGTCGCGGATGACGGTGCTTGAGAATGACGCCGAGGACGCCGGCATAGCCGGTCGAAATCGAGTGATAAATACGTGCCGGCGGGCAGCGCAGCGCCACCTCGCGCAACTGCCAGAACGGCGTATGCATGGTACGTATAGTCCAGAAATAATCGACGAACGACGGATCGGTGCTGTGGCGGCGATAGCTTTCCTTTATGTAGTCCCACGATTCCCTGCTGTAGAGAAACATCTCGTGGCTGAGTTTTCCATCTGGGCCAGCCTCATCCATCAACTGCGAAAACAGATGCGGACACTCCGGATGACTGATGTCGGTCTGAAATAAGTCATGCATGCGCTCGACGTCCACCATGATTCTGGCGCTCGTCTTGGCTCGCTCGACGACAGGTGCGACGCGGTCCTCGAACAGATAGACGGTATCAAAGTGCACCAGGTTGTCCGGAAGCACATAGCGCATCTCGCCGTAGTCTTCGCGCCGGCTGCCGATGAAAATGGCGCCGAAACGGATTTCGGGGAAGCCCCGAATGATCTGATTCACCCAACTCGATACGCCGCCGGCGACGAAAGGGAATGTGCCCTCCAGCAGCAGCAGCACGTCAACGTTATCGGCGCGCGGCAACGCCGTTTCAGATGTGGGCAAGGACGCGGCGGTCACGGAAATTGGCGACGCTGTCGCGCCCGCTCCAAAGGTCGACGATAGCCTGGGTGCGCGCGGCCACCTGGACTCCTTGCAAGCGCTGCATGAAATTTCGCACGGCGCCGAACTCGCGGCGCTTGAAAGCCATCTCGGCCAGGTAGGGCAGCGCCGATGCTTCGGGCTGGCCGAGCGTAACGGCGTTTACGAGGGCCTCTTCTGCTGCCGCCAGTTTGCCCTGGGCGAGCAGGATGCGGCCCATGAGAAAGTCGATCCCCGGATCCGGCTTGTCCGCCAGCGCCAGCGCCGCCTCGATGTACTGGTGGGCTTCGCCGAGGATATGCTCGCGCAGCTCACCGTGGACTAGCGAAGCGTAGATCAGTTCCCAATGCAGTTCCGCCAGATGCCGCAAGCAACTGTAGCGCTGCGACGGCGAAAGATTGCCTTCGAGGTTTTTGCGCTCGCGGTGGATGTGCACGGAAATCTTTTTCTCCTCGGCATCGAGCATGCCGAAAGCGATGAGGCGCACATCGTCAGTGGCATCGCCGAGCAGATTTTCAAGAATCGGATTTGAGACACGGTTTGGCACCGACTGTAGCGTCAACAGCGCCTGCATGCGCACGCCTTGCGGCACGTTGCTAGACAAGCGCACCCTGATCGCGCCCTGGCTGGAACGCGTGTTTTCCTTCGACTGGACGTTATATTCGGGCAGCTCGACGGTGACGGGCGCTGCGCGCAGAGCCGACCGCGATTCACGGTACAGCGTCGTATGAGCGATAAACAACATGCCGAGTGGCCCGATCACCGGCGCGATGAAGGCGAAATCGAACATTAGCAACCACACCAGCGCGCGCGGATTTTTATAGCGTAGCGGCAGCAACAAGTAGGTCGCGTTGGCCAGCAATGTGCATGCCGCCGCATGCCCCGCCCATACCGCAATGAAGGCACGCGTCGAGTGCTCCATCGGCATCGGGTTGGCGAAAACCGCGAGGTCGGCCAGCACCGCCATCCATGCCCAATAAATGACTTTCATTGCGGAATGATTCCGGCGAGGGTTTCGAGCGGATCACGGCTGGAAAAATCGATCACGTGTACGTCGATGCAGAGGCTCGCGAAATTTCCGCCATAGCGGCTCGTCAACCAACCGTCGATGCGCCGCAAGAACCCTTCACTCGCTGCAACCGATGCAAACGGCATCAGCACGGCGATGACCGGACTATTGTTCACGAAGGTTTGCCAATAGAGGTCAAGGCCGCGCTTGATGCGCAGGAAATCGGCCGGGATATTGTCCTTGCGTGGGCCGTTGAAAACCATCGTCACGATATGGCTGGAGATGCCGATTTTCCTTTGCATCCGCAGCATGCGGGCAAGCTCTTCGGCAAACATGACGGGCATGGTCGGCAAACGGCGCAGGATGGGCGCTATATCCTCGGCGACGCGCACATGATCGGCGTAATAGGCGAGGATCACGGCCACCATTTGCAGGTTTTCGACGCTAAGCGAGAAGAACGGCAGCTGGGTCACCGCAAGCACGCCAACAATGGTGTCGTCGCTGGCGATGAGCGGCGCGACCACCAACTGGTTCGAACGGCGTTCAAGCGATATCTCAGCATCGGCGATGTGCACCAGACTGCGCTTTTCGAGCGCGAGACGCAGCAACTCGTCGTCCTCCATTAGGGGCTGCGGCTCGCCTAGGCTGCCGGCGATTTGCCCCAGCTGAAATTTTCCATGCTCTTCGCGGCAAACATACAGGGCGGTCGCCTCGATGCTACCGTACTCGGCCAGCAGTTGCAGCAGCCCGTCGACGCCTGGTAATTGCCCCGGCGCCGCATCGCCGATGACGACGGTGCGCAGCCGCGCCAGCGCGTCGCGCAACGAACCAGGACGCGCCAGCATTTCCTGCTCGAGTCGATCGTGGGAAAGATTCAGCAGCAAGTGGCGCTTGGTCAGGCGCGAAAGCCTCTCTATGACATACAGATTGCTCTCTTCCATGCGCGCATTGCGATCGCGCCAAACGTCACTGAATTCGCCGCACAACAACACCAGCAGGCCTCCGCCGAAGAAAAAATCGCGCGGGAAGTCTTGCGCGATCAGGCCCAGCGTGTCCGCCGCCAGCCAGTCGCAAAAAATCAGCGCGCCGCTGACAAGGCCGACGAATACGCCGTAGCGCAGCGCCACTAGCGCCGGCGCAAACCAGAGCCAAGGAAAGGCGGCGTTCGCCAACAGCGGATCCTGTGGATGGCTCAGCCAGCCGAGGCCGATGGCGATCAGCGGAATCAGGATGACTTCCAGCCACTGGCTGCGTGGCAACACTCGCTCAGGCGCCAGCGCGTCCAGCGAGAACAGTCGGCGCCACACAGGGATGTTCGCGGCAGGCGGCATCGGCTGGATCAGTGCGCCGCGGTGCTGCCGATATTGAGATCACCCAGCAGTTTTTTGATCAGCTTGTTGGCGACGCCGGACAGCGCATCGCGGCTCCAGCCGCTTTCCGCACCGGATGCGCTCCATACCACCTGGTCATTGGCGAGATCGATCACCTGCAGGGATAGTCCGACCGCCGGCTCTCCATCGATGCCGACCTTGTAGTGCCATTCTTCGACCGATCCGGTCACGCCGTAGCGAGCGCCCTGCTCAAGCGCCCATTTGCGCGCCTCGTCGACGACCTTGCGTTCGGATGGCTCGAACAGTGTGTCGCGCGATAGCGCCGCCGGATATTTTGCAATATTGCCGATGCCGTGCAGGCGCAACACGTGCGTCGCGATAGCTTCCGCCGAAAGCCCGGCTTGCGGCGTATCGGTATGGTTTTCCATCGGCAACAGCACCCACTTGGCGTCACCGTCGAGGGTTGCGTTACCGGATATCGAGCTGGTCGTCGAGCATCCGGCCGCAACCATAGCCATCAAAAAAATGAGAAGTTTTTTCATAGTCATGATTGTCAGTCTTCCTAAAAATAACGTCGATAGCGAACTGCTAGCGTGCGGTTCATACCGCCGCTGCCGGGACCACCACGGCTCTGCTCCAACCGCAGCGAGACATGGTCTTCCCCCGTAACCGAACCGGCAATGCCTAGCATGCCGGTATAGCCGGGCCCATTCAAGCTGTTCTGGCCTTTACAGACTTCGTAAAAATGGCGCCAGGCCCGCGTATAGACCTCTTGAATGTTCTGCCCGGCGAGATTATCGCCCATGCCGAGGCATACGCCCCAGGTCGTGCTGCCCTCGGGAATGAAGTAATGCACCGGATCGACATTTCCCAGCGCAATACCGCTCTGGACATCGGGCGGCAAACGGCTGATCGTCTGTGCGCCGACAGCACCGTTATATGAATAACTCTGCCGCGTGGCAAAGCCGCGCACGCGCCAGTCGGGATATTCGGTACGGATGCGATAGCCGGCTTCGAGGTCTAAAACGCGGCCGTTGCCGAGATACTCCCCCTGCTGCGTATAGTAGCGAATCAGCTGCGGTGCCAGGCGCACATATTCGCGCTTGCCGATGGCATAGTTTGCGTCTGCATACAGCCTTTTCTCGTAGCCGCCAACACGCAGCGGCAGACTGTCGGTGGCATCGCCCTTCAATTCCAGCCCGCCGCCGATCTGAAGGTGGTTGTCCCAAGTCCAATTTTGTCCAAGTCGCCAACCGGTATTGGCTTCCAGTTCGTTGCGCCGAAAAAGCGCCAAACGCGTATCGCCACGGCTGCCGAGCCAGCGGCCTTCGATACTGGTCAACTGGTCGGTTGCAGGCGCGAAGGGACCAATGTCGGCGTCGCCACTCGATTGGCGCAGGCGCGACCAGCCAAGCAGCAACTCCAACTTGCGATAGGGAAACAAACGCGCCTCGATTTGCGTCGCCACGCTGTTCAACACCCCATACCTGTCTTTCGATGCGCGGAACTGCAAATAATCGGCATGCTGCGGCACATGCTGGCGATAACGGTCATACAGGTCTTCATCGACATCGTTGGCCTCCATGCCGCGAAATGCGATATCCAGCGCTTGCGGCCAATGCTCCAGCGCATAAGCGCTATCGTAGCGATTGTAGATCGGCATACCTTCGGCATCCCGATTGAGCAGGCGGTCGAGAGTTTGCGTGTCGTTGAGTTGCAGCGCGGTCTGGCTTTCTCCCCATTTCGGCGGAGTCCCTTTGATATTTTTTCCATCAAGGCTGCGCGCATAGTGCAGCCACATCCAGGCGCGAGCATTGATGAACTGTTCTTTTGAAATGGCCCAGCCGAGGATAAGATCGCGGGTTTGCGCGTTGGTGGCGTTGGTGGCATGGTCGGCAGGCAGGCCGCGCAGCCGGCTGGCGACATCACGTACCAGGGCAAGGCCGGGATCGCCGGGCTGATTCAAAATCGCCAACCGCGCCAAGGCCAGCAGTTGCGGGTTCTTGTCTAAAGGCAATGCCAGGTCGGGTGCCGGGAATTTTTCGCGCAAACGCAACCAGGCATGGCGGCGTACGCGCTCGGCCATGCCGGCATTCTGCACGCGTTCCAGTGCATCCGCATAGTTGAGCAGCAGTAGATTATCGTCGGGATTGCGCGCGACTTCGCGGCCGTACCAATAGATCGATTCCTTGGCACGGCCAAGTTCCTGGTTGGCGGCAGCGAAGGCCAGCCAGTAGCCCGAGTCGGTTTGCGCGCGCGGCGCCGCTGCGCGTAGCAGCGATTCGAGTTCGCGCGGGCGATGCGTGTCAATGGTGAACCACAAGGCCGCCAACATTGCGTCGGCCGCATCTGGACTAAGCGCCAGCGCGCGACGGAGATCGGCCCAGGCTGCCTCGGGTTCGCTGCGCGCTTGATGATATTGCGCACGCAGGACGAGAAAGCGCGTGTTCTGCTCGGCCTTCGCAACGGCCTCCGGCACTAGGGATTTCAAAATACGTTCCTGCGCGCCCAGATTGCCGCTCTCTGCATCGATCGCCAGCGCTTCGACTAGATAGTCAATTGCACCGTAACGCCGATAGGCCTCCAGCGATAAGTCGGCAGCTTCGGCCGGATGATGCTGACGCACCAGCAAGATCAGCCGTGCCCAGTCGCCTAGCTCGGCCTGTTTGCTTTTTACATAATTGCGGTAGGCCAGTTCGGTCGCATCGGTTTCCATCAAGTCCCAAGCCGTGCGACCGAGATTGCGCCAGAAATCGGCCGCGTCGGCGGGGACCTGCGTGCGATGCGCTTCCATCAGCGCATAGGCCTCGCGCAGTCGATCGAGACGAAAAAGAATAACGACGGCATGCAGCACGGCATCGACCGAAAATGGCGCAACATCGGTGCGCTCGCTATACAGTCGCAGCGCCCGCTCATCGTCCCCCGCGTTTTCGGCGAGCTTCGCCGCAACGTCTAGCAACGCAATGTCATGGCGGCTACGGTACTGCTCCTCGAAAAAACGCGATCCCTGCTGTGGCTGCGCGGCGATTTCGAAGAGCTCCCTGATGTCGTTCCATTGCGCCGGCGTCAGCGGCACATGTGCCATGCGAATTTTCCACACCTCAAGCGCCATCTCGGGATGATTGACGAAAGGCGCCAGCCGCAACACGGCGTTCAGTGTCTCATCGCCGCGATCACCATTGCGGAACAGGTATTCCCAGTTTTCCCAGGCCGCGTCGGGACGGCGCGTCCAGTCGGCAAGGCGAGCGAGCTTGAGCCGCCACGCCAGATCGTTCGGCACGCTAGCCACCGCCTCGCTGGCAACCAGGTAGGCACGATTCAAATCGCCGTTGCCGACGAAAACATCGAAAGCCAGCGCATAGTCTTCCTGGTTGAACGGGCGCAGGTCGCCGCCGGGAGATGCTAGTCGGATATTCTGCGCGGCCGAATTTGCCGCCGGTGGTTCTGCTTGAGCCGGCATTGCCTTAGCTAGAGTTAGGGTGGGAGGCGCGGTGGGCGGGCTTACTGCTGTATTTGCCGTCCAGTTTCGCCGCACGATCGCATCGGGCCGGAATGCCGCGACCCGGACAAAGGCCTTGGCGACAGGCAACTCCGCCAAAGCTTTTCGCGCTTGACTCGCGCTATCCCAGAAACCGGCACGCATCACGTAATGCCCGTCGCGTTGTTCGATGCGCAGGTAAGGCAGCACCGCGTATTTCGCATAACTTTTTTCAAGATTTTGCCTGTCGTCGCTGGCGATCTGCAAGGAGTAGTAGTCCTTGCCAGACAGTGGCTCGATATCGGCGCCCAATGCACGTATTGCCAGCGCAACGAGACAAAGCCCGGCAAGCGCCGGCTTTTTCATTTGGCGGCTCCGAGCCCGACGCCAAGCTGGCGAAACACCAAACGCTGCGCGTACTGCGCGGCGCGCGCCGGTTCGCCTGCGGCAAGCGCGGTACGCGCAAGGTAGCGCAATGTTTCCGGGTCATCGCCGAGATCGCCGAGATTGCGGTCGGCGGACTGCATGGCCTCATGAAACCGACTCGCCGCCATATAGGCGCCGACGCCTGCTTGGAACAGTTTTCTGGCCTGCTCCCGATCTGGAGTTTCGCGGCGTGCCAGCATGAAATACTCCGCTGCCAGCGTGTGGCGCCCCTTGCCCAGCGCTTCGCGGCCATATTGCGTCAGCAGGTCGACGGTTTGGCCACCACCCATCTGCTTGAGCAAATCGCTACCTGCTTCCAGCAAATCAAGCCGGAAGGCGCTAGCGGCGAAGCCAGCGGCCAAGCGCGGCGGTATGTTGTCGTGGCGTGCGGCTTCGACTGTATCGATGGCGCTGCGCCGAAGTATCGCCAACGCAGCGGGAGATGGTCGACCCTCCATGGCGCGTTCATAAGCAGCGAGCAGCAGCAGACGCGCTTCAGCCCTTAGCCGGGCATCGCCGTGCAGCAGGATAGGCCGGGCCATTTGCTCCGTCGCGGCGACATCCATGCGCTCCTGCCGCACCCTGCCAAGTAGGATAGCAATATCCATATTTTCCGGCGCGGTACGTTGCAGGTTCTCGACGTACGAGGTCGTCAGCTCGTCGAGACGCTCCTGGTCGTAGAGTTTTTCCAGCAGCGACTTGCGTGGAAAAATCACCATCAGCAAGCTGCCCATGAGCAATGCGATCACGAAGAGTTGCCAATTCGCGGCCAGCGTGAGACGGGGGATTTCCCCGTCAATGCCGGCATATCGCTTCGAGCGGTCGGGCAGCATGGGCTGTAAGTTGGTAGTGGAAAATGGCGCCGTCGCGGCGCAGTGGAACAATCTCGCGTCCATCGGCCCGCACACTGCAATTGCCGACATTGGCCAGATCGAATTGCAGTGGCACATGCCCTGTTAATTGCCAGCGCATAGTTCCCTCGGTCCATGCGCTGTTGTCGATGTGAGCGTTGGCGGAAATAAGCATCGGCTCGGCGGAGACAGCATCGGTAAATGCGATAACTGCCGATGCGCCGGAAAGATGGATGTATGTCACGCCGGCCTGCCGCTTGAAACCGGCAACCGCGTGGCTGTGGTGTATATCCGGTACACCGAGCGAAGCCGGCGCACGCAGCGTGCGCAGATTCGTCGCACCGCGGATCCGCCAGCTGCCATTGCTCGTGCGCGCTATCGCGACGTGTTGGAAATTGAGTACCTTGCGCGCATATTCAGAGGCAAAAACCGGCGTCGTCTCCTGCACCAGCGCATAGGCGAACGTCTTGTCCAGCGACTTCATACCGGCACTTTTGGTGGTCAAGTAAGTATGGAAATAGATATCGATCGGCTTCAACCGGCGCGGCTTTTCCGTCAGTTCAAAAGTTTCGATGACTCGCTCGAAACCATAAAACGGGCCTTTCCATCCATTTGTGTAGACGTTTTCATTTTGATTCGGCGCGAAGACCTGAAACAGTCCCTGTTTTTCAACACCAAGACCTTCCACTCGCGTAAGGGTAGGATACGAACGCGTAGCGATCGTATCGCCGCCGTTCATATTCATCACGCCCAACCGCTGGGTCCATTCCAGTGCATCTCGACCCGGATTGCAGTCGCCGGTCCACAGGAACATGGCGACTTTCTTCCCCGGCGGTGCGAGGCGTTCTTCGATGTAACGGATGGAACCCTCAATTTCGCGCTGCAAATCGAAGCGATATCCAGGAACGGGAAGGCTGTAGCCACCTTCGCCCTCCTCTGACGAATCCTGCGCAGCGGATGCGTCCTTTTTCCAGTTAAAAGGATGGGAATAGCTGTGGGAAGCGATTTCTACATTGGGCTCACTGAAAATGTCGCGCGCAACGGCTTCCAGTTGTGCAGAGAATTTCGGATAAAGACCCTTTGGAGAAATTTCGGCTTCGATCACCGAGATGCTCATCGGCAGCCGATATTTGCGCACGACCCGGTCGCGCACTACCTCTCCCGCGAACGGATTGCCCGGCAATTCGGAGCGACTGACGAAGCCGTCGCCATCCATATGCACCATCAGCATACGTCGGCCACTTTCCGTCGTCGTGTCTGGCACCGGCATGTCCGGCAGCCGCAGCGCTTCGCGGAAGAAGGCAAACGGATTTATGACCCAATATGCTTGGTTCGGGAGTGTTGCTACCGCATAGGGCGACATCACGTAGCCACCCCAGGAAGTGATTGCCGCCGCTACCTGGCGAGTCTTGCTTGTACCCAATGTGAGTAGAGGCTTACCCGCTTTTAATGATATTGCGGAAAACTCATCAAGATGAGGATGCGGCTGTCGCTCGAATCCCATCATTGCATCCTGCTGGAGGATATCTATCCGTTCTAAACCGATTGGTGCGGGTTCGGCTGAGACTCCCAAAAATTTGCCAAATGGCGTATCGAATATTCCCTCGACCTGACCTACGATAGCGACAGGAATATTTTCAGTAACGCACTTGGCAAGCCATATATTTAACAACTTTCTTTCTTCAACAGAGGACCTTGCCGATAACCAGACGACAACGCCTGCATAACTGCCAGCGACCGGCGCCGAGGGCAATGTGTGCGTATCGACGTATTCTGCTTTGTAGCCTAGATAGTTTAACGGCATGGTCGCCAACCTAACAACATCGTCCAGGCGTACTTCATATTCGGTAGGTAGCGGACTGTGTATCAGCAGTACGCGACGCGGCATTGCTTCTACCAGGCCGACGCCGAGCGAGGCGAGATCGGGCGTCGCAACCCAGGGGATAAAGCCCAGCGCCTCGATACGTTTCGCGGTGGTGCGTGCAAGTTCGCGCTGCGCTGACGGCACGTATTCGATGGCGATGACGGGGAGGCCAAATTCGTTGTGCGCTTTGTTCAGTTGAGCGAGTAGCCAAGCCCGATCCTGCTCGGGAACCGCTACGTAGCGGGACTTGCCAGCATCATAGCCCTGGAACAGCGACTCAGCCGCGATGGCAAACACCTTGTCGTGCGTGCGATCAAGAATTTCGAAGCCGCGATTGAAAATGAGGCGCGCCTCCGGATATTGGCGCTTCACTTCTTCGATGACGGCCACAAGCCCGATTTCCTGCTGCTCGCGCGCTTGCGGTGTCTTTGCGCCGAGTTGATAGGAATCCAATGTATCTAGGAAAAAATCGCGGTAGCCCGCCCGCCATAGCGGGCCAATTACCGTCTCGGCAAAAAAACGCGGCCAGCCAGGCTGCGACTGGTCGATGACACGGCTGCCCCAATCGCGGTTTTCGCCGACCAACCATTGCGCGGGAATCTGCTTAGCATAAGCGCGCGACGGATTTACCTCACCCACCGACACGTATGCGGCGATGCGTGTATCCCCCAACGCGGCCGCGCCTGGATTCGGTACATGATCGGGATCGACGACGACAATGTCGAAGGATTGCAGTTCATCCCAAGGCGGATTAATGCCGTAGAAAAACGCTACGGCAGGATCGGCGTGGGCAATTCCGGACAGCGGCAACAACACCAGCATCAACATCAGAAATTTCAAATTCAGCGCTCCGGAAAAATACAGCGTCCTATGCACGCAAGCTCCCGCGCCTGACATCCGTCTTCCTCGTCGGTGGAAAGCGGCGTCAATACCGGAGTGCTCGACACGGTGCAGGGTCAACCCAAGGCGTCCGGGTAGCGTTCGCTGGACTCAAGGCCGAAAATCCCCAGCCGCAGATCGACGCCGATTTGCGGTTCAGCAAACCCGACGTCATCGAGGTGACGCAGGGTGTCGATCATGTCAGGAATAAGTCCATCCAGTTCGGGGGTATTAAATTTATCGATCGGAGGCGAGACTTGAAACAAGCGCGGATCACCCATGCGCAAGAATTCCGATCATATCGCGCAATACCCGCCGTGACACGGTTTTTTGAGGATACTGCGAACCCGGCATACGCCCTCTTGCAGCGCCCCTTCGTTGCCGCTGAAACGATGCCTTTCTGGCCGGCCACCTTGCCCGCCGCCCAAAAAGAAACGACCACCATGCGCGAGCAACCCTGCGGCGATTTAGGACCATCAATTCGCTGCTCCAGCACAATCAAGAATTCGGGATGTCTATATCGTAGTTGTTCAAATCGATTTTCTGAAACTGCACGCGCTCGAATTTTCCAGCCGGCGCGTCAAAGGGAATCATCGCATCCATTCCGATCTTGGTGATGGTGCCGCCGCCATCCTCTGGATTGATGCTCACCATCGGGTTAAGGATATGACCATCCTGATTGGGCAGGATCACCAGATCACGGTCCGCATGGAAACGCGTCGTCACGGCCCAATCGACATCGACTGGATCAAAAATATCCACATCAACGTCGACCGTAATGACTCTTTGCAGCGAGAGGAAGGCACGGAAGGTTTCGCGGATCACTTCCCGTCCAATGGCGTTGCGGGTGTTTTTGACCTGCACCACCGCCTCGTAGAAACCACAGCCCCCCGGCGGCAGGAACACCGCCGTGACCTCGGGGATCTTGCTCTTCAACGCATGAAAGATCGCCGCCTCGGCCGTGAAGCCGACGGCGTTCCAGACCTCCTGCCCGGAAAGCACCGTATGGAAAACTGGCTGCGTACGGCGCGTAATTGCCGTCACCCGCATCACCCGGCGTTTGTCGCGCTCGCCGTAGTAGCCCGTCACTTCACCGAACGGGCCTTCGTCCTCGCGCAAGCCGGGCAGGATTTCCGCTTCGATGACGAACTGCGCATCGGCATAAGCGGGCACGTCGATAGTCTGCGCCTGCATCAAATCGATAGAGCCGTCGATCAGCTGATGGGCCACATCCAGCTTGCCATCGCCTAGTCGCGGCAGCGTCGAGACTATCCAAGGCGCCAAGCCGATGCCGTTGTTGATGGTGATCGGCAGCGGGTCGCCACGCTGTTCCATGATTTCTACGTACTCGCCAAGATGCCGACCGGGATCAATCAGAAAGGTCATCCGATCTTTTGCCGTCACCATCAAACGATGGACAGAAATATTGGGCGCACCGGTCAGCGGGTTACGCGCGATCACCACCGAAGAGTCGATATATCTGCCGCCGTCTTTCAGCGCATGCACGGGGACAGGCACATGCGAGAGGTCGATGTCCTTCTCGACCACCTGGTTAGCGGGCGCTATTTTCAGCAACCGGGACGGAAATGCGTTCTTGTTTTTCTGCCAACGCCCGATAGCCTCGGCCACCAGAAACGGCACTTCGGTCTTCGCAACGCCAAACAGATCACCCACAATCTGCCGGTTCCACAACAGCCCAATCAGCAGAGGATGCGCGC